>NZ_CP014161.1:1316174-1974262 GCF_001543175.1 Aerococcus urinae
AGAAGATTTCGATAGGGATTAGGCTGTTTTTCAGTTTCCTTGGGGGCCCGTAAGTCAATAATGGCTTGAACATTTAAGTCTTTTAACCTGTCTAGGTCAGCCTCATCAATGCCAAAGAGCATGGACGATCGGAAATACTTGCCCCGGGGAAGCCATTGGCCCGACTCCTTATAACAGCCACCAATATCACGAAAATTACAAATTTCATTAAAGGGATAACGCAAAATATCCACCCTTTCCTCTCGACTAGGTCATTTATCTGCATTTAGAATAGCACAAAAAGGCCAACTGAAGTAGTACGCAGTCCCTATGAGACATTATTCAGCTTTTGTCTTAATATTAGACACTTTCAGAATTATGAATCTTTTTCTTATTCTAATTTCTATTATCATAAGTTTTGTAGACAACATAATGAAAAATTCGAATAGATCGGGAGGATTTAACATGGATGCTAACTTGAAAATTACTAAAGAGTTAGATTGTGACGTGTTGGTTGTAGGAGCTGGTAATGCAGGTATGCAGGCAGCAGCTGCGGCTGCTGAAGCAGGTAGCAAAACAATTCTGATTGAAAAAGAAGAAAACGAGAATATGTTACGCTTATCAGTTGCGGCTGTTGGTTCCAAATCGCAAAAAAGAGCTGGTAATTATATTGATAAACATGATTTAGTCAATTACATGACTGCTTTTGCTCAAGGCCGAGTGGATCAAAAACTCATTTATACCTGGGCCAATCACTCTGCTGAAACTGTAGACTGGACAGAAGAGCAAGTCTTAAAGCCCAATGGACTGAGCTGGCGGTCGGAACCCGATGCTTTTAATAGAAATTTACGCTACCAAGCTTGGCCAACTCAAAATGATCCAGAGCTTGATAATAACAAGGGAAAACTATCTCCCTATACTCCATTTTTCATCGAAAAATTAAAAGACCTCGGCGTTGATATTCATTTCAAGTTAGCTATGAAATCTATCAATAAAGAAAGCGGAAAAGTTACTGGAATCATCGCTTACGACCTTGAAAATGAGATTTACCTCAAAATCAATGCTAAAAAAGGAACCATCCTGTGTACGGGAGGATATTCTGCCAATACTGAACTCTTGGAAAAATGGAATCCCCTCTCTCTTAAGAAAAATGTTACCAATGATTCCCCTAGGGCCAATGGTGATGGTATTGTCGAAGCTATAAAAGTTGGTGGCTGGAAGGATGAAGAACCTGCTCAACTGGTCTTTGATAGGGGCATGTATAAGCCTGGAGAAGAGGCAACTAAGGTCTATAAAGAGTCAGAAGAATTCGGAGATTGGCTCTGGTTAGGCAGTCAACCCTTCTTAAAGGTAAACAAAAATGGAGAAAGATTTGCTAACGAATCCTCTCCTTATGAGTATATCTTGAATGCTGCAGCCTACGAACCGGACTATGCCTATGCAATGATCTTTGACGCTAATTATGGAGATGACGCTTTAGAAAATCATATGGTGGGCTGTGCACGTATTGGATTCCCAGGATATATGCTGAGCAAAGAAGCCTTAATCGAAAACACTGAAAAGTATATCGATAAAGGATTTGTTCAAGTTGCAGATAGCTTAGAAGAACTTGCTGAAAAACTACAAATGCCAAAAGATAAGCTGATCCAAACCGTTGAACGTTATAATGAATGTTGCGAAAAAGGCATCGATGAAGATTTTGGCAAGGAAAAAATGAGACTTCACCCTGTAAAACAAGGACCATACTATGGCGTTTATTTAGCTGGTAGAAATCTTTGCACCTTGGATGGATTAAGAATTAACACCAATATGCAGGTTATTGATAAAAATTACGATCCAATCCCTGGCCTCTATGCAGCTGGTAATGACTCTGGTGGATTCTTCTGCGGATCCTATAGTGAAAGATTACCAGGACTAGCTGCCAGTCGTGCTCAAACCTTTGGGAGACTTGCTGGAAAACACGCCGCTCAACAAGACTAATGTGTTTTGCTAAGGCAATATTTTTACAACATTTGCTGAATTCTTGATTTTTAGCATAAAAATTTCAATAGACTTGTCTATTCAAAAGACCTCCGCCTAGACTAGGTAGAGGTCTTTTATTGTTTATAATGTTAGCGCTTCTTTTATTTACAGCCTAATCATATGTTAAAATAGACTAAATGAAAATAATCACAAAGTCACCAATGTCTCATTATGAGATATTTCACCTTTCTTGTCGCAAGGGGATAAATTAAATGAATACAAAAATCATTATTTTTTTAGCTTTAGAAAAATTATTAAAGAGCAAGCCATTTGAGAAAATCACCGTGATTGAAATTGCCCAAGCGGCTCATATTTCCCGGGCCACCTTCTACCGTCACTTTGAGGATAAGTTTGACCTGGCCAATTGGTATTACCGACAAAAGGCTGAAGAGGTCTTCCAAGATACTAGTCAAGATTCCCCTTGGTACATTTTCTATGGTCTCTCCCTATTTATGGGCCAAGAAGATGCCACCTTTATGCAGGTCATGTTAAACGAACGGGGGCAAAATTCCTTTTTTGATTTCGTCTCTGATATCTTTTATGACTACTGGTTGAGCCGCTATCAAAAAAATATTCACCGGCCTAGCAATGCCAAAGAGCGCTTTGCCCTAGCCATTTGGTCTCGGGGCGGGGCCAGTGTCTGGCAATACCGCTTAAATACACAAAAGCGCCTGGAAGCCAAAGAAATGGCCGATTTATTTGAATTCTCCATGCCTGACTTTCTCAAAGCAAGCGAAAAAACAAGCAGCGATTAATCACCAAAATAAATCGCTGCTTGTATTTTTTAATTAGTCTGAGTCTCAGTTAACAAAACATAGTAAAGTTGGCAGGTCTTATTGACCTTATCATAAGTTAGGTCAAAATCCTGGTAGCGGTAAAGCCCTTGAAGCATTTGCTGGTAAAAGAGTGCTTGTCTGGAAAATAAGTGAAAGACTTCTTCTTCTGTAAGTGGCTTATTCTGGCCTTTCAAAAGAAAGGCTAGTTCAGTCACCACGCGCCCAGATGGATCTTGGTAACTATAGATCAGGGATTGGTCACTAAAGGCCCTGATTAAGAAGGCATGGTTATGGTCCACTGTCTTTAAAGGCACTAGACCATAATGGTCTCGTTCGCTATTGACGATATCTAAAAATGACTGATCATTCATGTCTTTCTCGCTTTCTTTAGCATGGTTGGATGACATTGTTAGACCCCCTTCATTCTCTTGGTCCCTGCTAGGCTCTAAATTCTGTTTAGTTTGAGCACCCTGGTCGAGCAAGCGCACTTGGGGTTTGGAAGACGCGGGCTCTTCCTCTGAAGGCCTTCCCTTTTCATTATTTTCTGGAGCTTCTGCCTTTTCCTGGTCAGGTTCTTCCTTGACAGACCATAAGTTCTTCAAAACCGTCCCAGTATTCAAGCGGTCCTCATATTCTAAGTCATTCTCATCAATTAATTGCATGACGTCTTTCTTAGTCGCCTGAGCTAATTGGGACAGTGTGTCGCCCCACTGGCTGACATAAACCTTAAGCCCATAACGCTGTTGGCGTTTCATTTCTTTTTGAATGTCAGTCACCGTCTTTTCTTTAAAAGGCTCTTTTAACATGGCTTCCAAGGCTCGGTCTTGGACCTTGGCTACTTTTTCTGCATGGCTTTTCTTATTGCCAACTTTTTTATTGCTTTTACTAGTCTTTTTCTTATCTGCTGGGGTCATAATAATAAGGCCTCCTTCATGATTACTGGTAAACCTTATTATATAGGAAAGCTACTTTTTTCACCGGAAAAAGCCTTTTTAATCGTCCTTACTGGCCAAGAATTTGGGCGGAGTAAACTAAGATATAGTCCCCATCTTGAACAAATTCAAGTCCTACAGCTTGAGAATTAAAGCCAGGATCAATCATATTTTCATAGTGACCAGGACTAGCCTTCCAATTATCAAATAAGTCCTGGGCGATAGCTTGAGGACTAGTGCCCGCTTGAGTATAACTTTGTTGGATATTCTCACCTACATAGTTTCCAGCCCCTTCAAAACCGCTAGCGGTGTTAAAAGCCTGGCCATTAGGACGGGTATGGGAGAAAACATCGATAATTTCCTTGGTACGGATATCCGATGCTGCTTGATAAGCATTACCATAGGAGAGGCTTGAAAGGCCAAGACTTTGCCGCTCAGCATTGACTAAGTCATGGAAATGAGCCACGACAGCTTCTTCCATGGACACGCCTTGATCAAGGACAGGTTGACTGGTTGAAGTCTGGTCAGCGATAGGCTGCTTTTCACCAGTATTCTCTGCGCTTGGCTGGTCGGTTTGACTTTGATTGGACGGCTCTTGGTCATGGTCAGCTTTTGAGTCGCCTTGAGGGTTTTCTAGACGCTGATTTTCTTTAGGTTGAGACGGTTGTCCTTGACCTTGAGGCTTTTTATCATGGCCTTCATTGATGTCGTCATCTTGGTCATCATCAAGACCATCGTTATCGTCGTCTTGGTCATCGTCATAATCATCTAAGTCATCATCATAGTCATATTCATAATCTAAAACCGCTGCATTCAAGCCGTCAATTAAGTATTCATATTCATTGGCACCGTGCTCAAATTCAACTTCATAAACCAAGCGCCCGTCTTCTTCATCAACTTCAATTTCTAGGTCTCTAATCTCTGCTTCAGCGACACCACTGTGAACTAAGGAAGCTTCTAAGGCAGTGGTCCCATTAATTGCTTGGACTTGAGGATTTTGCTGGTTGACTTCATTATAGTCATCCGCATGGTCGTCATCAACTTCTCCTTGGTAATGGCTATAGGCAGCCGGCGCTGGAGTTGGAATTGGCGATGAATGCTGAGCTGGAAGAGTGTAATAGACCTCGTCATCATCGTCCCAGTCATCATCATCGTCGTAATCATCGTAGTCGAAATCATCATTGTCATAGTCATCGTAATCGTCATAATCGTAACCTTCATAGATGTCGTCGTAGTCATCAAAATCATCATATTCATCGGCTTTCACTTGATCACTTAAGCCAAAGACCCCTAAACCTACCGCACTCAACCCTAATAATAATTTCTTATTCAATTCCATTCTAATACTTCCTTTCTCACTTCCATATTTTTGAAATAATGATTAGCTGAAATGGATTCCTTTGCAGCTATCACTACTTAATACAAGGACGGGGAAATCTTTAGGGACCTTTTTTGATTTATTTTTTAAAAAAGGTCTTTTATTTTAGGAATCCGGACCAAATCCACTGGATTAGGGCTAAAAGCATACTTCTTAAATCATTTTTGCTATAGTTAAAGTGGATTTATTTTTTAATAAAGGAATTTTTAGCTTAAATGGTCATTTTTAATAAAAAAAGGCCCTAAAATCCATAATCGCTTTGTATTATCTAGTAGACAGGCCCCTCCTTAGATGAGTGGCTGATAAGGAGAGAAAAATTTATGGTGGATAAAGACCAGCGGGATGCCCTGATCAAGGAGCATTTCGGTTTTATTATTAATACTGTTTCGGAAGTGACCGGACGCTATGTGGAAGTGGGTAATGACGATGCCTTCTCCGTAGCCCTCTTAGCCTTTGATGAAGCGATTGATCGCTATGATGAAGACCGTGGCCACTTCCTCGCCTTTTGTAAACTAGTGATAAAAAGTCGGGTGTTAACCCATTTAAAGCAAGAAAACCAGCAAGAAGCGGATGAGTCACTGAATGACCTTCATGAACAAGGCTTTGACCCTAAAGATGATAAGGCTCAAAGTAATTTCGATATGAAGGCAGAAATCGAATCCTGGAAGGAAGACTTGGCAGACTTTTCCATCACACTAGAGAAATTAGCCGACGAAGCTCCTAAACACCAGGATACCAGAGAACGGGCCATTGATATTTCTGAGGCTTCCAGTAAGAAAAGGTCCATTACCGACCACCTCTTTACTAAGAAACGACTTCCCATACGGAAAATGAGCCGGATGTTCTCGGTAACTGAAAAAATAATTAAAGGAAGTAAAACCTTTATCATTTCAGTCATAATTATTTTCTTTAAAGAATACCAGCAGCTAATTGCTTGGATTAGGGGGTGAAGAGATGTACCAAGAAGTTGTTATTATCGAAGTTAAAGAAGACTATAGCTTAGCTATGACCCGGACTGGCCAAGTTCTACGGATTAAGAACAAAGGGACTATGCATGTAGGCGCAACTATCTATATTACTGAGGCTGACCTTATCCAAAAAACAGGTCAAGACAAAGTTGTTCCGATAAGGTCAAAAAGAAAAACTACAGCTAAGCCTTGGTGGAAGGCCCTAGCCCTAGCAGCAATGGCCCTCCTACTGATCGGTACAGGAACTTGGGCCAGCCAATGGTTGAACCGGGAAAATGCTATAGCCGTTGGGCAAAATCCAAGTGTTCAGGTAACAACTAACCGAGACCAGCAAGTCACCGGTGTCTATGACGCCAATGCCCAACCTCATTCAGATAGTGACTTCAAGGGCCAAGCTCTAAATGACGTTCTCGATGACCTATTGAATAGTATCAATTATCCTGAAAATGAAAACGTCCTAGTCGCTATGACTAAAACTGATGAGGACTCTATGCGTGAGATTGAAGAAGCCATTAGCAAATATTTCCAAGACAAGGGCTATTCTGGCGACCTGATCTTCTTAAGGGGGGAAGCCAGTGAATTCCGGGCTACCAAAGAAGCTGGTACAGCCTTTACTTCCTACTTAGTGGACCAGTACCAACTTGACATTTGGAAGAAGGACCAAAATGATGACCTCTCCGACCAGGAAAAAGCTAGTCGCCTCAGCGGCCATGGCAGCTTCCGCTCGATTAAAGGTAAAAACAAGGCTGATGAAGAAAAGAAAAAAGATGATCAAGATAAAGAAGAAAAGGATAAGGAAGACGATCAAGAAGAAGACAAAGAAAATAAGAAGGAAGAAAACCAAGACTTTTCCAATGAATCAAAAGGCCAAAATCAACCAAACAATAATCAAGGAGAACGCGCGCCAAGAGCAACTCAACCCCAAGCAGGGAATGAAGAGCCAAGGCCAAGTCAAGCGCCTAACCGCCCAGCGCCCCAACCCAGCAACCCTGCACCCGCTCAACCTGCTCCTCAACCAGTTCAACCCCAAAGTCCACCAACATATTATCCAAGTAATGATGATTGGGACGATGACGACTGGGATGACGATGACTGGGATGATGACTGGGACGACGATGATTGGGATGATGATTAGTCTCTAATCCGACTGATATCATCCTATAAATAAAAACAAAGCCCTTACCGTTAGGAAAATTTTCCTAGCCGTAAGGGCTTTATTAGTTTGTTAATTCAATTTTTCTTTTAAGGCTTGAATAATTTCGACTCCAGCGCTGGTCCCAATGCGCTCAGCTCCTGCCTCAACCATGGCTAAGAAGTCTTCAGCCGTCCGGATCCCCCCGGCTGCCTTGACCTTGACCTGGTCACCAACTACTTCTTTCATCAGGCGGACATCAGCCAGCTTGGCTCCTGAGGGGCCAAAACCAGTTGAAGTCTTAATAAAATCAATCTTTACTTCTCTAGCGATTTGAGCCAGCTGTCTAATCTCATCGTCGCTTAAATAGCAATTTTCAAAAATGACCTTACTTATCACTTCTTGGTCTCGACAGAGTTCTGCCATGGTCTCCATCTCTGACTTGACGGTTTCCCAGTCTTGGTCCTTAACTGCGGTCAAATTCACCACATAGTCAATCTCATCAGCCCCAGCTTCAATAGCCATTTGAGTCTCTACACGTTTTGCATCAATGCTTAATTGCCCTAAGGGAAAAGCAATGGCCGCGCCGATATGAACATCCGTATCTTTTAAATACTTGCAACAGGTCTCCACCTGGAGCGGATTAATAGCTACCATGCGAAAATGATAGTCGATGGCCTCCTGGCAGAGTGCTTGGATAGCCTGGCTACTGGCATCAGCATGCAAATTGGTGTGGTCAATCATTTGCGCATAATCATCTAAGGTCTTCATACTTTCCTTCCTTTCGCGAACAATCCGTGACAGCTTAATCTTCACTCATAAAGTCGAGGTTATTTTTACCCAGAGGAAAGAAGCGCCGTCCCCCAATTCGACAATGGTCCAAGAGATCTAAACTCACTTGGTCAACCTCCCCATTGGCTTCATTACGGGCAATACGAAAGACCGTATTGGCAAAGATATCCGCCACTTGGATCATATCCCGCTCCTTGGAATCCTGGTATTCCACCTGGACATCGGCTAAGCGTCTCTTTTCAATGGTGAATTTAATCTGCAGGTATTCTTCTAAGGAATTCAAGGATTGGATGGCTTGGTTGCGGTTATCAATCATCAGATAAAGTTTTTCTTGACGGTCTTGGTGGGAATGAACGATGGCCCCTACCGCTAAACCAATAAAATAGTTAAAGGTTAAGGCTGGGATCCGCAGCAAATTATCATAAAGTTGAAAATTATCAATAACTAAATAATGAAAAGTCAAGTCAGTTTCTTTAGTCATGGCATCAAATACCGCCGCCTTCATGTCATTAGGCATCATCGATCCCTTAATTTCTTGGTGGATATCTAAATTACTTTCTGGATGCTGGTCTAGGTATTCCTTCTTGGCCTGGCGAAAAACACTACGGACCTGTTTCTGGTCCCCTGTCTCGGCAAAGGCCATGACAAAGTAACGCGAATTTTTCTTATGGTCGGTGGTAATCATCCCGGATTCATCCACAAAAAGTTGCACAGTCTCTCTCCTCCTTCACTTAAGCCCTATATCTAGGTCCAGTGTAACACGGCGAGTCAATTAGCCAAAGCCAGATCCGCTTAAGTCTGACGATCGAATTGACTATTGTATAAGTTGTAATAAAAACCGTGTTTATCAAGTAATTCTTCATGCCGCCCTTGTTCCACCACCTGTCCTTGGTCAAGAACTAAGATTGTATCGGCTTCTTGAATGGTTGACAGCCGGTGGGCGACAACAAAACTGGTCCGCCCTTCCATCAGTTTATCGAAGGCCGCTTGGACAGCCTGTTCCGTAACGGTATCGATGGAACTCGTCGCTTCATCGAGAATTAACATGTCAGGATCAGTCAGGAGGATCCGGGCAATACAAATCAACTGCTTTTGCCCCGTGGAAATATTGGCCCCGCCCTCTTCCAGTATGGTGTTGTAGCCCTCTGGCATTTGTTCAATTAAGCGGTGTAAACTCGCCGCCTGGGCTGCTTGGATAATTTCTTCTTGACTGGCCTCTGCCTTGCCGTAAGCAATATTTTCAGCCACAGTCCCTTGGAAAATCCAGGCATCTTGGAGAACCATACCAAACAATTGGCGGACTTGGTTCCTAGGCATGTCCTGGGTATCAATGTTATCAATGAGAATCTGTCCAGCGTCGGGTTCATAGAAGCGCATTAACAAGTTGATTAGGGTAGTTTTTCCGGCTCCGGTTGGCCCTACAATGGCCACGGTATCCCCTGCTTTGACATGACAAGTGAAGTCTTCAATCAAGGGGTGATTAGGATCATAGGAAAAGTAAAGATCTTGAATGGTTACTTGACCCTGACAGTCGCTGAGAACCACTGGATCTCCCTCAGACTCAGCATCCGCCTGGTTTAAAAAGTCAAAAATACGCTGAGCAGCTGCTAGAGCCGTTTGCATTTCGTTAATGACGGCTGAAATTTCATTAAAGGGCTGGGTATATTGGTTGGCATAGGTGAGAAACGAGGAATAAAGTCCCACAGTTAGCTGACCATTGACTACCGCAAAGGCGCCATAAAGCCCCACTGCTGCATAAACCATGGCATTTAAAAGCCGGGCAGTAGGATTAATCAAGGCCCCGTAAAATTGAGAAATTACCCCACTCTCATGCAAGCGCTGGTTGATGGCATCAAAACGTTCTTGGCTCCGCTCTTCATAGGTGAAACTCTTTACCAAGTATTGGTTGTTGGCCATTTCATCCATGTAGGCCCCTAATTCACCGCGCAAGGCCACTTGCTCTTGAAAATAACGGTAGGTTCGGTTGGCAATCAAGGAAGAAACAAGTACTGAAATGGGCGTCAAAACGATCACAATCAGGCCAATCTTGGCATTGAGCGACAGCATCATAATGATAATCCCTACAATCGTCGCCAGGCCAGAAAACAGGGAAGTAAAACTTTGCAAGAGGCCATTACTGAGGTAATCAACATCGTTAATAGCCCGGCTAACAATATCCCCATAGGCATGCTGATCCAAATAAGACAAGGGAAGTGATTGAATTTTATAGAAGACCTCTTGCCGTAATTGGTGAGAGATTCGATAGGATAAGCGGCTGGCTAGGTCATTTTGTAGGTAAGAAGCCAAGGCCGCTGAAAGTGCTAAGAGAATGAGCAGCCCAATAGCTCGTCCCAAAGCGGAGAAATCTACCGCCCCGGCCGCAACTAATAAATTCACTGACCGACCAATTTGAATTGGAATCAGAATTTGAAAAAGTACGGCTAGGGTCGAAGCCACTAAGATCCCCACAAAATAGCCAGGGAAGGTTTTTATATATTGAACTAGGCGTTTACTGGTTTCAACTGGCATCTAGGCTTCCCCCTTTCCGTTACTTTTTGGATATTGGCTAGCGTATATTTTTTGGTAAGTTGGGCAAGTCGCTAAGAGCTCTTCATGGCTAGCAAAGCCAACTAATTCCCCATGGTCTAAGACTAATATTTTATCGGCATGTAAAATCGAGGAAATCCGTTGGGAAACCATGATGAGGGTCTGTTCTTTTTCCAAAAGCACTTGTCGTAAGCGCCCTTCAGTTGCAAAGTCTAAGGCCGATACCGCATCATCTAAGATAATCGCCCGGCTGGGTTGGGCCAGGGCTCGGGCAATAGTTAGCCTTTGCCGCTGCCCCCCAGAAAAATTCATCCCACCTTGGTCAACCGGAGTATCCAGCCCCTGGGCCTGCTTGATAAAGTCAGCCGCTTGAGCATCTTCTAAGGCCTGCCACAAGTCAGCGTCAGAGATAGCTGGCTGGTCCATCTTCAAGTTATCTCGCAAGCTTCCCTTGAAGAGGACTGCCTTTTGAGGAACCAAGGCAATGGCTTGGCGTAAACTTTTTAAAGAGAGACTTTCGATCGCTTGTCCGTTAATCATGATGTCCCCATTTTGCTTTTGGTTGAAGGCTAAGATCAAGTTAACCAAGCTCGTTTTGCCTGCTGCAGTACCTCCAATAATACCGATAAATTCACCAGCATGAATTTGAAAGCTTAGGTCGCTTAGGAGAGGCCGGTCACTGTAAGAAAAATTCACCTGGTCAAAAGTGATTTCTAAAGGCCCGGTGGATTGTGCCAGGTCGTTTTTGCTGTTTTTATCCGAAGCAGACTGTTCTTCACCTGCTACCGGCAAGGCTAAAAAGTCATCAATCCGGCGGGCAGAAGCGAAGCCTCGGCTTAAGACCACTAGTAAGCGCACTAAAACACTCAAGGCTAAGAAGATACTAGTCATATAGGAAGTTAAAGCGATAATTTCTCCCTGCATTAAATAAGCATTATTCACTAAGCAGCCCCCAAAATAGAGAATCAGTCCGATAGCAATATTAACCACCGATAAAGAAATGGGTGTCGCCAGCGCTTGGACCTGGCCTACCCGAATTTGTTGGTCGACTAAGTGGTCATTTTCTTTCTGGAAGCGGTGGATCTCTGTTTTTTGGTTAACAAAGGCCCGGATGACTCGAATCCCATTGAGATTTTCACGGACCACTTGGCTCAAGCGGTCTAAGCCATGCTGGATGCCTTGATAACGACGGTTTGAATTGAGGGTAATCCCTGTAAAGGCTAGGCCCAAAATAAAGCCAGCAATAATAAAAATGGGAGACAACTGGGGACTAATCAGATAAGCCATAATAATGGACCCGATGACAATCACCGGTGAACGCGAGGCTAGGCGTAACGCTCTGGCCACTGCTTCTTGAATATTATTGGTGTCATTGGTTACCCGGGTAACTAAGGAATCCGCTCCCACCTGGTTGAGCTGATTTAAGGTCAACTGGTTAACTTGGTCAAAGAGTGCCGACCTTAATCGAGTTCCTACTGTCTGCATAGTCACTGAAGCGTACCACTGACACACTAAGGCAAAACAATAACCTAAGAATGGCAAAAGCACTAAAAGCAAGCCCCGCTGCCAAATATAGGTCGTATTGCCAGGATTAATCCCCTTATTAATCAAATCAGCCATAACATAAGGAACCATTAGCTCTAGGACCGCTTCAATCAGCTTGGCGGAAAAAGCTAATATTTCTTTTCCCTTATTTTCTAATATCACATCTTTAACTCGCATAAATAGACTCCTGTTTTCTTTTTCTTCTCACTATGGTACTCCAATGCAAGAAGCTGGGCAAATTTTTGTCAATAAAAAACGAGTCCGAAGACTCGTCTCTTAAATCATTTAAATCAAATTATTAATGGGCACTTTGGCTGCGCATGTTCTTGACGGCCCGACTTCTTTCGATCATCTTGAAAATAATAATCAGAAGAAATAAATCTACTGGAAATAGTACCGCTGTACGAATGATTCTAGCCCAGGCAAATAAACCGGACTGGTACATCATATTGAGCCATAAAGGCGTTAAGAATAATGAGATCGATACCGTAGTCAAGACTTTAGCGATTAGAATTCGTTTCAAGTTATAGCCTTGACGGAATAGGACAAAGCCATAAATCAAACCGGCTAAGACCGCATTGAAGGTAAAACCAGGAAAGAAAAAGCCACTTGGACTCAGAACAAAACCAATCACATCACATAAACCAGCGCCAATTCCTGCATAGATAGGTCCGTAAAAAGCCCCCATAATAGCTAATGGTATAAAGGCAAAACTGATTTCTAGGGTTGGTCCTAGAACTAAACGGAATTGGTTGAGTAAGAGGTTTAAAGCCATCAATAAACCCATACCCGTAATCACCCGTGATGAGGCGACATCTAAAGGTAACCATTTTCTAAACATAATAAAAAAACCCTCCTAATATACATTGGAGAGGCCCAAAAAGGGACATTACACTCGATGGCATTTGAGCGAATGCGGATTAACATCGCGAGTAATCTCTTCGTCCAGCAGCAACATTCCGTCCACTGACACTTAACGCATTAATCCTACTCTCAGTGAATATTATAGACTTCTTCACTTGAAAGTAAAGCCCATTCTTTACAAAGTGATAAAAACAAGGCTCAGGCTATTGTTAGCGCTGAACCCTATTTTTACTTATTTCACTTCTTTTTCTAAGAGTCTTTGATAAGTCAGGTCAATTCCAAAGGCCCCTAAGGGTGCAGTAATTAAGATGGCAACTACCGAAACCGTTAATATAATTTCACCGGTTCCTAGTCCCATCGCCAATGGAACTCCACCGATTGCTGCTTGAACCGTTGCTTTAGGCAAGTAGGCAATCACTGAAAATAAGCGTTCTTTAAGACTAAGATGAGTCTTAGCTAGGGAAAGTAGGACACCCATTGACCGGAAGATTAAGACTAGAGCAATCAAGAGGACCGGTTGCCAACCTGCTTGAAAGGCATAGGAAATATTGACAGAGGCGCCCACTAAGACAAAGAGCAAAATTTCACCAGGAATCCATAATTTATTATAGTATTGGCCGAGATCGACCGCCTTTTCTGAGTCTAGACGATTGATCACAAGCCCCATAGCCATTACCGCTAATATTCCTGAGAATGGGATAGCTGGCAGGATTTTCTCCACCGATACCAAAACAAAGGATAGGGATAAGAGTAAGATTAATTGCTTGGCAGTGCTCAAGGCAAAACGATCAAAGAGGCTATTTAAGCCAGCTCCCAAAAGCCCACCGATTAAGAGCCCTAGAATAATAGAAAGCGGGATAGTCAGAAGTTGGGTGACTTGGAAACTTCCTCCTTGAGCGACAGATAAGAAGGAAGAAAAGAGAACCAAGACATAGATATCATCAGCTGACGACCCGGCTAGGATAATTTGTGGGATTTGCTTTTCGGTCCCATAGCCTTTTTCAATCAAATTCAACATTTTAGGAACTACCACTGCTGGTGATACAGCTCCCAATACTGTCCCTAAAACCATGGCATCTGCTTGACTAATGCCTAGGATCCTTGGAGCTAAAAGACTCGTGGCTATGATTTCAAAGGTTGCGGGTAGAAAACACATCAAGAGCGCTGGCCTGCCGACCTTGATAAGACCGCGCACATCCAATGATAAGCCGGCCCGGGTAAGAATAATAATTAGGGCCACCTGTCTTAAATCAGCAGAAAGGTCTAAGATGGTCGGATCCAATAAATTGAAAGCATAGGGTCCTAATACTATCCCTAAAAATAGAAAACCAACCAAACTTGGAATCTTAAAGGCCCTACAGATGCAGTCTACCAGGAGACCAAAAATAAAAATATAGGCAAAACTTAACAGTAACATACTTCTACTCCTTTTCTTTTCAAGCAAAAAAGCTGATGCCCTTCTGCTTTTATTTGCAGAAGTCATCAGCTCATAAGCAATTCTTATGCGCGGTTTAGGAGTAAATCCTGGGAAGACATTCATTTCCTTGGTCTAAGCATAAATAATTATCATTTTTCTGTCAAGGAACTTTTCACTTTTTACTTTAACCCAAGCAAAAAAACAAAAATGTATCAGGTCTTCTAGTGAAATATTTAACTAAAGCTTATCCTTTACCTCTTTCTGATGATAATTCATAAAGAAGTAAAGAATATAGGCAAGGAAAATTTGTTTCTAATTAATGAAAGCGCTTTATTTTAAAATAAAAACCACTCTGCTATACTGGCCATAGGATACTAATTTATTTGTAAGGAGGATTTTATATGAAGTCAGGACGTTTCATGCGTTTAATTACCATTGCCTTGGCTTATGTCGGGGTGATTGTCGGAGCCGGATTTGCTAGTGGGCAAGAAGCCTTTCAATATTATGTTGCCTTTGGTCGTGAAGGTATTTATGCTTTAATCTTATCTTGCTTTTTCTTTGCTATGGGCGGCTATTTACTTTTAGTCTATGGTTTTCGTTATTCAGCTGAGGACCACCGCATTGTTTTTGACAAAATTTCCAGCCCTATCATTGCTAAATTGATTGACCCTGCTATCAATTTATCCTTATTTTTAATTGGTTTTGTAATGATTGCCGGAGCGGGTACTAACTTAAAACTGATCTTCTCCTTGCCCACCTGGGTAGGCAGCATTTTATTGACAGTATTACTAATTTTAACCGCCTTTTTGGATACCACCAAGGTCACTCAATTAATCGGTGCCATTACACCCTTTGTTTTAATCTTAATTATAGGGGCTTCAATCTATACCCTGATAGCTTCCCCTATCCCCTTCTCTGAATCCTTGGACCTGGCCCAAAAAGCAGAAACCTCCCTCCCCAATTGGTGGGTATCTGCCATTAATTATACTTCACTAGGGATCATGACCTGCGTTTCCATGGCCATTGTGATTGGGGGTAACCAAGAATCTTCCTTTGAAGCAGGTCTAGGTGGCATACTCGGCGGACTCGTGACAACACTCTTACAAGCAGCAGCTTATATTACCATTGTAGGTAATATTCAACGCTTGGATACTAATGAAATGCCCATGCTTATGGTCCTCGATGATATCCATCCCCTGCTGGGCGCTGTAATGGGTGTGGTGGTCTTTGGAATGATCTTCAACACCGCTATCGGCATGTTTTATCCTTTAGCCAAACGCTTCTCCTATAACCAACCTCAGCGGGTCCCCAAGCTAATGATTCCAATGGTTCTCGTGGGACTGGGACTTTCTGCTTTCGGATTTACCCGTTTGGTCTCCTATGTTTATCCTTTTATCGGTTACTTGGGTGTCTTCGTTTTCTTGCTCCTCCTAGTTCAATTTATCCGTCACCGGGACGATATTCTCCACGGAAAAGTTGATTTAGATCAGTCTAAAGACTAAAAAAGAAAGCAACAAGGAAAAACAGTTGGCTAATTTAAAGCAGCCAACTGTTTTTTTATTAACGGCTTTCCTTCAGAACACCATCACGCATTTCAAAAACCCGATCACAGTGTTGGATTAAGCGGGTATCATGGGTGACCATTATAATAGCCTTATTTTTTCCCTTACTCTCTCTAGCTAATATATTAACCACTTCAAAAGCCCTTTGACTATCTAATGAAGCAGTTGGTTCATCAGCCAGGATGATAGTAGGGTCAGGATAGAGAGCCCGAGCAATAGCTACCCTTTGCCGTTCCCCGCCTGACAAGTCTGCTGGATACTTATTTAATAAGTGGTCCACTCCCAGTTCTTGGAATAGGTCTTGGGCATAGGCTGCATGACTGTGGCCTTGGATTTTATCGACTAAGCGTAATTGATCTTTAACCGTTAAATAGGGAATTAAGTTAGAAGCTTGTAAGATAAAGCCAATTTCCTGGAAACGGCGCTTTGCCCTGTCCTTTTCCTTTAAAGTGGAAAAGGCTTGGCCCTTCACCCTTACTTCACCTTGGCTAGGACTTTGCAAGCCTCCACTCAGGGTTAGAAAGGTCGATTTTCCAGAACCTGAAGGCCCCACAATGGCGACAAATTCCCCATCATTCACGGAAAAATCAGTTGGCTTTAAAGCTTCAATTATTTGATCGCCGTCTTGAAAGGATTTAGAAACATGGATTAATTCAATGGCTTTCATATAAACACTCCTTTACTCAATTTCTGTTTTAGGCCATGGCTTCGAGAGGGTCAACCTTAGCAATGGCTCTGACTGAGAATAGAGCCGCCATGACCGCTGCAATGATGATTAAAATGCCCACTAGGAGGAAATACTCCCAAGTTAAAGCAAAGGGCACCGCTGCTGGCAGTAAATAAGCAGAAGCCAAAGTTGCCAGCAAGGCGAAAGCCACCCCAAGACTGGCTAAGAGGAAACTTTGGCCAAGAACCGACTTAGCAATATAGCTGGTTGCAATGCCTTGGGCCTTCATAACGCCAAAGATTGGCGCCTTTTGCATGGTTAGGACATAGATAAATATGCCAACCACCACAGCTGCAATCACAATCAGAAAACCAATCATAAAGTTAAAAGTCACCACCTGAGCCCGGTAACCGGGAATATCTTGAATAAAGTCTTCAATACTTATGGCCTCCAAGTCCTCAGGAACATAGTGGGCTTGGCCACGAATTATGATGGCATTAATAAAATCTTTCTCCGGTATTTGCCCTAGGCCACTGTAGCGAATCTCTTTAAGGTCTTCTAAGCTAGTAAAGACAACCGGAGCGACAGAAAAGCGTTGATTTTTAGTAAAGCCAACAACTTTAATAGGGTGGTCCATATTAGCTACTTGCAGACTATCGCCAAGTTCCAGGCCATATTGGTCTTTCATACTTATATCAACCACCCCTTGACCAGGGGCATCAAACATCTTTCCGGCAACAATATCCGGTTTGAGAAATTCTTCCCCTTGAATCCCAAATAAGGCAACGTTAATCTTCTCACCCTCCTCATCCAATTTGACCACTCCCGGCATTTCCGAAAAGAGTGCCTTTTGGTCGGCAGTAATTTCATTGGCTAAATCTGCTTCAAAATTTGATTTTCCCAAGACATGGTTACTG
This sequence comes from Aerococcus urinae, assembly GCF_001543175.1. Taxonomy (NCBI): domain Bacteria; kingdom Bacillati; phylum Bacillota; class Bacilli; order Lactobacillales; family Aerococcaceae; genus Aerococcus; species Aerococcus urinae. The sequence goes on from NZ_CP014161.1 coordinate 1,333,673, forward strand.
TCGCTTGCCAATACAATTTGATCAGCTGACCAAGCATCCACGGCTAGACGGTTATCTTGGGCCAACCCATATGACAATCCGGTTAAAAAGAAAACCAAGTAAGCAATTAAAAACAAGAGTCCCGTAATTAATAAGTAGCGGACCTTGCTATGTATAATTTCTTTATAAGCTAAAAACATTTTTTCTTCCTCCTTCATCGAACAGGGACGATTATACGCCCCTCATATTTCTATAGCAAGCAAAATGAACCGCGTTCATTTTATTTTTTATAAAAGCTAAAAAGTGAATATTTAAAAGAGCCAATGCCCGATTTATTTTCTATCCAATAAAAAACAACCGCTATGCAGTTAGATTGCTTGCTGGAACTGGAAGTTGTTCCAAGCACAAGCAGTAATACAGCATGCGGTTGTTAGTTATTATATGAAGTTATTATTTATGATTTTAAATTAATGAACTTTAGCCAAAGAGCCCATTGGATCCCAAGGTTTTAGGTGGACAGGTTCTTGTTGGTATTCTTCTAATAATTTTTCATCAACGTAGCGGCTAGGAACGGTGATTTGGAAGGTATATTCATCGAACCAATCATCGGACATGGAGAAGATTCCTTCGTCTCCGACCTTCTTACCCCAAGAGTTTTCAACTTTCCAATGGGTAGGTTTGCCTTCCTTATCCAAGTTAACCCCTACTAAAACCATGGCATGGGTTAGGAGACTGACACTATAGTCAAGGCGTTCGGCTTTGTTTAAGGTATAGTTTTCACCCAAGGTATCTTGGTAGCGGTACATCTTGGTATCCATTAAGCCAAGTTCACGTTCACTCATCTTACCCACATCTGAACCAAACCAAACTGGATAGCCGTCTTTAATAGCTTTGATGGCTGCATCTTTAAGGGCTTCAATAGGTACGTTGAGATACTTAATCGGTTCACCTTCAACGATTGACCCTAAATAATCCACTGTATAAGTCTTATGGTAAGGTTTATCAGCAGTTGGTGCATTTAAGAGACTGACCATGTCGTTCACCTCGAGATTGGTATATTTTTGGAAGAATTCTTGTGGGGTAATGTCTTCAATCCGATGAAATTGGTCATCCTTGTCACGGTATTGATAGGTAAATTGACTTGGCACTTCCCCTAAGGCCTTTACTAAGACATTATAAATAAAGTAAAGTTGTTCATCACGTTTTGCTTCTAAGTCTGCCTTCGATTTGCCAGCTTCATGCATTTGACGTAAACGGGCCGCAAATTCACGGAGCTTGGTTTCTAAGACTTCATCCAAGAGATGGGTGTTAGAAGAATGGAAGGTTTCAGGCATGACTTCTTTTGGCACGGAACCATATTTCTTCAAGATATCCGCAAACATTTCCCATTGGCCCCCATCTTCACATGGCGTTTGGAGTAAATGCCAAACTAAGCGAGAGTCTTGGGCTTCATCAACCGTATCAATAATACTGGTTAAGAAGAAATTAGCCTTCTCTAACTTATCCCAGAATAGAGTATAAGATTGGGAGAATTCAAAAGTTTCTAGGTTTAATTTTTCCATGGTGGAAACCCGGGCAGTATTTAGGGCTGCGAACATCCAGCAGCGACCACTTTGTTTTTGGTTAGTGATCTTACCACGTTTGGTTTCTTCAGAGAATTTAAAGTCATGTTCTTGGCGAACTTGATAATTGACACTGGCCTTGTTAATGCCGACTTCACGGATGGCGTGTTCACTGGCACTATTTTTAGGGTCAGAATGATATTTTTCATGGAATTGTTGAATTAATTCTTGATTAATCATGCAATCATCGCTTCTTTCTATATCAGTTAGATTGAAAAATTTACCCCTACACTATAACATAATTTAGGGGTTCTGCTCAGCCCCTTTTTTGGGCTAAATATCAGGATAAAATAAAGAGGCTGCGACAAAAGTCTCAGCCCATTTTTTAAGTAAGAATGCTCTTATCAAAATATGTTCCTAGTGCAAGACAAGTAACCACGCTTGTCGCACTCTATCCAAACCTGCTCCGGATGCAGATCGACCTCCACTTCACTAAAGAGCAAGAAATTCTTTTCAAGAATTTTTGCTCTTTAGTTCCAGTGTTATCGATCTTTGGTGCATCCGTCGCACTCTATTATTACGCGTCTAGTTCGGTGTTATAATAGACGTTTTGGACGTCATCGTCGTCTTCTAATTTTTCAATAAGAGTTTCAAAGGTGGCTTTCTTGTCTTCAGGGAGGTCAATCATGGTTTTTGGTACCATGGTTAATTCAGAAGTGGCAAGTTTATAGCCTTTTTCTTCCAAGGCGTCACGAACAGCTCCAAAATCATTGGCCTCGGTATAAATTTCAAAGACTTCATCAGATGTTTGTAAGTCTTCAGCCCCCGCGTCAATGGCGTCCATAAACATGGTTTCTTCATCAACATCTAAGTCTTCACGTTCAATGGCGAGATAGCCTTTGCGGTCAAACATATAAGCCACTGAGCCACTTTCACCTAAGCTACCGCCGTTACGGTTAAAGATGGTCCGCACGTTGGTTAAGGTACGGTTGGTATTGTCGGTTAAGGTTTCCACAAAAACAGCAATTCCATTAGGACCGTAGCCTTCATAGGTGACTTCATCGTAATCTTCGCCACCAGCGGTATTACTACCTTTATCAATGGCCCGTTCAATGTTGGTCTTAGGCATGTTTGCTGCTTTGGCTTTGTCCATAACCATACGAAGTGATGGGTTAGCATCCGCATCTGGTCCACCTTGTTTTACCGCCATATAAATTTCACGCGATAATTTTTGGAAGATCTTAGCGCGTTTTGCGTCTTCAGCGCCCTTAGTATTTTTAATTTTGCTCCACTTATTATGTCCCGACACGAAACATACCTTCTTTCGTTTTTAGTCTATAATCTACAATTCTTAATTCTACCAAAAACAGCTAAATGGCGCAAGTTCAAGCTTCCGCTTTCACGGACTGGTCCAGTCATCCACATAGTCAGTCACCCAGACTTTTGCTATAATAATTAGGAGCTCATAAGGAGGGATTATTATTACTCAACATTCACCTATCCACAATAATAATCAAGAGGAAAAACCTGCTTGGAAAGATAAATTTTTCTTTTCCAGCAATGTTTTCTTTTCAGTGATCAAACGCCTGCTAGGCTATGTCCTGGTTCTGGGCCTACTCAGTTTATCCTTAGCTATGGGGGTAGCTAGCGGATTTTTCTTAGGATTAACCGAAGATCTTCCCAACCCCTCCCCTGAGGAAATGACTAGCCAAATTCAAAACTTGGAAGAAATCTCGACCCTCACCTACAATGACGGTTCCCTGATCGATGAAGTCCGCAGTGACCTGGTGAGAAAAAATGTCCAATTAGAAGAGATTTCGCCACAGATTGTTCACGGCCTGGTGGCTACTGAAGATGAGCACTTTTTTAAACACCATGGTGTAGTCCCTAGTGCTATCCTACGTGCTGTCCTCTCCCAAGTCCTAGGAGGATCTTCTTCGGGGGGCTCAACCATTACCCAGCAATTGGTCAAGCAACGCTTCTTATCTAATGAAGTTTCCTTTGAACGTAAGGCTAAAGAAATGCTCTTAGCCAACCGCTTGGAAAATTATTTTTCTAAGGAACAAATCCTGGAATCCTATCTTAATACCTCTCCTTTTGGTCGTAACAATAAAGGCGAAAATATTGCTGGTATTGAGGCAGCTGCTGAAGGTATCTTTGGTAAAAGCGCCGACCAAGTCAATTTACCCCAGGCCGCCTTTTTAGTAGGGATGCCCCAAAACCCTTATACTTATACTCCTTATGATAGCGAGGGTCAATTAAAATCCCCAGAAGAGCTTAATTACGGTGTTGAACGGATGCAGGAAGTCCTCGACCGGATGCGTTTGGAAAATTATATTAGCCAAGCAGACTACGAAAAAGCTAAAGACTACCCTATTCAAAATGATTTTATCCAAGCTGAAAGTCAAGTCGATGAGACAGGCTCCAGCACTAGTCAGAAGAATACTTATCTCTACCAGCAAGTGGAAAAGCAAAGTCTTAAGCTCCTCATGCAGCGCTTTATGGCCATGGATGGAGTCAGTGAAGAAGAGATTCAAGCCGATGACAACCTCCGTAGCGAATACCAACAACGGGCCGATTCTTATTACCGTAATGGCGGTCTAACCGTTAAGACCACCGTTGATCCTAATATCTATCAGCTTCTCAACCAAACGGTCGCCAACCAAGCCGGTTCCCTGGGACAAACTTATATGGCCTATCAAAATAATCCAGAAACGGATGAAACTGAAGCCATCCCCCTCCCTGTCCAAACGGGCAACGTCCTTATCGAAAATGCCAGCGGACGAATTTTAGGCTTTGTTGGAGGGATTGACTTCGACCAAAACCAAGTGGACCATGCCTTTGACATGCGACGGTCACCAGGTTCCATGTTCAAACCCCTGCTGACTTATGGACCGGCTATCCAAGAGGGCTTAGCCTTTCCAAGTACGCTAATCGCTGATACTCCTATTCGTATCCAACAAGCCGATGGATCCTACTATGAACCGTCCAACTATGGAAACAATATCTCCAATCAGTTAGTGACCTTCCGCCACGCCCTGGCCAATTCCTTGAATAACCCGACCATATATCTCTACCAACACCTCTTAAAACATGGTGTCGATATCCAAGAATATGTGGATCGTTTAGGCCTAGACCAATCCGTTACGGAAAATGAAGTCAAGGATAATGTCGCCTTATCCATTGGAGGAACCCAAACAGGCCCGACTGTCGTTGAATTAGCGGCGGCTTTTGCGACTTTTGCTAACGGTGGCCAAAGCATCAGCCCTTACCTCATTGAAAGCATTTCTGATAGTAATGGGAACTTAATTTATCAACATCAAAATCACCAAGAACCTGTCTTTGATAAAGAAAGCAGTGATATCATGGTTGATGTCTTGAAAGACACCCACCGAACCGGGACTTTCCAACCCTATAGTGGCGGTTTGAATGCTTTTTCGGATATTTATATGAAAACAGGGACCTCAGAGGATTTCAATGACCATTGGATTGGAGGCTCAAGCCCAAGGATTACGCTCATGTCATGGATTGGTTACGATAATACTTACCAGCGCCATACCTTAAATGATGACGGCAATGCCAGTTTCGGTAATCCGGTAGAACGTCACGCCAAACACTGGTTGAGCCTGCTCAATCAGTTGAATAACTATGATCCACAAATGATGGGTTCCAGCGAAACTTTCTCCCCTTCCCAACACCTGGTCCGCCAAAAAGTAGTCAAAGAAACCGGAACACTCCCCGGCAGCTTTACAGGGCCTTACAATACCCAATACCGGATTCCAATCAGTCAAGCTAGTGAAGAAGGGATCTTTCCTAATCAAGCTGCTATCCCCAAGGCTCAATTTGACTTTGCCATTGGAGCCAGCTTAGAAGAACAAGTCCATGCCCTAGAGCCCTACCGAATCAAAAACAACAGTCAAGTCAACCAAAAAGTCAATGAAATCTTAGACCTCTATGAACAAACTCACCAAAAAGAGAACTAATTATTAAAAAAGCAGTTATGCGTTTTGTGGTATGCTCCCCTTAAAGTAGACACTTGAAAAAGTAAAACTACTTTAGGGGGAGTTTTTTATGCGTTCAAATAGAAAGCATTCACCAGCAGAGTTGGCTAAATATATCCATCTTTATGAAGAAGGAACTTCCTATGCCGAGCTTTGTGATCAATATGGTCTCTCAATTCATTCATCTGTCTTTAGAGAATATTATCTCAAATATCTAGAACATGGCTTTGCAGGGCTGGAATCACAGACAAAGAATAATTCTTATAGTGAAAAGTTTAAGCAGAACGTCGTTCAAGAATACTTGAATACAGACATCTCAATTACAAAAATTGCTAGAAAATACAATATCCCTAGCTTTTCTACTGTAAGGAATTGGATTACTAAGTATACTAAAAGGGAAGAATTAAAGGGCTACCACCCTAAACCCGAGGTGTATACAATGAAAAGCCAAAAGAAAACCTATCAGGAAAAAGTTGATATTGTTAAAGATTTTCTTGAAACAGGAATGTCTTATAAAGAGACTGCTGAAAAACATAAAGTTTCCTACAATAATGTTTACTCATGGGTCCAAAAGTATAAGAAATATGGTCCCAATGGGCTCATTGATAGTAGAGGACGCCGCAAACCGATGAGTATTCAAAATGAAGAAGAGAAGTTACGTACAGAATTAGCTGCGCTTAAAGCACGTAATGAATACTTAGAAACGGAAAATGCTGCTCTAAAAAAATTGAAAGAAGTGGAAAGAGAGTTGATGTCCGACGGACAAAATATCAAGCAGAGTTCAAAACAATCGAAAAATTAAGCCAGGAAGGACACAAAATAACATTCTTATGCCATTCGCTAGGTGTCAGTAGATCTGCTTATTATAAATGGCTCAACCGAGAGCCATCCAAGACAGAACAACGTTTACAGTGGCTAATGACTTTAATTCAAGAAGCTTATGATAAATATGAGGGCATCTATGGTTATCGTCGAATCACCATTTATCTTAATCACTTTAAGAATGCGCGGGTCAATCATAAGTGTGTCTATCGTCTCATGAAATTAATGGGTTTAAAATCTGTTATTCGCCGTAGGCGATATCACTACAAAAAAAGTAAGCCTCAGCACGTTGCAGAAAATGTGTTGAACCGTGAATTTGATAAAGATTATGAACCGATGCAGGTGTTGTTGACGGATATTACAGAGTTTAAATATGGCTATAACTATAGTTACAAAGCGTATTTAAGTGCGATTCTTGATTACGGAGCCAATAAGATTATTGCTTTTAAATTATCACAAAGGAATAACAATCAACTTGTTAAAGATACGATTGTTCAAGTAGAAGAAGAACTTATCCCTACAGAAACCCTCTTGCACAGTGACCGTGGTTTCCAATATACTTCGCATTTCTTTAAGCGTTTTGTTGACGAAAAACAGTTAATTCAAAGTATGTCTCGCGTAGGAAAATGTATTGATAACGGACCAATGGAAAATTTCTGGGGCATTATTAAAGAAGAGATGTATCGGTTGAAAACTTATGAAAGCTTTGAACAACTTGAAGAAGATATTAAACGCTACATCGAATTTTATAACACCGAACGTGTCACACTGGATATGGGCCTTAAAATTCCAGCTTAAATCCAAAGGTGATTAGCCGTTTGGCTAAAAAATTTAAAATTAAATCTAGTTTTAGTTAGACTGTCTGGGCTTGTTTGGCTTGTCCATCTTTTAAAACAGCTAATAGGCTTTGTCAAGGTGGAGAGCGGAGCGGACCTTGATAAAGGCTTGAAGCTGTTTACGCTCCCTCCTTGTCAAACAAGCCTGACCGCTAAACTATCTTTCGGATTAAGTTTTATGAAACATCCTATTCACTGATAAATAATACTTTAAAATCTAAAATAAAAACCATGCATGACAAAGATCACACATGGTAAAAAATTTATTTATTTATCTGTCTACTTGACAGGGAGCAGTTCATTGTATGCATAACTGCTTTTTCTTTAGCTTAATTATCTGACTTTAAGAATTCACTTTCTTATACCAAGTCTTCCATGATCGAATAAAGGTCTTGGCTGGATAGATTTTCTTTTTCTTCTTGGGTGAAATCGCGGATTATTTCTCCGTGATGGAGTAAAATCATCCGATTCCCATAGGTTAAGGCATCTTGCAAGTTGTGGGTGATCATCAAGGCAGTAAGTTTTTCTTCTTGCACTTGTTGGTCAGTCAGCTCTAAAATCCTACGCGAAGTCTTAGGGTCTAGGGCTGCTGTATGTTCATCCAGTAATAAGAGTTTGGGCTTAACGATGGTAGCCATTAATAAGGCAATGGATTGCCGTTGTCCACCGGATAATTTCCCCATTTCAGCATTCAAGCGATTTTCCAGGCCCAGACCAATTTGCGATAAAGTTTGGCTGAAATAGGCCTCTTTGTCATTGGTAATCGCCATACTTAAGCCCCGCTTTTGCCCTCGTTTAGCAGCCAGGGCCAGGTTTTCAGCGACGGTCATCCGCGGAGCTGTTCCCATTTTAGGATCTTGGAAGACACGAGAAATCGATCCAGCCCGCTCTTCTTCACTCTTAGTGGTAATATCCTTCTCCTCCAAGAAGATTTCGCCACTATCTAAGGCAAAGGTTCCCGCAATGGCATTGAGTAAGGTGGATTTCCCCGCACCATTCCCCCCAACAATGGTAATGAAGTCTCCCTGATTCACTGAAAGGTCAATGTCTTTCAAAGCATGAAAGGCATCCAGGGTTCCGGGATTAAAGGTTTTATTGATGTTATTAAGCTTTAATACTTGACTCATGATTAAGCCTCCTTACTGCGAATATTCTTGGTCCGGCCGCTTCCCATTTTGCTTCTAATCGTTGGAATAGCCAAGCAAAGCCCCACGATGATGGCTGAGAAGAGCTTAAAGTCATTGGCTTCAAAATTCAGCATGAGAACAAGACCAAGGAGTAAACGGTAGACAATAGAACCAGCTACGATGGTAGCTAAACGCATGGACAGGCTAACATTAGGGAAGAGAACTTCACCAATAATGATGGCGGCTAAGCCAATCACCACAGTCCCAATCCCCATGGAGATATCTGCATAACCATTGCTGTTGGCTACTAAGACACCGGCAACGGCAATCAATCCATTGGCTAGCATGTAACCCAGCATGGTCATTTCGTGGGTATCAATCCCTAAGGACTTAGCCATGACCAGATTATCCCCGGTAGCAATCAAGGCTTGTCCCATTTCGGTTTTGAAGAAGAGGCTCATCAAACAAATCACAATAGCAGACACCACCAGGCCAATGACGATGGTATCGATATTTCTACCTAGGTTAAGAGGTTCTAGCAAGGTTTTTAAGGTTTTTTGACCCGTTAGAGAAATATTGGCCGATCCCATAATCTTCAGATTGACAGAGTAAAGTCCGGTCATGGTAATAATCCCAGCGAGTAAGGGATTAATGCTTAACTTGGTGGTTAATAAACCGGTAATGGCACCTCCGGCCATCCCCCCTAAAAAAGAGATCAGGATAGCGATGAGGGGATGGATACCAAAATGAATGGCTTGGACGCCTAAAGCCGCCCCTAGGGTAAAGGATCCTTCAGTCGTCATATCAGGAGCATTTAAAATCCGAAAAGAAATATAAATCCCCAGTCCCATGACAGCCCAGATACTACCCTCGGATAGGGCACTAGTAATTAAATCAATCATTTTTATTTACCCTCCTTTGCCACGTCAGTAGCTTCATTGACAACATCACTTGGAATTTCGATGCCTAATTCATTAGCCTTCTTAGAATTAATGGTTAAGGCCTTCTTCTCTGGAATAACAACGGAATAATTTCTTGGGTCAGCACCCTCAATCAAGTCAGCAAGGACATTGGCTGAATCAACCCCTAATTGGTATTGGTTGAGTCCAACTGTGGCCATCCCACCGTCAACAACCATGGTGTCAACCACTGGGAAGACTGGAATTTTATAATGGTCAGTAACCGAAATTAAGGTGTTCATTGAAGAAGCAATCGAGTTGTCATTAGGTACCCAGATAGCTTCCACTTCTTGGGCCAATTGTTCAGCGACTTGGGCCAGGTCGTTGGTCGAAGTGATGGTTTTCTCAACCACATTCAAGCCTAATTCCTTGGCATGTTCTTTAGCCATGCGGACATTATTTTGGGCATTGGTTTCAGAAGAATTGTAGATAATACCAACAGTTTTAATATCTGGCATCACTCGTTTAATCAGGTCAAATTGTTCCTTGACTGGTGGGACATCACGAACCCCAGTCACTTGGAAGCCTGGTTGGTCTAAATCTTTAACTAAGCCAGCCCCAACTGGGTCGGAAACAGCTGCCATTACCACAGGAACCTGGTCATTGGCCACATTCTTTAGGGCTTGGGCCGCGGGTGTGGCAATACCGACTAAGTATTCAGCCCCATCAGAAACCATTTTATCCGATAACATTTTCAGATTATTTTGGTCCCCTTGCCCATTGGCAAAGTCAATTTCAACGTTTTCACCATCAACATAGCCCCGCTCAGCCAGTTGATCATAGACCCCTTGACGAATATCATCTAAGGCTGGGTGTTCGGTTAGTTGTAAAAGTCCGATGCGAATCTTATGGTCAGTGTCTTTGATATCTTCTTGACTGACATTGGTTTTTGCCTGGTTTTCACTGGCGGTCCGATGTTGAATTAAAGTTGGCATGGCCAAGAACAAAACGGCTAAAGCGGTAATTAATATAACTCCAAAACTTGTAATCTTTTTCATAGGGCACTCCTTTACAATAAAAAAATCCTCCAACTCTAGAAGCTGCAGGATCAAAAAAATCCCGCACAGACTATTCATGTGGTCCATGCGGGAATTCTTATTAAGTCGAGCTACCGCACAGATACAGCTTCAAAAAAACGCTGAAGTTGTATCTATGCTGATCACAGTATAAACACAACTACACCATGCGGATTTGCCATGAAAATGTAGTAATTTGTTTAAGTGACATTGTAGCGACTCCTCTCTGATATGTTATATGTAATATAACAGATATCTGAGCGAAGAACAAGCCCTATTTTCATTTTCCTTAAAAATCTCTCTTTATTCTTTTTTATTATCTCCGTAGTCTTGGATAAATTGGAAGATCTTCTGGTAATAAGTGCTAGGCTCCTTGTACTTGGCTTCAGCATGGCCAGCTTCGGGAACGATGTAGAGTTCCTTGGGTCCCTTGGTTTTAGCATCATAGAGTTCTCGAGCCATCGATACCGGAACAAAGTCATCCGCTTCGCCGTGGATAAATAAAATCGGTAGGGAGGACTTAGCGACGTATTCCAAGGTGTTCCCCTCGCGTAAATCATAGCCTGCCCGGATTCTTGCCATGGTGTTAGCCATATAGAGAACGGGAAAAGTGGGAAGGTTAAAGCGTTTATCTAACTCAGAAGCAAAAATATTCCAGATACTGGAATAACCACAGTCAGCCACAATGGCTTTGACAGCTGACGGCAACTTATCTGAGGCCATTAAAACGGTAGCGCTCCCCATCGATGTGCCGTGGAGGACAATTTGGGCCTGGCTATCACGATCTGTAAGCCACTGAACCCATTGCAGTAAGTCCTGGCTGTCTAGATAGCCCATGCCAATATATTGGCCCTGACTAGGCGCATGGGCCCTTAAGGAGATGGTTAGAACCTGGTAGCCCTTTTGATAAAAAGCGGGCGCAATATTATAAGAATCCGCCTCTTGGCCCTGGTAACCATGGACAATAATGGCATATTTGTGCTGGTCGGAATCATTATGGAACAAATTTCCACTTAAAGTAAGCCCGTCTTGGGAATTTATGCTTACCGCTTCCTTTTTATCCCTTACCTGGTCTAACCAAGCCTTAGCGCCCGCTTTGGCCTGGCTCTTATTGGCGCTAATTTCTTGAACCGCTGACTGACTCTGACCTGGCTTTACTTCCTGGTCAACTTGCCGGTCTTGTCCCCCCTGGTTAGGCACCAGGGCATAATTGACAAAATAATTGCCCACAAAATAAGTGGCCGCTAGGGAAATCAGCGTCACAAGTGCTAATGAGATACCCAACTTTTTTAACCAAGTGAGTCCTTTTTTATTCTTCATCCGGTCTAACACCTCCCACAGATTAGTAATAATTTTAGCAGATGCCACAAGAATTGACTATCTTTATCAAAATTCTGATGAGAAATAAAGGGAGTGAAATAAATATTAAAAGCGCCTTGAAGCATTGGATGGACCATTTATTGTCTAACTAATCTCATATATAATGGTGGAGAGTGCGACAGTCACGCTAAAGGACGAAATCGCTGGAAGAAAATACCATAAGAGAGTGTGACAAAAGTCAAAAAAGCCCTGAAGAGCTACGCATACTATATCTGTAACTCGCTATCGCTTCGAACAGCTATAGCAACTGGAGCGAACTATGGTAGATAGTTGCAAAACTATCGCACATAGTTCGTGTTTTAAAAAGAGCCTGGGATTTTTGTCCCAGAGTCGTTGGAGTTTTCTGAAGCGGACATTCGTCCTGTGACTGGAACACGTTAAAAAAGGATGTGAGGAAGGATCAGGTAGGGAGATTCCTTGGAGGAAAAGCTGATAAGATCAGCTTGCTGATCGTTCAACTTTTCTGAAAGGGCATCCCCTACCCCTTCCAAACTCAACTAGAGAGTGCGACAAGCGCGTCAAAGATCAATACCCTTAGAAGAAAAATATAAACAAAGGAGTCAAGATGGTAAGAGAAATTTTTATTATTCGGCATGGCCAGTCTCTTTATAACTTAGAGGGGAAAATCCAAGGTCAAATCGATAGTCCCCTTAGTCCTAGAGGCATCCAAGAAGCTGAGCAAGCGAAAAACTTTTTTGATCAAGCAGGCATAAGTATTGACCTTATCCTATCTTCCCCTTTGAAGCGAGCCTACGCCACAGCAAAGATTATTCAGGGAAATAGGCCCTGCCCCCTGGTGACTGATCAACGGCTAGCGGAATGGCGCTATGGCAGTCTTGAAGGGAAAGCGCTCAGCAAACTGGAAGAAGGCGTCAAGCTCAATGACCCTCCAAGTGATCGCTATTTTTGTCGATTTGGGGGCGAATCAGTCACTGCAGTTAAAGTCCGCTTTCAAGCAGCCCTTGATGAATCCCTTAAAGCCTATCCTCAAAAAAATATCCTCCTAGTCAGCCATGGATCAATTATGTACCGCTTTATGCTGGATTATCTTAACCAGCCTCTTCAAGCCTTTTCTAATTGCCAAATTTTTCATTTTGAAGAAGTCGGGGAAGTCCTCGTCTTAAGAAATAGTATCAATCCCCTCAAGTAAAAAAAGGACTGTGCACGATTCCACAGTCCTTTTACTATCTGGTTAAAAATTTCGTATTCTTATTTAGAAGCTAATCGATCGATAAACAATTGCTTTTTAATCTAAATTCTGTTGCATTTCCCGGTCGTAGTCGACAAATTTACGGATAAAGGTATAGGGATCGACCAAGTCCAATTGCCTTGCAAAGGTGGTTAAACTGGTTTCCCGTAAGCCGGCCTTATTGAGATAGGCTGGCATAGTCGCCACATCCACCGGTAAAGCATCAATAATCAAATGCCCCTCTGACATAATCAAGGTCCGGCGACTATACTCTAGCATGACTTCAATGTCATGGGTGGTCATCATAATGGCAATCTGGTATTGACTATTTAAGTCTTGCAAGGTATTCATAATGGCGCGGAAGTGTACAAAATCGCGGCCTTCAGTGATCTCTTCAACCACCAGTAATTTAGGCTCCTTTAATAGTGACCGGGCCATGGCTAAGCGGAGTTTGGAAATCTCCGAAAGATGGTCTAAAGGAAAATCTAAGAGATTATCCAAGTTAACCATAGCTAAGACTTGATTAAACTTGTCTTTGAGCTCGTCAGCCTGGTAATCGCCTTCCGCTAGGACGGGACTTTGGGCCAGGTAGTCTGCAACGGTTTCTGCTTGGGACTGACTAATATTGGTCACATCGTCATTAGTAATCAAACCGACATTATGGCGGAGGCGGTCAAATTGGTCCAGGGGAAGTTCTTGGCCCAACCACTTAATCGTACCCGTCTGAGGCCTTAGGGAGCCACTACACAATTGAGCTAGGAGGGTCTTGCCACTGCCATTAGGACCGACGACACTCAGCATTTCTTCTTGGTTGATTTTAAGGTTAATATTGTGGAGCCCTCGCTGATTGCTCTCATTGACAAGGGCCGAGACATTATCGAGTTCGAGGAGAACTTCTTTGTTTTCTTGATAACGAAAACGTGGCAGGGTCATAATCCAGTTTTCGATTCTTTGCCTGAGTTGGGGGCCAAAAATATGGTGGACATCTTGGATATTATAAACGTCTTTTAGAGGATAAGCCGCGTAGCGCATGGCAGTAATATAGAAGGGTTCCCGAATACCCAAGGGATTTAAAATACCACTTTCCAAGAGAGCCTTGAGCTGGCCATCGAACACAATCCGCCCTTCTGAAAAAACTAAGACGCGGTCAATAGGACGAGACATCATCGCTTCCAATTGGTGTTCAGAAATAATAATAGTAGCGTCAGTATGGACGTGGTAATCGTCAATAATATCGATAAAGACCTTTTGTTGTTTAGGAGCCAGAGTCTTTAAAGGTTCGTCAAAAATATAGATTTCATTATCTTCTTTTAAGATGTGGGACATGCGGTGGATTTCTTTTTCCCCACGAGAAAGTGCCTGGTATTCTTCCGGTTGTAATTCGCAATCGACCAGTTCATACCAACGTTTTTCGATCGCTTTTTTGTGGTGGTTAACTGATTCATTCGGATTATCATCGATTTTTTCATCAATCACATCACGAATTGCCGTTCCGTCAACGGGCTTGGCAGACTCACCACTGTGAATAATTTCACCAGAAAATTTCCCATCCTCCGGTAAATCACCCTTCAAGGCTTTGAGAAAGGTTGACTTCCCTGATTCATTGGCACCTAGGATTAAAATTTTCTCACCATGGTTTAGGGTTATGTTGATATCTCTTAATGCCATCCGATATTGACGGGGATATCGGTAGCTAAAGTGACGCATCTGAATCCACGGGCTAGACACGCTGACTCCTCCTCTTATAAACTAGTATCATTCTAATAAATATAGCACAAAAGCTGGACTTAGCCTAATATTTTATGAAAAATCCCTAAAATTTATTTTGCATAATACTATTTTACCTATGCGGACTAAAAAGCATCAATAAAAGTCTTTCAAACGCTTACAATATATACACTCTTTGCTCTTTTATAAGAAAAAAGGCCCTAGCATTTATTCGCTAGAGCCTATCTTTCATAAACTATCTCTTTTATACAATTTTTCGTCTTCAAATCATATTACTTGGGATCGCGACCTATAATCCGGACTTCGGTTTCCAAGCTGACATCGAATTCTTTTTTGATCACTTCTTGAACGTGGTGGATGACGGCCAGATAATCAGCGGCTGTTGCGTTATCGATGTTCACGATAAAGCCAGCATGTTTTTTTGAGACTTGAGCCCCACCAACCGTATAACCTTGAAGGTCAGCGGCTTGAACGAGTTGGCCGGTAAAGTGCCCCTTGGGCCGCTTAAAGACGCTACCACAAGAAGGCAAGTCGAGGGGTTGCTTGGATTCCCGAAGTTGGGTTAAGTGGTTCATTCTCCCCTTTATTTGTTCATAGTCGCCAGGTTTTAGGTCGAAGACTACACTCACCACACAGTCGCCATTATCTTGGATAATACTGTGGCGATAGGAAAATTGTAATTCTTCGTTGGTATAAGTCTTTAAGTCGCCATACTTATCGACCACTTGGACACTTAAGGGAAGATCCTTAATCTCGCCATCATAGGCCCCAGCATTCATATAGATCGCTCCCCCAACACTACCAGGGATCCCGCAAGCAAATTCCAGTCCTGTTAAAGCCGAATCACGAGCAGCCCGGGTCACGTCAATAATGCGCGCCCCCGCCTCAGCGAAGATCCTATTATCTTTCACTTCAATGGCTGCCATTTGAGTCAGCATAAAGACGATTCCTTCAATACCTCCATCACGGACGATAACATTACTGGAATTTCCCATCACCATAAAGGGCAGCTGGAGTTCATTGGCCTTTTTGATCATGGCTTGGAGTTCTTGACTGCTTTGGGGAAAGACCAAGAGATCAGCCGGGCCGCCAGTTTTCGTATAGGCATAGTCCTTCAGCGGCTCATTGACTTTAATATGTTCTGGGCTAAAAGCATCGATAAAGGCTTGAAAATCCATCTGTATTCCTCGCTTCTTCTTAATCAGAGTAAGTCATTTTTTAGGTTAAATCCTTACTCTTATCACAAATGTTATGATAGCATAAAATAGTCTTTTAATTTAGACCCAAAAGCACTTTTAAGCATTTCTTATCCTCGCTTTCATTTAAATGCTTTACCAGAAAGGAAAATTCCATGAACAAATCACGTCGACAAGCCCTACTAATGACCGCCTTAAGTTTAATCTATGCGACCTACCAACTGCAAAAACCGGCAGACCAACTGACCGGCTACCATCTTTTCTTGGGCCACTTGATCCCCATTGTTGCTACTATCTTTGCCCTTAACGAGAAGAAGGCAGGCCTCAAGTGGACCCTAGTAGCCATTAACCTCATCCTACTCGCTATCATGGTTTATGTCTTTTGGATGTCATAAATCGCTAAAAAAGAGTTGCCCATTATCTAGTGGCCCCCAAAGTTGGATTCATAGTCCAACTTATTGGGGCCCCTATTACCGGCAACTCTTTTTTCTTATTTGACTAATTACTCTTCTTCTGAACTTGCTTGCAACGCATCATCGGCATCTTGCTGGTCATTTAAGACACTTAAGCCCATAATCAGGGTGTCTTGAAAGTGCCCTTGGGCATATTGTCCTCCAGGAATACCTCCCAGCTCTTCAAAATGAAATTTCTCATAGAGCTTGATGGCTCTAACATTATTCACATTCACTTCCAGTCGGATATAGCGCAAAATCGGACTTTCCTTGGCCCAGCCCAACATATCTTCCATTAAGACATGGCTCAAACCTAGACTCCAAAAGCGTCTGAGAATAGAAATTCCTAATTCTCCCACATGCTCTTCCTTGGAGCCTTCTGGGGCACCGATAGAAGCTACCCCGATAATCTCATCATCTAAGAGAGCAATCAGGACACGGTTATTCAAGCTTTCCTGAATACTTTTTAAATACCTTTGCTCTTGTTCCTGGTTGATGCCCAGGCCCTGGGAAGTGAAACTGATAAAATCAGACTCGCCGCCCACTTTCTTGTAGAAGTCTAAGAGGGCCTTGGCGTGTTTTTGCTCTGCATCGACTAAGGTAATTTGTATTTCTTCACGTTTCATGCTTATTCTGCCAAACTTTCTAATAATTCTGCTGCTAATTCCTGTCCGCGCCCACCATTATATGCTAAGCTAATCCGACGCTCGGTAGCCGATTCCTTATGAATAGTCAGCCACAGGTAAGGCGTTTCTAAGTCTTCCTTAATGAACTGGGGCCATTCAATCACAGTGACACCATCGCCCTCTAGGTATTCTTCAATCCCCAAACCTTCAGCTCCCGTTTCCTCTAAACGGTAGGCATCCATGTGGTAGAGGGGCAGACGTCCCATTTGGTATTCCCGCATAATGGTAAAAGTTGGACTCTTAATCGCCTTATTAATCCCTAAAGCATGGGCAAAATAGCCCGTAAAGGTCGTCTTACCTGCCCCTAGGTCTCCTTCTAGGCAGATAACGTCCCCTGCTTGAACCAAGTCGGCTAATTTTTGGGCGGTTTTTTCGGTATCCTTTTCGTTATGCCATTTGATCTCTGACATGCTTTCACCTCAATACTCTCTTGTCTCTTTTTTATAGACTCCCTTCCATTTTAGCATGGTAAACAAAAGCTGCCTAGTTTTTCATCGCTTATGGGCCAATCTTATTCACGGCAGTCAGCTCCCCAGCATATTGTAAGCTTAATCCTTATAGTTTTTGCTATAATAGGCGTAAACTAAGTAAAAAGAAGGGATTATCATGAAAGAAGAAGTGCAAGCACAAGCACGAAAGCTGATTGAAGAACTCATCGATAAGGCTAAGCTAAAGTCCGGAATGACCGTAGTGGTTGGCTGCTCCACTAGCGAAATTATGGGGGAAAGAATTGGGACGGATTCACAACCCGAGATTGGAAAAGCGGTCTTTGACGCCATCCACCAAAGTCTAGACCAAGCCGGAATTTACCTCGCCACCCAATGCTGTGAGCACCTTAACCGGGCCATTGTCACTGAACGAGAGGCCCGTCCCTTTGCTCCAATAATAAATGTAGTTCCCCAACCCAAGGCGGGCGGGTCATTTTCCACCGCTGCCTACCAGACCTTCCAAGATCCAATCGTTATTGAAGAGATTCAAGCCGATGCAGGGATTGATATTGGGAACACCTTAATCGGCATGCACCTCAAACCGGTAGCTGTTCCCCTGCGCCTAGAAAATCACCGGATCGGTTCCGCCTGGGTCAACGCTGCCCGTACCCGTCCGAAGTTCATTGGCGGCGAACGTGCCCGCTACAATGATCAATTAAAATAATTATTCCATAATAAAAACACTTGCCCGATTTCCAACTCTAGCCCCAGACTGGCTAGACCATCATGGATTATCGGCAAGTGTTTTTTACTTATCTCTATTAATCATCTTTATGCCGGTTAGTTAAAAACCGGGTCATCCGTCTGAAAAAATTAGGTGAAGACGGGGTGATGCGCATGACGCTTTCGTTCCGCCGACTTTCAGCTTCTTGCATCATTTGTTCTTGGGAATTAATGGCCTTATCGCCGGATTTAACATGGCGATAGACTCCATCACTACCTAGTTCTCTGGCTTTTTGATTATCGGCTAATTCGACTTCTAAGAAGTGAATGATTTGGGCTTCAATATCTTGATCAATAATAGGAAATTCAATTTCCACCCGGCGGATCATATTTCTGGTCATCATATCCGCAGAAGATAGGAAGACATGTTTCTGACCATTGCGGTAGAAGTAATAGATCCGGCTGTGTTCTAAGAAACGGCCCACGATCGAGCGGACCCGAATATTTTCCGATAAGCCTTCGACTTGGGGACGTAAACAACAGATTCCCCGGATAATCAAATCAATTTGCACCCCAGCCTGGCTAGCCTCATAGAGCTTTTTGATTAGGGGTTTATCGGTTAGTGAGTTCATCTTAGCAATAATACGTCCATTACCGTATTTCTTCTGATTTTCAATCTCTTCATCGATATAATCAGTCAGAGAATCCCGAATGGCAAAAGGCGAAACATGGAGGGCCTCATAATCAGGCACTTCACTATAGCCGCTCAGGAAGTTAAAGAACTTGGACCCATCGCTAGTTAAGGCTTCATTAGTCGATAAGATCCCCATATCCGTGTATTGTTTAGCCGTTTTGTCATTGTAGTTCCCGGTTCCTAGGTGGATATAACGTTGGATTTTTCCAGCTTCCCGTCTCACCACCAGGGTAATTTTACTGTGGGTTTTGAGTTCACTTAAACCATAAAGGACATGGCAGCCGGCATCTTCGAGTTCTCTAGCCCAGTGGACATTATTCTCTTCGTCAAAGCGAGCTTTCAGTTCCACCAAGACGGTGACTTCCTTGCCATTTTCCGCTGCCTTCTTCAAGGACTTAACGATCGGCGAATGCTTGGATACCCGGTAGAGGGTCATCTTGATAGCGACTGTTTTCGGGTCCGAAGCCGCATGGTCGACAAAGGACAAGATCGGTTTGAAGGAGTCGTAAGGATGGTGGAAGAATAAGTCTCCCTTTTTAACAAGTTGGTAGAGGTTTTCGCCGTGGTAGTTGGGATATTCTACCGGTTCAAAATCGGGATACTTCCATTCGGGGTGGTCTTCACTAATATCATCAACCAGGTCAAATAAGAAGGTCAGATCAAGGGGACCGTTAATAGGATAAAGGCCTTCTTCTGGCACCTTCAAATAGGGTTGGACGGTCGCTAAGAAATCTTCATTATTGTGGTCATTCGAACTCTCCCAGCGGGTATCCCATTCAATCCGAACGGTTTTCCCGTGTAGGCGGTTTTTAACATGGTCTTCCATCACATCCAAGAGGTCCATAACATCATCTTCATTTAATTCAAAGTCAGCGTTCCGGGCAATCCGAAATGGAATCCGACGTTTAATGGTGTAACCCTTGAAGAGTGCATTTAGTCCATGGATGACGACATCTTCTACTAAAACATAGGCCTTCCCCTCACCATCATCTAAAGTGAGATAACGCTTGAGTAGGGTCGGAATAGGAACAACAGCAATATAGGAATTCTGATCCTTCTCTAATTCCACTAAAATATTCAAGGCATGGTTTTTCAAGTGTGGGAAAGGTCGGTAGGCATCAATACCAATAGCCGTTAAGGTGGGCAAAATCAGTTCTTCAAACTGCTCTTTTACTTGTGCTTTTTGAACTTCATTGAGATCAGCTACTGATTTAAGGTGGTAACCCTTTTCATCCAACAATTCTACCATGTCGTGGTAGCGGGCATATTGGGCTTCCACATTTCGCGTATTACGGTCATGAATACCTTGCATTAACTGCTTAGGTGACATTTGGGTTTTGTTTTCAGCCACTTGAACGCCATCAAGGTATTGATTATAAACCCCTGCAAAACGAACCATAATAAACTCATCTAAGTTAGAGCTGACAATCCCTAAAAAATTTAATTGTTCTAACAAGGGATTGTTGGGATCACTGGCTTCTTCAACGCAACGATAGTTAAAATCTAACCAACTCAGCTCCCGATTATAATAATAATGAGCAGCTGAGTTTTCAGCCTGCAAGGATTGGGTATTTTTTTGATTATTGCTAGTGGTTGACATACTGCACTCTCCTCCATTTTAATGCACAAGTAATACGACAATGTCGATAAAAACAGTTAGAAATTATGTGTCAAATCGATGATTAGACGCCAGTAAGAAGGTTAGCCAGCCAGGATTAGTCTATTCAATTAAAATTAACTTTTAACACTTACTCATCAAGACTATCCAGGGGAATAAACTCTAAACTTAAGCTTCCATCCAAGGCCCGGCTGAGATGTTTCTTATGGCGGTTGGCCCGGTATTTTTCGGTAATTATAGGCTCTGTGTGATAGATTTTCAACAAGTAATTGTTATCTTCATCACGTTCTAAGCGTAATTTTTTGACTGGATCAGTTTTGGAGTAATTTAAGGCTTGGGCAAAGCGAATCATTCCGCCCACTTTCATTAAGTGGTCTTCTTCTTCCTCACTAAACCAATCCTTAAAATTAGTCATATAAAGTTGGAAGAGCGACCGGTTCTTATAGGAAGACAAGAGCGCTAAACGTACCCGGTCCAAATGAGAAAAGCCGAGGAGATTAGTGTTAGAGAGCAGGTAGAAGGTGTGTTGGGAATCGGCCTCCCGACTGACAAAACTAGCAAAGCGATAGAGGTAGGCCGCAAATTCGATCATTTCTCTTTCTTCATCATCAAAAGTAAATTGATCCAAATCACACATTTGTTGGTAAAGACTCAAACAAAGATCAACGTGTTGCTGGGTCCCCGCTGAGTTAAAGGGCAGGTCATGGGCAATTTTTCTGGTGGAACGCAGGCGGATAAGCTGGGTATCAATCGGGGTATTATAATTCTTATTAATATCCTCTAAGATAATCCCTTCCCGCAAACCTTGGGTAGAAACTGTGAAATTTTTCGCCTTCGACAATTTGAAGAGTTCAATAAAGGCAATCAAAGCTGGTACGATCAAATCCGTCCGCTCAGTACTCAAACCTTCAATATCATCCAAATCCTTAGGCTTGGTGTCTAAAACCATATCCAAGGTTTCTTCTAAATCATCTAAAGTCATCTGATAACCATGGAGCCCCGCAATCGGATAATTATGCATACGCTGATGCATTTCGGCCACATTACGTACTGAGCCTCCAATCCCAATTAAAGGCAACTTAGCCTTCTTGATCCAGGGTTCTTGCTTAAATTGACTGCGGATATAATCCCTCGCCGCTTCAATAGCTTCTTCATCATTATGGTCCTTATTCTTAAAAAAGCGTTCACGAATATAGACCACACCGAAGGGAAAGCTATGAAAGGTATCCATGGCCTTGTCTTGGTACTTGGTTACCTCACAAGATCCCCCACCGATATCAATGGTAAGCGCATCAGGAATAGTAATGGCATGCATGACGGCATACTGGCCAAAGCGAGCTTCTTCTTCCTCAGAAATAATCCCAATAGTGATGCCGGTTTTTTCTTTGACACGGTCGATAATTTCTTCTTGGTTAGCCGATTGCCGGACGGCTGCCGTAGCCAGGGCTTTAATTTCATCCACTTTAAAGTTTTTGATAATGGTCGCAAAGTCATCTAAGGCAGTAATTAAGCGTTGAATACCCGTATCACTCATATATTTTTTATCATCTTTTTCAATGAGGTATTGGCTCAATTGTGACGGCACTTTGACGTTTTGAAGTTCTTCAAAATTATACCAGTCATCAATCCCGTAGATAACCAGACGGATGGTGTTTGACCCAATATCAATAATCGCTTTTCGCTCTTGAAACATGACATAGTCCTTCCTATTATAAAAATGCCAAGGACTCTCCTTGAAATTCAATTTTATTATAACGAATCACAGCCCCTGGCTCAATTATTTACCTTCTTAAAGTACAATTTGAGTTACTTAGAAAACTTAAATGGCCTTAATCATATGATAATGCGGATGTCCCCCAATAATCAATTCCGAAATGGTTTCAAAGCCTAGGCGTTGGTAAAGCGTCAGGGCGCGTTGGTTATGGAAGTCCACATTTAAGGAAAGCTTGTGGTAATTTTTTTCACGGCCGACTTGGCCTAGATGGGCGATTAATCGACGGGCATAGCCCTTGCCCTCTTCTCCCTGCTTGGTCGCTAAGGAATCCAGGTAGAATTCATCCACTAAGGCTTCTGTTTCAGCATAGCTTCTGGGGATTTGATCAAGGGAGTAGCCCATTTCCAGCATGGTGGTTTCCAGGGGGCTCTCAATAATAGGATCCAAGACGCCTGGATAAGCATAAGCTACAGCGACTAATTGGTCGGCTTCAAAGACCCCATAGCCGTGAGCGTATCCGTAACGGTAATAGGGTTTCTTCATGGCTTGAGCGATAATTTTGCCACTAGTCTCCCAACCATATTCATTAATTAAAGGTTCATCTAAGTGCTCTAAAATCACCTTAATCACCTGGTAGCTGGCCTGGGTATCCGATACTTTTAACTGTCTAATTTCCATAAATAATTTTCCCCTTTATCCAAATTTTTGTCCTCTTGCTTTAGTATAGACAAGCCTGGCCGAGTCTGCAAATCTCCTTATCTGAATTGAATGATCTGAAAAAATGCTCCCTATAAAGTAAAAAAATCCAAGGCTTGTAAAAACAACACTTGGATTTTTCATCAGTCTTTAATGAACATTGATCGTATAGTTTTCCTGAATGGTAGGATCCATATTTAATATTTCTTTAATGGTCCTTTCGGTATTTTGCTTGGCAGCTTCCAATAGGCCCTTGTCTTTGGCTTCTTCTTCCGAGGCTTTCTTTTGTTCATTGGTGAAATTAGCATAGTCATCTACTGTCATTTTATTGAAGATCGAGGCTTCTTCATCAAAGACCTTGACCGAATCGCTATCGATATCATGAGAGAGAATCTTCACCTCAGGCAATGTGACATCAATAGTTTGGTCTTGAACCTTGACATCAATAGCGCTGAGATCGATTCCGACATGGATCACCCCGTCATAGGAAACAATAAATTTTTTCGTGGTAAAAGGTAGCTTCCAGTTATAGAATTTTCTTTGATTTTCAAAGGATGCCGTATTGGTGTAGAAATATTTGGTTGTGGTTAACTCCTTAGCTTGTTCTAGGCGGTTACCCACTAATTCCGAAGTAATTTCTGTTTGGCTATCCTGCTTACCGAGATAGTGACCGCCAATAAAGGCAGCGGCTAATAGTCCTAAGATGATCACTAGGACCCCTAAAAATTTCTTAAATCGTCGCATAGTTTTCCTCTTTTCTGATAATCATTATAGCAAAAAGTCAGCCAATAGCACTTTTTTAAGCTTCCTTAACCCTATAGTTATAAAAAGCCCTTACCTTGGGGCAAGGGCTCATATTTATCGTGATCTCTTCTTAGTCTTAGTTTTCGTTTAAGCCTGCTTGTAAGGCAGTAACGATAGCTAACTTGTAGGCATCTTCTTCGTTACAGCCGCGTGATAAGTCATTTACTGGTTTAGCCATTCCTTGTAGGATAGGTCCAATCGCTTCAAAGCCACCGAGGCGTTGAGCAATCTTGTAGCCAATATTCCCGGATTGAATTTCTGGGAAAATAAGCACTTTAGCATGACCAGCTACTTTTGAACCAGGGGCTTTCTTTTCCCCAACAGCTGGAACCAGAGCCGCGTCAAATTGTAATTCACCGTCAACGTTAAAGTCTTCCGGTGCATTTTCTTGAGCAATCTTCGTAGCTTGGGCAGCTTTTTCTTGTTCTGGAGAAGAAGCTGAACCTTTAGTTGAGAATGACAAGAAGGCAATATCCGGTTCCACATCAAATAATTTAGCGGTTTCCCCTGTCACTAGTCCAATTTCCGCTAAGGTTTCAGCGTCTGGACTAATGGTGATGGCACAGTCCCCCATCATGTATTTTTCTTCACTGCCATCTTCTTTTGGACGGGTCAATAGGAAAGCACCAGAGACGTTTTTTACCCCGGCCTTAGTCTTGATGATTTGTAAAGCAGGACGTACGGTATCACCAGTTGCATGGGCAGCCCCTGAAACTAAACCGTCACTTTTACCCATGTAAACTAACATGGTACCAAAGTAGTTGACGTCTTTAAGCATTTCACGTGCTTGTTCTTCAGTGGCCTTGCCTTTACGACGTTCAACAAAAGCTTGGACCATTTCTTCATAAGCATCATAGTTATCAGGATCTACGATTTCAATTCCAGATAAATCAATGCCGCGGTCTTTAGCTTGAGAATGAATTTCATCAGGGTTACCCACTAAAATAGGAACTAAGAGGTCATCAGCTTTTAAGCGAGCTGCAGCCCCTTGAATCCGTTCATCAGTAGCTTCTGGAAAAACGATACGTGTTTGTTTCCCTTTAATTTTTGCTTTTAATTCATCAAATAAAGCCATTTCTCTACCTCCATAAATTATTAGATTCTAATTTTAGTTTACCATAAAATGAGCGTTTCTAATAATCATATGCAAACAGTACAAAGAAAAGAGCGCCTCTTAGTCTAGGCCGTCCTTTAAGACTAGGCCAGCACTAAGGCGCTCCCTTCTCTTATTTCTAGATTATTGCCAGAAATCCAATTTTTGTGGATCAAGACCAATATCCTTGGCTCTAAAGACTGGATTTTTACCCGCCTTTCTTTGCTTATGGTAATCATTTAAAGCCGCTATAGCCTGCTTACTTAAAAGTAAAATGGCCGGTAAGTTAATTAAAGCCATCAGGGCCATTAGAATATCTGCAGTCATCCAGGCCAAAGACGATTCTTGTAAAGCTCCTAAGAAGACCACCAGAATGAAAAAAATTCTAAAGAGACGCATGATCCCAGGTCTTGGCGTGCCTTTAAAGATATAAGCAATATTATTATCCACGTAATATAAGTTCCCAATTAGAGTTGTAAAGCCAAAAAGCATGAGTGACACCGTAATAAAGATGTTTCCAAAGTTTCCAAAGACGGTAGCAAGGGAAGCTTGGACGTAAGCCGCTCCAGATAATTCTTCTGCAGGAGTTATTCCTGAACTTAAACACATGAAGGCGGTTGCTGAACAAATTAACAAGGTATCAATAAAGACCGAAATCATTTGTACCAGCCCTTGTTTAACCGGATGGGACACATGGGCTGAGGCCGCTGCATTAGGGGCTGAACCGATCCCTGCCTCATTAGAAAAGAGACCACGTTTGATTCCATACATCATACTAGACCCAGCAATCCCTGAAAAGATGGCCTTGAAGTTAAAGGCATCCTTAAAAATTAAAGTAAAGATGGTGGGCAGGTAATTCAAGTTAAAGAGGATCATAATCAAAGCGACCCCAACATAAATGGTCCCCATAAAGGGAACTAAAAAACTAGTGAAGGAAATAATCCGTTTGCCTCCACCCAAGATACAATAGCCGGTCACCAAAGCCAAGACCCCACCAACAATTAAAGGCGTCCATTGAGCATGATAGAAGTCATAGACTTGAAAGGAGTCTTGTAAATTATAGGCAGCCAGCATATTGAAACCCACTGCGTAAGTCAAAATTAAAAACACGGAAAAGATAATGCCTAAGCCCCGATTATGGAGGGCCGTTTCAATGTAATGGGAGGGGCCCCCATAAGAATCCCCAGTTGGCGTCTTCTTCTTGTAAATTTGAGCTAGGGTAGATTCAATAAAGGCCGAAGAACCACCAATAATAGCCACTAGCCACATCCAAAAGACCGCCCCATAGCCGCCCAAACAAATCGCTGTTGAGACACCGACAATATTCCCAGTCCCCACCCGTGAAGCCGTTGAAACCATTAAGGCCTGGAATGAGGAAACCGAATCTTCTTTTTCGGGTTTTTCCATAATTACCCCAATTGCTTCCTTAAAGTCTCTAATTTGAACCCCCTTAGTGCGGAAGGTAAAATAAAGACCAATTCCCAAAAGCAAGACAATTAAAATCGGGTAATAAAGGACATTGCTGATTGGTGTCAGAAAATTAATCAGTTGTTCAGTCACTGAAGTCAGCTCCTTTTTATCAATTAAAAGTTTTTACCTTACTAGATTAGCGAAAAGTCCGATAAATAGCAATGGTTTTTTGTAATGATTTTTGACATCGTTTTAAATTTAAATCTCTTCACAAAAAAAGAACCTTGACTTATCAAGGTTCTTTAAAGATAGTCTTTATTACTAATGTCAGCTTAACTGCCACACACTTGGCACTTGCTTAGCAGCTAACTGATTGAATCTTAATCCCGAATTTTTGCTTGTAATTCATGAGCAAGGGCTGCTTTGACCTTAGCAAAGTCTTCATTGACTTCTTCATCTACCAAAGTCGCTTCTGGGTTCAGATAAGTGAGTTGATAAGCTACCGATTTTCGCCCGTCTTGGATATGTTCACCACGGTAAATATCAAAGAGTTTAACATTAACCAGGTAGCTATTCGCTGCGGCTTGAATAGTAGCTACAATTTCAGCATGGCTCACTTCTTCAGCCACAATCATGGCGATATCGCGGCTAATGCTTGGATATTTTGCCAGGGGTTCTTGGATGACCTGGTGTTCAGGCAAGTCATAGATGGCTTGTAAGTTAAACTCAGCCACGAAACTTTGGTTATTGAGGTCATAGTCCTTAGTAATTTGAGGGTGGAGTTGAGCTAAGTAACCAATGGTTAGCCATTCTCCTTGGTCCTCCACTTGTACAAGGGCTGTCCGACCAGGATGGGTATCCGGTAGATCAGTGCTTTGTAGGTAGCGAATTTGCCCGGCTAAATTGTAAGAAGCCAGTAGCGATTCCACTGCCCCCTTCATATCATAAAAGTCAACCGCTTGGGCCTTCCCTTGCCAGCTATCTCCTTCAACATCACCCGTCCATAAGGCTGCTAGATGGCTTTCTTCACGAGGAAGATCATCTTCTAACTCGTCATCATAGAAAACCCGGCCGATTTCATAGATTTGGACGTCCTTCACCTTACGAGCTAGGTTGTATTGGGCAATATCTAATAAACTGGTCAGTAAGTTAGTCCGCATGTAACGGCGTTCGTCACTCATTGGGAAGTCCAAGGCTACGGCTTCATGAGCTTGGGCTTGTAAGACATCAAGTTTCTTCTCACTGGTTAAACTGTAAGAAATCACTTGGTCAAAGCCTAGCGCTTCCATAGTCCGATGGCTTTGACGTTCAAATTTTTGCCAGTCGTTTAATCCAATATTGACGGGTTGGACTGGTGAAATCCGGGAAGGGATCTTATCGTAACCATAGATACGGGCGACTTCTTCCACTAGGTCAGCTGGAATGGAAATATCCCAACGTCGAGTAGGCACGGACACGGTAAATTCATCAGCGTCACCTTTAACTGGAAAACCCAACCGTCTAAAGGATGCTTTGACCTCTTCAAAACTGATTTCCATACCTAGGAGACTGGTAATATAAGCTAAATTAGTCGTTACTTCTTTATTTTTAACGTCAAGGTGAGATACCCAAGCGCGGCCCTTAACTGCTTGTCCGCCAGCCCACTCTTCCATCAATTGGGCCGCATAGGCGCCGGCTTCATCGATAGTGGCGATATTTAAGCCGCGTTCATTTCTCAAACTCGACTCACTTCTAAGGGCTAAGCGTCTAGCTGTGCGGCGGATATGGGAAGAGTTAAACATGGCTGATTCAATCAAAACATTGGTGGTATTGTCATCAATCTCAGTAGACAAGCCCCCCATCACTCCAGCTAGGGCAATTGGCTCTTGGCCATCAGTGATGACTAAGTCATCATCCGTTAAGTCTCTTTCCACACCGTCTAAGGTCACTAATTTTTCCCCGGTTTTAGCTAGTCGAGGAGCAATGGTTTTAGATTGCAACTTATCATAGTCAAAGGCATGAAGGGGTTGGCCGTATTCCAATAAGACATAGTTGGTCGCGTCAACCACATTATTAATCGGACGGATACCTTCTTTCATCAGGCGGATTTGTACATCAATCGGGCTGGCTTGAATTTTAACATCCTTAACCAAATGAGCAGTGTAGTGAGGGAAGAGATCACTATCAGAAATTTCAACAGTGACCTCACCACTTAAATCACTTCCCGCTTCAAAGGCTTGGTCATCATAAGTGTTGATGTCAATAGGACGGTCATAGATGGCACTTAATTCATAAGCGACCCCCCGCATGGATAGGGCATCGGCCCGGTTAGGAGTGATATCGAGGTCTAAGACCGTATCTTCTAAGTGTAAGTAGTCTTTAATATCTTGGCCTACGGGAGCGTCTTCCGGTAAGATCATAATCCCATTAGCAAATTCTTTAGGAATCACATTTTCGCTAAAGCCAAGCTCTTGTAAAGAACAGAGCATCCCATTGGACTCTTGTCCGCGCAATTTTCCCTTCTTAATCTTTTGGTTGCCAGAAACGCGGGCCCCATGTAAAGCAACAATAACCTTTTGACCCGCAGCCACATTAGGGGCGCCACAGACAATTTGTAAGGGCTCTTCTTGGCCGACATCCACTTGGCAAACATGCAAGCTGTCCGCATTCGGATGTTTTTCCACAGATAAGGTCTTTCCAACTACAATTTTCTTCAAGCCGGAAAAGTCTTGGTTCAAGCCATCGACTTCCAGTCCGGTCCGTGATAAGTCTTCTGCTAAAGCTTCATCTTGAATATCTTCAATATCTACAAATTCATTTAACCAATTACGTGATGCTAACATGTCAGTCA
This sequence comes from Aerococcus urinae, assembly GCF_001543175.1. Classification (NCBI taxonomy): domain Bacteria; kingdom Bacillati; phylum Bacillota; class Bacilli; order Lactobacillales; family Aerococcaceae; genus Aerococcus; species Aerococcus urinae. The sequence goes on from NZ_CP014161.1 coordinate 1,362,616, forward strand.
TTACCCTCTTTCTTGAAATTGATGAATAAAGCGGAGATCATTTTGGTAGAAATGACGGATATCTTCAATACCGTATTTCAACATGGCTACCCGGTCTGGTCCCAGGCCAAAGGCAAAGCCACTGTATTCTTCACTATCAATCCCTGACATTTCTAAGACATTAGGATGGACCATACCCCCACCGAGAATTTCAATCCAGCCAGTTTTCTTACAGATGTTGCAGCCTTGGCCACCACACTTGAAACAAGAGATGTCAATTTCAACAGATGGTTCAGTAAATGGGAAGTAGGATGGACGTAGACGCACTTGGCGGTCGCCTCCAAAGAGATGGCGGGCAAAGAGTTCTAGTGTCCCCTTCAAGTCTGAGAGGCCGATATTTTTATCAACGACTAGCCCCTCAATTTGGTGGAATTGGTGGGAGTGGGTCGCGTCATCGGAGTCCCGGCGGTAAACCTTACCTGGACTAATCATTTGCAAAGGCCCTTTGGAAAAATCATGTTGATCCATGGCATGGGCTTGAACTGGCGAAGTGTGGGTCCGTAAAAGTACCTTATTTTCTTCAATATAGAAGGTATCTTGCATATCCCGAGCCGGATGGTCTTCGGGTAAATTCATCCGTTTAAAGTTGTAATAGTCCGATTCGATTTCTGGCCCTTCGACAATGATATAACCAAGGTCTAAGAAGAGGTCTTCAATTTCTTCCATGACTTGACTAATCACATGTTGACTACCTAATTTTTGTTGCTTACCAGGCAGGGTCACGTCAATGGTTTCCGCCATTAATTTTTGGTTAAGGGCTTCTTCTTCTAAAACAGCTTGTTTTTGGTCGAGTTCTTTAGCCACTTTATTTTTTAATTCATTGGCATAGGCCCCTACTTTAGGGCGTTCACTAGGGTCAATATCCTTCATGTGCCGCAAAGCTTCGGTGATTGGCCCCTTTTTCCCTAGGTACTTCACGCGAATAGCTTGCACATCATCAAGGCTAGAAATGCTTTGAATTTCTTCAGCGATTTGCCCTTCAATTGCTTGTAAATTGCTAATTATATCCATGCTTAAACTCCTTTTTATAACGATTATGTGAGAATTTTTCCACAAAAAAAGTCTCTCATTCCCAATAGGGACGAGAGACCGCGGTACCACCCTAGTTTTTATTCAGTTTGATTAAACAAACGAATAAACCCTTCATTTCAGGCGATAACGAGCCCAGTCGTGATACCTTTTGACTGCTGTCGCCCGGTACCTACTCCAGAAGTGAAAAATTCCTCGCTTACCTGTAAGAAACTCTCAATCGGTGATTTCTCTTCCTGTTACAGGCTATGATAAGGAACCGTCTTCTATCAACGTATTCATTAAGGATAATTGTAGCCGTTAAAGTCATTTTCGTCAACAAGTAATCTAGCCGAGGTAAAAAAGACTGGCGCGTAAACACCAGTCCCTTTTCAAAATGTGTTCCAAGCGCAAATCGATCTTTTGCGCACCCGTCACACTTTCTCTTAAACGTGTTCCAAGCGCGAGGTGAGCTCCATTTCAGAAGTACTTGCAAATCCTCTTTGAGGATTTACTGCGTACTTCTTCCAATGGTCTCTCCTCTTTTTGCGCTTGTCACACTCTTTACTTATCTAGTTCTATCCATTCGTCAGACCAAGAGTGTAATGAGGTTAAGACGGTTTCAAGATCTTGGCCTTTTTGAGTTAGGGCATAGTAAGTATATTTGTGGCAATCACTACATTGTGTCACCCGCTCAAGGATTCCTAGGCAGGTCAGTTCTCTTAGTCGTTCGGTCAGTACCCGGTCGGAAATCCCATCAATATGGTCACGTAATTCAGAAAAACGAAGTGGGCCTTTGAGTAAGCTTTGAATGATTAAACCATTCCATTTCTTTCCTAATAATTGGAAACCTTGCTCAAATTTGCGACACAGAGAAGGAATGTGCTGTTCACTCAAGCGGTCACTTCCTTTCTTTATAAAGTTAATTTTTCTTATTATTACTTTCTGCTAAGTTTGGAAAATATTTTCTCCTCAGCCGATTAAATGGCGTCAGCAAACGCTCATTAATGGTTTGGTTTAGAGGATTAAGGATGCGTTGACTACAGAAAGTTTGGCAATTATCCCGCCATATCTTAGAGGCAGGTCTTAAATATTCTGTCGATGCTAAGTATTTATCCACAAAAGTCACCACAAATGACTCTGGGTAAGCAGGAAGTTGCCAAGTAGCCAACCACATGTGTTTAATGATAATATCATGTTCAACTTCGTTTAAGTCGGTTAAGACTTCTGCATTTTTTAGTGCAATATAAGGGTGATTGGTGAAATGATTGCCTTTTGAGAATGTCATTTCTTTCGTGTCATAGTAGAAAAGATCATGCATTAAACCCGCACGAGCGACTGAACGATAGTCTAAGTTTAAACGCTTAGCAATTTTATAACTATAATAACTGACAGAATAAGAATGAACTAAACGATTCCCATAAATATGTTGGCGAAACAGACCTAAATCGGTAATAAATTCATGGTCTTTAATATCATCGATTAAGGCCAAATAGTCACGGTCATTTTCCCAAGGGTAATTAGTTTCTGTCAATAAGTTCATGTCCTTTCTTTTGTAGAGCCTACTGATCAATTAGGAAGAAAGTGGTGCATAGCGATCGAGCCGGCAATGGCGACATTCAATGATTCCGCCTGACCCAGCATGGTAATATAGAGACTAATATCACTCGCTGCAATGATTTCCGGTCGAACACCATTTCCTTCGTTACCTAAAATAATGCCCCATCTTTCGTGTTTTTTCAAGTTATAAGTTTCTAAAGCTTGGGCTTGGTCATTTAATTCGGTCGCTGCTAAACAATAGCCTGCTGCCCTCAAACTGGCCATGGCTTCTTCTAAAACCACTTGGTGGAGGCGAACATGGAATTGACTGCCCTGCATAGAACGAACCACCTTAGGGCTATAAGGATCAACGGTACCCTTACCTAGGTAGATATCTTGATAATTAAAGGCATCTGCCGATCGGATCAAGGTTCCCAGGTTCCCTGGGTCTTGAACCCCATCCAGTAAGAGAACTGCAGGGGAAGCCGGTTTTAAAGAGGCTTTTCGGTCTCGATTGACCACCGCAAAGACCCCTTGATCCCTTTGAGTATCAGATAGTTCTTGGGCAATTTCAGGACTGATCAGGGTTTGATTAGCCAGCTTAAAGTCAGATTCATGTTTGGGAGTAAGAAAGACTTCAGCCAAGTCTGCCCCCGCCTCTAAGGCAGCCTCTAAAAGATGGGGGCCTTCAATAAGATATTGACCAGCCTTTTCCCGTCCCCGCCGACTTAATAATTTTTTGGCATCCTTAATTTTTGGGTTATTTTTGGAAGTCAGCATATTACTTGATCAAGCGGTAAATCGCATCCGCATAAATCGCCATGGTTAAGAGGAGACGATCAACGCGTTGAACTTCATTAGGCTCATGCATAGTAGACACTTCATCTGGGAATTCAGCCCCAAAGGCAACGCCCCGTTCCATTAAACGGCCGTAAGTTCCCCCGCCAATAACAACTTCATGGCCTTCCATACCAGTATGTTCTTCATAAACCTCTAAGAGGGTTTCAACAAGTGGGTCATCCCCAGGAACATAGTGAGGCACTTTGTTAGAAGTCCCAGTTTCTTGAGCGAAGCCAAATTGGTCACCTAATTGACTAAAGGATTTATCCAATTGTTCAAAACTTTGCCCTTGAGGGAAACGGATATTCAAGGTCACAAATTGTTGACCATCCTTGGCACCAAAGACACCTGGATTTAAAGATAAGTCTCCCATCACTTCATCATGATGGTCAATCCCGGTCTTTTGCCCCTTGAAGTCTTGGTGCAAGAGGTTAGCAATGAAGCTAATATAGGAATTGCCTTCTAAATCACTGGATAGGTTCTTTAAGAATAGAGCCAGGTAAGTCGCCGCATTCTCTCCAGCTTCAGGGAAGGCCCCATGTGATACCCGACCATGTAGGTGGAGGTGGATCTTATTATCAGCGCTAGCTTCCACTGTCAAGCTAACCGGTTGTTTAGCTTGGAATTCTTCAGCAGCTGCTTGGACGTCTTCAAGGTCAAAGCCCTTGATGACCGCATCGGCATCCCCTGGGACCATATTTTCCCGAATACCAGATTCAAAGGACTCAATCGCCCCTTCTAAGGCAGGGAATTTCAAGGTAATGGAATACATTCCTTTTTCCCCATTAATAATCGGAAATTCAGCATCTGGTGAAAAGCCAAAGTCAGGTAGGGGTTCGGTTTCCAGGTAACGGGTCAAGCCCTTCCATTCACTTTCTTCATCCGTTCCGACAATAAAGTGAACTTTCTTCGATACAGGTAAATCTAAGTCACGGATAATTTTTAAGGCGTAGTAGGCTGCTAGCATTGGGCCCTTGTCATCGCTTACCCCGCGGGCATAGAGTTTACCATCAATGAGGGTTGGTTCAAAAGGATCAGTTTCCCAAGAATCGTCGACAGGAACCACATCGAGGTGGCCAATAATCCCCAAAATTTCATCGCCTTGGCCAAATTCAAAGCGCCCTGCCATGTTAGCCACATTCTTACTGGTAAAACCGTCACGGTCAACCATAGCTAAGAAAGCATCTAAGGCTGCCTTGGGACCAGGGCCTAGCGGTACTTCTTCCGTCGCCTTATCGTCTTCACGGTAGCTAGGAATTCTCAGTAAAGTATATAAATCGTTAAGATAGTCGTCTTTTACTTTAGCAACTTCTTCTTGCCAATTAATCGTCATCTTCTACATCCCTCCAATTGGCTACATTATAGCACAAGAGCCTTTGTCTTGGCTAAGGGAGTAAACATTTCTTTCTCTTTAACTAAATTATATTCAAGAACAAGCTTGATCACTATTCCTTAATCTAGAGCATCCTGGTCTCCTAAAGAAGGCAATCTTTGCTTAAAGCAAAGGAAAAAGTCATTCTTTTCTACCTTTTTGCTATAATATGTTTAATCTTGATTAAAGGAGAAAAAGCCTATGACACGTGCAAGCGGTGTGCTCTTACCCATATCTTCCTTGGCTAACGCAGAAGGCATTGGCAGCTTAGGAAAGTCCGCCTATCAATTTGTGGACTTCTTAGCCGCAGCCGGGCAAAGCTATTGGCAAATCCTGCCGCTAGGCCCAACCAGCTATGGAGATTCCCCCTACCAATCCTTTTCTGCCTTTGCCGGTAACACCAATTTCATTGACTTAAAAACACTAGTCGATTGGGGTTTAATTGAAGCCGACGACTATCAAGGCGTCGACTGGGGCAATAATCCCGAACAGATTGACTATGCCAAAGTCTTTTATCATAAACGCCCCATCCTAGAAAAGGCCGTCGCTAGCTTTCTTAAGCAAGCCGACAGCGATCCTGATTACCAGACCTTTGTCCAAGATAATCAGGACTGGCTGCAGCCCTTCGCTGAATTTATGGCGGTAAAAGAATATTATGACCTAAGCCCAATTAGCGACTGGCCTGAAGCCATCCGTTTAAAAGATGAAGAGGCCGTAGAGGCAATCCTAGTCCAAGAAAAAAATAGCCTCAATTATCACTATGTCAGTCAATATTTCTTCTTTAAGCAATGGTTTGCCCTCAAGGACTACGCCAATCAAAAAGGCATTTACCTAATTGGGGATATTCCCATTTATGTGGCTAGTGATAGTGTGGAGGTGTGGCAAACGCCTCGTTATTTCAAGCTTAACCAAAGTGGACAGCCCCAAGTAGTCGCGGGTTGTCCTCCAGACGCCTTTTCTTCTGATGGACAATTATGGGGAAATCCGATCTATGATTGGGAGACAATGGCTAAGGACAATTATCAGTGGTGGATTAAACGGATCCAAGCCAGCCTTAATCTCTATGACATGGTAAGAATTGATCATTTTCGGGGCTTTGAAGCCTATTGGGAGATACCAGCTAGCGCTCCAACTGCAGCCAGTGGCAAATGGGTCAAAGGCCCAGGCCTTGACTTGTTCCTAGCCATCAAGGAAGCCCTAGGATCTGTCAACATTATCGCAGAAAACTTGGGCTTTCTGACCCAGGAAGTTGCTGATTTACTAGAAGTCACCGGTTTTCCCGGTATGCATGTGATGCAATTTGGCTTTTCTGGTGAAGATTCTTCTGACCTCCCCCACAATTTCAATAAAAATTCCGTTGCCTATGTCGGGACCCATGACAACCAAACTGCCCTGGGCTGGTATTTAGGCCAAGACGCTGCCAGCCGCTACTATATTGATGCCTATTGTGGGCGTCAGAAAGCGGAGAGTGTCGCAGAAATGTTAAACCGAAGCCTAGCCGCCTCTTGCAGTCAAACAGTCATCTATACCATGCAAGACCTCTTAAATCTTGATGACCAGGCCCGGATAAATATCCCCTCCACCTTAGGAGGCAACTGGCAATGGCGGATGTCAGCTACCGCCTTAACGTACAGCTTGGTCAAGGACCTCTATAGCCTGACCAGACTCTACCACCGCTTACCCATAGTTAAAAATTTTCCTTAATGACAAAAGGCCCTGACCAGTATCAGAGCCTTTTTTCTCATCCTATAAATGTAGAAACTGACGTAATTTTTGCGTTTTATCTTGTCCAAGAATAATTTCTAGCTGTTGCGACTTGATGAGGCCAATTAAATAGGCCCAAATCCCTAGTAGAGCGACAATGATAATCATCAGGAAAGCCCCTAACTTATTGGGTTCCGGAATAATCCAATGGAGGATTTGATAAGTCACTTCACTTATTAATCCCATAATCAAGATCACTTTTAAGGCCGGCCAGATCCGTCCAGCTAAGTCAGAAAAGCTAAACTGGATCCGCTTATGAATACATACTAGGTAAAAGGCACACATAAAGATAAAGGCCAGTATTGAAGCATACATGGCCCCTTGGCTGCCACAAACCGCCAGGAGCGGAAACTGGACCAACAATTTAATTCCTAGGCCTAAAACAATCCCAAAGATGGCTTTTTTCTGTTGGTCCATAGACTGTAAGGTCATCACTAAAACATAGAAAAGCCCCATAGGAATAGCCATCACACAAGAAATTTGTAAGTAAAATTCACCCAAGGGGTCATTTATTCCGTAAAGCAATTGATAGACTGGGGCAGCGAGAACAGCTAGGCCAATGGCTGCTGGCACCATCACTAAGGTGAAGAGATGGATACTGTGTAAGACCACGTCACAGGTGTGGTCAAAAACGGGTTTCAGGTAGTTATCATAAGCCGACCGAGTCTGGAACTTAGCCACTTCTCGAGTATAAGCATCAGTCACCACCGGAACAGTAGTTGAGGAAATTGCCGTGGCAAAAGAAATAATAATTTGAATCACACGGCGGGCATTAGCATTAAATACCCCATATTCATAAATTAACTGTCCTTTCCCTAAGTCACTCACCCTTTGCATGATTGGCATGAAGGTATTCATATCAATGAGGTTGACCATTTCGATGATCGAGCCCGTAATCACAAAGGGAATCGCTATGCGGACTATCTCAAATAAGAGCGTCCGGGTGGATACATAATCACTGTCCACATGGCCAGCGGGAAGCGCATATTTGCCTCGGTTTTTGAAGTAATAAAAGGCTAAAGTCATAATCGCCATGACTGCGCCAATAAAGGCAGCAAAGGTGGAGTGACTGACCGCCTTAGCGACACTGCCATCCATGACCACACGAATCAGATAAACCGTCGCCAACATATAAATGACGCGGGCAAACTGCTCAGTAACCTGGGAAATCGCACTGGGCTTCATTTCTAAGTAGGCCTGAAAATAACCCCGCAAAATCGATAGCAAGGGAATCAAGGTCAAGGCAGGCACTAAGGAGCGGATGACTAAGATAACATCTTCTACGTTTCGCGCCGGCTTTCCCTGGGCTAGAAAGGGAGCCAGGAAATAAAGCGCCAGGGCACTTACAATCCCGGTTGCTAACATCATGATAGTCCCACTTTTAAAGAGTCGCTTGCTGGTTTGGTATTGGCCCCTAGCCATATAGTTGGTCATTTGCTTAGAGATCGCGGCTGGCACCCCGGCGATAGCTACGGCTAAGAATATTGAGTAATAATTATAACCAATCCCATAGAGGGCATTGGCTTCGGTACCAACTTGTGGGTCTCCAATCCAATGCATCCAGGGAATTATATATAAGACGCCAAGAATTCTAGAGACCACACTTGCAATTGACATCCAAGCCGAACCTTCATTGAGTTTCTCCTTGGATTGCTGGTCCTGAAGAATAGACTGGCTCCTCTCATTATCATTCATAGTTCTACCCCAAATCTAACGTAAAATTTTTGTTCATATTAATCCATTCTAATCAATAATTTTACCCAATTCAATTGAGGCCTGGATTCATTAAGTAAACTTAAAGACTTTGAAAGTTAAGAAGCTCTCCTAGCTTCTGATTAAATCTCTAAGCCGTGCTAAAGTCTCTTTGGAAAAAGGCTGTCTGATTACACAGCCTGGCGTTAAGAGTATACGGTTGTCTGCTTGATTAATGGCCTTGGCTTGTGCTACCTGGTCTTCCAGTGTTGACCAATCCGCTTGGGTAATAGCTTCCCGTCGTAAACCACCCATAATGAATTTAGCGGTCTCTTGGATGCCTTCCCTTAGTTCGGGTTTAGACTCACCGATATGCCAATTAATAATTGGAAGCGGGTAATCCTTAATGAGGTCAAACATAATATTAGTTCCGTGAATATGCATGGTGTTTAACCAGGCAGCATCCGCTGCTTCAATAATTTTCAAGTCAAAGGGAACCCCATATTTTTGGTAGGCTTGAGGGCTTAGCTTATCATGGGAAGCCATTTGACTGGCCAGATAAACCCCGTCTGCCCCCTTAGAGAGCGCCAATTGAACAAATTCAATAGTCGGCCGTGTCAAGCGTTCTAAGGCTTGTAAGAGGTAGCCTTCCCCATCTGCTTCAATGTATTGGTCAACCTGACCCTGACATAGCTTATTAGCCGTAGTTAAGGGGCTATGGACAGTGACTACAACAGGAATATCTCCCTTGGTCAGCTCCACTAAGCGCTCCAAGTGTTCCAACTCTCTTTGAAAAGCCGGCGCCTGGTCAACACCTAAATCAGGAACCTCACGCCAATCCTGATAGGAATGGATAGGGGTGGTTTTGACCTGGGCTACCCCGCCCTTGGCAATGTCAGAAAAATCGAGGTCGACCCCATAGTCTTCCACTGTGTACATGCCATTGCTCATAGTTTTAATAAAATCTAAGTCATATTGGCGGGCAAAGTCATAACTTACTCGACTGATCGCCTGAGGATTTCGGTCAATTTCAGGATAATGGGTCCAAGCCGAAAAAGGCGTATAGCCCTTGGCCTGCTTAGCCATAAAGGCTTTTAAGAGTTTTTTCTTGTTTGTCATACTAGACTCCTTTCTCAAATGAAAGCTTCTGACTCAAGTGGTCAAATACGACCTGCAAGAGGCCACAAATTAACCAATAAACGAGGGCTGCTGCCAGGTAAGATTCTAGATAATGGTAGGACAAGGCGGCTGCAAAGCGGGCTTGAGTAAGAATGTCAACCACACCCACAGTGAAGGCCAGGGACTGAATTTTTATGGCCTTCAAATAAGCGTTTAAAAAGAGTGGAATGGCAACTGTTAAGGCTTGGGGAAAGACTATCCTTTGCAGGCTTTGCTTTTTTGTCATTCCGATAGATAAGGCCGCCTCCACTTGGTCCTTACTGACCGCATTGAGGGCGCCACGGATATTTTCCGATTCAATGGCCGCTTCTAATAAGGTAAAGGCAACAATAATGAGCAGGATATTGGGGAAATCGCTAGGTTCCATACCAAAGCCCAGCAGGTTCATAAAACTAGTCGCCAGGTCCGGTAAGCTATAGCGGATAATAAATAAATGAACAATTAGGGGGACGCCCCGCATATAGGAAATAAAAATTTCTAATAAGTGGTCAACAATCGGAATTCGCCGACGCCGAACTAAGGCAATTAAAGACCCTAAGCCAATCCCTAAGATTAAGACAATCAGGGCTAATAAGAGGACCCGGGGAACTGCCTGTAAGACAACTAAAATAGTATCCCATAAAATATTAAGATCAAAGCGCATAGCCTAGTCCTCCTTTCTCCAAATCATAGCGTAACGGTTTTCCACTAACTTACTGATTAAGATCAATAGTGATGACATGGCCCAATAAATGAGGGCAATAGCAAAGTAGACTTCCACCTGGTAAAGACCGTAGTTATTGGCAATAATAATTTCTGCCTGTCCCATCAGGTCAACTAAACCGATAAGGAAAAGTAAGGAAGTATCCTTTAACAAATCGATCACAGCTGTCGTTAGCGACGGCAAGGCGATGGGGATAATTTGTGGGAAAATAATCCGCCAATTCCTTTGACTGGCAGTCATCCCCAAACTCAGGGCCGCCTCTTTTTGGTCTTGGCCGACAGCCAGATAGGCGGGGCGGATAATTTCAGCCATAAAGGCCCCATTATAAGCCACCAAGGCTATAATAGCTGCCGTCACCTGGCTATTGGTCCCTAGTGAGATATGAAAGGGACGCAAAACAAATGGTATCCCATAATAGGCCACGAAAAGGTGGATAATCCCTGGGGTCGATCGCATAAAGGATGTGTATATCCTTAAGAGCGGATCGACTATCGGAATCTTTTTCACCTGTAAACTGGCCACAATAACAGCCAGTAATAGGGAACCAACTAAGGCAACTACAAAGACAAACAAGGTTAGCGGCAAGGTCTTTAGGAGGGCGGGGAGTATATTAATAATAAATCCAAAATCCATAAAGCAACTCCTTTATTACAAAGAAAAGCGACTAATGGTTATTAACTGATTAGTCGCCTGACAACTATTATTTTTCTTCACTGATTTCATAGTCGAAAATATTCTTTCCATACCATTTCTCTGATAGTTCTTGTAATTTACCTTCATCCGCTAGTTGTTGGATCGCCTTATCCAGAGCTTCTTTTAAATCTTCCCGGTCAGGGGCAATCATAAAGTAAGTGGCTTTGACTTGAACCGGTTGGTCAGCTGTATTCACATTTAAGCCTAACTCTTCGATAATTTGATCAGCGCCCAGGTTGGACGGCATCACAACAGCATCGGAATCGCCCTTGTCAACTGCTTGGAAACGTTCCGCAAAAGAGCCAGATTCACCCAATTGAATATCAATTTGATTGTCAGGGTGAGCTTCATTATAAGCAGTTAATAAGTTAAAGATTCCCCCATTCGGTGTTACCGGGTGGACCTTCTTATCTGTTAAGTCGTCTAAACTTTGAATAGAATTATCATCAGCGCGTTTATAAATTTCAATCACACTAGCTCCAGTATGTTTTTCTGGAAAGAGATACATGGCTTCACGTTCAGGATTCTTATAGAGTCCTCCACCGATAAAATCATATTGTCCCGTTTCCAAACCGACTTGGGCAGCTTCAGAGTCAACACTTTCAATATTAATGTCATATTCAGGCATGGCTTCATCTAAGGCTTGGATCAGTTCCACTTCATATCCGGTTAAATTCCCCTTTTCATCGGTAAAAGATAAGGGCTTTGAAGCGTTCTCAACCGCAACAGTCACGGTTTGGGCTCCGGATTCGGATCCACCTTGGCTATTCCCGCAGGCTGCTAAAAAGAGTCCCGCTAGTACAATGATTAAAGTCTTTAATGTTTTCATTAGTCATTCTCCTCACTTTCGGTTAAAAAGGGATGTTGGATCTTATTAACAAAATCTCGCGTCCGGGTTTCCTTAGCTGCTGAAAAAATCTGTTGGGGACTTCCCGATTCAACGATTTCACCATTTTCCATAAAAACAACCTGGGAAGAAACGTATTTAGCAAAATCCATTTCATGGGTAGTAATCAACATCGTCACCCCGGTCCGGGCAATCTCTTGTAGAATCTTCAGCAATTCTGCTGACCGTTCCGGATCCAATGACGAGGTTGGTTCATCTAAAAGTAAAATTTCGGGTTTTAGAGCCACTGCCCGGGCAATTCCTACGCGCTGGGCCTGTCCTCCTGATAACTGGCTAGGATACTTATCTAAATGGTCCAGCATGCCCACCTGGTCTAATTCTGCCTTGGCAATTCTTTCAGCCATTTCAGCACTCTTGCCTTGGACGGTAATTAAACCTTCTGTCACATTCTCTAAAACGGTTTTATTTTTAAAGAGGCTATAATTTTGAAAAACCATAGCCGTCCGTCGGCGGATTTCAGTAATCTCTTGCTTAGTGGCTTGGTCAACTGCCACAGTCAGGTCATTGAGCTGGATACTTCCATGGTCAGCGGGATCAAGGAAATTAATAGTTCTTAAAAGAGTCGTTTTACCGGTACCACTAGGGCCGATAATAGCAACGACCTCTCCGTCATTGACGGTTAAGTCAATCCCCTTTAAAACTTCCTTATCAGCGAAAGTTTTATGAATATTCTCTAGACGCAGCAAAATCTTCCCTCCATTTACTTATTTTTTGTTAGTAATAATTTTAACACACTTTTCTCCCATAAAAAGCATATTGCTCAGTGAGCTGAAAGTTTTTTTATCTGCCTAGGAAAAAAGCGATTAACTCCTGCCTTTAAAGGCTAGAGTTAATCGCTTACTTGATTTTATTTAGTTTTTAAATCCTGAACAAAACGGTTAAGGTCGGGACAGGCTTTTTCGAAGTCTAGGCCATCTTGGTGAATATTGGGATTATCGATAGAGGCTTGGAGAATTTTGGGCAGAGTTTCCACAGCTAAGGCGGTACTTGCTTTTAGAGTGGCCCCATTTTCACGGGCACCAACGAATATTGAAGCAAAGATATCACCGGTTCCATGGAAAAGTCCGCCGACAAAATCAGCCTGAATCAAGCCCTCAGTCTCATTGTCAGCGTCATAGTAGTAGGCCCCGGTCTGCTGTTCCCCATCATAACCTACCCCTGTAAGGACTAGTGAAGTCGGCTGGTCACTGTTCTGGTTGATTAAAGCGGCTAAGTCTTTAGCGCTTTGATAACCCGCCAGGCCCTCTTGATAGGGTAAGTCATAGATAAAGGCTGCCTCGGTTTGATTGGGCATGATCACATCAGCAATATCACATAGTTTGCGCATGGCCTTGGCATAGGCTTCATCAAAGCCGGGATAAAACTTGCCCTGGTCAGCCATGACTGGATCCAGGTAAATTTTCCCACCAGCCTTGACTAACTGGGGTAATTTCTCAATTAAGAAGTCAATTTGGTCAATACTCCCTAAATAACCGACATAAACCGCATCAAATGTTAAACCAAATGATTGCCAGTGATTGACAATCTTAGCCATTTCATCACTGAGGTCTAGATAAGTATAGCCTTCAAAACCAGGCCCCGTGTGGGTTGACAAGAGCGAAGTAGGTAGTAAAGTCCCCGCTAATTCCATCATGGCTAAGATAGGCAAGGCAACTGTTGAAGAACACTTCCCGTAGCAGGAAATATCATGGACGATTAAAATATTCTTCATGCAATTTCCTTCCTATTTGACCACAATATTAACTAATTTATCAGGAACAGCAATCACCTTCACCACGTCCTTACCAGCAATGGCTGCTTGGACCTTGTCAGAGTCTTTGGCCGCTTGACTCAATTCCTCTTGGCTAAGGCCACTAGCCACTTGGAGACGTTCCTTGATCTTACCGTTCACTTGAACAACAATTTCGATACTTTCTTCGACCAATTGGCTTTCGTCGTAACTTGGCCATGGCACATATGAAATTCCAGCTTCACCAGTTAGACGTTGCCACAATTCTTCACCCAAGTGAGGGGCAATTGGAGCCAGTAATTGGACAAATCCCTTGGCATAATCGTAAGGAATACTTTCTGCCTTATTAGCTTCATTAACAAAGACCATCATTTGCGAAATGGCCGTATTGAAGTGTAATTTTTCCAGGTCTTCAGTGACTTTCTTGACGGTTTGATTGTAAACCTTGTCTAATTCACCCGTATCAATGGTAGTAATTCGGTCCCGTAATTGGTCGTCACTATCGATAAATAAACGCCAGACTCTTTCCAGGAAGCGACGAGCCCCCGCTAAACCATCTTCACTCCAAGCAATGGAGGCGTCCAGAGGTCCCATAAACATCTCATACAAACGTAAGGTGTCGGCACCATAACGTTCAACAATGTCATCAGGGTTGACCACGTTCCCCTTTGATTTAGACATTTTTTCATGTCCTTCACCGAGGATCATGCCTTGGTTAAAGAGTTTTTGGAAGGGTTCTTCGGTAGGCACTGCCCCTAAGTCATAGAGGAACATGTTCCAGAAACGCGCATAGAGGAGGTGAAGCACGGCGTGTTCTGCTCCACCAATATAAAGGTCAACATTCATCCAATAGTCGGCTGCTTCTTGACTAATAAGAGCTTCCTTATTCTTAGGATCACAGAAGCGAATATAATACCAGCTGGACCCGGCCCATTGTGGCATGGTGTTGGTTTCGCGCTTGCCGTGGAGGCCAGTTTCTTCATCATAAACGTTAAGCCAGTCTTCAAAGTTGGCGAGTGGGGATTCACCAGTACCTGATGGTTTAATATCTTTGCCTTCTGGTAACAAGACCGGTAAGTCTGCTTCAGGAACTGCTGTGGTGGTCCCATCTTCCCAATGGATAACAGGAATCGGTTCACCCCAGTAGCGTTGACGTGAGAAGACCCAGTCACGGAGGCGGTAAGAGGTCTTAGCTTGGCCAGCGCCCTTGTCTTCTAAGATTTCAATGGCTTTTTGAATGGCTTCATCCTTGCCTAAACCATCCAATTCTTCTGAATGAATGTGGACCCCATCGCCAGTGTAAGCTTCTTTTTCCAGGTCGCCACCTTCGATGACAGCTTTTATTGGAAGGTCAAATTGCTTAGCAAATTCGTAGTCCCTTTGGTCATGGGCAGGAACAGCCATCACCGCACCACTCCCATAAGAAACCAAGACATAGTCAGCCACCCAAATAGGGAGCTTGTCCCCGTTGAGTGGGTTAACCGCATAGGCCCCAGTAAATACCCCAGTCTTCTCCTTAGCGAGATCAGTACGTTCTAAGTCAGACTTATGGCTGGCTGCTTCAACATAGTCAGCCACCGCTTGTTTTTGGTCTTCGCTCACAATTTGCTTGATTAATGGATGTTCTGGGGCTAAAGCACAGTAAGTGGCCCCGTAGAGGGTATCCGGACGCGTGGTGAAGACTTCAAATTCCTTGTCAGAATCCGCCACTTTAAAGGTAACGTCGGCCCCTTCAGAGCGACCAATCCAGTTTCTTTGCATTTCCTTGATGCTCTCTGGCCAATCCAAGTCATCTAAACCATCTAAAAGCCGATCGGCATAGGCGGTAATCTTCAATACCCATTGCTTCATCGGACGACGTACTACTGGATGGTTACCCCGTTCAGACAAGCCGTCAATCACTTCTTCATTAGCCAGAACCGTCCCCAAGGCTTCACACCAGTTAACCATGATTTCATCTTCATAGGCTAGCCCCTTTTCAAAGAGTTTGGTGAAGATCCATTGGGTCCACTTGTAATATTCAGGGTCAGTGGTGTCAATTTCACGGTCCCAGTCATAGGAAAAACCTAGGGATTCAATTTGTTTCTTGAAGACCCCAATATTAGCTTGGGTAAATTCGGCAGGGTCATTACCGGTATCGAGGGCATATTGTTCAGCTGGTAAGCCAAAAGCGTCCCACCCCATAGGATGGAGGACATTATAACCTTGGGCCCGCTTCATTCTTGAAACAATATCGGTTGCCGTATAACCTTCTGGGTGCCCGACATGGAGCCCTTGACCAGAAGGATAAGGGAACATATCCAATGCATAAAACTTAGGCAAGGACTTGTCCTCTAAGGTTTTAAAGCTTTTATTATCTTTCCAGTATTTTTGCCATTTTTTCTCGATTGTCTTGTGGTTATAAGCCATTATGTAATCCCCTTCCGTTTCAACATGAAATATTTACCTAAAAAAAAAGCCCCTTACACAAGTTATCTTGCATAAATAGGACGAATGATCGTGGTACCACCTACGTTGGCTCTCTTCTTACCCATAACGCAGGTGAGACGGCAAACAAGTTGCGTGTGAATCATCAGACGAGTTCACTGTTAGGAATAAGATGTTTTCACCAAGCACATCCTCGCTAAGTATTCCGCCCAAGTTACTACTTCTGAGTCGTCTTCATACTTATGTCATTGTATCACGCTTTATGTTGATGAGCAACTTTATTTATCTTTGGGAATTTCTTTCAGGCAATGGCTCACCTTTAGTAAAAATATATGCTAAAATAAATAAAAGATAAAAAAGAGGAGGTGATCTGATGCAAGCCATACATTATTACTTTATCCGCCATGGAGAGACCGAAGCCAACCAGAACAAGCTGGCCGGTCAAGAAAAAGTACAAGGCTGGACCGATACCCCCCTAACCCGGGTAGGTCGAGCACAAATGGCCGATTTAGCTGACCACTTTAAAAATATTCCTTTGGATTTAGCCTACTCCAGTGATATGCCAAGGAGTCAAACGAGTGCGCAAATCCTCTTATCGAGTCAGCCTCAAGGCCTGATAGCCACTCCCTTAAAAGAATTTCGTGAGATTTATTACGGCGGTATGGAAGGGCAGCCCATCGAAGTAGCCTGGCCCGAAAGCTTGCAGGAAATGGTCCACCACATGCGAGAAGAAGGCATCCCTCAATCACAATTTGTGCCTAATGTTATTGATGGCATTAGCCACCGTGATCCTAAAGGCTTAGCTGAAGATTTTATGACCTTTTGGAATCGCCTAGAAAGTGGGATGATGCAGGTTCATGATGAGGCTTTAGAATACCGCCTAGACCATATGAAACCCGAAATCAATGTCGCCATCATCTCCCACCATACCCCGATCTCTGCCTTTCTCCACGAGGTCTTGGCTGATTTTGACTTAGCCGATGTCTTAGACTACGGTCACTATGCCCATGTTTCCTATCATGATGGTTTCTATGAATTAATCGAGTGGAATATGAGTTAAAAAAGTAAAAGATCTTGCATAAAAATAAAAACCGGATGAATCAGTGTAAAGGATCACTGATCCATTCGGCTTTTTTATTGGTTGGCTTCAAAGGATTCAAAGACCAGCTCTCTTAATTCTCCAACCAGATAGAGACTGCCAAAAACACAGATGAGACAGTCCCCCTCTTGCTGGTCAGCCCATCGTCTAGCATAGGCCATAGCGTCTTCATTATTCTGAGCGGTATAGGTGTTGACCTTTTGCAGGCCTGTAACCATATGGGTGGCCTTAGTGAGTTCACTGGCTGTCATGGCCCGGTCTGAATCAGGGGTAATGGTGACAATTTCATCAAATAAGTGAACGACCTCTCCTAACATCCGGTAAACATCCTTATCCTTTAGCATGCCGGTAATGCCTAGGCGGGGAATATTAGGGAAATAATCCTCAACGGCATGGCGCATGGCCCGGACCCCATCTAAATTATGACTGCCATCAATAATAATTTCTGGATCTTGGTGGACCCATTCAAAGCGTCCTGGCCAAGAAACTGTCTGTAAGCCTTCTTTTATCTGCTTGAGCTCTACATTAAAACCAGCTCGTTTGATTTCAGCTAAAGCTTCAATCGCTAAGCAAGCATTAAGCACTTGGTGTTTACCTAATAAATTAAGCTGGTAGTCTTCTCCCTTATAGTTAAAGCCCTGTTGGCGGTTTTCCAAGTAGATATTTTCAATACTTGCTGTATCGATGGTCTTTAAGGGCGCTCCTTGACGTTCAGCGCTGGCACTTAGTACTTCAATCGCCTCTTTAGGATAGGGATAAACCACCACCGGAGTGTAGTACTTAATAATTCCCGCCTTTTCCTTGGCAATTTCAGAAATGGTATGGCCCAGGATATTTTCATGGTCTAAGGCAATCTTAGTAATCACACTGACTAAGGGACTCTTTACCAGGTTGGTGGCATCCAGACGACCACCTAAGCCCACTTCTAGAACAATAATATCGCAGTCTTCATGGAAAAAGATCAACCAAGCCATGGCGGTAAATAACTCAAACTCGCTGCATTGAATCTTAGTGCCGGCAAGTTTTTCCTTCATGTAGTCTTTCATGGCTCGCAGCTTTTCATCAGCGATATTCTCCCCGTTAATCCGAATACGCTCATTAAAACTCACTAAGGATGGTGAGGTATACAAGCCCACCTTATAACCAGCTAATTGGAGGGTTCTAGCTATCATTGAGGCGGTTGAGCCCTTGCCATTGGTGCCAGCGATATGGACAGTAGGCAATTTGTCTTGGGGATTATCAAAGACTGCCATGAGGTCGCGAATATGGTCTAATCCCAGGGTCCACTTGCCCCGCTCTAAGACCGGTAAATCTTTTTCAAATTCTTCATAATCCATCTAATTTGGGTCATCCTTTCACATATCCAGGTCAATGGTTAAACTGCCCACTCTATTTGAGTCATAGGAGCAGTCAAAAGTCTGCTTTCTCTTATAGTATACTAAGTTTTTTCGTGCTGGGATAGCCTTAGCTTTATTTTGTCAGCGCGCACTCTATTCCAAACGTGTTCTGGGTGCAAGGCAAGCATCCACTTCACTAAAGGCCGACGAATTCTTCTTAAGAATTCTTTCGCCCTTTAGCTCCAGTGGTTCAGGGCTCTTATGCCTTTTGTCGCACTCTATTCCAAACCTGTTCCAGTCACAGGACGAACGTCCACTTCGAAAACTTGTAACACTCAGCACAGCTGAGCTTATACCAGTTTCCTCCAGTGGTTTCGTCCTTTAGCGTGACTGTCGCACTCTCAACCTTAAAACATGTTTTTTATGGATTCGATGTTTTTGATGGTTACGCTGATGGTCCCATCGGGGTTATTGCTTAGTTCAATGACGTCGGGATCGTAGAACAAGTCGAGGGGGATGGTGATTTCAATGCCATTATCCAGTTTCAATTTTTGCCTTTGGAGTTTTGTAGGAATGCTTTCAACTTCCTGCATCATTTCATTGTCAAAAGGGAAAGTCTGGGTTTCTTCCAAATAGGATTGCTTCTTGGCCAGGTTATCTTCGTAGAGATAGTCAGCAATCCGCTCATTAGAAAAACCTTCCTCTCCACTCATTTCATGGTAGAGAATATCTTTAGCCTTGGCTAGGGATTGGTAGACCGGTTCATCATAACTGTGAGCCGTCTTTTCAACGGCTTTCTTGATAGCTTGAATACTTTCCTTGGCACTAGGCTTAGTCGGCACCTTGAGGTACAATTCGCTAAAATAATTGGCCTTTTCCCCTAAGCTTTCAATTTCATGCTTCTTTTCTACCAAGTCATACTGACCACTGGCTAAATTAACCACAATACCTTCATCAATGGCCTGTTTAGCAGAAGGCAGGATGTTTTTATGAATAATGAGATCATTTTGAACATTGTCATCATTATAGACCAGGTTATGGGTATAGGACTCATTGTGGTTGAGCTTAAAGGCCGCCAGGTAATCCTCACCTTGGTCATCAGAAAAACGGAGCCAGAGTAAGTCAGCCGCAGGAATATCAGGGTTTAATTGGATAAATTGAAACCATTGACTAGCCAATTCTTGGCTATTAGGAATAAAGTCTGCTGAGGCCGCTTGAAATTGCTGGTATTTTTCATTGTCTGCTGGAAAGATCCCCCGCTTCTTCTTATCCGTGACCCAGACCTTATCGATTAAGGCATGCATGTATTTAAATAAATGATTACTGTCAACGGCTAAGGGAAGTTCAGACATGACTCCCTGGTTAATGTTTTGATCATAGATATGTAAGATCGCTTCTTTAATAATCAAAAATCTGCTCTCCTCCATTGAAAAAGTCTCCCTCAGCTAGTTGAAGGAGACTAGGTGACTTTATTTTTCCGCTTTTAAGCGAGGGATAATTTCTTGCTTTAAATAATCATTGAGGCCTTGGCTGGTTTCTTCATGGTGTAAGGCATACTGGATGCTAGCCTCGATAAGTCCTAAAGGTTCTCCCACTTCATACCATTGACCATGGAAGTGGGTGGATAAGACTGCTTGGTCCTTAGCCAGTAAATTTAAAGCGTCGGTGAGTTCAATTTCTCCCGATTGAGGGTTAACGCCAACCGCTTCAATCGCTGAAAAAATATCAGGGGTTAAAACATAACGTCCACAAATGGCCATAGCGGGATCATAATTGGGTTGTGTGGGTTTCTCCACTAGACCGCTTATATCATAGACATCCTCCGACCGAGAACTGGCTTCATCAACAATCCCATAATGCTTAGCTTCCTGGTTGGAGACTGCTTGGGTTAAAATCGCTGTTGCTTGGTAGTGGTCGGCAATTTCCATAACCTGCTTAGAAGCGGGCTTATCAGAAACCATAATATTATCCCCCAGGGTTAAGAGAAAGGGTTCATTGCCTACAAAGGACTTGGCTTGTAGGATGGCGTCACCAAGCCCCTTAGGATAGTGTTGACGTTTGAACTGAATATTATGCAAGGTGCTGGATTGTACCATTTCCAATAAGCCTTCCTTACCCTTTTCTGCAAGGTTTTGCTCTAATTCGTAATTAGAGTCGAAATGGTCTTCGATAGAGCGCTTGTTGCGCCCAGTAACAATGAGAATTTCCTCAATTCCACTGGCCAGCACTTCTTCAACAATAAATTGGATGACCGGCTTATCCATCAAAGGAAGCATTTCTTTAGCCGTAGCTTTGGTAATGGGGAGAAAACGTGTCCCCAAACCTGCTGCCGGGATTACTGCCTTCTTAATGGTCATCATCTGACAACTCCTTATCTGTGTGCCCATTTTCTAACAAGGCGGCTTCATAGGCCTTGGCATATTTAGGAACATCACCAGCCCCCATAAAGAGAATAACCGCATCTTTATAGGCGAGTAATGAGGTCATATCCTCCAAATCAAGCGCCGCATGCGGAACCGTTAAACGATCCAGAACATCTTGGCTGGATACTTGGTGGTGATCGGTCTCCCGTGCTGAAGCAAAAATATCACAGACATAAGCCGCATCGGACTTGTCTAGCGCCTCAGCAAATTGGTCCAGTAAAGCCAGGGTCCGCGAATAGGTATGAGGTTGGAAGACACTAATCACGGCTTTATCTGGATATTGTTGGCGGGCGGCATCAATGGTCGCTTTGATTTCTGAAGGATGATGGGCATAGTCATCAACAATCACCATATCCTCAACAAAACGTTCATTAAAGCGACGTTTCACGCCCTTAAAGCTGGTCAAGGCTTCTTGGACATCCTCTGGATCAAAACCTTCTAAATAACAGAAACCAATCACTGCCAGGCTATTCAAGATGCTGTGTTGACCAAAGGTATGGATAGAAAAGTTGCCATAATGCTTACCTTGGACCCAGACATCAAAGTGAGAACCCTTGGTGTTGCGAACAATATCCTTGGCGACAATATCAAAATCATCATTGTCAATGCCGTAATACCAAACGTCAACCTCATCCTTCAATTTTTGTAAGTAAGGATCGTTTCCATAGGCAATCACTTTATTCTTAACTTGGTGGGCAAATTTTCGGTTAGCAGCAAAGACTTCTTCAATATTATGGTAAAAATCGGGATGGTCGAAGTCGATGTTGGTAAAGATGGCATAATCAGGTTCATAGGCTAAGAAATGTTCCCGGTATTCGTCAGCTTCTAAGACAAAGTATTCGCCGTCTTCCACCCCTTTACCGGTTCCGTCTCCAATCAGATAGGAGGTGGTCTTTAAACTGCCCAGGACATGGGCCATCAGACCGGTGGTTGAAGTTTTTCCGTGGGAACCGGTGATAGCAACACTGGTATATTTCTTAATGAGTTCGCCTAAGAAATAATGATAGCGAGTAACGGTCAGGCCTAATTCCTTGGCCCGGACAACTTCAGGGTGGTCATCCTTAAAGGCGTTCCCACAAATCACCGTCATGCCTTCATGGATATTGTCAGGATCAAAAGGTAAAACGGTAATGCCCGCTTCCTTCAAACCTTCCTCAGTAAAGAAATGATCAGTGACATCAGAACCCTGGACCTGGTAGCCAGCTCCTTTAAGAACGCGTGCGAGAGCACTCATGCCTGTGCCTTTGATTCCGGTAAAATGATAGGTCAATTCTTTATCCATGTCTTATTTGTCTCCGTTTCCATCTTGATGCTTTTTGAAAGGGGGTTGGTCCTTAGCTAGGCCATCATCTTGTCCTAGAAAAGAATTCCCTTTGAGGGGCCTTTCCTCAGCCATAATTGACTGTAAACCCCGGTTTAAATGCTTCTTGGGTCTTGCTTTGCTTTTGTTCGAGTTAGGCTGATTTGTAGAAGCCAACTCTTGCTTTTCACTAGTCCTTGGCGGCGCCGTTTTCTTCCTTGGACTTCGAGGAGGCAGTTCCGTTTTTGTCCCTTTGTCTTGAACAGGGGTGCTGGACTGGCTATTCAACCAGGTTGAGGGCAGCTCAGTCGGTTTAAAGGGCTTTTTACTCTGGTACATTTGAAATTCTTTAATTTCACGCCGTAAGCGGGCCTGCTTTTCTCTTTTATCCTCACGTATGGAGTTTTGTTTGTATTGGTAAGGACTATTTTGCCGCTGATCATTAATTTCTTTGCGACGCCGCATAGCCTCTGAACGATCAGGACGAACAGAGGCTCGGTTAGCTTGATAAGGTGAGCTATTAATTACCATCTGATCATCGTCAATATGGAAGCTGACCGGAGCTTCTTTGCCTATGCGCTGGTCATTATTTTCCTGGTAATTGCTATAGTCACGGCTTAGATAGTTAGGGAAATCAAGGACAGAGTGCTTAGGCTTAATCCGCTGCGTATTCTCTTTACGATAAAAAGGGACAAAGGCCATATCCTCTCATTCCTTTCTTGGTAAAATATTTCAGTGAAGCTGTCAATGACTCCTTTAATCCACTTGGTCTTTGATGGATTCAAAAGGCGTTCCTGGGGTCAATTCATCGTCAAGCACTAAAATGCCTTGACGTTCATGGTCAGGGTCTAAACCTAATTCATAGGCGGAACAAATCATCCCATTACTTTTCACCCCGCGCAATTCGCCCGGCCAGATAATCTGTCCATTGGGCATGACTGCCCCACTCAGGGCAACGACTACGGTCTGCCCTTGGTCAATATTACTTGCCCCACAAACAATTTGTTGAACGCCCGCCGGACCTACTTGGGTTTGGGTGACATGCAAGTGGTCAGAATTTTCATGGTCAACACACTCTAGTACCTTTCCTACCACAATCCGGGGTTCGTTTGAGATTTTGATGGTTTCAAAACCTTGTTCATAAAATAATTGGTTAATTTGTTCAATTTGAGCATCTTCTAAGAGAACGTGTCCTGTTCCCTTTATTTCCATATAAGTTGAAATATTATTGATATTATAACCAATGGTTTCTTTACTTTCCTTGTTATAAATACGTGTCACATCAGACAACGTTTCAGTTTCTATTAGTTCACGAGGAAGATCTGCTGACGTCAGCATCAACACATCGCCTACTCCTCGAGGATTGTAGAAACTAAGCCACATAATTAACTTCTCCTTTATATTGCTTGCCTTACTGAAATCTGTGAGCAAGTCATTAAATCTTTACAAAGTATCGTGTAAATTATAAACTGAAACCGTTAAAAAGGCAATTCATGCCTAATTCCAAAATATCCCCTCTCCCTAGCTCCCTGCAAGAAAAGCTTAAGCGTGTTATAATTAAAGCAAATATTGCGTTTTATCCAATAAACAAAGGAGATTGACATTCACTATGGTAAAAAAAGCCCTAATTAATCAGTTGAAGAATAGCGTTTTTCCTAACGATCAAAAGCAAAGCTATGCCCTGGCAGGCAGCCTCTTTGCCTGTGGCTTGGTCATTGGCGGCGTTGCTGCGGCTTTGCTTTATGACCAAGTCCAAGCCCATAAGGCTAAAGACGGCATGGAAGTTTTAGAGGCCGTCAAGGACCACTTTCAAAAAGACGGCGACATTGAGGGCTCTTGGATTGAACTCCAACCGGTCCATGTTAATCGTTTTGGCCAAGAGCAAACACTCTACTACGGTGGTATCTCCCGTCTAGAAAATAATAAGGTCGTTCAATATGAATTCTATGCCGACGCAATCACAGGCAATATTGTTGATATTTTTGCCATTGACTAATTCATCATGCTTAAGAAAAACCAAGCCGGAAGTGCTCAAAATGAAGAGACTGCCCGCTTGGTTTTTTTATCAATAGGATTTTGCTTTTATCACTCAATTCTTAAAATGAGCGATTAAACGGTAAATACGCTGCCCTTTTTGAGAGAACTTAGCCTCATACTCGGTCATGATATTATCTGTCACCCCACTATTATGGAGGTCCAAGGATACATCATCTAAGACCATTCCATAATGGGAGAGCGAGGTTAAGGAATACTCAAAGAGCCCTTGGTTATCCGTCTTGAAAATTAAGCGACCCTCTGCTTTTAAGATGTCTTGGTATTGCTTGAGAAAGTTTTCATGGGTCAAGCGGCGTTTAGCATGGCGCTTTTTGGGCCAAGGATCGGAAAAGTTTAAGTAAATTTCACTAACTTCATCATGGGCAAACATGTCGCTGACATGGTTACCATCTCCGCGAATGAAACGCAGGTTGCTTAATTCAGTTTCCATGGCTTTCTGTAGAGCCATAACTAGGACATCAGAAATCATTTCGATGCCGATAAAATTAATTTCAGGATAGGTCTTAGCCATTTCAATCAGAAATTGGCCCTTCCCGGTACCCACTTCCACATGGATAGGATGGTCATTGGCAAATATTTCATGCCAGTGGCCTTTTTGGTCGTAGGGGTCAGTAATGACCCATTCAGGGTGTTGGGCGATCAGGTCTTTTGCCCAGGGTTTGTGACGTACACGCATAGTCTTCCTCCTTAGTGTTGTTTCCTAACTTAGAAAAAGGTTGTGACCCTTGCCACAACCTTTTTTAATTGACAAATACTTTTCAAATCCGATGCTCATCATTGTCTAGTCAATAGACCAGGAAGTGATGGTTTTTTCTTGGTTACTGCTTTTAAAATAGCGGTTTTCATAGATATGTCTGAGCAATAAAATGCTTTCATTTATATGATAGATGCGTTTTTTTTGATAGTCTGCCTTAATTAAAAAGAGCAAGTTCATTAAAGAATACCATTCAATTCTTAAATAAGTCTCTTCGCTAACATGTAAGTTATACAGGTCAAACCAGTGGTCCCAATCTTCCAAGGGAATATATTGGACTAAGAGCTGGGTAATATCAAAAATGGGATCAGCAATGCAGACCTTCTCCCAGTCTACCAAGTATAAGCGATGATCTTCTGACAAAATAAAATTACGGCGGTTGAGGTCGCTATGGCAGACAGTGCGCCGAGCGTTTTGCACAAAAGACAGGGTGTCATAAAGGTAATCCTTCACACTATTAATATAGGTTAAGGAGTCCAAATCCTCACTTAGATTGTTTTCAAATTCGTGTAAGAAATCTTCTGGTTTATAGGTTTTCCCACCAATCTTCACCAACATATTATAGAGATTGTCAGAGTGGTGGTAGCGTGACATTAACTTAGTCACGATGCCTTGCTGGATTTCTTGGGCTGACAGGGTGTGTCCATAAAGCCATTCTTGGGCGGAGTAGACGTCACCGCTAGCAGTTCTTTTGGTCCAGATCAAGCGGGGGGTAATCCCCTCCATGGACAAGGCAGCTAAAAAAGGAGAAGAATTTCGCTTCAGAAATATCCGCTCTTGATTATGTGTTCCCATAAAAGCTTGGCCAGTATCGCCACCTATAGGGTGCAAGGTCCATTCTTTATCGAATTGGAACTCCATAACTTCTCCTCCCTTTCTCCCGATTATATTTAAACAGTATCTCTTATTTTAGTCAGAAATTAGAGGATCGTCAATAATTATCTATGTAATTTTTCCAAGAGACGATTTTTTCCTCGTAAACGACGGGGTAAATAGACCTGGGTGAAAAGGATAATCACTAACCCCGCTAAAATCAAGAAAATCACACTGTCCTGCCAAGATTTGCTAATTAATAAACTGATAGCAAGTAAGCCCGTCTGCAAACCTAGCGGCAGGTATAAAAAGCGACGAAAAGCAGGTAAAGCTTGACCCTGGTCTAGGGGGTAGATTTTCATTAAGGGGTGCTTATAATAGCGACGGTAGAGCGGTAAAATTTGAAAATGACTGGCATAAAGCATTAAAAGGCCTAAACAGTAGGTCAGCAGGTGACTAGGTAAGAAATAAAGCAAGAGAGTCGCTAGGACAGTGAGTCTGAGCCATAAATTAAAATAATCTTGACTCCGGCAAAAGGCCCTTTGGTAGAGAAAATAATAGGGATTGTTCTTACTGGTCATAAGCATTGGATCTAAGTATTTCCGCCGCTTAACCGCCTTTTGACCCGTAGGAACATCAACAAACAAGCTCAAAACCTGGTTAACCCTTTCTTGGCGTTGGCTTTCCTCACTTGTAATCTTTAACCAATCCCATTGCTTTTCACCCTGCCAGTTTTTACTGGTCAGATAATAGATGACGATCATCACAAAAACAAAAGCCAGGGCCAAAAAGATTTTTCCACGCACGGCAAAATACAACTGACAAAAGCTATAAGCTGCAGTCAAAACCATCAAGAGTCGTCTTTGGCTAGGTTTGTAAAAATGAAAATTTTCTAAAACTGAACGTAACTGGAGAGCCTTTAAACCGACCATTATCACAAAGATGGCAAGTACCTGGCTCGCTGACAAGCCTTGATGAATGAATAAGAAGGGATAAGATAAGCCCACAAATAAGGCATAGATCCCAGTCGGCAGCAGTAAACTATAGATTAAGGCTTGGCTAAAGTAATCCTTAAAGTCCGCTTCCCGTGCGAGTAAAAAAACCGTGTCCGCCTTTTGAAGGAAGCTAGCTAAGTGGCCTATTCCCATAACTAAGGCCGTAGCAATGACTAGCCAGCCCCATTGGTAAAGCGGGTTAAAACTGGTCAAAGTCTTTAGCCACTGACTATATTGAAAGGCCAAGGCCGCTAAAATAAAGGCCAAAGCTAGGATAAAGTGGTCATTGAAAATATATTTAAAATGACGGAATATTCGTTTTTGCTGACTTTGACGGCGTTTGGGATAGAGCTCTTTAAAGGTCATGGCTCTGCCCTCTTACTAAGTCAACATAGAGTTCATCCAAGCTAGCATCTGCCTTATTGAAGCGCTGACGGATCTCATGCAAGGTCCCTTGGGCCTTAATTTGCCCCTCATGAAGGAAGATAAAGCGGTCACAGTAGTGTTCAGCGCTGGACAGGATATGGGTTGACATTAAAATCGCTGCCCCGGCTTGGCGTTTCTTCAGTAATAATTGGGTAAAGTCATCGATTCCTAGTGGATCTAAGCCGACAAAGGGTTCATCAATAATGTACAACATGGTATCCACCAGCATGGCACAGACAATCATGACCTTTTGCTTCATGCCCTTAGAAAAATGGATGGGTAACCAATCCAAGCGTTCGGTCAAACGGAAACGTTCTAAGAGCGGTTTGGCATTAGCCATGGCTTGGTCAGGGTCAATATGGTAGGCCAAGGCGATGATTTGGATATGCTCGCGCAAAGTGAGCTCTGGATAGAGGATGGGTTGTTCGGGGATATAGCTAAGGGCTTGGCGGTAGGCCTGGCTATCCTCAGCCAGTGAATGGCCATTCACCAATATTTCCCCCGCACTCGGCTTGAGCAGACCTAAAATATGCTTAATAGTGGTCGATTTTCCAGCCCCATTCAAGCCAATCAAGCCGACAATTTCACCAGCATGAACGGAAAAATTTAAATCGTGGAGGACCGTATAATTACTATAACCCCCACTTAAATGTTCTACAGATAGTGTCATTTTTCAATTCCTTTGCTATTGATAATCTAATCTTAAGACCTCATTTTACACCTAGTTTAGCAAATATCCAGAATTTTTTCGATCAGGGACGGCCGAAAAAATCCCCGTAGAAAAATTGTGACTTACCCAGGCTTGTGATAAACTTAAGCTAAATGAATAAGTCAATTAGAGAGGACGATATATCATGGAAGATTGCATTTTCTGTAAAATTGCAAACCGGGAAATCCCCACTAATCTAGTCTACGAAGACGAAGTAGTCACTGCTTTCTTAGATAATTCTCAAGTTACCAAGGGGCACACCCTACTCGTTCCCAAAAAACATTTAAAAGATATTTTTGACTACGATGTCAAAGATGCTGGCGCTATTTTTAGACGGATTCCTATTATTGTCGAAGCCATTAAGAAGGCCTACCCAGACGTTCAAGGGATTAACATCTTAAATAACAACGGTGAAATTGCCTATCAATCGGTCTTCCACTCTCACATTCACATCATTCCTCGCTACCAAAAAGAGGAAGGTTTTGCTGTCAAATTTACCAATAACGGTGACAATTATAGTGATGAAGACTTAGCCAAAATTGCTAAAACCATTAACGAAAATATTGAGGTGTAGTCGATGTTAAAAGCATTTTTAAAAGGTTTGGGCTTGGGCGCCCTGCTTGCGGGTTCTTATGCCCTCTTAAAAACGCCCCATTCCGGCGAAACCAACCGCCGCATTCTAAAAGATTATTCTAAACGTTTATCAGGAGCAGCCACCGACCTGACTGGCTCTCTAGCAGAAACCCAAGTGGCCATTAGCGATTTAGCCAACCAAGGCATGCAAACCCTAGGCTCAGCCCGGGACGACATCCAACTGGCTATCCGCGACTTCCAACGCACAGCCGTGCCCCAAATGAACCGTATCCAAGAGCAAGTCGCCCAATTACAGGCCGATGTGGATAATTCTGCCCTCTTAAATGGGTCAGCAGATAGTGATGAAAGGGCCGATAAGGACGACGAATAGTCCTAAGATAGTAAGAGAAAAGAAGTTTAAGAATCTTTGAAGGTTCTTAGACTTCTTTTCATTAGGATTGAGTTAGAATAAGAGCTGTGCTATATTTTTAGAGTATATTGAATGAAATGATTAGGAGTTTGATTTATGAAATTTAAGAAAAAATTCACCCTAGGCCTAGTATCCAGTCTATGTGCCTTCACCCTGGCGGCTTGCCAAAGTCAAAGCAATGATAGCGCTGTGGCGACCGGTGATGATATTAAAATTACCCAAGGTCAACTGAATGACCAAATGAAGAAAGTTGCCGGCGATCAAACCCTTCGCCAACTCATCCTTTCTGAAATCTCTAAACAAGAAGTCGGCAAGGATCGCTATAAGGAAATTGAACAAGAAACTGACCAACAAATTGCAGCAACCAAGGCCCAAGTTGGTGACAATGACAAATTCCAAAATGTCCTCAAAAGTTCCGGCGTGCCTTCTGAAGAAGCCTACAAAGAATCACTAATCCAATACACCCTCACCCAAGAGGCCCTCAAGAAAAATATCCCAGTTTCTGACGAAGAATTAAAAAAAGCCTACGAAGACTATGAACCTGCTGCGGAAATTTCGCATATCTTAGTAGAAGATGAAAACGAAGCCAAGGATATCATCAAACAATTAGACCAAGGTGGCGACTTTAGTGCTTTAGCTAAAGAACACAGTAAAGACCCAGGCAGCAAAGAAAAAGGGGGATCTTTAGGCCAAGTTGAAAAAGGCCAAATGGTCAAAGAATTTGAAGATGCCGCCTTCAAACTAAACGAAGGCGAATACACCAAGGAACCGGTTAAATCTCAATACGGTTACCACGTCATTAAATTAGATAAAAAGGGTCAAAAAGGTAGCTTTGAAGATGAAAAAGATAAGCTAGCTGAACAAGTGAAGAATAAGAAAATGCAAGATCCTTCCACCCTCCTCCAAGTCACCAGTGATCTCTTGAAGAAATACAATATTGACATTAAGGACTCCGACCTAAAATCTGCACTCGACCAATTCAAACCTAAAGAAGAGGACAAGAAGGCAGATAAAAATTCCAAAGAAGAATCAAAAGACCAAGACAAAAAAGAAGAAAATAAAGACGACCAAAAACAAGGTCAAAAAGAACAAGATAATAGCCAAAGTCAGTCAGAATCTGATAAAAAATAGTCTATCAGTAAAAGAGCATGCTCCGAGGGATCTCCTCGGAGCATGCTCTTTTTACTTTATTTGGAATGGGTAAATAATTTCCGTTTATGGTCATAGTGGGCATAAAGCAGGCCAAAGTTATCTAAGTGCCTACTTTGCCAAGGTTTTTTCTTCCCACAAAAATGTAAGAGAACGCTGTGGTTAACCACCCAATCGGGAGGCCACTCCCCTTCACTAATCAATTCATAAAGTTTGCTATAACGGACATCATAGTTATAGAAATGGTCGGGTAAGTCAAAAATATACTGACTGTATAAGGCATTGAGGACATCCTGGTCAGGTAGAATTAGTTGATAGCGGTTTTCCTTTATAAACTCAAAAATATCCTCTGCCTTCACCTTTTGTCGGATAACCTTAAGATTCATTAATAAAACTCCAGAATTATAATAGTGGTCAGCCTGGCTATTCCCTAAGCGCAATTTATTAATCTGGTCAGTAATCTTAGTTAGTTTAGCGTGGCTGGCCGCACCATATAAATGATCGCCTAGGTCGGTCTCGTATAAGGGCACTAAGTCATTGATGCAAAGAATATCCGCATCCAAATAGAGAATCTTTTCTAGCTGGTCGGGTAAGAAATAGTGGGCTAGCAAGCGATAATAGATGGTCTCTGGATAACGTTTAGAAACCGGTGCATCTTGAAAAATATCTGGATCAATAAGCACCGGGTGGTAGGTCATGCCCATAGCTTGTAAAAAGCGATCGATTTTGTCGTGGGCCGCCAGGGGCTGCTTCTGTAAGATATAGACTTGATAGTCATGCTTGGCTGTGTTTTTATAGATAGAGTAAAGCGTGGTTAACATAGGCTCCACATAGTGGTCATCAACGGCAAATAATAAGTTCATTCCATAGCTCCTTGACTGAAAAATAGCTTAAACTTACTTTACCATGCCCAGATAAATTAAAGCCCAAGAAGTCAAAGCTTAATAAATTCTCAACAAAAAGAGTGCGACAGGCGCACCAAAGAGCAAGACCACTGGAAGAAAATTGCAAAAGCACAGCAAACTGTGCGTTGGAATTTTCTGAAGTGGACGCTTGCTCTGCGCCTGGAGCAGGTTAAAAAAAAGTACGACGGGTGCGCCAAAGATCGATAGAGCTACACATACTATATCTGTACGTCGCTTTGCTTCCTACAGCTATAGCAACTGGAAGGGAATGGCGTAAGGATTCTCAAAGGGAATTTGTCGTCATTTTCTGAAGCGGACGTTCGTCATGTGTCTGGAGCTCGTTTTGATTAGACAGTCCATATATTAAAAAGGGGATCGGAACAATGGTCCCGATCCCCTTTTTCAATTCTCATTAAATATTTTGGTAATAGTCATCACTCGGATGGTAGAAAGAACGTCCTTCTAAGCCCATAATTTTTGGCGTAAATTCACCAGGCTCAACATCCTTTAAGTGACTGGTCATCATATTAATCTTTGCATCCAGGTCATCCACCCGATGAAGGATTTCAGCTTCCAAGAGGCGTGGTGTTACTGGACTACCGAATTCATTCCTCCCGTGGTGGGCAAGAATCATATGTTTGAGTAAGACCACTGCTTCTTCATCTTGGCGGTAGCCTAGCTGTTCTGCGGTGAGGGAAATTTTTTGTCCCATCAAAGAGATATGGCCAATAAGGTTCCCCTCAATCGAATAATCTCCACTTAAAGGATCTACAAATTCAATCACCTTAGCGGCATCATGGAGGATAACCCCGGCATAAAGCAAGCTTTTATCTACATTAGGGTAAAGTTTAGCAATCGCTTGAGCCAGGCGTAACATGGAAACGGTGTGGAAGGCTAATCCTCCAACAAAGGCATGGTGGTGGCGTTTGGCAGCTGGATATTGGTAGAAAATATCATCGTATTCGGTCATGA
Organism: Aerococcus urinae; assembly: GCF_001543175.1. Taxonomy (NCBI): domain Bacteria; kingdom Bacillati; phylum Bacillota; class Bacilli; order Lactobacillales; family Aerococcaceae; genus Aerococcus; species Aerococcus urinae. The sequence continues at coordinate 1,394,448 of NZ_CP014161.1, forward strand.
TGCTGCCCACAATTTTCTTGAGCACAGGGTGCATAATGCTTTTGATCCCCGCTTCAATTTCAGCCTTCATATCTTCTACCTTCATAGGTCCGTCAGCAATAAACAAGGTAGGGTCATTGGGTTCACCATCATGGGCTAGACGCAAACCCGAAATCTTCACTTGAGGTTGACCATTATATAATTCCCGGTGCCCCTTTAACCGGACTACCCGACCACTTTGAAAGGCCTCCACTTCATCTTCCATAGCACTCCAATACATGCCATCAATAGTTCCCGACTTATCTTGGAAGGTAAAGGCAATGAAGTCGCGTCCATTGCGGTCAGTACGTACATTGGCATTTTTTATCAAAATATAGAGATCAAATTTTTCATTTTGAGGGATTTCATAAATTAAGCGCTTATCCATAAATTAAGTTGGCTTCCTTTCTATGCTTCTAAGTGATGAACTTGGCCGGAATGTAAGCCTTGGGTAATTTCTAGGTCAAAGGTAAAGACAATAATTTGACGGGATAGACTCTTTTCTTTCAAGAAGCGATATATATTTTGCCGGTATTCTTGGTCTAAATGAGCAAAACCTTCGTCGATCAGAATCGGTAGGTCTTGGTGCCCAAGTTGGGCATCTAAAAAGGCAAACCGCATAGCCACGAATAAGAGAGCCTTCTCTCCCCGAGAGAGTTGGTTAACGCTGATCCATTGGCCTTGAATGGGTTGATAGACTTCGACACTGTCATCAGTGTAGCGCATCTTTTCAAATTTAGTATTGGTTAAATCGAAGAGATAGCGATTGGCTTGGGCAAGAACTCGTTGGACCGTATCTTGGCCTTGTCCCAGAGTCGCTTCCTCCATCGTCTTAGCTGCCAAAGTATCGCTAGCCCAAGCGACTGCGGTATCATAGGATTGGTCAACTTGTTCTTGCTTGTCTTGTTCCATGGCTTGTAAGGCTTGGCTGTTTTTCATTTGCTTCAATTGATTTTCAAGCCGAGCAATATCAGCAAGTAGGGCTTGTCTTTGGCCTTCATAGCTATTGATTTGGTCTTTTGTGGCCTTAATTTGTTCGCTAACTTCCGCTTCATCTTCATTTAAAGCCGAAGCCTTTTTATCCAAATATTGGTTTAAGAGTTGGTAGCGAGCTTCTTTGTCCTTAAATTGACCATAGGCAGTCAAGGCCTTTTCTAGGTCCGCACGGTCACTTAAGTTGTATTGTTTTAAGAAGTTCTCCTCAGTTTTTTCAAGTTGGTCAATATGGTCAGCTAACTGGCTGAGACGGGCTTGCTTGGCTTTTTGTTCTTGGTCTTCATAATCAAGATTGGCCGCATAAACCCGGTAATTGTGGTAGTCATCCTCAAACTGTTGGAATAAGGAGTCCAGTGACAAGGCCTGATTATTGCTTGCTTGGCGGTAATCTGACCATTCCGCTTGGTGGGCTTGACCAAAAGCGCCTGCTCCACTTTGATGGATTAGTTGGTTAATTTCCTCTTCCAGGTCTTCAATTTGTTTCACATAGTCGGTTTGTAGCCAAACCAGGGGCATGATGTAAGAAGACCCACCCTTAGCTCGTAAGAAAGCTTCTAAATCCTCGGTGAATTGCTTGGATTCTTCCTCTAGTTCTGCGATTTGTTGGTTTTGATTATCGATTTGTCGTTGGATTTCAGCCGTTTCACTGTCAATGTCACGTAAGTCTAATTGATAGGCCTTCTCTTCTTCATTAACATAGTGTTTACCTTTGCGTTCTTGGAACCAAGCAATTAAGACAAAGATTAATCCAAGTATTAAAGCTGGCATCCCTGCTCCCCGCCAGAAAGGGCTGGTGTGGAAGAGCGAAATCGCATAGCAAATTAGACCAACAGCTAATAAAGTCATCCCAATCGGACGAATCCAGGACTGGGTATATTTATAAACAGTGGCTTTGAAATCATCATAGTTACTGGAAATCTCTTGCCGTTCTTGGCCAAGACTTTCCCGGTCTTCCATCAAGTTTTCTAGGCCGGCTTTGGTATTTTTGTAGAAGACCCGGCGGCTATCGATAGCTTTTTGGCGCTTTTGCCATTCTTCGCGCTCTTCATCGGTGAAATCACGCGGCAATTCATCGATGGATTCAGCTCCTAAAGCTGAAAGTAAACGAGTTTCTTGGTAACGTTTCTCGACAATTTGATCATGGAGGTTCTCATTTTGCCGAATTTGTTCTCGGTAAGCTCGGGCTTCTGCCAGCATTTGATCACTAATGCCGAGATGGTCGCTGATCCATTGTCCTCCGCTATTCAGTTCTTCTTCGGGCTCTGCCTTTGCTTCTACAGAATCCATGATCACAAAGCCTTCAGGGTTAAGCTCCTGATACTCCTCAACCAAGCGGTCTTTGGTGTTCACAATGTTTTGCCATTGGTCAACATCCTGGTCTGAAAAACGTGGTCCATCATATTGGGCAAGTTCAAAGCCCAATGCCACCCGCTCTTCATCAGAGGCGCTCTGTTGGTCAGCCTTTTCTAAGTCCATTAAGCTTTGGCGAGCATTTTGTTCAGCACTCTGAACTTCTGCCAAGGCCGCCTTTTTTTCTGACAATTCTTGGTCCAAGTCAAAATAGGTGTCTTCCTCTTGACGGGCAGCCAGCAAGTCTTGGTTTTGTCTTTCTAATTCAACCATTTCTTGATTAAGCTTAGGATTTTGTCCTTGGGGCCGGTAGAGGCTGTCGGCGTCCGCTTGTAATTGGTCGATTTCCTGTCTGAGAGAGAGCTTACCGGTCACACCTAAGTTGACTAAACTGCGGGCAAAATCTTCTTCCGATTCCCAGATAAATTGCATTAAATCAGGCTCAGTAAAGCCAAAATAGGCTAAATAAGTGTCCCTGGTCAAATCCCCAAAAAGTTGTTTAAAATGATCGACTTCTTGGGCCTCTTGGCCTGCAAAAGACATTTTTAAGACTTGCTTACCATTCGCCCGGGTGCGTTCAATGGCACAATCGCCCCATTGGGTATCCTTAAAATATAGACGCCCCCCGAAACGGACTTGGTCATTGGTATCGAAATCACGGCTCCCCTTACGGCGTTGGTTGGGAAAACCGAACATGATACTTAGAACGAAGCTCATCAAAGTGGATTTTCCCGACCCGTTTGGACCTAGGAAAACATTAAAGTCATCCGTCAATTGAAATTGGCGGTGGACAAATTTCCCATAGCCAAAGATGTCGATTGCTTGTAGTTTCATTTGTTATGATTCCTCCGTGCTTGCTTATTTTTGATAGAGAGAGAGTAAAATTTTATTTCTAGTTGCGGCTAAGACGTCTTCTTGGAACTGGCTTGGTGAGATGGCCGGCTGCAAGTGGCGCTGCCAAAGTGGATGGTCGAATAATTCATTTAAGGCCTGGTCAAAGGCCTCTGGATCTTGATAGTAGTCGAGGGTCTCCATCAAGGCCTGTTCATATAAACTGGCCTGGTCCAAAGTTTTTGCTCCTTTGACTTCATAGCGCAAATCAGCCAGGAAAACATCATCCTGGTCCTGGTACTGCCACTGTAATTGGTCGAATAAGTCCTTAGCATAGTCCTCCCAGAAAGCCAAGCTGTCACTGTCTGACCCATCCAGGCGATAGTGAAGGCGTAAGACATAATGCAAGCCCTCTGCTCTTGCCTGGTCCACTTCGTCTTGATAAGCTTTTTGGAAAAGTGTTTGCAAATCACTCACCCCTTGAATTGGAGGTGCAATTGCTTGGTGGACTTTAAATTGCCAATCAGTCGTTTCGATGCTTTCAATGATTGGATCCTTTCCTGGTTCAAGTGAGACGAGAACACCACCTTTAGGACCAGTTTCTTTGAAATGGGTCCCTTGGATATTGCCGGGATAGACGATAGGTGTTTGCCCGGATAATTGTTGGGCCGCATGAATATGCCCCAAGGCCCAGTAATCATAGGCCAACTGTTGTAAGTGACTTTTTTGAAAGGGGGCGTAGTGGTCTTGTTGGCTGTTCCCCTGTCTTTCTTGGCCATGAAACATACCAATATGGTAATCAACATGATTATAGCGCTTAGGAAAATATTGGCTATAATCTTCCCTTAACCAGCGTTTGGGGTAGGAAAAGCCGGTAATAGCCACCTGGTCCCCCCTAGCGCTAGTAAACTCTAAAGTAGTTACCTGCCGAGGAAAGACTCGGGTAGAGGCTGGCAAGGCCAGGTGTTTTTCTTTTTGGCTCTTATAGTCATGGTTACCAAACAAAATAAAAGAGGCGATGCCCGCCTGGTCCAAGCGCTCCAAGCCCTTAACGAGGGCAAACTGTTCTGCCAAGGTCCCCTCAGGACTGTCATAGAGGTCCCCTGCTAATAAGACACAATCTACCTCTTCATTGATAGCAATATCGATTAACCGATTGTAAGAGTCAATAGTCGCTTGCTTTAAGGCTTGGTACACTTTATGGTTTTGTTTTTTTATTTTTTTCATTGTTTGACCGAGATGCAGGTCAGCCGCATGAACAAAGCGTAACAAGTCATCGCACCCTTCCCTTATTAATACTTCCCTAGTTTATCATATTTTAACGGGCTTTGTCGCAAGATTTATCCGCGAATTCAAGGCGATAGGAATTCGACAATTGCTCACCAGAAAATATTTTCAAAATAAAAAATAGCCACCTCAAGGATTTGAGGTGACTAGAAGCTTAATTATTCGCCATCTTTATCTTCTGAACTGAGTTTGGTTGCTTGGTTAGCACGGTCATAGATCTCTCGAATAGGACGGCCAACCGCTTGGTTAACATCTTCAACGTATTGATTGAGTTGTTGTTCCTTTTGCATTAACTCACTTAAGACTGCATTGTTAGCCAAGGTTTTTTGCATGTCTTCAGCTTTCTTAACATCCTCTTCACTTAACTCTTGGCCTAATTGCATCTTAGTTTGGACATTGGTTTGGTAGTTTCTAAAATTAATATAGAGTTCACGCGCTTCGTCATCATTAAGAAGCTTATCCATCGCCTCACTTAAGGCGTCATATGCGTCTAATTCGCGAATATCACGTTCTAATTGGTTAATGGTATCGTAAATATTTGCCAAATTGATCTCTCCCTTATGTGTTTTTTTCAATATACCATGGATAAGATTGTTTTTAAAGTATTTTACTACCCAGACAGATATAAGGCCTGAGCGCTAGCCCTAGAGTAAACCTCTGAAATAATCAAAGAGATTCCGTCCACCATCAATAATTCGGTTGATTACGTCTTCATTGTCTGAATTGGAGTGAGGTGATTGACTAGCCTCTTCCCCGTTATTATATTCAAAGCGATTACCATATTGCTTAGCCGCAGATTCCACGGAAAAAGCAGTTCCAGGACTATTAGCAAGAATTCCTTGGAGGATGGTATTGAAACTATAGTGGGAATTGACTCCAGAGTAGGCGGAAATATAATTTTCCGAAGAGGTTTGGTCAAAACCGAACCAGGAGGTCACTACCACATCAGGGGTATAGGCGACAAACCACTCATCGTTATAGCCCGCTGCATTGGGATCATCTAAAGTCAATTCAACAGTCCCCGTCTTCCCAGCTACTTGGTAACCCGCTGGTTCAGCTTGAGAGCCGGTATAGTTCCCGTCATAAACCGCTAGCATCATGCTGGTCATTTCCTTAGCGACGCCTTGGGACATCACCGTGTTTTGCTTAGGACTTTGTTCCTTAACCACTTCTTCACCATTCGGTCCGACAATTTTCCGGATAAAGTAGGCCTCGGAACGTTTCCCATTATTAGGAAAGGCTGTATAGGCACTGGCTAATTGTAAAGGTGAAACCCCTTCCGTCAAGCCACCCAAGGCACTGGCTAAGGAGAGGTCCTTATCTGTATAAGGAATTCCGAAAGCATCGAGTTTCTTCATGGCTGTATTGACTCCCACTTGGTCCATCAACCAAACTGCTGAGGTGTTTTTACTTAGGGCCAAGGCTTCCCAGAGCGGTAAGTCGCCATTCGACTGGTGGTTCCAGTTTTCAGGGCGGTAGTTGTCACTTCCGTAAGAGCGGACTTCATCAGGCACTTGGTCATTCTTAGAAAAACCATGTTCTAAGGCTGGAACATAAACATTTAAAGGTTTGAGTGTTGAACCTGGTTGCCGTTTCATTTGGGTAGATCGGTTAAAGCCACGGAAGTGATAGTCGCCCACGCCACCAACACTGGCTAAGACACCGCCATTATAGGGGTCTAGGGCCACGGTCGCACTTTGCGAAGCCTGACCGCTATTATTGGTTGGGAAGAGTTGCTTATTCTCATAGGCAGCCTCTAACTGACTTTGGTAAGTTGGATTAAGATTGGTATAAATCTTATAACCACCATTCATTACCTCTTCTTCGGTCAAACCAAACTTATTAATCGCTTCTTCTAAGACGCTGTCGAAATAATAAGGGTACTTCGATTGGTCACTAGCCACCGGATTATTCATCTGGGGCATCACTGTGCCTTGAGCATTTTGGGCCTCAGTTTCACTGATAAAATCATTATTACTCATCAGGGAAAGCACCAAATTACGGCGTCCTTGAGCTTCTTCATAATTATCAATCGGATTATAGAGGCTGGGCCCCTTCAAGGCTCCGGCTAGGACTGCCGCATTAGGTAAATTAAGGTCAGCAGCATGGGTGCCAAAGTATTTTAAGGAAGCATCTTCTACCCCATAGACCCCATTACCAAAATAGGTATGGTTGAGGTACATTTCTAGGATTTGATCTTTAGAATATTTCTTCTCTACTTCTAAGGCAATAAAGAGTTCTTTAAACTTTCTCAGCAGACTCTGTTCATTGGTTAAGAAGGAATTCTTCACTAATTGCTGGGTCAGAGTCGATCCCCCACCAACCACATTTCCGCGGTGAACCACATAGCCCACCATGGCCCGGCCGATCCCGATAATATCGAAGCCAGGGTGTTGATAAAAGCGCTTATCTTCAGTCGATATGACCGCATTTTGAATATTAGGTGAAATCTGATTTAAGGACACATAGGTTCCGCGTCCGTCAGCCATTTCCCCAACGGCTTGGTCGGATTGATCATAAATCTCGGTAGTCATTTGGAGACGGGCCTGTAAGTCATCAACATTGGTCATCTTTGCTCCAACTACTAAATAGGATTCAAAAATAAAGATGATCAAGAGGACAAGAAAGATTAGCCACTTCGTCAGACGAAATTTCTTCCAGTAGTGGCCCAGAAAGGCTTTGACCTTGTCAAACCACGAACTTTCTTGCTGTTCTCCCTCATTCATATCGCTGCCCCCTTTCAAGTATTCAATTCATCTTACTACAGTTTCTCCCTCAATATTTATCCTTAAAACGATATTTAAATTTTCTTATTTATCATTTAATCTTTTTTTAAATTTGCTAGCTTGTCATGGTCATAGCTATGGGTGAGTTCTAAGTCATTAAAAGCTTGTTGGCGAAGTACTTCATAAATACAAATGGCCGCACAATTGGATAAATTGAGGCAGCGAACGTGGGTATCATCCATAGGCAAACGCAAACATTGGTCTTCATGTTCATGCATAAAAGCTTCCGGTAGACCCGTGGTTTCCTTACCAAACATAAGGAAGATATCTTCGCCCCGCTCTTTATGAGCCATGTAATCAATATCGGTATAATTCTTCGTAGCAAATTTACTAATCAAATATAGAGGTCGATCAGCCAGATAGTCCATAAAGGCCTTTAAATCGTCATGGTAGGTAATGTCTAGGGCATCCCAATAGTCGAGACCCGCCCGCTTTAAGTGCTTATCATCCGTTTGAAAACCCAGGGGTTCGATTAAGTGCAGGTGGGTGTCAGTCGCTGCACAGGTACGGGCAATATTTCCAGTATTGGCTGGAATTTCTGGTTCAAATAATACAATATGGTTTGTCATTAAAATCTCCTCTTCAAAATATTCTCATCCTATCCATTATACCCCTAGCCGGATGATTACGAAACTAAGACTTAGAAACAGGAAAAAATCGCTTAATGTTCAAAAAATGTTCGCATTTTATCCCGATAAAGGGTAGAATAGGGATAACTTATTCTAATTATTGCTCAAAATACCAAAGGAGGAAAAAGAGTGGCAAACTTAAAGCAACGGATTCTTGAAGATGGTAAAGTATTTCCGAACAATGTATTGAAGGTTGATTCATTCCTCAACCACCAAATTGATCCTAGTGTCATCAGTGATATTGCTGATAAAATCATTGCTCACTACCAAGGTCGCGAAATTACCAAAATTGTTACCGTCGAAGCTTCCGGGATCGCACCATCGATTATCATCGCCGAAAAATTAGGGGTTCCTATGGTTTTCGCTAAGAAGCAACAACCATCTACCCTTAAGGACCAAGCTGTTTACGGGAGTAAGGTGCATAGTTACACCAAGGATACCGATAGTTTTGTGATTATCAGTAAACAATACTTAAGTCCAGACGATAAGGTTCTGATTATCGATGATTTCTTAGCCAATGGTGAAGCTGCTATGGGACTCATTGATATTGTTAACCAAGCCCAAGCTGAAGTGGTAGGTGTGGGTATCTGTATTGAAAAATCCTTCCAAGATGGTCGCCAACGCATCCTCGATGCCGGCGTTGACCTCTATTCAGAAGTGCGGATCGCCTCTCTAGCCAACAGTAAAGTCGAATTCGCCGAAGGGCACTAGTTGTTAAATAAATGAAAAGAGACAGGAGAAAAATTCCTGTCTCTTTTTTTGTATTCACTTTTTCAAAGCTACTAATCGGTCCCGCTATTCGGTCACGATATTTTGCGGATCATCCTTGAGGTAACGATAAATATTATCAAAGGCAGTTTTGGCTAATTTTACCATGGCTTCATCGGTTAAATAGCCCACATGGGGAGTGAGTTGAATATTTTTAGCATGGAGAAGTGGGTAATCATCTGCCAATGGTGGTTCACTATCAAAGACATCAATGCCTGCTCCAGCAATCTTCTCTTCGTTAAGGGCTTGGGCTAGAGCTTCATTATCCACAATTGGTCCCCGGGCCACGTTAATTAAAACTGCTGATGGTTTCATTTTTCCGATCATTTCCTTAGAAATCATGCCTTTGGTTTGGGCATTATTCGGTAGGTGGATGGAAACAATATCACTTTCAGCCATCACTTCTTCAAGACTATGGTATTCAATCCCTAAAGCCTTGGCTTCTTCTTTTTCACTGCGGCTATAGGCGATCAAATTAGCGCCAAAGGCCTTAAAGAGAGCAGCCGTAGCTAAACCAATCGAGCCGGTTCCGATAATCCCAACCGTTTTACCAGCAATTTCCCTACCTTGATATACTTGGCTTAATTGGCTGCCTTTGCGGGTTTCTTGGTCATTAGCTTGGAGATGACGGTAGAGTGCTAAGGTTAGCCCAAGCGATAATTCAGCCACGGCTTGGTTAGCGTAACCAGAGGCATTGTTAACCATAATCCCCTTGTCTTTAAGGACATCCATAGCCACATGGTCTACTCCGGTAAAGGCCACATCCACTAATTGAGTATCCTCTAAGCTGGAGGCCACTTCCTCTGGGAAAGGGGTAGAATCAATAATCAGGATTTCCGCCCCTTTTGCCCGCTTAGCCATCTCTTCAGGATCAGTGGTCTTATCTTCATAATACACAAAGTCATGCCCGGCCTCAATTAAGGGCTGGGCCAATTCATCAATCAATTCTTTTGCTACATTTAAAGGTTGGACACTAACGATTTTCATCAAAAGACTCCTCTCTTCGTTCAGCAAATACTTTCTTATAAATTATACTTATCCTCATAAGCGTCTAGGGTGAGGCCGTCATGGTTAGACATAAAGCGCTCTTCCGATTTATCTCGGTAATTATCCATCACTTCTTGGAAGAGTTCAGCATTTGTTGGTGGGGTCCAAGAAATCGCGTCGGCCCCAGCTTCAATGACCCTTTTTATATTTTCTTCGGATTTTCCGCCGGTGGCAATAATAGGGATATCAGGGAATTGATCACGAACCCGCTTGACTAATTCCACGGTGTGCCGGCCATTGGCAACATTGAGAATATCTACCCCGCTATTCAACTTGGAAAGCAAGTCATATTCTGAAATCACGGTAGAAATAATTGGGGAATCGATCCGATCCTCTATGGCTTGGATGGTTTCGATTGGCATAGGGGCATTACATACCACGCCTAAAGCCCCTTCCGCTTCTGAAAGCAAGGCAATTTCGACGCTCCGCATGCCTTGAGTCTTGCCTCCACCCACGCCAGCAAAAACTGGTTGAGAAGCGACTTGTAAGATCGCGGAAATAATGCTGGGGTGAGGCGTAAAAGGATAGACCGCTAGGATGGCGTCAGCATTAGAGTAGGTAATGGTCGCGACATCAGTAGAAAATAGTAAGGATTTTATGGTACGTCCAAAGATTTGAATACCGGGTGCTTCTTCAATCACTTCCGGCACCATAATAATATCTTTTCTTAAAGCGGAACTGACTTTTTTAATAACTTTCTTTTTGCCTTGTTCTTTCATGGCTACCTCTCATTTCATCTTTTTCTTTTACAGCCATATTTTAACGATTACTCAGACTTTCGTCAAAATAAATTCCTTAGCAAATAAGTTGTCAGATGATTCTAACTTTCATTTCAAAGATACTCATTTGCTAATCAAATTGTCTTCCAGTTTTCGTCCTTTATTGTGACCGTCGCACTCTGTACAAAAAAAGAGGTGGCTAATGTTAGCCAACCTCATGGGGAGACAAAATATAATTAAGAGGATTTAGTGATCGCTAGGAGATCTTCATTGGCTAAAGTCGTCCCGCTTTCTCTCACAGCTGTGATGGCTTGATATTCTCCAGTATTGGTAATAATTTCCATCACTGTTGGATCATAGCCAGCCGACCTAATGCCTTCAATATCAAAGCTACCTAAGAGGTCACCGCGTTTGACGGTTTGACCTTGACTGACTTGGGAGGTGAAATATTGACCTTGTAAGTTGACGGTATCAATTCCAATATGAATCAGGACTTCTACCCCATTATCACCAGTTAAACCATAGGCATGCTTGGTATCGTAAGCCACTGTCAGAGTGCCATCAACCGGTGAATAGACCTTGCCATCACTAGGATCAATAGCAATCCCCTTGCCCATCATTTCCTGAGAAAAGACAGGATCATCCACTGCTTTTAAGGCTTTGACTTGGCCGCTAGCCACTGCAGATAAGATTAAATCAGCTTCAAGACCTGAGCGATTAGCTTGGCTAGGCTTACTTGCCGCAGCTTCTTCTGCTTGGAGAGCTACTGCTTCTGATTTTTCAGCTTCTTTATTGGAGTATTTTCCATAGAAGAAGGTTAACAAGAAAGCAGAGATAAAACTAATAGCAACTCCGACTAAGAAAGGAATCCAAGAATTTGAATCAATAGAAATAATGCCAAGGAAACCGGCTGAGCCCAAAGAAACCGCTAAGACGTGGAAGAAACCTAAACAAGCTGAGGCAATTCCTGAAGCAATCATGGCACAGTAGAAAGGATAACGTAATTTAAGGTTAATCCCGAAAATTGCCGGTTCAGTAATCCCGAGCAAGGCGGATACTGAAGCTGACGAAGCGACCCCTTTTTGTTTTTCATTGCGGGTAATCACCATCACCGCTAAACAGGCAGCCCCTTGAGCGATATTAGCCATGGATGCCACTGGGAAGATAAAGGAGCCTCCTGTTGTGGCTTGGTTAGCAATTAAGGTGGTTTCAACGGCAGGGAAACTTTGATGGAGACCTGTAATCACGATTGGTGAATAGAAGAGTCCTAATATTCCCATACCTAAGGCCCCCGTCGCTTCATACAGCCAGGTCAAGCCATAGGTTAAGGCGTCAGAAACATTCCGCATTAGCGGACCAACAAGAGCAAAGGTTAAAAAGCCAGTGATAATGATGGCTAACATAGGAGTAAAGGTAAAGTCAAAAGCAGGATGGATATGGTCGTGGAAGAAGTTCTCTAAACGAGCCAAAATCCAAGCCACTGCTAAAACAGGCAATACTTGCCCTTGGTAACCTGCCTGAGCAATTTTAAAGCCAAAAATGTCCCAATAGGGCATTTCCCCAGCAGCGGTTACTGTGGCAACCTCATAACCACTCACTAAGGACGGCATCACCATGGCCATACCAATGGCTGCTCCTAGATAAGGGTTGCCGCCGAAACGCTTGGTTGCTGAGAAACCCAGGAGAACCGGTAAGAATGTAAAGGGAGCTCCAGCAATAACCCCTAGCATTCCAGAAAGGTCAGCAATAACAGCTGAGCGTTCGACCAGTGCTACTCCTCCAAAGGGTGAAGTTAACAGATTATTTAAAGCGAGAAGTAAGCCCCCTGCAACTAAGGCCGGCAAGATCGGCACAAAGATATCCGATAAGAGTTTCGTCAACTGCATAAAGGGATTACTTTTTTCTTGGGACTGAGCCACAGCCTTAATATCTTCGGTCGAGGCTTCTTGAACGCCAGTAATGGCAGTGAGTTCCTTATAAACCTTATCCACATCCCCAGTTCCAATGATGATTTGGTACTGACCGTTCACTTCAAAGGTTCCTTTAACCCCTTCGTTATTATCAATAGCCGCTTGGTCGACGGCCTGACTATCTTTTAAAACTAAGCGTAAGCGGGTTGCACAGTGAGCAGCAGCAAGGAGGTTATCCTTACCAAGTGCGTCTGCAATATCTTGAGCAACTTGTTTGTGATTCATGATTGGTCTCCTTTCAGGTGAAAACGCTTTTACACTTAATATCTTAGCAGCATTTTTATTTATGTCAATCGTTTGACAGAATAAATTTAAAAAATATTTTATGTGCAGTTTAACTGAGCTTATCATTATGAAAGCGTTTGACATATTCCTGGCTTTTTCATATACTTACTGTAAAATATGCACTTGATTTTAAAATCAATTCGAAAGAAAGGAAGCCTATCCATGACACAAGATTCCAAATGGACCCGGCAATTGCGCTACCAAAGCTATGAAGACTGGCCCAGTGACTATCTGGGTCAGCTAAAAGAAAAAGTTGCCCACAGCCCCTGGCGCCAACACTACCACATCCAACCAGAAAGTGGCCTACTCAATGATCCCAATGGTTTCTCCTACTACAATGGCCGCTGGCAGCTCTTCTACCAATATTATCCTATGGGACCAGTCCACGGGCTCAAGTCCTGGTACCATCTCTCCTCCAAAGACCTGGTCCACTGGGAGTCTCATGGCATTGCCCTAGAACCTGATTCTCCCTACGATAGTCACGGAGTCTATTCAGGCTCTGCCCTCCCTGTAGGTAACCAGCTCTTTATCTTTTACACTGGAAACGCTAGGGACGATAACTGGCAACGCCACCCCTACCAAGTTGGGGCCTGGATGGATAAGGACTATCAATTCACTAAAATCGATCCACCCCTCATTGGAACAGTTGAAGAGGGCTATACCGATCATTTTCGTGACCCGCAGATCTTCCCCTACCAAGACGGCTATCTGATGATACTGGGCGCCCAAACCGAAGCGCTTAAAGGTCAAATCCTAGTCTACCAAAGTGACGACCTTAAGGATTGGAACTTTCTTGGCCCCTTACAGCTAACCAGCGGAGACAGTGCTTATATGATGGAGTGCCCTAATTATGTCAAGGTTGACGGACAAGACCTGCTTATCTTTTGCCCGCAAGGCTTGGACCAGGATGAACTCAATTATCAAAACATTTATCCCAATACCTATTTGTCCTCCGAGTCCATTGATTGGGAGAACTTGACCCTGTCTAAGCCTAGTGCTTTGAAAAATCTTGACGATGGCTTCGATGTCTATGCCACTCAGGCCTTTAACGCGCCTGACGGTCGGGCTTTAGCCGTGTCTTGGTTAGGTTTACCAGACCTGACTTACCCCGACGCGGACTGGGGCTGGACCTCCGTCATGAGTTTGGTCAAGGAACTCCATTTTGACCAGGGTCATCTCTACCAACGACCAGTCAAAGAAATGGAGAGCCTGCGCCAAACCCCTATCGCCATCGAGGAGACACTAGAATCAGGTCAAGCATGGACCTATGATCCCGAAGACAATGCCTACGAAATAAATTGTTCATTGGCCGCTGACTCCAAGCTTGACTTTTTAGTCATGAGTGATGAGAAAGAAGCTGCCGCCCTTCACATTGACGTGGACGTTCCAGCGGGCAGACTCAAGGTAACACGGACCGAGCAAGGCGAACTCGTTAACCCCGAATACGGCCCAGTCCGGAAAAGTCACTTTAAGGGCGGAGAAGACCTCCAGCTACAAATCTTTATCGATGCCTCTTCCTTTGAAATTTTTGTTCAAGACGGCTATAGAGTTCTTAGTGGCAGAATTTTCCCCAAAAAAGGACAAAATCAGCTTATAATAAAGGGAAGTGGTCGTTTAGGGGGCAGGATCTATCCCCTAGAAAATATTAACAAGTAAAGGAGTACTGGACATGGCGATTACCTTAGCCGATGTGGCTAAAAAAGCCGGGGTGTCAGCAACAACTGTTTCCCGGGTGATTAATAATTATGGCTATCTCAGTGAGAAGACCATTAAAAAAGTCCGCCAAGCCATGGAGGAATTAAATTATCAACCCAATGCCTTAGCGCGGTCATTACAAGGAAAGGGGACTCAATTAATCGGTCTGATCTTTCCTAGTGTGGCCCACCCCTTCTATGGGGAATTAGTGGAGGCCTTGGAAAGCTGTTTTTTTGAAGAGGGATATTACACCATCCTCTGTAATTCAGCTAATAATAAAGAAAAAGAGCGCCATTATTTGCGCATGTTGGCTGCTAACCAGGTGGACGGTATTGTGGCTGGGGCTCATAATATGGGAATAGAAGAATATCATCACTATCAAAAACAAGTCGTCTCCTTTGACCGCTATCTTTCCGAAGAAATTCCCATTGTTGGTAGCGATAACTTCCAAGGGGGACAAATGGCGACAGAAATGCTGGCCCTCCGCGGAGCCAAAAGGATCGGAATCTTTACCGGTAGTCAAAAATCTGCCTCACCGACCAACCAACGTTTGGAGGGCTATCTCTCCGTTATCGAAACCCAAAAGCTGAATCCCTATGTTTACCAGCTCCAAGAACAGCGGTCGCCTAAAATAGCCGCACAACACATTCAGAGTATCCTGAAAAAGGACCAGTTGGACGGCATTTTCTGTACCGATGACCTGACTGCCCTACTGACACTCGATGCGGCCAAAGACTTAGGACTCCAGGTCCCCCACGACTTAAAAATTGTTGGCTATGATGGTAGCCGTTTTATCCAAAACTACCATCCCGAACTTTCTACCATTGTTCAACCCATCCAAGATTACGCCAATCTGATCGCTGACCTATTAATTAAGAAAATTAAAGAACCAAATAGCGACCTTAACCGCAATTACCAGCTACCTGTGTCCTTCCTGCAAGGCAAAACGTGCTAGTAAATAAAAAATGAGCTTTACCCCGATCTCGGGAAAGCTCATTTTTAGTTTATCTAAAAAGGAAGGTAGTCTTGGAGTTCAGCAACTACCTTTTCTAGGTGCCCCTGGTAGGAAACCTGGCCAATCTTAAAGCCGATAAAATAAGGACTAGCAATGAAGCGCGGGAAAACCTTACAATAATAGCGCCCACCTAAGGGATAGAAAAAGAGATTGTAAGACCCGCTCCGTGAACTAAAGTCATCCGTCAAAATATAGGTCACTATGCTTTGGACAGCGTCCGCAAAGTCATCCAGCTGGTCGAGATCAGCGATCGAGACATTAAATTCAGTCATGCCCATAATTGGTTGGGTGGACAGGGTAACGGTAACATCCCCCTTCTTGCCGACTTCTAACCCTTTAAAGGCATCCAGGCTAATTTCTTCATAGCCATCCTTATCCTTCAGTCCCACAATCTGTGAGTGAGGGTGGCGCAAAGACCCGCCGGAAAGTGGTCCATAATTTTTAAATAAGAGAACACTTTCAAATTGGTCGTCTCTTAGCATGTCTAGCCAACAATCAAAGGTGAAGCGAAAAACTTGGCGGTTTTCTTCCTTACTATAGGTAGGGGTATCGGCCCAATGTTCCTGGGACTCGATCACCAGGGTTTGCACTGTATCATCCAGAGTGCGGTATTTATTCATGAGCCAAATCTTATCATCTTCTTCACGGAAAATATTTGTGAGCGCCTCGCGATCACAGAAGGGACAGTAAGCACCCTCATTGCGATAGTTTTCCGGCTTCTGCGCCGCAATTTCCTTATGAAAAATCAATGGCTTTCCCATAATAACAACCGCCTCCTTTATAATATCCACTGTCATTATCGCATAATTTTAAAGGATTGCCTAAGAAAAGCTAAAGTCGTGGTAGAAAAATTACTATGGAAAGCTAGTCCCTCCTTACTTATTCTACTTTTATCGAAATAAAATTAAGCTATTGTTAAAGACAAAAAGCGGGTGTAGACTTATTTCTAAATAACTACTGAATCATGGATACGGAGGTTCACTATGGAAACAATCGACCAATTAGCTGCTATAGAAGAAATTAAACAATGTAAAGCCCGGTATTGGCGGGCAATTGATAGTAAGGATTTCGACCTACTTAGGACGGTATTTGCTGACGATGTCACTTTTGATACGTCACTGGTAGCTCATGACCCCATCAAGGGCCAACATCCACTAATCCCTCAAAAAACTACCCCTTCAACGTCGTGTGAAGAAATCATTCAAAATGCTAAACGCTTGATGGGTAAGAATGTACAAAGCGCCCACATGGGACACATTCCTGAAATTGAAATCACCTCAGAAAATACGGCCCATGCCTACTTTCCCTTTGAAGACCGGGTAGTCAACCTAGGGGTGTCGGCCTTTATTGGTTATGGTTACTATGATGATTATTTCGAAAAAATTGCCGGCCAATGGAAGGTTAAACAAAGTAAAGTCTACCGTTATCGGGTAGTCTTTGATGATTTATTAGATTAAAAAAGTGTGATAAGCGCTTCGAACAGCTGTAGCAACTGGAAGAAAAATACCACAAGCACAGGAAACTGTGCGTTGGAATTTTCTGAAGTGGACGCTTGCCTTTCGCTTGGAGTACGTTTTGATAGCATGCGTCAAGCACATTCTAATTTTTATCTATAGCTATGCAAAAAAGCAGAACAAGCACTGATTATTTTCAGTCTTGTTCTGCTTCTTTTTGTCTAAGGCGCTTTAGGCCAAGTGAGTGTCATCCTAATTAGCGATTAATCTTCCTTATTATTTTTGACTAATAAGGCACCACTACTTAGTAGTAATGAAGCAATAATCACTGTCATAGCTGATGTCACTTCTGCACCAGTGGCTGGTAAGCTCGCTTGTTTGGCTTGACCATTTTGTTCTTTATTCGTAACCGATTCATTGCCCTCGTTCTTGAATGAATTATCTGGATCAGCTTGTCCAGGGACTTGAGGAGCTGGATCGCTAGGTTGGTTTGGAATTTCAGGTGTTGGATTGCCCGATACATTTGGTACTTCCGGTGTTGGGTTACCTGGCACGTTCGGTACTTCCGGTGTTGGGTTACCCGGTACGTTTGGTACTTCTGGCGTTGGCTCGCCCGGTACGTTCGGTACTTCTGGTGTTGGCTCGCCCGGTACGTTCGGTACTTCTGGTGTTGGCTCACCTGGCACGTTCGGTACTTCTGGTGTTGGCTCGCCCGGCACATTCGGTACTTCCGGTGTTGGGTCGCCCGGTACTTTAGGTTGACCTGGTTCAGGTACTTCCGGTTGTTCTGGCTTGCCTGGTTCTTCAGGTTTCCCTGGAACATTTGGTACTTCTGGACTTGGATTCTCTGGTACCTTAGGCTCACCTGGTTTTGGAGTTTCTGGTTTGTTCGGAACTTCTGGTGTTGGGTCTTCTGGCTTAGGTGTTCTTGGCGTCTCAGGGCATGGTTTGCAGCATGGGATTTCAATCTCTTCCGTGGTGTGGTCTGAGAAGATGATGATCAGTTTACCTTGGCGGTTGTAGATCTTCTGTACGCTGCGGCCATCCTTACCGTCCTTGCCGTCTTTACCGTCGCGGACGAAGTGGCGGCTAGATTCCTTGCCTTCGCCATCTTTAACGATGACCCAAAGACCGGATTCGCCTTTTTCATTCTTGCCTGGAACGGTTTCGAGGCTTGATGACGCGCCGTCTTTACCGTCACGGACGAATTCACGGGAAACTTCATTGCCGTCACCGTCGAAGACAATAATCCATTGTCCGGATTCACCGCGGCTATTCTTGCCTTCTTCCACCTTGACAGATGGGGTCTTGCCATCGCGGATAAATTCACGGCTTAATTCATTGCCCTTGTCGTCGGTAATGATGACCCAAATGCCTTCGTTGCCTTGGCTATCCTTACCTTTTTCGGTGCGGATGCGTTGGGAATGGCCATCCTTACCGTCTTTTCCATCCTTGCCGTCGCGACCATCTTTACCGTCTTTGACAGTCGTTGTGGTGGTCGTGCCGTCTGGATTCTTGATGGTAATGGTGTGGCTGCCGTCGTTATTGTTTCGGATAGAAACTTGTGGCGACTTGCCATCTTTTCCGTCTTTACCATCGCGGCCGTCCTTGACGGAACCTTCCGCTACAGCTGGTTGACTGGTGTCTGGCTTGTCCGTCTTAGGATCTACTGGGTAGAACTTAATCGTAGTCGTGCCGTCTTGACCTTTCTCAACCACTGGGGCAAAAGTCTTACCGTCGATACCGTCACGGCCATCCTTACCGTCTTTGACAGTTGTAGTTGTGGTCGTGCCGTCTGGGTTCTTAATGGTGATGGTGTGGGTCCCGTCGCCGTTATCCGTAGTGGTCACTTCTGGCGACTTGCCGTCCTTACCATTCTTCACGGTAGTGGTTGAAGTGGTACCATCTGGATTCTTCACGGTAATCGTATGGGTTCCGTCACCATTGTCCTTCAAGGAAACTTCTGGGGACTTGCCATCTTTACCATCTTTGACAGAGCCTTCTGCGACAGGTGCTTGCGTAGTATCTGGCTGGCCGGTCTTAGGATCTACTGGGTAGAACTTAATCGTAGTTGTGCTGTCTTGACCCTTCTCAACGACTGGGGCAAAGCTCTTGCCGTCGATACCGTCGCGGCCATCTTTACCATTTTGACCATTCTTACCGTCTCTGACAGTCGTTGTGGTGGTTGTCCCATCTGGATTCTTGATGGTAATGGTATGGCTGCCGTCGCCGTTATCTTTCACGCCGACTTCTGGCGTCTTGCCATCCTTACCGTCTTTAACAGTTGTCGTAGTAGTGGTACCGTCTGGGTTCTTGATGGTAATAGTGTGAGTCCCGTCGCCATTGTCCTTGGTGGTGACTTCTGGAGACTTGCCATCTTTACCGTCCTTAACCGAACCTTCTGCAACAGGTGCTTGAGTGGTATCTGGCTGGCCGGTCTTAGGATCTACTGGGTAGAACTTAATGGTGGTTGTACCATCTGCGCCCTTCACTACGACTGGGGCAAAGCTCTTGCCATCGATACCGTTCTTACCGTCTTTACCATCCTTACCGTTGAGGCCATCTTTAACGAAGCTTTCGCTGATGACTTTGCCGGTTTCTGGATCTTTAACCGTAATCTTGGTACCAGCTTGGTTACCAGGAGTATTTGGATCGGCATCTTCAACCCGAGTACTTTCAACGACTGGCGACTTGCCGTCCTTACCGTTCTTAACAGTGGTGGTAGAGTTTACTGTACCGTCTGGGTTCTTGGTTGTGATGGTATGGGTACCATCGCCATTGTCTTTCACTTCAACCGTTGGGGATTGACCATCCTTACCGTCGCGAACGAATTGGGCAGAAACAACTTCATCGTCGGTAAACTTGCCGTCGTTGTTCTTGTCGAAGTAGTTGATGATCCAGCGGCCTGGCTCGCCAGCAGCATTTGGTCCTTCAACGACAGTGGTGTAGGCAGACTTGCCGTTTGCACCGTCCTTGACTGCACCTTCTGCAACAGCAGGTTTGGTCGTGTCAGCCTTACCAGTCTTAGGATCAACTGGGTAGAACTTGATGGTTGTGGTACCATCTTGGCCTTTCTCAACTACAGGCGCGTAGGCCTTGCCGTCGACACCATTTGTGCCGTCTTGACCCTTGTCACCTTTCTCACCCTTAGCCCCGTCTTTGACGGTGGTTGTGGTGGTCGTGCCATCTGGGTTCTTGATGGTGATAGTGTGGGTCCCGTTGCCATTGTCTTTAGTGGTTACTTCTGGCGACTTGACGTCTTGGCCGTCCTTCACAAATGTTTCGCTAATGACCTTGCCGTTTTCTGGATCTTTAACGGTGATCTTAGTACCTGCCTGGTTACCAGGGGTGTTTGGATCAAGGTCTTCCACCCGTTCCGTTTCAACAACAGGAGCCTTAGCGTCCTTACCGTCTTTCACAGAACCTTCTGCAACAGCTGGTTGACTTTCATCAGCCTTGCCAGTCTTAGGATCTACTGGATAGAACTTAATCGTGGTGGTACCATCTGCACCCTTAGTCACAACAGGTGCATAAGTCTTACCATCAACACCGTCTTGACCTTTTTCACCTTGGTCACCCTTGTCACCTTTGGCACCATCTTGGACTTGGCCGGTAGCGACTGGGTCTTGTTTGGTATCTGGCTTGCCGGTCTTAGGATCTACTGGGTAGAACTTAATGGTGGTGACGCCGTCTTGGCCTTTTTCAACTACTGGAGCGTAGGTTTTGCCATCTTCGCCTTTGTCACCTTTTTCACCCTTAGCGCCATCTTGACCTTTTTCGCCGTCTTTAACAAAGCTTTCGCTGATGACTTTTCCAGTTTCTGGATCTTTGACAACTACCTTGGTACCTGGTTGATTGCCTTCAGTCGTTGGGTCTGCGTCTTCTACACGAGTGGTTTCAACAATTGGGCTCTTGCCATCTTTGACTTCACCAGTAGCCACTGGGTCTTTAGTCTTGTCGGCTTGACCAGTCTTAGGATCGGTTGGGTAGAATTTAATAGTGGTTACGCCATCTTGACCTTTTTCAACCACTGGGGTGAAGGTCTTGCCGTCGGCGCCGTCTTTAACTTCGCCGCTTGCGACTGGATCTTGAGTCTTGTCAGCTTGGCCATCTTTACCGGTTGGGTAGAACTTGATGGTAGTAACGCCATCTTGGCCCTTCTCAACCACTGGGGTAAAGGTCTTGCCGTCTTGGCCGTCTTTGACTTCGGTTTCACTTGGTGTTCCGTCAATGACATTGCCTTCACCGTCGCGGACTTGTGGGGTCACCTTGATGATGACACCATCGTTAGCATCGTTACGACGGGTTTCGACTTTAGGACTTAAACCATCCTTACCGTCTTTTCCATCTTTAACGCTACCTTCTGCGACTGGTTTTTTACTTGTATCCGCCTTACCGGTTTCTGGGTTAACTGGGTAGAATTTAATGGTGGTGACACCATCGGCACCCTTTTCAACTACTGGAGCAAAGGAAGTGCCATTTTTACCAGGGTCACCCTTGTCGCCTTTTGTGCCATCTTTGACAAAGCTTTCACTGATAACTTTATTGGTTTCAGGATCTTTAACCGTGACTTTAGTCCCTGGTTGATTGCCATCGGTATTAGGGTCAACATCTTCGAGACGAGCGGTTTCAACAATTGGTGTCTTACCGTCTTTGACCTCGCCAGTTGCTACTGGATCTTGAGTCTTATCGGCTTGACCATCTTTACCAGCTGGGTAGAACTTGATGTGGGTTACCCCATCTGCGCCCTTTTCAACCACAGGTACATAGGTCTTGCCGTCAGTACCATTCTTGCCATCTTGGCCTTTTTCACCTTGGGCTCCGGCAACACCTCGTTCACCTTGATCACCCTTGTCACCTTTAGCACCGTCTTTGACTTCGCCAGTAGCAATTGGATCTTGGTTTTCATCAGCCTTACCGGTCTTAGGATCGACTGGGTAGAACTTGATCGTTGTGATACCGTCTTGGCCTTTCTTAACCACAGGGGCATAAGTCTTACCGTTGGCGCCATCCTTGACTTCGCTGGTCACAGGGGTACCCGTAACGATTTCACCTTGGTCATTGTAGGAACGTGGAGTTAGGGTAATGATTACGCCATCGTTAGCTGGGTTGCGTTTAACGTCAACTAATGGAGTTAAGCCATCACGGCCATTCTTACCATCTTGGCCCTTGTCACCTGGATCACCCTTGTCACCTTTTTCACCGTCTTTAACAAAGCTTTCGCTCAATACGGCACCGGTGGTTGGGTCTTTGATGGTGACCTTAGTTCCTGGTTGCTTGCCGTCAACAGTCGCATCTGCGTCTTCAACCCGGCTGGTTTCAACGAGAGGGGCCTTACCATCTTTACCGTCTGTTACTTGACCGGTAGCAATAGGATTTTGGTTCTTGTCTGCTTGACCTTCCTTATTGGCTGGATAGAACTTGATGTGGGTTACCCCATCGTCGCCCTTTTCAACCACTGGAACATAGGTCTTACCGTCAATACCATTTTTACCGTCTTGGCCTTTTTCGCCTTGGTCACCTTGGGCTCCGGTTGCACCTGTCTCACCCTTTTCACCGCGTTCGCCTTGTGGGCCTTGAAGACCTTGTTCACCCTTCTCGCCGTCTTTGACAATACCTTCAGCGATTGGGTTTTGGGTCTTATCAGCTTTACCTTCTGCATTGGCTGGGTAGAACTTAATGGTGGTTTGTTTGTTGGCGTCATCACGTTCAACTACTGGAACGTAGGACTTACCGTCGACACCATCTTTACCCTTCTCACCTTGAGCACCAGCTGCACCGGTTTCACCCTTTTCGCCGTCTTTTACGATACCTTCAGCGACAGGCTTTTGATCTTTATCTGCCGTACCGTCTGCCTTGGCTGGATAGAATTTGATGGTGGTTTGTTTGTTGGCGTCATCACGTTCAACAACAGGAACGTAGGACTTACCATCTACGCCATCTTTACCCTTCTCACCTTGGGCACCGGTTGCACCAGTTTCACCTTTTTCACCACGCTCGCCTTGAGGGCCTTGGAGACCGCGTTCACCTGGGTCACCTTTAGCCCCGTCTTGAACTTGGCCGGTAGCGACTGGTTTTCATTAGTGTTGGCATTGCCGTTCTTATCAGCTGGGTAGAACTTGATGGTCGTTACGCCATTTTCGCCCTTTTCAACGACTGGAACATAGGTCTTGCCGTCTGTACCAGGTGCGCCGTCTTTAACTTCGCTAGTGGTTGGAGTCCCGTTTTCAGGTTGTCCTTGGGCGTTATAGTGGCGTGGGGTTACAGTGATGAGGACACCATCATTAGCATCATTACGACGTACGTCAACTAATGGTGTTAAGCCGTCGCGGCCGTCCTTACCTGGGGCTCCTTGGGCACCTTGTTCGCCCTTCTCACCTTGTGGACCGCGTTCACCCTGGTCACCTTTTGGACCTTGGGCACCGGTTTCACCTCGAAGGCCTTGTTCACCTTGAGGGCCACGTTCACCCTGGTCACCTTTTGGACCGGCGACGCCTTGAGGACCTTGTGGACCAACTTCGCCGCGTTCACCTTTTTCACCGTCTTTAACGGTACCTTTAGCGACTGGTTCTTGGCTGGTGTCAGCAGAACCATCTGGCTTGGCTGGGTAGAACTTAATGGTGGCTTCTTTCTTCGCTTCATCGCGAGTTACGACTGGAACGAAGGATTTACCATCAGCACCTTTTTCACCTTGGGCACCGGTTGCGCCGGTAGCACCAGTTGCGCCTGTTTCGCCCTTGTCGCCTTTTTGACCTTGGGCGCCGTCTTTACCATCTTTAACGACACCAGTTGCAATAGGGTTCTTAGTGGTGTCAGCCGTACCATCAGCTTTGGCTGGGTAGAACTTAATGGTGGTTTCTTTCTTCGCTTCATCGCGGTCAACGACTGGAACATAGGTCTTGCCATCTTCGCCCTTGGCACCTTGAGCGCCTTGTTCACCCTTAGGTTCTTGTGGTCCGGCTACACCTGGATCACCTTTTTCACCTTGGGGACCTTGAGGACCTTGAGGACCTTGAGGACCTTGAAGACCGGCTACACCTTGTTCGCCTTTCTCGCCTTTAGGTCCGGCTACACCTTGTTCACCCTTCTCGCCTTTTGGACCTTGAGGACCAGCGACACCTTGTTCGCCTTTCTCACCTTTTGGACCTTGAGGACCAGCGACACCTTGTTCGCCTTTCTCACCTTTAGGGCCGGCTACACCTTGTTCACCCTTCTCGCCTTTTGGACCTTGAGGACCAGCGACACCAGGTTCACCTTTGTCCCCCTTAGCACCGGCTACACCTTTAGGCCCTTGTTGACCATCGTAAACGAAGGTTTCGTTAAGAGTTCTACCACTTACTGGATCGATTACGGTAACCTTTGTTCCTGGACGGCCATCTTTAGTCCCACGTTCAGTTGTAATCTTAGGAGTACGTCCATCACGGGGAACGATGGTCTTGCCTGGGCGACTAGTGCGATCGCCATCTCGAACGACAGCTGAAATTGTATCGCCTTCGTTTAAAGGGGTCACATTAGAAATTTGGAATTCACCATCAGGATTGGTACTTGTTTGATAGGTTTGTCCACCCACAGTTACAGTGACAGGTTTGTTTGGTTCAGCTGTACCACTAATTGTAGTATCACCAGATAAACGAGGATTCACTACTGGGGGTTCGATTGGTTGTTTTTGACCTTCTGGTAGTCCAACCCCAATCAGAATTTCAGCATTAACAACAGGTTTCTCAACTTCACGAAGAGTACCAATTTCTCCGAGATCGACACCCTTATAGGTACGAACCGTCTTAACTAGCCGGTCAACCCCTTCTTCCCCACGACGTACTTCTTTACTTGAACCTACAGGCAGTTCAGTAGTCGTCTTATAGATGGTTTGGAATTTTACAGGTACTTTTTCGACCTTTTCACGCGTACCGAAATTAGCATTTGGGTTTAAGTCACCTTGTTGGGTATTGTTTTCGTAAAAATAGTTACGGCGATTTACTGGGTCAGTTGTTCCAGGATTTGAACCCATAGCTTGGTTGAACATCCCAATTGTCGTCTTATAGTCTAACTTGCCATTCCAATCTTTAACCGGGACTGAGAATTTATAAACTACAGGATAACCATTCTTAGCATCATTGTTACTTAAGGAATAATCAGTACCCATGGATAAACCAGTATAACCAGTAGCTGCCCCACTGGTTAATTGAATAGTTTGAGGACGGCGTGTTTTATTTCCTGGAATGCTAACTTGGGCTGGTACACCTGTTGTAGGATTATAGTTAAAGCCACTTCCTAGCTCAATACCAAAGCGGGCTTGGTGCTGAACCGATCCCCCTAATTGAGCTGTTGCCTTAGGATCTAAACGATAAGTTAATTCAAAATCAACTTTATTAGCAGCCCGATTAGGAACAGCTTTCAGGGTATAATGAGCATTATTCGGATTACCTGTACCAAAAATCGTTCCATCTGCTTGATGAGTAATCGGCGTATTCGCATTCCCTAAGGCAACAGGCGCTCCACCAACCCGCACTTCACTTGGGGTTTCAGGAACAGAGTAGAAGGCAAAGCCTGTGCGGCGTTTGTCGCCCGCGTATTGGACGCCGGCTTTGGAAACTTCTTCCATCAACTGGCGGCCGTTGCTGACTTTAGATAAATCAACATTCTTAACAATGCCGTCGATCTCTTCGTCGGTGTAGATGTCCTTGAGCTCTGTTCTCAGCGCTTCTTGAGGGTTGGCTGCCCCTAAGATTCTCTTAGCTAAACGGTCGAGGCCTGCATCACGGGCTGCTTCTGCAGAAGTACCTGGAATTTCTGCTCCTTCTACTGCCGCATAGTTTCCTGCTTGGCTTTGAGAGGCTTCTTTTTTACCTTTGTCTGACAATTCACCCACTTCTGGGGAAACAGTGTCAGCTGCTTTTTCTTCTTTATTTTCTTTAGCTTGGTCAGCTTCAGCTGGCGCTTGAGCCTTGTTTTCAGCTGCTGGCGCTTCTGTTACTTCTTCAGCCTTAGCTGGAGCTTCCTCAACAGGTGTTGCTTCTGCTGCTGGAGCGATAGCTGTCGAAGTATCTTGATCACTTACAGGAGTGACTTGCCCAGGAGCAACTACTTTCTCCGTACTTTCACTATTTGTTTCATTTCCCAGTGTTGCACTCTTATCAGCCGTGAGCGCGTGGGCAGAATTTGTTGGAAGTAAGCTTTCTTCAGCGTTGGTTTCATTAGCAACAGCGCGAACTACTGAAGCGTCTCCCATGAAGAGTAAACCAACCGCAACAGCGACTGAGGCTACCCCAATGTTTAAACGTTTAATGCTGTAGCGGTAATAGCGATTGCTATTTTTCTCCCGCAACAGTTTAAAATTATTTTTTCCTACCATATTTTCAACTACTTTCTTTATGACGAATGAATTATCATCGACTCATGTTTTTTCTCGGGCGACACTAAAAATATTACCTCGTCAGTAAATCAAAAAAATCTGTGAATTACTAGAAGCTTTAGATTATTTTCATTAAAAAAATTAAATTAAACAATATTGTTCTTTTTTCAATAAATTAAATAAGCCCTATATATTGGGATTTTCGGTGATTTTAATAAATTTTATTTAAGAAACGTAAATGTTTAAAGTGCAATTTATTGTATTTTTATATGTGTGCCCGTTCGGGAAGCTATGATTAATTATCTCTAAATTTGCCTTATTTATTATAAAATGCCGCTAAACTCGATGAATTTTGGAACAGTTTTATACATATTTGTATTTATTTAAAAACAATTTTCTTTTAGCTTTGATTTTTTTCTTGAAACACACAAAAAAACCTCTAAGTTTTTGAAGCAAAGCTTCTAACCTAGAGGGAATGATTTATTATTATATATTCTATTTTTTAGGGCAAGTGAGTCTCTAAATGCATAAAAGCCTCCATCAGTCGGTCAAAGTAGCGGTCAGGATTAACTCTCATCACTACTCGTGCATTAGTCACTTGGTTAAAACGCCCTTCCAAGTCTGCTACACAGAGTCCCTGGACCAAGTTGCTATCGGTCACAATGGTCATAGCGGTTAAGGGGACTGCTTCAACAAAGTCAGGGTCATAATAGACCATAAAGGCCATAACATCATGGATAATACAGCCCGGTAAGCTCTCCCGCTCTTGGTAGGTTTTGATCTGATCATCAAATAAGGCATGGAATAGCTCAGAAATCTTTGGAAAATGATCTTCTATAGCTTGAACAATCTCAGGCGTATAAACAGCCTGGTAAGTAGCATCCAAACCACACATAGTGATCGGTATTTGAGTCCCAATTTGCTGGTAAACGCTCTGGGCAGCCTGGGCATCATAGCCATAGTTAAATTCCGTTACCGGAGTCAGCTTGCCTTTATGAATGCCACCTCCCATGGAATAAACCTGACCTAGTTCATTAACTAAGTCGGGCTCTTTTTCCAAACAACGAGCTAAATTAGTCAGTGGGCCCAATGTTAGAATATCCACCTTTTTAGGATTAGTCTTAACCGCTCGGATAATAAAGTCAACCGCGCTCTCTTCAGCCAAAAGCTCTTCTCGAGGAGGGATCTCTAAACTTCCCATTCCCCTATCTCCGTGATAGGCTTGGCGCTGACTCTTAGCAATCACTGGATTTTGACTCTGGTGGGGAGAGCCTGAATAAATCGGAACATCCAGACTGAGATAATTCACCAAGCTAGTGGCATTGGCATTAATCTGCTCTAAAGACTGGTTACCCTGGACCGTGGTGAGGCCAAGAACTTCGACATCTGGCTGACTAAGGGCAAGTAGAATGGCTAAGCTGTCATCAGTACCGGGATCAGTATCAATAATCACTTGACGCATGGTTCCCTCCTGAGTAAGTCTCACTATTGAGCAAAGGGTGAAAGGCTAACATATCTTCATAGAAGGCCAGGTCTGGCTGAGGTAAAAGAAAGGGGTCCAGTTTTAAAAGCTCACTTTCTAGTTGCTGGCAGACGTCAGTGATCGCCGAGCTTTCTTCTCCTAAAAGATAGGACAAGCTCATATGAAACTGATAATCCTCTTCCAAGGGCAGTTGAAAGGCGTCCGCCAGTTGACGGCGGTAATTGTCTAATCGATGATAGCTATCCACATCACTAGGCTCTAGAAGAATGGCTTGGGGAATTAGCCCGCTAACCCTCATTTTGATATTTTGCGGTTTAGCCACCTGGTTAAAGCGTTGCAGGAGAGCCTGTTTGATCTTTTGCCGGGAATAGGTTTTGGGTAAGAAAGCTGGCCATTTGTCTGTCCCCTGGTCACGCTCCTTAAAGAGACCGAGGACGGTGATATGATAACTAGACGGAGGTAAGAGGGCCAGTTTATCTTGGTCTCCCTGTGGTAAAGTAGAGAAAGCTGCTTGTACCTGCTTTCCATAAGCGACGAGGTCGTCCATCGCCTCATTAGCAAAGGAAATCACCGTATAGCCCGGATTAGAGACGACTTGGCCAGTCTTGGTAAATTTATCTTGCGGGTTGTTAATTTCCATAAGTATTTCCTTCCTAAGTCACAATGAATTCGACATAACACCGGTCATCAAAGCTATTATAGCGAGGATTGAGCCCCTTAGTAGAGAGAAAGTCTCGAGACAATTGTGGATCTTTAGTCAGTATCGCTTCTAGGTAGGACTCAGTGGCAGTAAAATCTTCCTTTATCTCGGGATAACCATCACTCGTTAAGGTGACCTGGTCCCCCGCTTGAACGGGAATGACCTGAATTAAAGAAACAGGGATGGATTCCCCATTAATAACTGCATAGCCATATGGCGTGTCATCCTGGTTAGCAAAGCAAGTGGCTTGAATAATCCAAGGCAGGATCACTTCCCGACCCGGATCTTTAGTCTGGTCAGCTCCCTGGTCTGATTCAATGGCTAGTACCAGTGAGCGCATCTGGCTTAAGACCTCATCGGATAGCTTGGGCTGGTAATAATTCTTACCATTAACCCGGGCTTGGCAGTCCCCCACCAGAAAAATTTCACCCAAATAACGGCTGTATAGGGCCATGACGGCCTGGAGACCATATTCTCCCCGGTCTAAATCGAAAGTGACGTCTTGGTAGAATTTGTTAATGGCGGCGTTGATAGTAGCTAAAATCTCTTCCAAAAGGGCTTCTTTTGGCAATTGGCCAAGCGCCTCTTTAATGATTTGGCTGGCTAGTTGACCTGTGGTTTTTCCATAATAGTGAAAGTTCGATTTCGAACTGACCCCATCGATCACAGCCACATAGTCTTTGCTTATCAAATAAGTGTCTTCACAAAGTGCTTGGTCAGGGTGCTTGCCCTGGATAAATTCCTTAATGACCTTAACCATATTATCCCCCTTTCTTAATTAGCGAAAAAAGCTGGAGCATCCACTTGCCCCAGCTTTCTTTTAATCAGACTAGTTTAATAATTCATTAATTTCATCTTCTGCTTTAGGCAGTTCTTCAGAAGCAGACACGCCAGTAAAGATCCGGTCACGTGCATCTCTGAATTTCTCAGAAGCTTGTAAGCCATTGGTCCCTGGGAAGGATGAGAACGGTACTAAGTCTTCCATTTGACCATAAGAGGTTTGATACATTTGGTCTTCTTCAATTAATTTCTTCAAGGTATCGTTTTCTGTTGCATCGGTCGTTGGAGGTAAGTAACCAGTGCCTTCGTCCCAAATGGCAATATTGTCTGGTTCGAAGAGGAATTTAATAAATTTCCAAGAAGCTTCTTGTTCAGCTTCATCTTGAGCGGTCACTGCTAAGAAAGAACCCCCAGCAGGAATCGCACGTTCCTTGTCCCCAAAGCTTGGGAGTGGGATAGCTTTAGCATTGAAACTGGCGTTACGGGTTATGTTTCCGCGTTGGGCAATGGTGGAGTTAGTCATAGCAACGTCACCAGTGATGAAGGATTGTTGTCCATCAGCGGTTTGGCCATTGAAGATGTAACCTTCTTCAATCCCCTTAGCCCATGCGCCCATGGCTTCAACGGATTCATCGGAGCCGATCGCTGTCTTACCATCGTCAGTTACCACTTTACCCCCGTTAGATTCAATTAATTGTTGGGAGGTCCAGTTATCATTGGATTGGTCGATGTTTAGACCATATTTTCCGGTTTTGTCTTTAACGGTTTTAGCCGCTTCAAATAAGTCATCATAGGTCTTGATTTCATCAGGGTTCACGCCAGCTTCTGCCAGCAAGTCTTCATTGACGAAGATCACGGCAGTGGAAGCGGAGTAAGGGAATCCGAGAACTTCCCCTTCTAAGTTCTTAGCGAGGTTAGTGAATTCATCATGGAACTTGGTGTCCATATAGTCTTTATCTTCTTCAGCTGCATAGTTATCAATTAACTCAGCAGGCTTCATGGATTCAAAGTTCTCATCGAAGTATTCCCGGTAAGCCCAACCAATTTGAACCACAGCTGGGTATTTCTTGGCTGCTGCTTGGGTTTGGAGGTTCTTCATCAAACCAACATATAAACCTTCATTATACACAGGGGTCACGTGAACTTCATCTTGGGATTCATTGAATTTATCCACCAGTTCTTTGACCTGTTGGCCCCCTTGGGTATCAGCATTACCATGCCAATATTCAATTTCAATCGGGCCATCGCTCCCATCATTGTTACTTGCGGATTCTGAACCACCATTACCACAGGCTGCAAGGGAGAGCCCAGCCAAGAGAGCCATAGCTCCCTTGAAGATTCTATTTTTTAATGACATCCTTCTTTAACCCTCTTTCTATATAATATTATTATTTTTTACTAGCTGTTGGAACTTTGTGATCTTCTGCTCCGATTGGTAGTGGTTTTTGACCAGCAGATAAGCGCTTGGCATTAAGAATATTTTCTGGGTAGCCAATGGAATTAGTGGTATCAACATCAAAGAAATGTAAGTCATATTTTTCAAATTCCATATAAATAGGGTCCCCTGGATCAGCCAGGCGGATTTGGGTTAAGACCACCATGGTTTCACCAGCGATATCCACATAGTTAGCGTAGTTAGCCCCTTGGTTTTCAACATGACTGACTACCCCAGTGAAGGTGGTCTCGGTAGGATTCACAGTCACCTTGATCGCTTCTGGACGAATCCCCACTTTGAGGTTGCGGTAGTTACCTGCTTCAATATATTCTACCCATTCAGGGGCTAGTGGTGCCGATTGCTCATGGATAAAGAGTCGGCCATCCTTATAGGAACTGTTATCAAAGATATTCATCGGTGGGTTCCCAATAAAGCGGGCGGTAAAGATATTAGCCGGGGTATGATAAATATTTTCCGGTGAATCGATTTGCTGTAATTCCCCAAAGTTCAGTAAGGCAATCCGATCAGCAAAGGTCATGGCCTCGATTTGGTCGTGAGTCACGTAAATCATGGTTTGTTGATAACGTCTATGAATATCCACTAAGGATTCCCGGGCAGAGACCCGTAACTTAGCATCTAAGTTAGATAGGGGCTCGTCTAAAAGGAAGACATCACTATCCTTAACCGTAGCCCGAGCCAAAGCGACCCGTTGCCGTTGCCCACCAGATAATTCAGCGGGTTTACGTTGTAAGTATTTTTCTAAGTCTAAGGCATCCACTACTTCATTGACCCGGTTATCGATCCGGTCTTTAGGGACCTTGTTAACCTTAAGGCCATAAGTGATGTTGTCATAAACATTCATATGAGGATAAAGGGCATAGTTTTGGAAAACCATGGCTACATTACGGTCTCCAGGAGCCACTTCATTCACTTTTTGTTCGTCAAACATCAAATTACCATCCGTAATTTCTTCAAAGCCGGCAACCATCCGTAAGATGGTGGACTTCCCACAACCAGATGGGCCGAGTAGAACTAAACGTTCACCCTCTTCAACCGAGAAGCTCATGTCTTCCATGATGACAGTATCGCCGTAAGCTTTTTTGATGTTATCTAATAAGATTCTAGTCATTACTTGTTTACACTCCTTACTTTGTCGCTAATCTATTTAATACCGGCTGAGGTGAAGGTACCGATAATGTATTTTTGGAATACCAGATAGAGTAATAGCGGGATACTCATGGTAATCACGGATATTGCCATGGCAACGGTAAAGTCAGTACCACCTTCTGCCGACATAAAGAGTTGTAAGGCCAGTGGTAGGGTAAAGTTTTCTTCGGTTTTTAAGAAGAGGGATGGCCATACAAATTCGTTCCAGGAATTGATAAAGAACCAAATCCCCGTCGAGGTCAATTGCGGACGAATCAAGGGCACAATGATGTCCTTCATAATCCGCCAGTCAGAGATATTATCCAACTTGGCCACTTCAATCAATGAATACGGAATATTCCGCATGGCTTGGTTCATCAATAAGATCCCTGTGGCATCAGCAACTAAGGGGAAGACTACCCCAAAAATATTGTCTCCCAGTCCCATCCGGTTAATCATGAGGTAGTTGGGAATCATGGTTACCGTAAAGGGAATAAAGATTGAAGAAATAAAGAGAAAATAGGATGATTTCTTCGCTCTAAAGTCAAAGTAGACAAAGGCATAGGCAGCTAAGAAGGAAATCACTAACTTAGCCACCGTTACAGTCGTGGCGATAGTAAAGGTATTCATCACGATCCTAAGTAGTGGTAAGCGGTCCATCAACTTGATGTAGTTATCAAAGACCGGTTGCAAAGGGATAAAGGCTAGGACATTGTCATAAACATCCGGGAGTCGTCTCAAAGAGGTTCCTAATGCAAAAAGAATAGGCATTAACCAAATGATCACGATAAGAATGAAGACAATGGTCCAAATCACATTACTTGCGCTCCATTTGCCCCTAGTTTGCATAGTAGACACCCCTTTCGCTGAACTTGAAGTTCAAGAACAGTAAGATAGAAAAGAGTAGCAAGGTCACTATGGACATGGCTGCCGAATAGCCCGTTTGGAAAAGAACAAAGGCATTCTTATAGGACTCATAAATCAAGTTGGATGAGGCGTTATCCGGTCCCCCAGAGGTAATCACTGAGATTGGGGTATAGACGTATTGAAGACCAGTAACAATAGTCATAATGAATACGTATAGACCAGTTGAGGAGGACATGGGAACAACAATATCCTTGAAGACACGCCAGGAAGGAATTTTATCCAAACGCGCGCTTTCAATCACTTCATTATCAATCCCTGAAATAGCCGCATAGAGTGTAATAAAGTTATAACCAAAAACTTTCCAAGCCGTAATGTAACAAATGACTAAGATAACCAGGCTTTGGGAGGTTGACCAATTAGGAAGATTAATCCCGATAAAGCCTAATAATTTAGCCACTGGACCTGAAGTTGGGTTCAGGATCCAGTTATAAACGATTGATCCAACCACCATTGAAATAAATGAAGGTAGGAAAAATGCGGATTTAAAGAAATCTTTGAATTTTGGAATTAAGAAATGAAGCACAAAGGCAATCACATAAGGAACAGCAAAGTTAACAACTAACAAAATAAGAATATAGACCACGGTATTCCATAAAATCTTATAAGTTAGGGGATCAGTAAACAAAGTGATGTAATTGTCAAAGCCTACAAATGTCTTCTTAGGACTGACCATATTCCATTCAAAGAAACTCAAATATAAAGTATAGAGTGTAGGCCAAGCTACAAATATACCAAAAATGAGAATGGCTGGTAGTAGATACCATAGCGGTTTATAACGCTCTTTCATATTTCCTCACCTTCTAAATATCAAGCCTTGTTATTTAATCAATTGGTTAATTTCATCCTGGGTCTTTTGTACTTCGGTATCCACGTCAGCACCACCTAAGACACGGTCTTTAAGGTCAATGAGCATTTGTTCTGCTTGCATACCGGAGTTACCAGGGAATGGTGCCCAGGGGACCAGATTTTCTAAGTTAGCATAAGCTGCAGGGAAGATCTTATCGTCTTTAATTAAAGCTTGTAATTCTTCGTTATCAGAAGCATCTTTCGTTGGTGGCACATAGCCAGTTCCCTTAGTCCAGGCAGCAATGTTGTCTGGTTCATAGAGGAACTTCATGAATTTCCAAGCAGCTAATTGTTGGTCATCATCTTGGGCGGTCACCACTAACATGGAACCTCCAGCTGGTTTGTTAATTTCTTCGCCTTCAAAGGCAGGTGAAGGAATCGCTACTGCTTCAAAGTTGGCATTATTCATGACATTGGTCCGTTGAGCGATAGTTTGGTGCCACATGCCGATATTTCCAGAGATGAAGGCTTGTTGACCATCTTCTCCTGAAGCGTGGATAGCACTGCCTTCTTCAACCATATCTTGATAGAATTGGTAGGTTTCTTTCCCTTTATCGTCAGCAAAAGCGGCTTTACCGTCTTTAAGCATTTGAGAACCGTTTGATTCCACCATGGATTGGATATTCCAGTTATCTTCCGCTTCTTGGATATACAGTCCGGTATGGTCAGTCTTTTCACTAATGGTTTGAGCAGCTTCCCGGATATCTTCCCAGGTCTTGAGATCGTCTTTATTGACCCCAGCCTCATTTAAGATATCCATATTTAAGTAAATCACCGGTACCGATAAGGAATAAGGTAAACCGACTTGGGAATCATCATTGGCCGTCGCTAGGCTATAGATATTTTCTTCAAATTTATCAGTGATAAAGCTGCTGTCTTCAGATGATAAGTTGTCAATAATTTCTTGGGGTTGGCTATATTCAAAGTTATTGGCAAAGTATTCACGGTAAGACCAACCAATTTGGACTAAAGCCGGAACTTGACCAGCGGCTGCATTGGTTTGAAGATTTTGCATCAAGCCTTGGTACATCCCAGATTGGAAAACGCCGGTCACATGGACTTCATCTTGGGACTCATTAAACTCATTAATCAGTTCAGTAACCGTTTGTCCCCCTTGGGTGTCAGCGTTAGGATACCAATATTCAATTTCAACTGGGCCGTCTGATGAGGCACTTTCGCCGCCACCGCCAGAACTATTGCCACATGCGGCAAGTGATAAACCTGTTAATAAGGTTAATCCACTCAATAACCATTTTTTTAGTTTCATTTCTCTACTCCTTTTCTTAAATTACACTAGAAATCTTACATTTATAGACATGCTTAGCTTCTAAATGTTAAACATTCCTATTTAATCAATTGGTTAATTTCATCCTGGGTCTTAGTAACCTCTGTATCGACATCAGCGCCACTTAGGACACGGTCTTTGAGGTCAATAAGCATTTTTTCTGCTTGCATCCCGGAGTCCCCAGGGAATGGTGCCCAGGCGACCATGTTTTCTAAGTTTGCATAGGCAGCTGGGAAGATTTTATCGTCCTTAATTAAGGCTTGTAAGTCTTCATTTTGAGATGCATCTTTCGTTGGTGGCACATAACCTGTTCCAGCAGTCCACGCGGCAATGTTGTCTGGTTCATATAAGAACTTCATAAATTTCCAAGCGGCTAATTGTTGGTCCTCATCTTGCCCGGTAACCACTAGCATAGATCCGCCCGCCGGTTTATTATTCTCTTCGCCTTCAAAAGCAGGTGAAGGAATCGCTACCGCTTCAAAATTCGCATTCTTCATCACGTTAGTCCGATGAGCAACCGATTGGTGCCACATCCCGATGTTTCCAGAGATAAAGGCTTGTTGCCCCTCTTCACCAGTAGCATGAAGGGCGCTTCCTTCTTCAACCATATCTTGGTAAAACTGGTAAGTTTCCTTACCCTTTTCATCAGCAAAAGCGGCTTTGCCATCTTTTAGCACCTGTGAACCGTTAGACTCAACCATGGCCTGAATATTCCAATTATCTTGAGCTTCTTGGATATAGAGACCAATATGGTCTGTATTTTGGCTTATCGTTTGAGCAGCTTGGCGGATATCTTCCCAAGTCTTTAGGTCGTCTTTATTAACCCCTGCCTCATTCAGAATATCCATATTTAAATAGATAACAGCTACCGATAAGGAATAAGGTAAACCAACTTGCGAACCATCATTAGCAGTGGCCAGGTTATAAATGTTTTCTTCAAACTTATCAGTGATAAAGCTACTATCTTCTTTTGATAAGTTATCAATAATGTCTTGTGGCTGACTATATTCAAAGTTATTAGCAAAGTATTCACGATAAGACCAACCAACTTGAACCAGAGCCGGCGTCTTCCCCGCCGCAGCATTGGTTTGTAAGTTTTGCATTAAGCCTTGGAAGGTCCCTGATTGAAAGACACCCGTCACATGGACTTCGTCTTGAGACGCGTTAAACTCATTAATTAATTCAGTGACGGTTGGCCCTCCCTTGGTATCACCATTAGGATGCCAATATTCAATTTCAATTGGCTCGTCTGAAGCAGCACTTTCATTACCACCTGAGCTATTGCCGCAAGCGGCCAGTGAGAAACCTGTAAGTAAGGTTAAACCACCCAACAACCATTTCTTTAGTTTCATTTGTCTACTCCTTTAAGCGATAACTAGTGACCAATAACTTATAATCTTTGTTGCTTGTAGCGTTCCGTTATGGGATTGGTTGTCTTCGTAAAGACATCAATGGTCTCATCATTCACTTCAACCACGGAATAACCCAATTGATCAGTAAAGAAAGCCACATCTCCAACTTGTTCTAAACCAAAAGCTAATGAAGCCGCCGTGTGTTGCGGGATATTTCTAACCATAGCATGGCGATTTTCATGAAGGTGCCCAGTAAAAATCCCCCGTACATCGGACTGTTCTAATAGATCCAGATAGCTGTCACTAATCTCAGTTTCGATCACTCCTGGTTCCCAGCCAATAAGTAGAGGATGGTGATGGAAAAGTAAGCTCCCCTTTTCACTAGGCGTTGCTAATTGATCAGCCACCCAAGCTTCTAATTCTTTTGAAATGATACCGTGGTGACGACTCTGTTCGGCAGTATCTATGATAATTAAGCGATAGCCTTGAAAATCAGCCACATAGTTCAATCCTTCATCAGCTTCCTTGCCGTACAAGGCTTGGTAAAAGGCTGCCTTATTGTCGTGATTGCCTAATACATAATAAAGCGGCATATCTTTAGGCATGTAAGATCGCAATATTCGGTCAAGGGCCTGGTAATCCTCAACGCCACCATCATGAATCAAATCACCTGTATTCACCACAAAATCCACGCTACTAAAATCAAAAGTCTCTAAAGCGTGAAAAAGTTTTTCATGGGGTTCATAGTCGATCCCAAACACTTCAAACTCGCCTTGGTAATTATCCAAGTAATGGGTATCCGAAAGATGCAAAAACTTCATGTGAATTCTCCTTTCCATTAAAGTACATTGTCCATTTTAGCCAAGCAATGTAAATTCTAGCGCCGCTTTTGAGTAAAGTTTGTAAATAATAGGTATTTTTTCGGTAAATAAAAATGAGCCTTTTTACAAATATTAACTAATAAGTAATTTTATAAGGAATGATTAAGAAATTCCTAGGAAATGTTAATTAAATGTAAAAAGCCCTGGGATTTGCTTTACATTAAATTTACAATACGCTAGAATAGTTTACGTAAAATTTACATAAGGCCAATGAGTGGCCTAGTTAAAAGGTAAAAATCAAAAAAGAGAAAGGAAGAAAACCATTATGTTAAGATTTTTCGAACAACGCCGCCCTTACAAGAGCTTAGAACAAGTGCAACGTGAAGAAAGCAAACGTCAAGCTAAAGAGAAGGCGCAAGTATTAGCTCATGCGAAATAACAAATAGATAGCGAAAAAGGCAGAACCTCCTCTATTTAGGAAGTCCTGCCTTTTTCTTTACAAATCAATCCGCTTTACAAATCAATCCAATGATATAAATGCAAGCAATAACCAATATACTTATACAACTCTTGCAAGGCCATGTTTTGGGTATAGGGGTGATTTGGATAGCTTTCCCCTTGAAAATAGGCGCTCACAAAATTGAGTTGGAAGCCGTAGTTGCGGTTAGCTCGCTCAAAAGCCAGCCGTGTCCGCCTCATGTGATAGTCACTAGTCACGACAATGGCAGAATGATAACCCAGATCATCCATGAGAGCTAGTGAAGTTGTCGCGTTGGTCCAGGTGGAAGTGGCCTGCTTTTCTTCGATTAAGTTCTCCCGCTCGGCTCCCAATTGCTGGTAACCAGCAAATAAATCTTCGTCCACATCAGTATAGCGGGGAGAAACTATAATTTTTTCAGCGCGACTATAACCAGCCTTCAGTAAGTGAACCGCCTTTTCAGCCCGTTCGACTGCCGGCCCTTCGGCCACGATAATTAGTTCAGAGACTTGCGGGGCCTGGCCGTGGTCCAAGTGCTTGTATAGGGACCTCAATCCTAAGCCAAGAAGCGCTCCTAGAGAGAGACCGGTTAGCCATCTTCTTTTCATTATTTGACTTCCTTTCACGAGTAAGCTTTGCTCTTTAAAGATATTATTCTTGCAAAATGACTTACCTTATTATAGCAATTTCCCCAACTATTTAATGGTTTTATCCCTATAAAAAATAAACATTTTGTGATAAAATAACCATTCGCGCTTAAATTTTGTATTTAAGGAGAGTTTTATCATTAAATATCTTATTATACTGGCCTTGTGCTTATTAGCTGGCTGTCAGCCGCCTAATCACACGAGCCAATCCCTCAGTGATTATAAGGAAATCTACCAACCGGTAAGTGACAGGGTCGAGTCAGGAGACAATCTCCTAAGCTTGAGTGACCAAGTCCAAAATCTCGAGCTCTCCTATTATGATGAAGAGGTCCAAGCAAGTATCTCTGACCAGATCAGGAGTCTACAAAACAAACATAAGTCCTATGAAGATGGGCTTTTCATTATGAACCCCTTTGGGACCTTCACTCAATCCATCTATACTTACTTGCCTGACCCTGATCAAGACATTGGCAAGGTGACCTATACCATCGAGTCTGAATCTAGCGATGCCCTCACTTTCCAACCAGTCAATTACAGTCAGGAGCCAGGAGCTTATGAATTCACCATGATCGGTCTGGTCCCTAATGAAGCTAACCAGCTAACGGTTAATCTCTACGATGCTGATGATAACAAGTTAACAGACTATCAATTTCAGATTAGTGCACCCAATATCCAAGCCACTGACTACGAGACCAAAATGGAAGTCCTCTATGATTCTGGTAGGGAAGAACTGACCGATGGTTTCTATGCCAGTATGGGCAGCGACCAGGATAATGCGAAGTTTTCCTATTTATATGATAATAATGGTCTCATTCGTTCTGAATTAGTCTCTGACGGCGGCCGTTTAGAAAACTACCAGTTTCTGGATAAACACCACCTCTTGATTAAAGCAAGCAATGGTAAATTAGCTGTTCTTAATGGACTAGGCCAACCCGTTCGCATCTATGAACTGCCTGACCTTTCTGTCCATCATGATTTCATTGTTAATGAAAAAAAAGATGGTGCCTTCTTACTCACCTCTAATATTCAGTCCGATACCATTGAAGATACTATCAGTTATCTTGACTTACGTACCGGTGAAAGTCAGGAACTGATCGACTTAAAAGCGATTTTCCCGAATTATTTCCAACCCGTAATGGCCACCCATCAGAACCGGGCTCAAAATGAGATTGCTAATTATTTAGCTGAAAATCCTGACCGAGACTATTCGGACATCGATTACACTGCCGACGGATTTAACGTTCTGGATGAAGAGGGTAATTTGACTAATTTAGACTGGATCCATATTAACGCTATCGATGTGATCAATGGGGATGAATTAATTCTTTCTTCCAGAGAAACCTCATCACTGATCAAATTATCCAATGTCTTTGACCAAGTGACAGTTGACTATATTATCGGCCCTGAAGCAGTTTGGGCAGGGACGGGCTATGACTATTACCTGCTCAGCCCTAACAGCGACTTCAAACCGACTGGCGGCCAACATAGTGTCCGTTTTCAATCCAATCCTATCGATGATGGCTTTTACAATTTGACCCTCTTCGATAATAACTACTGGCGTCTGGACACTCGAGATGACCTAGTTATCGACCTGCCTTCGGAAATGAGCGAAGAATTTGATCCAGAAGAGCTTGACGCTTACTCCTACTTTTATAATTTACAGGTAGATGAAGCGAGCGGGACTTACGACCTGGTGCAAGCCTTTCCAGTGCCCTATTCCTCCATCGTTTCCTCAGCCCAAGTCTATAAAGGCAACTATATTACTACCAGTGGGATGACGAATATTCTCGGAGAATATAATCCTCAAGGTGAACTCATCCGACAATTTCAATTCTATGTCCCCCGCTGGACCTACCGTTTGGTGAAGTTGGACCTGCAAGACTTCTTCTATGAAAATATCCTTTAAACAAAAGACCTCAAGCCTGGGCAAATGCTAGCCTAGCTTGAGGTTTTTTAGTGAATTATTTTAAATTGACAGCTCTTTAATGAGGTGCGGTTGGCCCAGAAACGCTATCCCGGCCTCTTTCAATTTCTTCTTCAGGCATTGGATTAGGCATCTTATGCTCATGTTGTGAGGCACCTGACACCGCATCCTTACTTTCATTTTCTTCTTTATCCTTAGCTTTTGAAGTTGCCTTGGTTACCGTATCTGGTCTTGGGCCACCCTCGCTAGCTTCAATATAAGGTTTCTCGATGGCATGTTGGAGTTCATCATCAAGACCCGCTTCGTAGCGCTCTTGATACCATTGATTTACGTCTTCAGCGGTTTCGCCCAGGAATGGGTTTGGTACATGTGGATCATGCAAGGTCCGGTCCCAAGAGGATTCTGCGGTATCAATAAAGGGTTTACCATTTTGAACGGTTTCTAAGACCCCGAGATAGCGGCCTTTTTGGTCATAAATCGGACGGTAGTGTAAGTAGACCTTATTCCCATTACCCTTGGTGTACCACATACTCTCACTGCGACGACGACCATGATGGAGATCTTCCATAATTCCTTCTACCTTGGTACGGATTTGTGGTGGATGGCAGTCAGAAACGTTTCCACCTAGGGTCACTGGAGACCGTGGTGTCCCCGCATCTTCTTGGTGGCGACGGTTATTATAGTAGAGGAAGCGGTTTTGCTTATCGACAAAGGAAATTTCCACTTCTAAGTTGTCCAAGATGGCTTGGACTTCATCCAAGGTTAACCAGCCTGTTCCAAAATCTACCCGGGTATCAGTTTGGAAGGAGTATGGTTCAGCGTCAGGATCTTCATCCCCTCTAGCATAGGCTAAGGCGCGGTCTAGGGCGTATTGCATCCCCATAGTAGTATAGGTTGCCCCAGAGACCACATCAAATTCACGCTTGCTACCATCTTCCTTGATTTGTTGGATTAATTTTTCTGAAGCTTGGCCACCCAGTTCTGGCGTTTCAATGCCCCGATACTTGATATCGGTAATTTCATTCTCGTCAACAGTAACTGCTAAGGTCACTTTACCCTTGTAACCATCGCCTTCACCATAGTAGGTGCCAGGTGTAAATTCATCGGGTTCGGGTTGTCCCGCAGCAATTCTTAAGGCTTCTTTTACTGCGTTGATAAGCCCTTCAGAAGAATGAGTCGCTCCTGACAGGACATCCACATCCGCACTTTGTTGGTCTAAGATCTGATTCACCAAGTGCTTGATGGCTAGGCTACCCACATTTTCTGAATCTGCTTCCGAAACTTGGATATCTTCAATTTTATCTTCACTTACTTTAACATCAACTTCTACCATATCTAGAAAGCCCTGAGCTTCTTCATGGTAGGTGCCTGGATTAAA
This sequence comes from Aerococcus urinae, assembly GCF_001543175.1. Classification (NCBI taxonomy): domain Bacteria; kingdom Bacillati; phylum Bacillota; class Bacilli; order Lactobacillales; family Aerococcaceae; genus Aerococcus; species Aerococcus urinae. The sequence goes on from NZ_CP014161.1 coordinate 1,435,852, forward strand.
TTTTGCCATTTTCTCCCAGCCTTTCTAAAATATTATCGTATATTATAAATTATATAATAATTGATTCCTATAAGCCAATGATATCCACAACCCTTTGCTTATTTCTTTGCTAAATCTACCATATAAAAGTAAACTAAAGATAACTATTAAAGAAGGAGTTTGCTTAATGTACGAAAAAATGCTTAAAGACTCAAAAAGTAAGCGCCAGATGCTGGTCAAACTCTTTTGGTCTACTTTCTACCTCTCTGCCTTCACCTTCGGTGGGGGTTACGTCATCATAACCCTCATGAAAAAGACCTTTGTGGATGATTATGGCTGGATTGAAGAGGACGAGATGCTAGATTTGGTAGCGATTGCCCAATCTTCTCCCGGTGCTATTGCTGTGAATGGCGCCATCGTTATTGGTTACAAATTAGCTGGTTTTATCGGCATCTTAGTTTCTGTTTTAGGGACTATCTTACCACCCATGCTAATTATTTCGGTGATTGCCCTCTTTTACCAACAATTTATCCAAAATTTCTGGGTAAAAACCCTCTTAGAAGGCATGCAAGCCGGTGTGGCTGCCGTTATCGCCGGGGTAGTTATCGATATGGTAGCTGATGTTTGGCGTCGTAAACAACCCATCTTGGTCATTATTATGCTAGCTGCCTTTATTACCAACTATTTCTTCTCTGTTAATATCATCTATATTATTTTAAGCTGTATCGGCTTGGGATTAGTCTATAGCTGGCTACAAAGACGGAAAGGACGCTAATCATGATTTATTTACAATTACTTATCTCCTTTTTAAAAGTCGGAGCCTTTAGCTTCGGAGGGGGTTATGCTGCCCTCCCCTTGATTCAAGAGGAAATCGTTGAAAACCACGCTTGGCTATCCATGCAAGAATTTACCGACTTGATTACTATTTCGCAAATGACGCCTGGTCCCATCGCTATCAATTCCGCAACCTTTGTAGGAACTAAGCTAGCTGGAACCCTGGGCGCTATGGTTGCCACTCTGGGTTCGATCTTACCTTCCATTATTATCGTGAGCATCATTGCCCGCCTCTACTTCAAATACCGAAACCTTAGCCTCTTACAAAACGTTCTAGTGGCCTTACGACCGGCCGTTGTAGCGATGATTGCCGCTGCTGGCTTGTTAATATTAATATCCGCCTTTTGGGGTGAAGCTCCCGTAGCCTTAGCCAATATCAATTGGGTCGCCGTAGTCATCTTCGGACTCGCCTTAGCCATTCTCATCCGCTACAAGGTCAATCCCATTTTAGTGATCGTCATGGCAGGAGTTGTTAATGTCCTCTATCAAGCAGTATTGATGGTGGTGTGATGGAAGTTATTAGCCAATATACAGTAAAAAGACACTATTGAACTAGCTGGAAAACTAATTACAATAGTGTCTACTATAGACGAACTTAATTCATTTTTTCTAATTTGCACTAAAAGATTAACTTAAATAAACCATAGGCTAATAAACCAAACACCAATACTGATGGTATAATTCCAAAATTAAATTCGCCTTTTATTTGTCGACTGTCTTCTCGTTCTTCGTTAACAAGCGACCATGACCCTATCCATTTTTCTTTATTCATTATTTTCACTTTCTTTCCATCTTGAAAAGCGTAATCTGAAATGGTAAACTTTTATTACTAATCTTCCACTTAGGAGGACCACTTCCTAAGCGATTAGTGACTAAATTTTATTACAAATTCTATTGTGAATAGTAGTAGCATGAATTTGAACTTTAAGAAGAAGTCTTCTAATGACCTCTTCTTTTTTTATTCACTTCCCTTTTAAATCTAAGTATATTGCAACTTAAGGGTCATGAATACAATTTAATTTAAGAGTACAGAAAGGGTTATTGGAAAATGATCAACTAAAGCTAGTATCTCTTAACGCTCAAATGTGATATAGTCTTTTAAGATTTTAATGAAGTTATTATAGCTACTGCCATAATAATGTAAAAAAGCGCCCCTTTGCAGGGCACTTCAATAAGAACTAATATATTATAACATATAAATAACTTGGTTAAAGGAGGTAATCTATGATTACTACTCAAGATGCAACATACCTCGCTGGCTTATTCTTTTTAACGGCTATTGGATTTATAGTCAAAGCAATTTATGATAAATCTAAAGAGAAATCCGTTAAAAAATTTATGCTTGCTACATTAGTATCATTTTCATTTTCTTTATTGTTCGGTAGCAATTTCCTAAGGCTACATATTGATCCAAAAGATCCTAAAGAAACCCAAAATAGAATTGCTGAACTTGTGCACATCAATCCTAAACAAGTTCAAGTGACTGATGAGGAGATCGGCGAAAACAAATATAAAAAATATAACTTTGAATATAAAGCTAAAATGCTCACAAGGGATGAAAATACAAAGATAAAAAGCATTGATTTTGATAATGTTGACAAACAATTTATTTATAATTTGTTTAAAGAACTAAATTACCCTAAATTGAAGCAATTAGACGACTTAATACAAAATGACAGAGGCCTTTGTTTCGATTATATAGATAATTTAGGGATTATGTTATCCTCAAATAAAGATCAAAACACTTTTAATGTATATATAACGTTTAATGAAGATAATGACTGGCTTTGGAGTACTAGAAAAGCAATTGAATCTACTTACAACAATAAGAAATCTTCATCTTCTAAACACTCATTATTAGACGAACTAAAATAAAATAGTCCTACTCCCTCTACTTTGGTCAGTAAGAGGAGTAGGACTATAATAAAAAATATTGTGGATATTTCTCTTATAGAAAATCGTGAACGCAAGAATCGTACAGGCAAATTTAAAACTCATCGGAATACCTTTCGTTACTCTTTTTACCAAAACAAAAAAACGTTGTTATATCACTTTGTTAAAAAGCTTGATATAACAACGTTTTCTTTAGTGCCGGCGGTGGGGGTCGAACCCACACGTCCGTGAGGACACGGGATTTTGAGTCCCGCGCGTCTGCCAATTCCGCCACGCCGGCTTATATATAAAAGGCGGTAGCCGGATTTGAACCGGCGATAAAGGTTTTGCAGACCCGTGCCTTACCCCTTGGCTATACCGCCATATTTAATTAAAAACTAACCTCTTCTTAAAAGAAGAGGTCTAAACAATTACCACTAGCATGATAATCATTAAACTGGGGTAGCTGGATTCGAACCAACGCATGACAGAGTCAAAGTCTGTTGCCTTACCGCTTGGCGATACCCCAATGTAAGGGCGAACGAGGGGAATCGAACCCCCGAGTGTCGGAGCCACAATCCGATGCGTTAACCACTTCGCCACGTTCGCCATATATATGATATATAACAGGTTTAACAGGGACACTAGGAATCGAACCCAGATCGACGGTTTTGGAGACCGTAGTTTTACCGTTAAACTATGTCCCTATTCTCAAATGAGAATAGCTATCATTTTATGGAGGGAAGAGGATTCGAACCTCTGAACCCGAAGGAACGGATTTACAGTCCGCTGCGTTTGGCCGCTTCGCTATCCCTCCTAATGGATGGTCCGAGACAGAATCGAACTGCCGACACCTTGAGCTTCAATCAAGTGCTCTACCAACTGAGCTATCGGACCCCATTATAAGAACGGTCCGGACGGGATTTGAACCCGCGATCTCCTCCGTGACAGGGAGGCATGTTAACCCCTACACCACCGGACCAATATATGAATAATGGAGAATGAGGGGCTCGAACCCCCGACATTCTGCTTGTAAGGCAGACGCTCTCCCAGCTGAGCTAATTCTCCTGATTACTCTTAAAAAGTAATGACCCGTACGGGAATCGAACCCGTGTTACCGCCGTGAAAGGGCGGTGTCTTAACCGCTTGACCAACGGGCCAACAAAATATAAACGGAGAGTAAGGGATTCGAACCCTTGAAACGGTCTCCCGTTTACACGATTTCCAATCGTGCTCCTTCGGCCTCTCGGACAACTCTCCAATAGCTTAAAGCCTGAGGACTCACTCGCCATAACTCCGCAAGTAGGACTCGAACCTACGACATCTTGATTAACAGTCAAGCGCTACTACCAACTGAGCTATTGCGGAATAAAATAAGATTGCACGGCAACGTCCTAGTCTCACAGGGGGCAACCCCCAACTACATTCGGCGCTAAGAAGCTTAACTGCTGTGTTCGGGATGGATACAGGTGGGTCCTTCTTGCCATCGTCACCGTACAATTTATTTTTTTGAGCTTGTTCGCTCAAAACTGAATCTATCATAATCCCCTTAAACCTTCATACAACCTTATCCTTTGGATAAGTCCTCGACCGATTAGTATTTATCCGCTCCACTTATTACTAAGCTTCCACTCCAAACCTATCAACCTGATCGTCTTTCAGGGGTCTTACTACTTTAAAAGTATGGGAAATCTCATCTTGAGGGGGGCTTCACGCTTAGATGCTTTCAGCGCTTATCCCGTCCACACATAGCTACCCAGCCATGCTCCTGGTGGAACAACTGGTACACCAGCGGTGTGTCCATCCCGGTCCTCTCGTACTAAGGACAGCTCCTCTCAAATTTCCAACGCCCGCGACGGATAGGGACCGAACTGTCTCACGACGTTCTGAACCCAGCTCGCGTACCGCTTTAATGGGCGAACAGCCCAACCCTTGGGACCGACTTCAGCCCCAGGATGCGATGAGCCGACATCGAGGTGCCAAACCTCCCCGTCGATGTGAACTCTTGGGGGAGATAAGCCTGTTATCCCCAGGGTAGCTTTTATCCGTTGAGCGATGGCCCTTCCATGCGGAACCACCGGATCACTAAGCCCGACTTTCGTCCCTGCTCGACTTGTAGGTCTCGCAGTCAAGCTCCCTTCTGCCTTTACACTCTGCGAATGATTTCCAACCATTCTGAGGGAACCTTTGGGCGCCTCCGTTACACTTTAGGAGGCGACCGCCCCAGTCAAACTGCCTGACTGACACTGTCTCCCGACCAGCTAATGGTCGCGGGTTAGAATGGTCATCCCACAAGGGTAGTATCCCACCAGTGCCTCCATCGAGACTAGCGTCCCGACTTCGATGGCTCCTACCTATCCTGTACATGTGGCACAAACATTCAATATCAACCTACAGTAAAGCTCCATGGGGTCTTTCCGTCCTGTCGCGGGTAACCAGCATCTTCACTGGTACTACAATTTCACCGAGCCTCTCGTTGAGACAGTGCCCAAATCGTTACGCCTTTCGTGCGGGTCAGAACTTACCTGACAAGGAATTTCGCTACCTTAGGACCGTTATAGTTACGGCCGCCGTTTACTGGGGCTTCAATTCAGAGCTTCGCATACGCTAACCCTTCCTCTTAACCTTCCAGCACCGGGCAGGCGTCAGCCTCTATACATCATCTTTCGATTTGGCAGAGACCTATGTTTTTGATAAACAGTCGCTTGGGCCTATTCACTGCGGCTGACCTTGCGGTCAGCACCCCTTCTCCCGAAGTTACGGGGTCATTTTGCCGAGTTCCTTAACGAGAGTTCGCTCGCTCACCTTAGTGTTCTCCACTCGACTACCTGTGTCGGTTTGCGGTACGGGTTGTTTGATTCTCACTAGAAATTTTTCTTGACAGCGTGACGTCGGCGGCTTCGGTACTTTATTTCCCTCCCCGTCACAACTCATGAAATCTGAGGCAAGCCTTTCACTCACCTTCTCACTCATTGCTTGGACGCGTTTTTCCATCTCCGCGCTCCGCTTAGCCTTCTGTGTCCTTCCATCGCTCAAACAAATCAAACAAGTACAGGAATCTCAACCTGTTGTCCATCGCCTATCCCTTTCGGTCTCGGCTTAGGTCCCGACTAACCCTGGGAGGACGAGCCTTCCCCAGGAAACCTTAGTCATTCGGTGGACGGGATTCTCACCCGTCTTTCGCTACTCATACCGGCATTCTCACTTCTATACGCTCCACATGTCCTCACGATCATGCTTCTCTGCCTATAGAACGCTCTCCTACCATCCTACGGATCCACAGCTTCGGTGTTCAGTTTAGCCCCGGTACATTTTCGGCGCAGGGTCACTCGACTAGTGAGCTATTACGCACTCTTTCAATGATGGCTGCTTCTAAGCCAACATCCTAGTTGTCTAAGCAACCCCACATCCTTTTCCACTTAACTGAAACTTTGGGACCTTAGCTGGTGGTCTGGGCTCTTTCCCTTTCGACTACGGATCTTATCACTCGCAGTCTGACTCCCGGACTAAACTATTTGGCATTCGGAGTTTATCAGATGTCGGTAATCCAGGATGGACCCCTCGATCAAACAGTGCTCTACCTCCAATAGTCATCATCCGAGGCTAGCCCTAAAGCTATTTCGGAGAGAACCAGCTATCTCCAAGTTCGATTGGAATTTCACCGCTACCCACACCTCATCCCCGCCTTTTTCAACAGACGTGGGTTCGGCCCTCCAGTGTGTTTTACCACACCTTCAGCCTGGACATGAGTAGATCACTTGGTTTCGGGTCGACGACAACAAACTCAACGCCCTCTTCAGACTCGCTTTCGCTGTGGCTCCGCTTCTTCAGCTTAACCTTGCTTGCTATCGTCACTCGCCGGTCCGTTCTACAAAAAGTACGCCATCACCCCTTAACGGGCTCTGACTGCTTGTAGGCATACGGTTTCAGGTACTCTTTCACTCCCCTTCCGGGGTGCTTTTCACCTTTCCCTCACGGTACTGGTTCACTATCGGTCACTAGGGAGTATTTAGGCTTGCCAGATGGTCCTGGCGGATTCCGACGGAATTTCACGTGTACCGCCGTACTCAGGATACTGAATGAGGTGGCTGAGCTTTCGCCTACGGGATTGTCACCCTCTCTGATCGCCCTTTCCATGGCGTTCGACTAGCTCATTCACTCCCGTCCATCAGTCCTACAACCCCAGCATGCAAGCACGCTGGTTTGGCCTCTTTCCGTTTCGCTCGCCGCTACTCGGGAAATCGATTTTTCTTTCTCTTCCTGTGGCTACTGAGATGTTTCAGTTCACCACGTCTACCGTCCGCTCAACTATGTGTTCACTGAGTGGACCATTGTCGATTAAAACAATGAGGTTCCCCCATTCGGAAATCTCCGGATCAAAGCTTACTTACAGCTCCCCGAAGCATATCGGTGTTCGTCCCGTCCTTCATCGGCTCCTAGTGCCAAGGCATTCACCGTACGCCCTTATTCACTTAACCACCGGTTAAGTTGTATGATGCGAAAAGTTTTAAAACTCTTTCTTTTTCGGTTTTTACGCTTGGTAAAATTGGTTTATTGACATTTCTATCTCGCAAAAAATAGAAATACGGAATGTTATGATAGTATTCAGTTTTCAAAGAACAATAGAGAGTTAGACCTCTCAAAACTAAACAAAGAAGACTCAAATATGTATTCCGAATATATCCTTAGAAAGGAGGTGATCCAGCCGCAGGTTCACCTACGGCTACCTTGTTACGACTTCACCCCAATCATCTGTCCCACCTTCGGCGGCTGGCTCCAAAGGTTACCTCACCGACTTCAGGTGTTACAAACTCTCGTGGTGTGACGGGCGGTGTGTACAAGACCCGGGAACGTATTCACCGCGGCGTGCTGATCCGCGATTACTAGCGATTCCGGCTTCATGTAGTCGAGTTGCAGACTACAATCCGAACTGAGAATGGCTTTAAGAGATTCGCTTGCTTTCACAAGGTCGCTGCTCGTTGTACCATCCATTGTAGCACGTGTGTAGCCCAAGTCATAAGGGGCATGATGATTTGACGTCATCCCCGCCTTCCTCCGGTTTGTCACCGGCAGTCTCGCTAGAGTGCCCAACTTAATGCTGGCAACTAACAATAAGGGTTGCGCTCGTTGCGGGACTTAACCCAACATCTCACGACACGAGCTGACGACAACCATGCACCACCTGTCACTTTGTCCCCGAAGGGAAAGCTCTATCTCTAGAGTGGTCAAAGGATGTCAAGACTTGGTAAGGTTCTTCGCGTTGCTTCGAATTAAACCACATGCTCCACCGCTTGTGCGGGTCCCCGTCAATTCCTTTGAGTTTCAGCCTTGCGGCCGTACTCCCCAGGCGGAGTGCTTAATGCGTTAACTCCGGCACTGAAGGGTGGAAACCCTCCAACACCTAGCACTCATCGTTTACGGCGTGGACTACCAGGGTATCTAATCCTGTTTGCTACCCACGCTTTCGGGCCTCAGCGTCAGTGACAGACCAGAAAGTCGCCTTCGCCACTGGTGTTCTTCCATATATCTACGCATTCCACCGCTACACATGGAGTTCCACTTTCCTCTTCTGTACTCAAGTTCCCCAGTTTCCAATGCACTTCCACGGTTAAGCCGTGGGCTTTCACATCAGACTTAAGAAACCGCCTGCGCCCCCTTTACGCCCAATAAATCCGGACAACGCTTGCCACCTACGTATTACCGCGGCTGCTGGCACGTAGTTAGCCGTGGCTTTCTGGTAAGATACCGTCAAGACTGGAGCAGTTACTCTCCAATTTGTTCTTCTCTTACAACAGAGCTTTACGATCCGAAAACCTTCTTCACTCACGCGGCGTTGCTCCGTCAGGCTTGCGCCCATTGCGGAAGATTCCCTACTGCTGCCTCCCGTAGGAGTTTGGGCCGTGTCTCAGTCCCAATGTGGCCGATTACCCTCTCAGGTCGGCTATGCATCATTGCCTTGGTAGGCCGTTACCCCACCAACGAGCTAATGCACCGCAAGGCCATCGATAAGTGACAGCAAAGCCGTCTTTCCAAAGGTCACCATGCGGTGACCTTTCCTATGCGGTATTAGCACCCGTTTCCGGATGTTGTCCCCCGCTTATCGGTAGGTTCCTTACGTGTTACTCACCCGTCCGCCGCTAACGTCAGAAGTGCAAGCACTTCGTCGGTTCGCTCGACTTGCATGTATTAGGCACGCCGCCAGCGTTCGTCCTGAGCCAGGATCAAACTCTCATGAAAGAATCATGAGCGTTGATAGCTCATTTGTTTGCTGACTAGTTATAGTCTGGTCTAGACTTATTGTTTGAATTGTTGGTTCATCAACAAAATGTTGATGCCCTACACATTTGGTTCGTCTTCTTTGTTCAGTTTTCAAAGGTCTAATCTTACTGCCTTCTGTGACAGCGACTTAATTAGTATACCATAGCTTTTGAATGTTTGTCAACAACTTTTTTGAAAAGTTTTTTGAAGCGTTTAAAGCTGGTGGACGAATTAAGATTTCGATCAATTTTGTTTGACCAGCAAGAATTATTATAGCTTATTACTAAGTTGTTTGTCAACAAGTTTTTTGATTTATTTTCTTAAGTGTTTTAAGGAACAAATCATTTCTTGTGAGAAACAACTTTTATAGAATACCAAGTCCCCCATTGATTGTCAATAACTTTCTCCAACTTTTTTCATAATTAATTACTCTTAGCTATTCATATCCTACATAAATACTAGTCCTATCCCTATTTAGGCAAGCTCTTTTCCTTAAAACCGGTAAAATGATAAGCCATAATGAGCTGTCCGATACTAAATAGGATCACTAGAAGTGCCATTAGACGATTATTTAAGTGAAAGTAGCCCCATAAGCTTGCCAGGAGGCTAGGTAGAATTAATGAGAGTAAACTGGCGCCGTAGCACTCCTTCAGATTATAAAAATCAAAGCGCTGAGCTAGCCGCAAGCGGTTCAGAACCACAGCAGCTAATAGGCTATATAAGATAAGAAACAGTAAAAAGAGAATATGACGCATGCCGACGAATAAGTATTTCTGGTTCTTACGATAATTTTTCTGATAGTTTTGATAGAACTGTTCCAGCAATTCCTGACTACTTAGCTTGGTCTGTGTGTTTCTATTATAAGGTGCGGAAAAGTCATCGCCTTCCCGAGGCTGATAGACCATCATATCTTCTAGAAAGATAAAGGCCGAGGGATTATTCAGAAAAAGAGTGTCTAATTCTTCCAGTTCAGGTAAAAACCCAATACTTATTGCTGGCTCATCGAGCTTTTGTTCTCTCTCCTCAGAACCCTCTCGTGAGACTAATTGCCCTTCTTGGAGTGCATAGTCCTTTAGCTTCTGGTCAACACGCTGACTGGGAAAATCAGCTAGTAATTCTTGGTAAGATTGGTCAAAGACCTCATTATTTACCCCCTGAAAACCTAAAGCAAAGGGTAAGGTTAAAATTAAACTTAGGACAAGAATGACTACTACCATCCCAAAAGTGTTGAGTGAGCGTCTTTGGCGATAGACATAGGCAGAAGTTAAAATATTTTTTAAAGAAGAGCGCATGAAGGGGTTCCTTTCTGCTATGATATTTTCAGAAAATACTTGTAAGTGATAGGAGTGCGTAACTATGAAAACCATTGCCGTTATTGGAGCTGGAAATATGGGCCAAGCCCTCATCGCTGGCTTACAATCTAGTGATCATCAAGCACAGTTAGAGATTAAGGCTGCTACTGCTAGCCAAGCGAGCGCAGATAAAGTTGCTCAAAATTTGGCCATTAGCTGCTCAACTAATAACCAAACTTGTGTCCAAGGAGCTGACCTCGTCATTGTGGCAGTGAAACCTTATCTAATGGACCAGGTGTTGGACGAAATTAAGAACAGCCTCAAAGCGGATGCCGTTATCGTCACCGTAGCAGCTGGTTATAGTCTAGAACAAGCAGGGGCAATTCTCGGCGACCAAGCCGCTATCGTCCGGATCATGCCAAACACTGCCGTGAAAATCGGCCAAGGCGTGATTGCTATGACTGCTAATGACCAGGTTTCCGCTAGGGACTGTCAAGCAATTAAAGACTTGTTCCAAGGTCTAGGCTTAGTTGCTGAAGTCCATGAAGATCAGTTTGCAACCATCACGGGACTGTCTGGTTCCAGTCCCACCATTGTCTACATGCTAATCGAAGCCATGTCAGACGCCGGCTGTCAACAAGGCCTTCCCCGGTCTCAAGCCCAAAGCTTAGCTGCTCAAACCGTCCTGGGGGCTGCAGCGATGGTGGTAGAAACTGGACAACATCCCGGCCAACTAAAGGATGCGGTCTGCTCACCTGCTGGCACCTCCATTGAATGCGTCCGTAAGGCAGAGGAAAAAGGCTTACGAACCGCTGCCATGGAAGCGGTCATCGCTGCTTGCCAAAAAGCCAAAGGCAAGTAAGCCAGCGGGCAAGTCTCCTAAATTTCAAGTTATAGTAAAGTATTCAATAGTTAAGTAAGCTGGAGGCTATCCCAAGATAGCCTTTTTCTTCTTAACCCAAGGCTCCTAACCCATAACTAGTCTAAGTCTTGGCAGTCAGGGCAGATGCCGTAGAACTCCAGGTGGTGACCGGTAATTTCAAATTGAGTGGCTTCTACCGCATAGTCTTCCACTTCAGTTAGGGCTTGTTCGACTTTAGCCGCATCGGGATAATAGACATCGACAATTTTCCCGCAGTTTTGACAAATAATGTGATAGTGCTTTTTCAAGAAGAAATCGAAATGCGTAGCCCCATCATTGGCACGTACTTCCTTGACGAGATTAATATCGGTAAAGATATTCAAGGTATTATACACAGTCGCCAAGCTCACCGATTGATCCTCCTGGGAGAGCTCTTGATAGACTTGTTCGGCAGTAGGATGATGGTCAGCCACAATCAAATGTTTTAGTATTTTTTTTCGTGGGGAGGTTAGGCGAATACGGCGTTCACGCAGATAAGCGACCGCATCGACATATAATTGCTCATAATCCATATGTTGTCTTCCTTTCCATCAGCCCTTTAGCTAATTATAATTGAAAGCCTGTAAAATATCATATTTTTCCCTTAAGTTGTTAAAATTCTCACTTATGCTTATTGAAGAAAATCATGCTATGCTATATAGTAATTCAAGGTCTTAATGGTATCGATTAAAATAGAAAAGGACGATTAAAAACCAATGAAATTAGGTGCTCGCACGATAAAAACCGGCATTGGCGTCATGCTAGCCATGGTTATCTCTAGCCTCCTACCCCATATTGAGATTATGCAACCGACATTTGTTGCGGTTCTCGGGCTGCAACAATCCGTCAAAAAAACCTGGTATACCCTATTTAGGCGGGGCGCCGCTGCTTTCTTAGGTGGTTTAACCGCCGTGGTCATGTCTTACTTCTTTGGAAATAGTCCCATTGTGGTTGGTCTGACCGTCATTATTTTTATCGCTATTATGAATGCCATTCAACTCCAAGACGTGATCTCCCTGGCCACAATTACCGTAGTTATCATCATGCTACAGCCCGTGGATAACGTCAATGACTTAATCGGTATTGCGACTTCCCGGGTGATTGAAAACATCCTCGGTGTGGTCATCTCCTTCTTGGTGAATGTCTTTATCATGCCACCGAAGTATGACAATGTCCTCTACAAAGAAATTTCAGACACTTCTTCAGAAGTATTGATTCGGCTACGAGCCATCTTGAGAAAAAATGGTGAGTATTCTTCCCTAACTTCAGACTTGGACTGGGCCTACAAGCGGATCAACTATATTCGCGATCTCTTCCAACTTTCCAAAGAAGAACCCATTTGGTTTGCCAGTCGCAGGGTATCAAGGAAACGACAGCTAGTGGTTTATCGAAGCTTCATCCAATCTTTATTGGATATGACTAATTTACTCCATACTATCCACACCCATACTAATATTCTCTTTGTGATTGATGATGACCTGCGGATTCAAATACGTGAGCGAATTGAAACCCTCTGTGCCGCCCATGAGCAGATCTTCCTTAAATTTGACGGCCGCATCTCACCGGCTGAAGTCAACTTCTTCCAGCCGACTAAGATTCGCCGCCAGGAGTTGATGAATCATATCATCAAGGAAACCGACCTCAATAGAGGCCCAGAAACAGAATCCTTGAACTACCGGATTGAGAAGAGCAACTCCTTAATCTTAATCACGGGGGCCATGATTAAGGTCGAGAGTTCTCTCATCCATCTCAATACCCTAGTCCGTTCCTACCATACCCATCACGAAGAAGACCATGACCACTACGCGCTAAAAGATAAATTAAACAGTTAAAAAGACTCGAGCAGATCAGTCGGTAGATAACCGAACTTGGATAGGCTCGAGTTTTTCTTTTTTCCAAGAAATTGGCTAAGCTTTTTCTGATCCTTGCTGTTTCAAAATGCTTAGCGAAAGTTCCTCAACAACAAGAGGATGTTCACTACTTAATAAGGACTTCTCTTCATCAGCAGAGCGGAAATGATAATTTTCAGCCAGAACCTGCCAGTCACCCTCAGGCAGGGTAAAACTAATGGTATTGGTCTGCCCATTAAATACCAGCAGGTAATCAGTGTCTTCTCCATGGTAAAGAAGAGCAATAATTTGAAAATCTGCCTTCAAAACCTCCACCGCCTGGTCAATGCTTTCAAAATCAGTCAGGTGAAAGACTGGGTGAACCTGGCGAAAACGAATCAAATCACTCAGATAGTTCACAGCATCCTGGTGTTTATTGCGTAAGGACCAGTCAATCTGGTTGATACGGTCCCCATGGCGGTAGGAATTACGGACACCTTGCTTAGTCCGGAAGAATTCTTGGCCAGCATGCAAGAAAGGGATGCCTTGACTTAAAAGGACGAGGCTATTGGCGAGTAGTTGTCGCTTTTGCCGCTTGGCTTGGCTTTCAAAGCTGTGGCTAATGGCTAGTTTATCCCATAATGTCCAGTTATCATGGGCTGCTACATATTTAACCAATTGCAAAGGCGATTTGACGTTAATAGCCAACTTATTCAACCGCTCCCCACCTAAAAAACTGGCTAAGAGCGTCCGCTCCACAGAAAACTTACCACTAGCATAGCCGGTATCCCTGCCCTCCCCTTGGTCAGACCCCTTGACACTGTCACGAAAATGGTCGTCAAAATAAGCAATCCGGGGAGTTTTATAGGCATTGACTAGGCAAGCTTTATCTTCATCAGGCAAGTAAGTGCCTAAGTTCCAACCTTCCCCCAAAATAAGGATGCTTGGATCAATTTCATCTAAAGCTTGGCGGACTTTATTCATGGTCTTGACGTCATGGATCCCCATTAAGTCAAAGCGAAAACCATCAATATGGTACTCCTTGGCCCAATAGCATACCGAGCGGACAATATACTCTCGCATCATCCTTCTTTCTGAGGCGGTATCATTCCCCACGCCCGTCCCATTACTAATGGTGCCATCGGGATCGCGACGAAAATAATAGTTAGGGACAGTTAGTTGCAGGGGGTGGTTTAAGTAATCATAGACATGGTTGTAGACCACATCCATAATCACACGAATGCCCGCTTGGTGGAGGGATTGGACCATAGTTTTCATTTCTTTAATCCGGCAGATGGGGTCAGCAGAATCCGTGGCATAAGAACCTTCAGGAACATTGTAATCAGCAGGATCGTAACCCCAATTATAATTATCGCCATCCTCGATGCCTTCAATCACCGTCTTAAAGTCAGCCATGGGCAGGAGCTGGAGGTGGCTGATTCCTAAGTCCTTCAGATAGTCAAGGCCAGTAGTCTGTCCTTGGGGCGTTTTAGTTTCTTTTTGACTTAGGCCCAGAAATTTCCCCCGCAACTTGGGCTTGACGCCTGAATTATCCGCACTAGTCAAATCTCTCACACTCGCTTCATAAATCACGGCTTGAGAAAGACTCTTTAGAGCTGGCGATTGGTCTTGGTCCCAACCTGTGGGGTTAGTCCGAGCTAAATCAACTACCACACTGCGCTGGCTATTCTGAGTTGCTCCAATGGCATAAGGGTCTCTCGTAAAATTGGTCTTCCCATTAGGGAAGGACACCTTATAAAGGTAGGCAGTATTGTGCCAATCACCAGGAAGATCTAGACTAAAAACACCTCGTTCTTGACGTTGCATAGGATATTGGGCTTGTTGATTACTATATAAGTCCTGGTAAATGAGCAGGCTAACTTCACTGGCTAGGGGCGCCCAGAGATGAAAACTAGTCGCCTCTGCTTGGTAGTTAGTTCCTAACCGGGCTTGACTAGCAAAATAGGCATCGAATTCTGGGTCTCTGACCAGGTCATCCATGGCTTGGTCTAAGCTGGAGCCTTGGGGAGAGATTCCCTGGAGGACTTTATCTAAACGTTCTTCTAGTTGATTTTTCACTTAATGACCTCTTTATATTCTTCTTACTCACTCATCTTCTCCTTCATTATAACCAGGATGGGCGCATTTAGCTATCTTGGCTATTGAAACAAACCATAAAAAAGCAGTCAGCTCTTAGGCAATTGCTAGCTAAGAGCTGACTGCTAATGTTTTAATCCTCCTTCAAAATGACTGAGGCAAGGATTAAACGATGAATCTATTGTCCCTGTCCACCATAGGGGTTGGCCGGAGCTGGATTATTATTCCCAGCAGCTGGCGCTTGAGGAGCTGGAGCCTGACCTTGGCCATTGGCTGGTTGTTGGTTAGGCGCCACTTGGGACTGCTGTTGCTGTTGTTGCCTTTGGGCTGCTTGAGCTTGGCGGTCCGCTTCCGCTTGAGCCGCTTCTCTTTGCTTGGCTTCTTCTTGTCTTTGTGACTCAGCGGCTTGGCTTTGACGAGCAGCCGCTGCTTCAGCCTCAGCTTGGGCCGCTTGGGCTTCTTGGGCCTCCGCTTGCTTCTTATCTCTAATACTTTGACTTTCCTTAGCCATGGATTCTTCTAAGGCAGCCTTGTCATCATTTTTGCCTTGGAAGCCGTGACTTAGGTCAAAGGGTTCTTCCTGCAAGGCTTGACCAAAGAGATCTGCTAAGCCTTTAAAGCCTTGGTCATTGAACAGACCTGACTCTTGGTCATAGATCTTCTCAGGGGCAAAGTTCTTCGCTTCGAAAGCCTTATTAAGGTCCATGATATTTATATGAGACTCTTCTAAGGCTTGGATTAAGCGGACTAAGAAGCTCCCGTATGTGCCCTGACCATTAGCCGCTTCACTATAGGATGGTAAAGCCAGGAAAACAATATTAGTTTCTGGGGAAGCAATCCGCAGATGGCCGTAGACTTGTTTCAAATTAACCAGGGTATCTTCAAAGCTTCGCCCTTGGGCAAAGTCAACTTCACTGGTCAAGGGAAGAATTAATAAATGTGGTTTTTCCTTAGCCACTTGATCAACCAAATCGCTCGTTAATAAGGACTGGCTACTATGGCCCGCATAGTCATAAGCTTGAACGTTTAAATCCAAGTCTCCTGCTTGGCCTTTGGACTTGATATATTCACTTAGCCATTGATCGCTTTCCCCTTGAACCTTAACCGTAGCCACTTTAGCTTGGGTCCCGGCTTGGTTAATATAGGCTAAATAATCGCTAAGAGTCGCTTCTTGACGCTTGTCTTCAAAACGCTTAGCTGCCTGACTGTGATCACTGGCTTTGGGCGCTTGACTTTCTACCTGGCTACTTGCTTGGCTTTTTGACTCATAGGCGACATTACTTTGCCCTGCTTGTCTTTGCTTACCAATCAGGTAAAAAGCAGCCACTAGTAGGACAGTAATTATTGTCGCAATAATAGCTATCTTACGCTGTTGATCTCTAGATGTGTTCATCTAACTTGCTCCTCTCCTTCTTCTTAAAAGATTGTAACATGAGACAGATTCAAAAACGAGAAAAAAATATTTTACCTATACACTATTCCTTAAGCTATGTTATACTATTTTTGACTTTGGTTTTTCCAAGTGAAGAAAGTAGGTCATGTGATGTATCATCCAAAAGAAGGAGAATTCATCACAGTCAAAAGTTATAAACATGACGGCTCACTCCATCGAACATGGCGCGACTGTTTGGTCTTAAAAACAAGCGAACAAAGTATTATTGCTTGTAACGACCACACTCTTGTTACCGAATCTGATGGTCGCCGTTGGGTGACACGTGAACCCGCTTTACTCTATTTTCATAAAAAATATTGGTTCAATATTGTCACCATGTTAAGGCAGAACGGTGTCTCATATTATAGTAACCTAGCTTCTCCTTACGTCATTGATGAAGAAGCCTTGAAGTATATCGACTATGATTTAGATATTAAAATTTTCCCAGATGGGGAAAAACGCCTGTTAGATATTGACGAGTATTTAGAGCATGGTCATGAAATGCATTATTCTAAAGAATTAGATATAATCATTAAAAGCCATCTCAAAGAGTTAGTACGTTGGATCGAGGAAGAAAGAGGTCCCTTTTCAAAACCTTATGTCGATCTCTGGTACGAACGCTACTGTCAGCTGACCCAACGCCTTAAACGGCGGAAGAAAAGCTACAAATATAAGAAGAAAAAGCGGATTCAGTCGTAATAAGATCATCAGACTGTGATGATTAAGCAGATAGCGTGATGCGCTATACCTTTTCAAGTAGTTAAAGTCTTGATAAAAAACGTCGACACCATAGAGTGGTCGACGTTTTTTTATTCAGCCAGATAGTCTTTTAAGCCCTGCCAAATGTTCATTTGAACGGTAGGATAAGCATGCTGGTTAAGGTCATGCGAGAAAACCCAGTCACTATCCTCTTGGTCTTGCCAGCGTTTTTCGGCTGCGGGGGATAATTTAGCATAGTAGAGGTCAATTTCCCAAAGTCGGTGAGAAAAGACATGCCGGACATGGCCTATCGATTTTTTCATCACGACTGGTCTAACATCATAAACTGCCTCTGCTTCAGCAACCAGGTTTTGGTAAGGCTGGCGCTCTTCTTCCTCTTGCTGGTCACTTGCTCCTTGGTCAGCCACTTCAAAAAGCGGAACCGTCCACAAATTAGCCAAGAGACCTTGGCTGGGACGCTTTTCAATCAGGTACTGGCCTTGACTATTCTCCAGCAAGAGTGCTTGGTAGTGAATAGTTTTGGACTTGGTCTTGGATAATTTCACCGGATAATCCAACTCGGTTCCGGTTAAGGTAGCTAGGTTAAAGTCTTTGATGGGACTAATATCACTAAGAGGCTTCTTAGCGGTCTCGTAACTACTCCCCAAGTCCATTAGGGCCTGGTTAAAGTCCCCTGGCCGCTCATTGCCCATCACATAAGTCACTACTTCACGGAAAATAGCATGGTTCTTTTGCCGGCTAATATCAGCATTAATAGTAAAAAGGCGGCTGAAAACTCGCATGGCATTGCCATCAATAGCGGGTACGGCCTGGCCAAATGCAATAGAAGCAATGGCGCCAGCCGTATAAGGTCCAATCCCGGAAAGTTTCTTCAGTTCCTTAGCGGTTCGGGGAAATTGACCTCCATAGTCATTCGCAATCTCCTGAGCTGCCCGATGGAGGTTTTTAGCTCTAGAGTAATAACCTAGTCCGGCCCAAAGTTTCAGTAAGTCATCTTCTTCTGCCGCTGCCAGGTCCTCGACGGTGGGAAAGGCTTGTAAAAAGCGTTGGTAGTAAGGAATAACAGTATTGACCTGGGTTTGCTGCAACATAATCTCTGATATCCAAATTCGGTAAGGGTCCTTACTCTCCCGCCAAGGCAAGTGGCGGCCCTCCCTATCATACCAATCAAACAAGGTTTTTCGAAAAGCTTGGTTGGTTTGTTCTCCCCAGACTTCAACTCCCGCAATGGTCGGCCCTAAATCAACAATGGCTGATTGTCCGAGCCAATCCTTAGGGGAGAAATCTTGATTACTTCCGCTCACAGTTCTCCTTCTTCCTCTGCCTGCCTTATAGCCGCATCGATAGCTTCACTCTTAAAGCCACGGCCAAAAAGCATGGTTTTTACTTTGAAACGTCGTTCTTTCTCATCCAAATTCCGGTACTTCTTCCAATAGCGCTTAAAATACTTATTTAAAGCCGCACCCTCATCACGGTCGAGCTGGTCAGACTCTTTTAGTTGGGATAAAACTTGGCTAATTAAGTCATTATTGTAACCCTTCTTATAGAGGAATTGCTGTAATTTCTCCCGTGCCTTTAGGTTGGAATTCTTTCTAAGTAAGCTAGGCAACTTCTTTTTAGCCAAGTGTTGAGCATTTTCCATTTGATCAGCCTCACTATACTCCAGCAAGGCTTGGTCAATGGTGTCTTCACTAAGGCCCTTTTCCTTCAGTTCCATAGCAATCACCTTGGGACCTTTTCGGTTGATCGTCTTAGCCGTCCGGGTATAAGACTGACCGTAATAGAGGTCGTTAACTAGGGATAAGTCTTCCAATTTCCCCATGACCTTATCAATAGTCGCTTGGGAATAGTCTTCCTTAGCTAAGCGTTGGCTAACTTGCTTTTTTGACCGTAAACTATGGCTTAAATAGTTTAGGGCAATCTGATAGGCCCGGTTATCGCGTTCGCTGGCCAGGATATTTTTGCTTTCCTCTTGGCTTAAGTACTGCCCCTTAGACAGGGCATAACGAACTAGGGTATCTTCACTAAGCCCAAAAGCAAAATCACCGTCAAGGTAGACATTATAGCGTTTCTTATGGCGCTTTTGAGCTTCGATCATGGTAATCTTACCTGCTAAGACCCTCTCCTGGTCATGGTCTAAGTCTCTTCGGCCAGAGGAAGCGACCGATTTCCTAGGACGATAGCCGCTTTTTTTAGTATTCCTTTTCGGCCTGGTCAGTTGGTCACTTTCATCGGCTAGGGCTCTGACTCTTCTTTGGCGGGACTTTTTCTCCGGACTGATCTCACTTAATTTTACTGGCTGATTATCTTCTAGCATGTTTCCACCATTCCATACGCTTAGTCTGGGCTAGATTTCAATAATTGTTCTAGCTCAGACTTTTTTCACTTTGCTGTTCCTGATAATATTCTTTGAAAAATAAATAAGACTGCATTTTCTCTATCGGGTCCTCAATTAAAGGATTCGATAGGAGGTCTAGATAATAACTCTGCCACAAGTGGTAGGCAAATTCAAGTTGGGCTTTGATTTGTACATTTTTAACCGGTAAAACTAAGGAAGTCGATGCAACCGTTTCAATAGTTACCGGTCGGCCTCCTACCGGGAAAAAGTGAAAGTATTTCACCAAGTTGAGGTTTAAGTAGCCGTGAAAATTTTGGTTTCGGTAACGTAGCGGCATTAATAAATGTTTTCCCAAAAAGAAAGGTCTAAGCCAAGTATTTCCCAGATCCACTGGCTCTTGAACCAGTCGATCAGCCATTTGCGTTTTTAGGGTTGATTTTAATAATTGATCCAAAGTACACTGACTCCGGTATAAGAGGCCCTCACTGGTTAAGATCAAAGACCCCTTTAAATAGGCTTTATCTGTGTGATTTTTCAGCAGACGGCCTTTGACTTCTAAAACCATGAGGGTATCCTCCCGAAAATGCCCGATAGTCCGCGGTACTTCCTGAGCTATCCGATAGGCTCTAACCAGGTCGTCAGCCTCTACTAAAGAAAGATACTTATGTGGTAAATTCAAGGCATAGTGCTGGCAGTGGTCACTATCCTTATTTGAAATAAGGGAAGAATTGTCAGATGACCGAGTGGCTTCTGGGACCTCATTAGCTAGAGTCGGCTTAGCTGGTGACTCTAGAGATTGGGCCTCACTGATATTTACAGCAGTAGGATCTTCTCCCACTTGAGACGGGGACATATGGCAAGACGTTAGCGACGTATTTTCCAACATTTCTGGTACTCCTTCATCGTATTATTTCTCGATTTGAGAAACCATTTTTAAGATAGCATATATTTCTCAAGTAAAGACTATCTTTACTTAAAACTAATCTATTCTTTACCAGGAATTTACAAAGCTTTCTTTTAAGCGCTTACATCTGCCTTTTTACCTAATTTTTACCCTGCTTTTACAAAAGAGTCCCCTGTTTTCCGAGATCACTTTGAGCATTTAATGGTAGTCATTGAATAGTTAAGCAGTAACCCTATCAATTTATAATATTAAAAAACAACAAATCCCTAGATTAGATTCTAGTTATTTGTTGTTTCAAGGTTTTACGCACCTAGCGATTCCGTCTTTGATATCAGTTTTAGAAATGCACATCGACAACGAGATGGCCGCCTACAGCATTAACGATTTCTTGTAGGGTACCTAAACTAATATTTTGTTGACGTGATTCAACCCGTGAGATATAACTTTGCTTACGCCCAGAAATATCCGCTAATTGAGCCTGGGATAGCCCCTTTTCTTGACGGATTTTTAGCAACACATCAGAAGCCTTAATACTTGCTTGTTGTCTTGCAATATTTTTTTCATCAAGGGATAGGTCTTCTCTATGCGTATCCATATTCATCCCCTCCTAAATATTTCACACAACTCATCATAATATTTTTAATAAACATATATCCTATATTTATATTATACATAAATCATAAGATAATGCATAGATATAAACTTTGGACGAGCTATCTCAAATATTTATAAATTCCCAGCAAAGTGAACCCGTCAAGAAAATAGGGGGAATAGAAAAGCCAACCAATAGATATAGGCACTTGACATGGCCTAGAAAGGTAATTAATCGAAATGTTTGTATTGCTACAAAACGGCTAGTCTTCTTGGCCTAAGTGACTGAGCAAATAGGTCACTAAGCAACCTGCTCCAAAACCCAGCAAGAGATGGCTCCAGTTAAAGCGCTTCACTTCTTCATCATCCAAACGCGTTGGAATTACCCGGCCGGTTGCTTCAGAAATATCCTGGATATCTTCATTTAACAATTCTTCCATCGGTTGATCAAAAATCGATGATAATAATATTAAGTTTTCCACGTTGGGATAGCTTTTATTATTTTCCCAATTAGACACTGTTTGTTGGGTGGTTTTTAGATAACTCGCCAATTGTCCTTGGGAAATATTATTTAACTCGCGTTGTTCTTTAATTATTTGACCAATTTTCATCTTGCCACTCCTCAATAATAGACAATAATTCTCATTCTTTACTAGTATACAAGATTATTGGTAGGAGGACAAATGCTTATTCTTATTCATTAAAGGTAGATTTTCTTGCCCAAGCCCTTGCCAAGACTAATGTATTGGTGTATAATTTCGAAGATTTGGCCTAAATTAGCCGCTTTATTTTAGCTTAGGGGATTTCCCTTGTGATTTTTGGAAGGAGATACTATGACATCAGCAGAAAATTTAATGAAAATGAATTATGACATCGAGGATCGGCCCCCACGTGGTGAGGGACTGCTTCTAAGTTTCCAACACGTCTTCGCTATGTTCGGCGCAACCATTCTAGTTCCCTTAATATTAGGTCTACCGGTATCGGTCGCTCTCTTCTGTAGTGGGATTGGTACCTTAATTTACCACTTTGCCACCCAAAATAAGGTGCCTGTTTATCTGGGCTCATCCTTTGCCTTCATTGGCGCCATGGCCCACGCTATCGAACAGTTAGGTGGCGATATTTCCGCGGCTCAAACTGGGGTCATGCTAGCCGGCGGAATCTATGTTTTAGTGGCTCTTTTAGTTAAAATGTTAGGGAGCAGCTGGATTGACCGCCTCCTGCCTCCAATTGTTATCGGTCCCATGATCATTGTCATCGGTTTGAGTCTATCCTCATCTGCTGTCACCAACGCAGGGTTCACTCCAGACGGGACCTGGCAACAAATGTTGACCGCCCTAATCACTTTTCTGATCTGTGCCTTTGTTAACGTTTATGGTCGGGGATTTATTCGGGTGATTCCTTTCTTGATCGGTTTAGTTGGTGGTTACATTGTCGCTGCCTGCCTAGGCCTAGTAGATATTAGCCCAGTGGCTGACGCTGCTTGGTTTGAAATTCCTGATTTCTATCTACCTTTTAAGACCCCATTCTTTAACAGCTACCAACTTAACTTTGGACCAGAAGCCATTGCGATTTTACCAGTGGCGGTAGTCACCATTTCTGAACATATTGGTGACCATACCGTCTTAAGTGAAATTTGTGGCCGTCAATTTCTCAAGAATCCTGGACTCCACCGTACCTTGATGGGGGACGGGATTGCGACTTCGGTTTCTGCCTTCCTAGGAGGACCTGCCAATACCACTTACGGAGAAAACACCGGAGTCATCGGCCTCACCCGAGTGGCTTCAGTTTCCGTTATCCGTAATGCCGCTCTTTTGGCGATTATGCTCAGCTGCTTGGGTAAATTCACCGCCCTCATTTCAACCATTCCATCAGCTGTCCTGGGTGGCATGTCTATCCTCCTCTATGGGGTGATTGCAAGTAACGGCCTCAAAGTCTTAATTGAAGCTCGGGTAAACTTCAACCAAGTCCGTAACCTGGTCATCGCTAGTGCCATGTTAGTTCTCGGTCTAGGCGGCGCAGTGCTTAAATTAGGTGCCTTTACCCTTTCAGGAACCGCCCTAGCCGCTATGGTAGGGATTATTCTCAACCTACTTCTACCTGAAATCAAAACACTAAAAACAAAGTAGAATGATTAAATAGCTGGGATGACTTTTCTCAGCTATTTTTTATCCCTATTCTCTAATAATATTTAAAAAATCTTTGAAAGAAGCCCTTCTTTTCAATGGTATAATAAGAATAATCAGTGAATTTCACCAAGTAATAAAATGAATAAAGGAGAGACTTATGTCCATTTTAGTTACAGGCGGAGCGGGCTACATTGGTTCGCATACCGTTATTGAATTAATCAACTCTGGCTACGATGTTGTTATTGTCGACGACTTCTCTAATAGTAAGCCAACCGTCCTTGATCGCATCGAAAAAATTGCTGGCAAGCGTCCAACTTTCTATGAAGCCAATATCTTAGATGGAGATGCCTTACGCCAAATCTTTGAAAAAGAATCCATCGATGCTGTCATTCACTATGCAGCCTTTAAAGCGGTCGGTGAATCCGTTGAAAAACCCATTGACTACTATCACAATAATATGGGTGGACTCCTTCAAGTGTTAAAAGTAATGAAGGAATTTGGTGTGAAGGAATTTGTCTATTCTTCAAGTGCCACGGTCTATGGGATGAACAATGTCTCCCCCCTAACCGAAGACTTGCCAACCAGTGCTACCAATCCATACGGCTATAGTAAGGTCATGGGCGAACAAATCTTAAAAGATACCTATAAGGCTCATCCTGACTGGTCCATTATGATCTTACGTTACTTCAACCCGATCGGGGCCCACGAAAGCGGTCTGATTGGTGAAGACCCTCAAGGTGTTCCTAATAATATCATGCCTTATATCACCCAGGTAGCCATTGGTAAGTTAGAAAAATTACATGTTTTTGGTAATGACTACGATACCCATGATGGTACTGGAGTCCGCGATTACCTCCACGTGGTTGACTTAGCTAAGGGCCACGTCGCAGCTATCGACTATGCCAATAAACACCAAGGCCTTGAAATTGTCAACTTAGGCACTGGTCAAGGCTATTCCGTCCTGGACTTAGTCAATACCTTCCAAGAAGTTAACCATGTTGACCTTCCTTATGTTATTGACGAACGTCGGGCTGGCGATGTGGCTGAATGTTATGCGGATCCTTCCTACGCTAAAGAACTGCTAGGCTGGGAAGCAGAAGAAGATTTAGCTGACATGTGCCGGGATTCCTGGCACTGGCAAGAAACCTGCCCTAACGGTTACGAAGATTAAGGGTAAAGAAAGAGTTTGTCACTTTTGGCAAGCTCTTTTTTGTTGGCTGATTTTAATAAGAAAGTCCCGCTAGTTTTACCGAAAGCTTCTTAGCTAGCTTGCATGTTCATCCTAAAATGTTTAAACTAGAGAAAACCTGTTTAAATGAAGAAAGGAAAGCCTATGTCAGATTCACAAGGGCCCAATTTTTCCTGGCACAAGTTAGTCCAGGAAATCCTAGCCACCCTCAAATCCCTCATTAAGATGCTGGCCCGCCTAGTTTATTATCTCATTGACCAGCTGACCCGCATCCTGCTACCACTTTTTAAGAGAATTGACCAGGCCCTGCCTCACAGCAACAAACAAAACAAGGAGCAAGACAGTCCGTTCAAGCGTCAAGTCCAAGAAAAGGTCAATAGCCAACTCCAGCCGGGTTTAACTCCTCTTAAAAGCTTCTGGCAAAAACTGGCTAAACCTCTCCAATGGGGAGTGGCCCTTGGCATTTTTGGACTGATCTTCTTCCTAGCAAGCCCCAGCTATCAGGGTACGACAAGTGATAATCCCTTAAATCTCAAGGCGCAATCCTCACAACTGGCTGGCCAAGACCATTACCAAGCCGATAACTGGGAGATTGACCAAGACGATGTCTCTATTTATCATGGGCCAGAGGAAACGGAGCCAGCCGACCAGGCCTTGACCACTAAAGAACAGGACCAAGACCCAGCCATTCTCGATGAAAAAATCGCCCAGTATGAGTCTAAACGGGCTCGTTACCCAAGAAGGGCTGCAAGAATCAAGCGACCAGAGGAAGAAAAAGTAGCGGATTCCAAGCTGCCACAAGAGACCATTGATCCAGATAGCTCAAATTCTAGCAGCGAGTATCCCTCAGAAGAGAGCCAGGTCCAAAACGGAGACAGCTATCAGGTCCAAGCCGGCGATAGCCTCTACCGCATCGCCCAAGACCATGGTATGACGGTCGACGAGTTAATGGCCTTAAACGGCATGACCAGGCCTGCGCTTATGCCTGGTCAAAGGATTAAAATCAAATAAGACAGCAGGCTTCCCCACAACCTATTTGATAAGGCAAAAAAGACTAGCCCCATAGCTTTAACAGCTAGGGCTAGCCTTTTTATTTTGTTTATATTTATCTATTAACAATTAGTTAACGCGTAATTCAGTATCGCCAGTTTCAATCACTGATTTCGTCGCATTCAAGGCATGGAAGACCATGTTTTGAACAGATTCATCAGTATAGTAGGCAATATGTGGGGTGTAGGATACTGCTGGATGATGTAATAAACGTAAGAAGGTTTGGTCAACAATCCCCTTATGTGACCAGTCATGTTTGACATAGTCGAATTCGTTTTCATAGGTGTCTAACATAGCAGCTTGTAAATGACCTGCATCAAGAGCGTCAAGTAAAGCGTCAGTGTCAATTAAAGCTCCACGACCAGCATTGATAATCACAGCGCCTTCCTTACATTGTTTGAGTAAGTCAGCGTTAAATAAATGATAGGTATCATCAGTTGAAGGTAAGTGAAGGGAAATAATGTCGGCTTCTTTCACACATTCTTCTGGTGTGTCACGGTATTCCAATAAGTCCCCTAATTTGTCATTTGGATAGAGGTCGTAACCAAGGATCTTGCAGCCGAAGCCTTTGAAAAGACGAGCAGTTGCTTGACCAATACGGCCCGTACCTAAGATAGCAACAGTCTTAGTCCCTAAACGTTGGCCACGGATATAGAGAGATTCTCTGAAATCATGGTGGTTAGAATGGTCTCTAACGGTATATAATTTACGAATAGCGTTTAAGGCTTGTGCTAGAGTGTATTCAGCAATGGATTCTGGAGAATAAGCTGGCACATTAGAAATGATCACGTCATTTTCGGCAGCTAATTCAAGGTTGTAAGGGTCGAAACCAGCCATACGTTGGGCAATGTTTTTAATACCAAAGCTCTTTAAAACTGGGTAAACGCTGTCTTCTAGAGGAGTATATTGGTAAGTAGATACCCCATCGTATCCTTCACAACGGTCAACAGTTGCTTCAGAAAGAATATCTGCATCAAGGGTTAATTCAACATTGTTGTCTTCGCCCCATTTTTTAGCGAGATCTTCTTCTTGTTCGCTGACACCATACATATAAATCTTAGTCATCACTTTCATCCTTTCATAAGTGTGAACCTTCACATTATTAATCTATTTCGCATAGATTACTTATTCACATGGATAATTTTAAAAGAGGCAAAAGCCTTTGTCAAGCGATTTTTAGCTATTCTTTTTTAATGATTTAAATAAAATATACAATTGTGAATTAATTAGACAATTCTCACTTTTTTACTTTAGGTCTGGCTTTAGTTATACTGGTTAAAGCACTTATTCTCATCGATAAAAAGGAGATTATTGAATGAAAATTACGGTTTACTGTGGTTCCCATTTAGGGATCAATGAACGTTACGAACACCTGATCTGGCAATTAGGCGAATGGATTGGCCAAAATAATCATCAGTTGGTCTATGGCGGTGGTCGGACTGGTTTAATGGGGACCATTGCCACTGCAGCCAGCCAAAGCGGTAGTCAAGTCATCGGAATTATACCCCTGGTCCTAGTCGAGGCCGAAGTCGCCAATTACGATATCCATCACTTAGAGGTCGTTGATACCATGAATCAACGCAAAGAAAAACTGATGGAATTAGCCGACGCCATGATTGTCTTTCCCGGGGGCTTGGGAACCATGGAAGAACTCTTCGACAGTTTGGTATGGAAACGCCTGGGTAAGAAGCAGACCCCCATCATTATTTACAACGTTGACCACTTCTATGACGTCCTCCACTCCCTCCTCAAGACTATGGTAGCCGAAGCCTTCATGCCCCAAGAAGAATTAGACCAAATCCACTTTGTCTCTTCCCTCGCTGAAATCGAGACGATTCTCAACCACTAAAAAAGCGATTTTCTTTAAGAGAGTGTGACAGTCACACTAAAGGACGAAATCGCTGGAGAAAACTGGGATAAGCTCAGATATAAGGATGTGAGGAAGGATCAGGGAGGGCGATTCCTTGGAGGAAAAGATGATAAGATCAACTTGTTGATCGTTCATCTTTTCTGAAAGGACATCCCCTACCCCTTCCGAACTCAACTAATCTGTGCGTTGGAATTTTCTGAAGCAACTTCAAGGCTGGCGTACGAACTCAACTAAACTGAGCGTTACCAGTTTTTAGTTGGGTTTGACTTGGCAGACTTGGAGTGATTTCACAAGTCAGAAACAAGCGAATGTTTCGCTTTTATTCTGACTTGCTCCAATCATCCAAGCCTAGGCGCCAAGTCTCACACCCTGTGCGAAATGGACGTTCGTCCTGTGACTGGAGCACGTTTTGAATAAATAGTTCGTGTTTTAAAAAAAGGCTGAGACTTTTGTCCCAGCCTTACTATTGAGAAAATCGCTTTTAACTTATTAAGAGAGAATAAGATCGACGAGTAGTTCAGGCGTCATGTGACTGATATAATTCTCGAGTTGGACCTTTTCCAGTGCCTTTAAGAGGTCGTCTCGACGCATCTTCACACCGATTAATTGCTTTTCTAATTCAGCAATATCGGCTTGGCCAAAGAAATCGCCCCAGATCTTACAGTGGCTAATTTTACCCTCTTCAACCTCAATGGAAATTTCAACCGTTCCTACTTGGTCAAAGTGGTCATCACGGTTGTAAGTGTATTGAGGAGCCTTGCCATAGTTCCAATCCCAATTCTTATATTTTTCCTTAGCTAATTGGTCAATTCCTTGCCAATCTTCCTCAGTTAATTCATATTGTTTAATTTGTCCGAAGTTCTCTACACCAAAGAGGCGGCAAACTAAGGCTTCAAAGAGCTCATCCATGGACATGACTTGAAATTCTGGCGCTAAGGCTGGACGAATCGGAGCTACCCGACTCTTAACCGACTTAATCCCCTTAGAAATAATTTTCTTTTGGTTAGGATTTAAGGCCTTCACCATGGCTTCAGCATCAATATCAAAGAGGAGGGAGAAACCACCATAGACCCGGTCACCGACTAAGGTCATGGCAGCGCCTGACACCTTCTTATCACCTAGGTACATGTCATTACGACCCTTAGTATGTAAGCCTTGAACCCCCATGTCCTCTAAGGCCTTGATACCTGGTTGGTACATTTTTTCGAAGTTACCAAATAAATCATTGGATTTATGGTCAGCTAGAAAGCAGACATTGATGGCACCGCGGTCGCAGTAAACCGCACCACCACCAGTATCGCGGCGAACCACTTGAATATTTTCTTGGTCAATATAGTCTTGGTTAACCTCAGCCCGGGCGTTTTGGTATTTACCAATTTCTACTTTAGGATCACACATATAGGGAAAGAGAATGTCCTCATCCAAGAAAATATGGCTTTGGGCATAGACTTGAGCTGCCAAGGCTAGGGACCCGTCATAAATCCGTTGACCATCACGTTTTAAATCAATTAAATACATTTTTTCTCACTTGTCCTTTTAAAGTTCACATAATGTTTTTTGAATATCATCGGTTAGCCGTAAGCTTTGGTCTTTAATGGATGGTGGAATATGATAGGGTTTTTGATTCATCATCACATATAAGGCCTTTGGATTTTCCTTAGTCCAGGCTTGGAAGGGTTGGCGAATAAATTGTGGGGTGGTATTTCCCACACCAATTTCTAAATAAAGTATCTTATCATATTGATTTTTCTTAACAAAGTCTTCATAGGCTGCTTGGTGAACCTGCCAGTCCTTATCCTCTACCATGCCATTTTCCGCTGTCCGTTTATTTAACTCCAAGGGGGCGCCACAATTTGGGCAATAAGGAACGAGTTCACTAGGAATCCGCATATTTTCTTGTTCCTTAGCCATACGGTAGAGCAAGGCGTCATCGCGGTAGGTCACTGGCTGGCAATGCTTCTTACACTGCATGAGAACATACTTCCCTTGGTAGTAGTGGACCTTATCCATGTCATAGCCAGCCTTAGGAAAGGCGTTATCAGCATTGGTGGTAATAATAAAGTAATTTTTACCTTGAAGGTATTGGTTAAAATGTTGGTAGGCCTTACCAGCTTCTTGTTCAATCCCATTCATAATGGCAAAGCGACTGGCAAAAGCCCAATATTCTTCCAAACTGGGGTAATCATAGAGGGAAGCTTGCAACATATCAAACAAATTAAACTTTTCAATAAAGTCAGGAAATGCCTGTTCAAAGCGCTCCCCCACATAGGTAAAGCCGTCAGCAGCTGACATACCCGCACCGATCCCCACCAGGATGGCCTGGGCTTCTTCCATTAAGGCCCGCAAAAGGTCTGATTCATTACTATAATTTTGGCTTAAGGCTTGCCAAACTGTTTCTTTATCACTCATCTACTCTTCCCCTTCTAGTCTGTCAATTAAGTCCTGATATAAATGAAGGTCTTGTTCCAGATAAACATTGAAAATCACTTGCAAAGATGAACCGCTTTTCTTTAAATAGTCTCTTACTGTATTGAAGGCAATTTGAGCAGCGAGATCATTAGGAAAGTGGAACTCGCCCGTAGAAATACATGGGAGAGCTAAGCTCGTCAACCCCAGTCGATCGGCCTCTTTTAAGCAGGAAAGATAGGACTGCTTGAGCAGGTTTTGGCGGATGGGACTGACCCGGTCAGATTCAATTCTTGGGCCCACGGTATGAAGAATATACTTAGCCGGCAAGTGGTAAGCCGAGGTTGTCTTGACCTTGCCAACCGGCTCATTGTGGCCCTGGTCTTCCATGATATCGTTCAGCTCTAGGCGCAGACGAACACCGGCGCGGGTTTGGATGGTATTATCAATGCACTTGTGATTAGGGATAAAACACCCTAACAGAAAGGAATTCGCCGCATTGACAATCCCATCAACTGCTAACCGACAAATATCGCCTTGCCAAAGATAAATCCGGTCTAAGGCTGGCTCTAATTGGTCCAGGCTAACGGTCCCTTCTTGATCACGCCAGCGCTTTAAATAGTCATCTTCTAAATCCAGGTAATCTTCACTAATTGGCCAGGCGGGACGGGTATTAATCAGGGCCCGCCACTTGTCATGCAAGGAATAATCACCATAGTCAGGTCTGCCTTCAACCTTCCTTCTGAGATAGTACTTATCCCTTCGCTCGGCTTCTAAATAATCAATCATTTGCCTTAGCAATTCTTCTGATGTCAAGCTACTCCCCCCAATAAAAAAATCCTATGCTAAAGGCCTGGCCTCTAGCACAGAATCATTCAATATCACCCTAGGCTTCTTCTAAAGCGTCAAATTCAGCTGGGTCGACATCTTTTAAGCGAACAATCCAGTTTTCTTCGCTTTTAGCAGAATTCAATAAGGATGGTTGGTCAACCACTTCAGTATGGCGTTCAACCACGGTCCCCTTGAGTGGGGATTGAATTTCCATCACAGTTTTTGATGCTTCAATATTTAACAAGGCAGCATCTTTTTCAACTTGGTCTTCTTGAGCAAATTCAGCATAGCCCACTGTACCAATATCATCTTGTAGTTCAGGAGTCATGGATACCGTATAAAGATCGCCATTTTGTTCTACAAATAAGTAATTTCCACGTTTTGTCATTCTTCATTCTCCTTTTGTTTAAATTTCATGTTGGAGCAAATCACTGGCCCCAACTTACCCTTAACTATTCTAGCACAGAAGTGAGATAGACCCAAAAATTTAAATCTCTTTTAAGTGATTAAATAAATGATAATTTTCTTTGTAAATAATATCGTTTTTATTAATTAAAAATAAGCCTTTCCTTTTAAGGGTCAAAAAAAGACTGTGACAAAAGCCACAGTCTTACTTTATTTATCGCTTACTTTTAGAATTGAGAGTGGTCACCATTTTGGTCCTTCTTGTCTTCTTCACCCTCATGTAATTTACGATCAAGGTGTTCTAATTGCTTCTTAGCAAAGTCACGTCCACCTAAACCAAAGGCTAAGGCAAAGGCAACTGCTGCTCCACCAACAATGAACATGAAACCAGTATTAACAATGGTTTGAGCAAATTGTAATTGGTCAAGAGCCATGAAGATAGCCAGAGCAATTAAACCATATTGAACAATATTAGCTAATATATTGGATCCGGTTGATTCTTTGAGGAATTGGGATAAGAGATTTCCACCCACAACCCCTAAGATCAGAATGATCACAGCGGATAATACTAATGGTAGGTAGGCAATAATTGCAGCACCAATGGTATTTAAGACTTCTAATTGAAGGACGTTGAGAGCTTCAACAAAGAAGAAGATGACAATGACTGCTTTGACGATATTGGCAACGATCGCTGATAATTTCACATTGACATCGCCACTAGCATTAAGATACTTGGTATATTTATTGATATTAGCTGCTTCCAGTAAGTTTTCGATCAAGTCGCCAACTAACTTAGAAACTAGGCCACCCACAGCAATTAAGATCGCTGCTACCAAGATATTTGGAATAGCCGCTAACATCATATTTAAGACATTAATAATTGGACGGCTAATCGATTCAATACCTAAAACTTCTAAAGCAGCGGTTAATAGTGGGATGAAGAGTAAAACATAAACAATGGTTGCGCCAACTTTGGCTAATTTATTGCCACTTGGTGCAGCGTCAACTTGGTCTTTGACAGTTTCACCAACAGCACCTTCAGATTTGTTAACCAGTTTATTCATCCAGCCATCGATATCAACCTTTTCCAGTAAACCTTGTACCAAGTCGCGGACAAATCCACAGAGATAGAAAGCCAATACCAAGATAAGTCCAGACCCAATAATATTTGGAATGAAAGCAAAGAACTTATCGAACATATTGGTAATTGGTTCGAGAACGCCACCGATATTTAACCCATTTAAAAACGCTGGTAAGAAGAATACAAAGACCAAGTAATAACCAACACTGGCTACTGTTTTAATAACACCCTTGGCATCTGATTCATTCTTGGCCACTCCCCACTTTTGAAAAGTGCGGTCAGCATGAATGGCACGCAGGCCTTTGACAATCAATTTACGTACAATTACCGCAATAATCCAGGCAATAAGGATTAAGAGAATAGTCCCTAGGATATTAGGAACTGCTGCGATAATTGGATCTAATAAAGTATGTAAGAAATCCATTATAATCTCCTCCTAATACAAAATATTACTATTTTTATTACCTTAATTATATCAACCTTTAATAATATTTTAAAATAATATGAACTTTCCCTTTAAAATTTACACAAAGCGACAAATATTTTG
Organism: Aerococcus urinae; assembly: GCF_001543175.1. Taxonomy (NCBI): domain Bacteria; kingdom Bacillati; phylum Bacillota; class Bacilli; order Lactobacillales; family Aerococcaceae; genus Aerococcus; species Aerococcus urinae. The sequence goes on from NZ_CP014161.1 coordinate 1,468,404, forward strand.
TACTAAATAAAGATGTTTTACGATTATAAGAAAGTATTTTTGTTCCTAACCCTATTTGGTCCCCAAATAGCGAGCCAGAAGTTCAAGCGTCTGCATTCGCTTGTCAATTCCTGGAACTAGGGGCATAATCAGTGCTTCGTCGGCATCTAAGTACTCGATCCAGTCCTTCAGCTGGCTGGCCACTTGGCTGGCCTTACCATGGAGCATCCGACTACGGTTGCTCTTAATTTTTTCAGCCATCTGACTGGTGATTTCGGTTGTTTTGGCCGTTTTGACGGATGGCATCCGTTGGTAGTAAGAAAATTGATCTTGACCTAAAAGCCATAAATCCAGCGACCGGGTCAAGTCTTCCGCCTCTTCTTCTTGGTCAGCAGTCGCCACAAAGGCTGAAAACATGGCCTTAGGTTCCTCTAATAATTGTGAGGCTTTAAAGTACTTGCGGTAAGTGGCAATGGCTTGCCGTCCCACTTCAAGGGCATCCTCTCTGGCATAAGGGAAGATGCCATAGACATAGGCACAGCCTGCTTCAGCGGCCCACTTAGCCCGGCGAACACTAGTGGATAAGAGCCACATTGCCGGTAAGTCTTCAACTTGAGGATTGGCTAGAATCTTAGTTTGCCCATCCTCGCTTTGAGTGAGATAGTCATAGACTTGTCTCAAGTCCTCTTCATAAGAAGGAATCTTGTCGCCAGCCCGTTCCAGTGCCTTCCTGACGACTGGTGTCCCCATGTTATTGCCAACTCCTAAGTCAATCCGCCCTGGAAAATAAGCCTCCATCACCTTAAAGTTTTCCACCACTTTGTAGGGGCTGTAATGGGGCAACATGATGCCTCCCGAACCAATCCGAATACGCTGGGTATGGTTAAGCAACTGCATCATAATGACTTCAGGGCTCGAACTGGCAAAGGCAGGAACATTATGGTGTTCAGCCATCCAAAAGCGCTGATAACCCAAGGCTTCCGCCTTTTGAGCTAACTGAATCGTATGGGCTAGGGCCTGGCTGGCTGTTTCGCCTTCATCAATCACTGCATAATCTAAAACACTTACTTTCACCCGATAGACCTCCTTTATTTTATTCACTTATAGTATAACACGGCATGGCTAAGAACATTCACTGGACCCTAGAGAAGATTCACACTTAGCTTGACTTGGCATTTTAAGCTAAAAGCCATAGAATATAATTAATAAAATCATTAGGAGGTTATTATGAAGCAAGCATTGAACCCTAAATACCAAGCCTTATTCCAACCACTGACCTTGCCCAATGGGATTGAATTGGCTAACCGCTTTTCCTTAAACCCCTTGACGACTAATTCGTCCACTCGCGAGGGATTTGTGACCGATGAAGACGTCAACTATGCCAAGAGACGTAGCCAGTCTGCCCCCTTACAGGTCACCACAGCGGCCTATATTGAAGACTATGCCCAATTATTTGAATTTGGCCCCAGTGTCCGCGATGACCGTTTTATTGAAGGCTTAAGTCGACTAGCCAAGGCCATGAAAAAAGACGGCGCCAAGGCTATCCTCCAACTGACCCACGCTGGGCGTTTTGCTAAGGCTACCTTAAAGGACTACCATGTCGTCTACGGACCTAGCTACATGCATCTCAAGAGTCCAGTCGAACATGATGTCTTAGCCATGAGTCAGCGTAAAATTGACCATGTCATCCAACAATATAAGGAAGCCACTAGGCGGGCTATTGAAGCCGGTTTTGATGGGGTAGAAATTTCTAATGCCCAACGGCTCTTACCCCAACAATTCTTCTCCCCCTTCTCTAACCAAAGAGAGGACCACTACGGCCCCCAAAGTTTAGAAAACCGGGCCCGTTTTGGGGTTGAGGCCACCCAAGCCATCCAAGAGGCGATTGATGAATCCGGGGTGAAGAACTTTATCCTGGGCTTTCGCGGCACCCCAGAAGAAACCCGGGGTAATAAAGTTGGCTATAGTGTCGATGAATTTAATAATTATTTCGACCGTCTCCTTGATGTGGCTGATATCCAATACTATGCCATTGCCAGCTGGGGCCACGACATTTACCTGGAAAAAGTCCGTAGCGACAACCACCAAGGCGAGTATGTCAATCAAGTGGTTAAAGACCATATCAATGGACGAGTGCCTGTCATTGCTACCGGAGGCATTAATTCTCCCGACAAGGCCTTAGCAGCCCTAGAACATGCCGATATGGTGGGGCTCTCTTCTGTATTTGTTACAGAACCTGACTTCGTAACCAAATTGGCCCAAGGTCAAGAAGAAACCATCGATATTAGCCTCCATCCAGAAAACTTAGCTGACCTGGCTATTCCTCAAGGTGCTTTTAAGGACTTAGTTGAATTTATGGATTACGGCGGTTCTTTACCCCAAGCCACCCGGCAGGACCTCCGCCAATTAAACCAACAAGACACCACCTCATACTTTAAGGATTACCAATAATAGGCAAAGAAAAAGCAGACGCCCTGATTGAACTGCTCCCTGTCAAGTAGACAGATAAATAAATAAATTTTTTACCATGTGTGATCTTTGTCATGCATGGTTTTTATTTTAGATTTTAAAGTATTATTTATCAGTGAATAGGATGTTTCATAAAACTTAATCCGAAAGATAGTTTAGCGGTCAGGCTTGTTTGACAAGGAGGGAGCGTAAACAGCTTCAAGCCTTTATCAAGGTCCGCTCCGCTCTCCACCTTGACAAAGCCTATTAGCTGTTTTAAAAGATGGACAAGCCAAACAAGCCCAGACAGTCTAACTAAAACTAGATTTAATTTTAAATTTTTTAGCCAAACGGCTAATCACCTTTGGATTTAAGCTGGAATTTTAAGGCCCATATCCAGTGTGACACGTTCGGTGTTATAAAATTCGATGTAGCGTTTAATATCTTCTTCAAGTTGTTCAAAGCTTTCATAAGTTTTCAACCGATACATCTCTTCTTTAATAATGCCCCAGAAATTTTCCATTGGTCCGTTATCAATACATTTTCCTACGCGAGACATACTTTGAATTAACTGTTTTTCGTCAACAAAACGCTTAAAGAAATGCGAAGTATATTGGAAACCACGGTCACTGTGCAAGAGGGTTTCTGTAGGGATAAGTTCTTCTTCTACTTGAACAATCGTATCTTTAACAAGTTGATTGTTATTCCTTTGTGATAATTTAAAAGCAATAATCTTATTGGCTCCGTAATCAAGAATCGCACTTAAATACGCTTTGTAACTATAGTTATAGCCATATTTAAACTCTGTAATATCCGTCAACAACACCTGCATCGGTTCATAATCTTTATCAAATTCACGGTTCAACACATTTTCTGCAACGTGCTGAGGCTTACTTTTTTTGTAGTGATATCGCCTACGGCGAATAACAGATTTTAAACCCATTAATTTCATGAGACGATAGACACACTTATGATTGACCCGCGCATTCTTAAAGTGATTAAGATAAATGGTGATTCGACGATAACCATAGATGCCCTCATATTTATCATAAGCTTCTTGAATTAAAGTCATTAGCCACTGTAAACGTTGTTCTGTCTTGGATGGCTCTCGGTTGAGCCATTTATAATAAGCAGATCTACTGACACCTAGCGAATGGCATAAGAATGTTATTTTGTGTCCTTCCTGGCTTAATTTTTCGATTGTTTTGAACTCTGCTTGATATTTTGTCCGTCGGACATCAACTCTCTTTCCACTTCTTTCAATTTTTTTAGAGCAGCATTTTCCGTTTCTAAGTATTCATTACGTGCTTTAAGCGCAGCTAATTCTGTACGTAACTTCTCTTCTTCATTTTGAATACTCATCGGTTTGCGGCGTCCTCTACTATCAATGAGCCCATTGGGACCATATTTCTTATACTTTTGGACCCATGAGTAAACATTATTGTAGGAAACTTTATGTTTTTCAGCAGTCTCTTTATAAGACATTCCTGTTTCAAGAAAATCTTTAACAATATCAACTTTTTCCTGATAGGTTTTCTTTTGGCTTTTCATTGTATACACCTCGGGTTTAGGGTGGTAGCCCTTTAATTCTTCCCTTTTAGTATACTTAGTAATCCAATTCCTTACAGTAGAAAAGCTAGGGATATTGTATTTTCTAGCAATTTTTGTAATTGAGATGTCTGTATTCAAGTATTCTTGAACGACGTTCTGCTTAAACTTTTCACTATAAGAATTATTCTTTGTCTGTGATTCCAGCCCTGCAAAGCCATGTTCTAGATATTTGAGATAATATTCTCTAAAGACAGATGAATCAATTGAGAGACCATATTGATCACAAAGCTCGGCATAGGAAGTTCCTTCTTCATAAAGATGGATGTATTTAGCCAACTCTGCTGGTGAATGCTTTCTATTTGAACGCATAAAAAAACTCCCCCTAAAGTAGTTTTACTTTTTCAAGTGTCTACTTTAAGGGGAGCATACCAGTTTGAGAGCGTCTGCTTTTTTAGTCTTATTGTTATTAAATGTCTAAGCCAATTTCAAATTCACGTGGTTTCTTCTTGAAGAGGTATTCCCCGTTGCGAACCGAAGCCAGGCATTCTACCCGGTTACGGACCGCTTCAAATGGACTTGGCGCATCTAAAACGATGAAGTTAGCTGGTTTATCAGCTGCTAGGCCATATTGGTCTTCGATATGAAGGGTTTTAGCCCCATTATAGGTAATTAAATCCAAGACCCGTTCAAAGTCTTCGTCAGACATGATTTGAGCAGCATGGATTCCATTATCTAAGATATTCATCATGTTCCCATTTCCTGCTGGATACCAGGGATCGACAATGGAGTCTTGCCCAAAGGAAACATTAATATCATTGTGGAAAAATTCCGCTACCCGGGTTAAGCCACGACGTTTTGGATAGGAGTCTGACCGACCTTGTAGGTACATATTTTCCGTTGGTTGGGAGGTAAAGTTCATCTTCGATTGTTGGAAGAGTTGCATGAGACGGAAGAAATAAGCGTCATCTGCCGAACCTAGGGAACAGGTATGGCTAGCCGTTGTTTTTGGTCCATAACCTTCTGTTAAGACCAAGGCATTGAGTAATTGAACGAAGCGAGACTCAGGGTCGTCGGTTTCGTCACAGTGGACGTCAATCAACTTGTCATATTTCATGGCTAATTCCACAATTTTGTGGATGGATTTTTCGCCGAGTTCTCGCGACCATTCGAAGTGAGGAATCCCACCTAAAACATCGGCCCCCATTTTCAAGGCTTCTTCCATCAATTCTAAACCTTGACCATTACCATCTTTATAGGCAAAGACCCCTTCTTGAGGGAAGGCAACTACTTGGATGGTGACCTTATCTTTTAATTCATCACGGACTTCTAACATGGCTTCAATATTTTTTAGTTCAGGATCGGTACAGTCCGTTTGGGCCCGAATATATTGGGTCCCATATGCCATCACGTCGCGGACTGCTTGGTACATCCGTTCCTTAGCTTCTTTTTTGCTTTGCCCGAGTTTAATGTGAGACCAGCGAGCAATCCCTTCATAGAGGGTCCCGGTCGCATTTTCAGAGTTATCAGCTTTTCCGGTGAAATAGTAGTCTAAGTGCAGGTGAGAATCAACATAAGGTGGGATAACTAACTTGCCCCCTAAGTCAATCACTTCATCCGCTTCACCTAAATCCTTACCAAAAGCAGTAAATTTGCCGTCTTCAACCATGAATTCATTGGCATCTGCTTGCTTATAAATTACTGCATTAGTAAATTTTTTCTTCATAGCATAACCTCCATTAATTTAATCGTTACACTTCCATCCTACTCTATTTTCACTTTTTTTAAAAGTTTATTATCACAAGCTGGCCTATACTGGTCCATTTATTGCTTAAAAATCTTGTAGATCAATAATGGTCCGCCCCATATGTTTACCTGCTTTTAAGGCCTCAACTGTCGCTTCAATTTGGTTTAAGCCTACACTATCATAGGTCAATACATCAACCACCTTCCAGTCACTGGCGAGTTTATTCCATAATTCCTGCCGGTAATGGATATCGAGTTCTTGGCTGTTAATTCCTAGCAAGTTGACCCCTCTAAGAATCAAGGGGAGAACAGTGGTCTCTAGCTGATTACCACCAGCATTTCCACACAGGGTCATCGAACCCCACTCACGAATAAAGGTCATGGCTTGGGCAGCTACTTGACCACCGACTGTATCTAAGACAAAGTCAAAGCGGCGTTTGTTCAAGGGTTTGTTTCCTTCTAAATCCGCTGGCCAGATGACCTGATTAGCTCCTAAGCTTTTGACTAGTTGCTCTTGGTAATCTTTCCTTATCAAAGCACTAATCTTTTTAAAACCTAGTTTATGCAAAATAGCTAGGGCGATACTGCCTACCCCACCACTAGCGCCGGTCACCAATATTTCAGGCTGCTGGTCTACTGTCATACCGTGCTTCAATAGACTATCGACCGAATAAGCAGCAGTTAGTCCAGCCGTCCCATAGATCATGGCTTCTTTTTCACTCAATCCCTCTGGCAGAGTCACTAACCACTCATAGGGCACTTTGAGGTATTGGCTATAACCGCCGTTATGGGTCACTCCCGCTTGTGAACAGGTATTAATCACTTTTTGCCCAATTTCAGCCTCAGGATGACTTGACTCAACAATTTCCCCGCTGGCATCGATCCCAGGAATGAGTGGATAGGAACGGATCACGCCTCCCTGGTGCTGAGTGGCTAGCATATCCTTATAATTCATCGATGAATAAGCCAGCTTGACGATCGTGTCGCCCTCATCTACTGACTGATTTCCCAATTGGTAATCTTCTAAAGCATAAGAGGTTTCGTCGCCATCGCTACGCACAACAACAGCTTTAAAAGTCTCCTTCATCTTAATCCCTCCATATTCTTATCGACCGCTACAATTTTCTACTTGCAGTATGTCAAGAAGGCCATTAAAAATCAAGGGAAGCGCTTACTTTTGAGTGTGAAAAAAGAGAGGCAGGAGCAAATGTCCTAGCCTCTTTCTCAATATGAAGGTGCTTGTCGCACTCTATCAAAACGTGCTTCAAGCACAGAGCAAGCGTCCTCTTCAGAAAATGACGACAAATTCTCTGCGAGAATTCTTACCCCCTTTTCTTCCAGAGGTCTTGCTCTTTGGTGTGCTTGTCGCACTCTAATATTAATCTTCGACTTTAGATTTTTCTTTGATGGTGTCGGCAGAGTTTTGTAATTTGGCAAGCTCTTCTTCGGTCAAGTCTAATTGACTTTGTTTAACAATTCCTGCCTTACCAACGATGGCTGGGTAGGAGAGATAGGTGCCATATTCTTCACGGTAGTTAGAAACAGGTAATTCTTCATGACTATCGGAGAGAACAGCGTCGACTAAACGGTCAGCAGCTGCTGTAATCCCATAGTTGGTATATTTTTTGCCAGAGAAGACCACGTAACCGCCATCACGGGTTTCTTGGTCGACATCTTCTAAACTGAAATCGACTTTTTCTAATAGCTTGTAAATGCTTTGGCCCATGACTTTAACGGTTGACCAAGCCACAAATTGGGAGTCCCCGTGTTCCCCTAAACTGTAACCTTGGACTGATTTAGGATGAACATCAAATAATTTACCCACAGCCCGTTGTAAACGTGCGGAGTCCAATAAAGTCCCGGTTCCGATAACCTTTTCCTTGGCTAAGCCGATAACTTCTTGGTACAAGTTACAAATCGCGTCATTAGGGTTAGTAATGACAACTAAAACCCCAGAAAAGCCTGATTCTTTAATCGTTTGGCCAACTTTTTTCACTTGTTCACGGTTGTGTTTTAACTCACCGAAGCGGTCAGGGTTGTCGCCACCAATTAAGCCAATGTTCCCTAAAGCAGAAACAATAACTTCTGCTGATTTGAGGGCTGCTTGATCATTGACATTGATTTTGACGCTGTGGTTTAAGTTACTCATGGCATCTTCAAAGTCTAAGGCATCTGCCTTCACCTTTGCTTCATTGGTATCAAATAAAGTCAATTCATCAACATGGCCATTAAGGATTAATTGATGGGCAACAGTAGACCCAACATTTCCCATTCCAAAAACTGCTACATGACGTGACATCCAATCACTCCTTTCATTTATTGTTACATACTATACCACACTTTTTGACTTTGAAGCGGTAAATTTTCAGAAAATTCTTTCTTTTTGTTTTTTTCTATTCTATGAATTAAAAGCCAATCTAGTATATACTGATAATTGACCATACAGGAAAGGAAAAGATCATGCCTATCCCCATTATTTACGAAGATAACCACCTGCTCATTGTTGAGAAGCCAATCAATATGCCGGTTCAAGAAGATGCTAGTGGTGACCTCGATTTACTGTCAGCACTCAAAGCATTTATTAAGGAAAGGGACCATAAACCAGGTAATGTCTACTTGGCCCTCCTCCACCGCCTGGACCGTCCAGTGGGTGGGGTGATGGCCTTTGGAAAGACATCCAAGGCCGCTAGTCGCTTGTCGGATGATTTTAGAAGACATAGGGTCAAGCGCGACTACCTGGCTGTGGTGCAAGACCAAAATTTGACTCTAAAAGATCAAGAAACCTGGACCGATTACCTCTACAAGAACCGTAAGAAGAACAAAGTCAGCGTGGTTAATAAAGACGACAAACGCGGTAAAAAAGCTGTCCTTGACTATCAATTACTAAAGCAGAAAAACCAACTTGCCCTGGTCAGAGTCCGCCTTCATACCGGACGGTCTCACCAAATTCGGGTCCAATTTCAAAGCCGCCAGCATCCACTCTGGGGTGACCAAAAATATGGTCAAAAATACAGCCACAAAGGCCAACAAATCGCGCTCTGGGCCCAACACCTAAGCCTCATCCACCCCACCAAAAAAGAAGAAATGACCTTTACCAGTACACCACCCTTCAATAAGCAGCCCTGGAATATATTTAAAGACCAGTTCACAACTGATGAAGATTGATATTTCATGACGTAAAAAAAGAGCACCCCAGTGATGAGGTGCTCTCCTCTTATTGCGCTTGTCAGACTCTCTCAAACCTGCTCCATTCACAGGACGAACGTCCATTTCAAAAACTGCAACGCTCAGACTAGCTGAGCTTATGACAGTTTTCTCCAATGGTTTCATCCTCTGTTGTAACTGTCGCACTCTCTATTCAATGGGTTGGACGTTAAAGCCTTGTTTACGTAAGTCTTCGATTAATTCTTCCCGTCGACTTTGACGGAGGTTGGATTTTTTCACGACTTGTTCATAGAAGGAGTCGACCCGCCGGTTAGAGTCACGTAAATCATAGTAAGTGGTCATCTCTTGGTCATAGGTATCCATGATTTCCTTAGCATTGTCTGGATAGTGGTAGGTATCTTCAAAGATTCGCATTTCCTTAGGAATTCTAGGCTTCAATTGGGGTTCTTGATTAGGATAACCAAAGGCCAAGCCTAAGACAGGTGCCGTTAATTCGGGAAGCTGTAGAATATCAATCATAGCCCCCATGTTATTTTGAATGCTCCCCAAAAAGACAGCTCCCATATCTAAGGATTCCACAGCATTATTCACGTTTTGCGCCATCAAGACGGCATCACTATAACCTTGTAAGAAGCGTTCTAATTGGTGGGAAGAAGCCGTATCTGCTTCATGTTCTTTAGCAATTTGAGTATTGCGATACAAATCAACAATAAAAATCCATAGCTCAGGAGCCCGGGCAACATAGTCTTGATTACATACTTTGGCAATTTGGGCTTTCTTATCAGGATCTTTTACCCGGATAACGCTGGCATACTGCATCCCAGTTGAAGTGGCTGTATGGATCGCTACCTCTTCTAATTGCGTAATCACTTGGTCACTAATCTGGTCTTGGGTAAATTCACGAATAGTGCGGTGGTTCAATTGTTGTTCAATCAATGAGTTTTGCTTGTTCATCCAAAAACCTCCTTATATACTATATGGTAAAGTTTAGCAATTGGCTTAGGCCTTGTCCACTGAAGAAGTCTATCCGCTCACTAGTAAAATCCGGCAAGCATTAGAAAATCGCAATAAATTTTGGAAACTTCTAAAATAATCATTGAGGAGGAATCAGCATGTGTGGTCGTTATGAATTTAATCAGGAAGAAGCCCTACTCAAGCACTTCTACCAACGGGCCAATGATCCCGACATCCAAACTGGGGCCCTCTACCCTGGCCAGGTTGTGCTCACCCTGAGCGCTAACCCAGATCAGTCAATCCATGCGCGCGGTATGGAGTGGGGATATGCAGGCTTTACTAAGGGGCAATTATTAATCAATGCCCGCTCGGAAAGCATCACGGATAAGGCAACTTTTCAAGCCGATTTTCACTACCGTCGCTGTCTCTTCCCTATGTCCAGCTACTATGAGTGGACCAAGGACAAAGAACGCTACCGTTTTTCCACTAATGACATTCTCTATGTAGGAGGCTGTTATCAAATGCCTAAGTCTGGGCAAAATCACCCCCGGGCGGTACTGATGACCCAAGCGGCTAATGCGCTGGCTCAGGAAGTCCACCACCGCATGCCCTATTTCGTTCAAGCTAAAGATATCCGGTCTTGGCTTAATGACTATGACTTTGCCCGCCACTATCAAAACTCTAATGCCCAACTCTTCATGGAAAAGGAGACCGATAATAAGAGCTTCCGCAATCTGACCCTCAACTTGAAAGACTAATCAATGAAAAAGGCTGCACAGCCCTTCGTTTTAATTCCTAACGAAACTGTGACAGCCTTTTTTAATCGCTTATTTTAATAAGGGTTGAAGGAGAAGGTGGAACCGATATTTTCGGCTTCTGCTTCTTTGGCTAATTGACCAGCAATGGCAATGTCTAAAGCACCGATACCAATTGGTACACAGATAGTGGTTCCCTTACGTAGGCCTGGCAAGGTTAAACGGCCTGAAGCTAATTGACCAATGGTTGCATCAATATCATCTTCATCAATAATTGACTTGGTCGCTGCATCTGCTAAAGCACCACGGTGTAGGGCTTGGCCAATGTGGTCGACAACAATGTGGTCAGAATAGTTAATCAGGTGGTTACCAATCTCATGACCAGACCCAATTGGAATGATGACCGTGTCGCCAGAAATGTCTTGATAGTCAAGTAAGGCTTCTTGTGACTTGGTTGCTGTAATCACAATATCGGCGTCACAGGCTTCCTTGACATCAGTCACATAGTCAATATCACCATCCACTAAGTCTTCGTGTTCCGCGATAAATTCCTTAACGCCTTTGTCATGGTAGTGCCATAGGTTAACATGTTTAATATTAAACCAGTCAGCAATGGCATGGAGTTGCATCGAAGCTTGCATCCCGGTACCGAAGAGGGCTAAGTTAAGGTCAGACCCTTTCTCAAAGCCTAAATACTTAATGGCAACAGCCGTTTGAGCACCAGTTCTGAGGTTAGTAATTAAGGTCCCATCCATCACTGCTTTAAAGGTCCCCAATTGAGGGTCAATTAAGAGAATGAGCCCATTAATGTAAGGATAGCCGGCTTCTTTCCGTTTGCCATCAAAACCACCGACCCATTTCAAGCCAGCCACATCTAAACCACCAATATAAGCAGGCATAGCATTCATATAGCCTTCATATTCAGGCCAATCACTATTGTTCCCTAGGTCTAAGGTGACCTTGGTTGGGTTCTTTACCCGACGTTCCCCTACCTCTTGGAAGGTTTTTTCGACAATTTCATTCACCTTGTCCATGGTCAACATTTTCTTAATGGTTTCTTGGTCCAATAATCGTGTTTCTGTCATATAACAACTTCCTTTCTATAACAATATCCACCTATATAGTAACAATAATTCAGAAAAAAGTTATAAAAAAGCCCTTGGCCAAATTCAATGGCTAAGGGTTGCGACAATTTTTGGGTTAAAACTGACCGATTATTTTTCTTCTTCAGCCAGATAAGTAAAGACTTCCGAGCGATTTAAAGGACCATACACTTCCCCCTCATAGCTAATAAGCACCGCTTGCTCTTGAGCCAGGACCTGGTAGAGCTCAGTCAGCGAAGCTTGGCTATCAATCTGGGGCAGATCTTTAGCCATTTCACCAACCGCTTCTCCTTTTATCGTTGGCAAAGCCTGTAAGAGTGAAGCGACTGCAGTCGGTTCATCATTTACTAAACTCCCCTGCTTAAAGAAGTGACGGACAAATTCATTGGCTGGCTTGGCTTTAATATTTTTAGGGCTGTCGACTTGGACTAAGCGCCCGGCCTGCATGACGGCAATCCGATCTCCCAAGCGCAAGGCTTCATCCATGTCGTGGGTAACAAAGACGATAGTGGTTTGGATTTTGTGGTGGAGGTCCAGTAACAATTCCTGGAGGGCCTCCCTAGAAAGTGGGTCTAGTGCGGAAAAAGGCTCGTCCATAAGAATCAAAGGCGGTTTAGCAGCAATGGCCCGACAGATCCCCACCCGCTGCTGTTCACCCCCAGAGAGTTCGTGGGGATAACGCTGGCTGTATTTTTTAGGATCCAAGCCGACCTGGTCGAGGAGCTCTCTGGTCCTAGCCTGCCGTTCTTTTTTAGCCATGCCAATCATTTCTGGGATGGTTTCGATATTCTCTTCCACAGTCATGGTGGGAAAGAGGGCAATATCTTGCAGGACATAGCCCATCTGCCAGCGCATTTTATTCAAGTTATAGGAACGAATATCTTGTCCCTTAAAGTAAACCCTTCCCGCTTCGGGGCGGACTAAACCGTTAATCATTTTTAGAGTGGTGGTCTTCCCACTTCCTGATGGCCCTACGAGAACAAAGAATTCCCCGCTTGAAATAGCTAGGTTCAAGTGATCAACCACTAACTTGTCTTGGTAGATCTTGCTCACGGATTCAAAACGGATAAAATCATCCATTATTGGCCACCTCCAATCAAGCCTTTGTCAAGCAAGAACTGATGAGCAACGTCTTTAGCTGACTGCCCTTCTTGACTGACTTGGTAATTCATTTGAATCATTTCTTCTTCAGTAATCATGCCGGCTAAGCGGTTCAAGGCAACGACCACTTGGGGATGGTCCTGGGCATAGTCGATTCTCAACATCGGTGCCCCCTGGTAGTGGGGGAAAAGGCCCAAGTCATCTTCTAGAGCTACCAGGTCGTAGGCTTTGATTTCACTATCAGTTGAGTAACCATCCACCAGGTCGACCTCTCCCTGGGCAATGGCCTGGTAGCGTAGAGCCGGTTCCATACTGGAGACTTGGCCAAAGTGCAATTGATAGAGGGATTGGATGCCTTGGTAGCCGTCTTCACGGTCAATAAACTCTAAAGTGAAACCCGCTCTTAAGTCAGCCGCATAGGAGCTTAAATCGGAAATTTTCTTAATTCCCATAGCTTCAGCTTGGTCACGGCGCATCAGAATCGCATAGGTATTTTCATAGGCCATGGGATCTAATAAGGTAAGTTGGTATTCTTTCTCCAAACCTTGTTTAGCCAAGTTATAGGTTTCTTCCTTAGAAAGCTGTCCTGGATGACTAGATGGCTGATTTTCCAAGAGACTGCCAAGAATAGTTCCAGAAAATTCTGGATAAACATCCACCTCTTGGTGGGAAAGCGCCTCAAAAAGAAAGCTAGTCTTGCCAAAATTGGGCTTCAATTCTACTTGAAACTGATCATCTTCAGCTTGAATGAGCTCTTGGTACATGTTGATCAAGATATCCGGCTCACTACCTAATTTGCCTGCGATCACCACTTTTTGATCAGGAGCTTGAACATTTTGGTAAAGATTCACCCCACCAATCACAAGAAAAAGACCTAAAAGACTAGTCACTACCACTAAAGGACTCTTATTCTGCAAAAACTTTATTAAGGTGGAAAAAATCAAAGCTAAGAGGGCCGAAGCGATCGCCCCTACTAAGGTTAAGAGGGGCTGGTTACGGTCGATTCCTAAAAGAATAAAGTTTCCAAGCCCTCCGCCACCGATCAGGGCAGCTAGGGTAGCCGTTCCAATAATCAAAACCAAGGCTTGGCGAATTCCAGACACAATAACAGGTAAGGCAATCGGTATTTCCACCTTTAATAGGCGACGCAGGGGTGACATACCAAAAGCCACCGCCGCCTCTTCGATAGAAGCATCAATCTCCGTGAGGCCCACATAGGTATTTTGAAAAATCGGCAGGAGAGCATAGACGACTAAGGCGATTAAGGCTGGCATCGTTCCAATCCCAACTAAGGGAATTAAAAGCCCCAAAAGCGCTAATGAAGGAATGGTTTGTAAGACACCAGTAAGCTGCAGCGCCCCTTCAGCAATCCGGGGCTTGGACCGGAGTCCAATCGCTAAAGGAATCCCGATGATAAGGGCAATTAATAAGGCGGTTAGGGACAGGGTCAGGTGTTCCCAGGTCGCCGCTAGCAAGTCACTACCGCGTTCTTGAAAAATATTTCCTAATTCTGCAATCATTTATCCATCCTCTTACTATGCTTGTTTGTCACTTCTAGCTGGCTGATTTTTCTTCTAGTGAGATGAGTATTAAAGCTCTCATTAGCTTAAATTAAAGGACAGTAAATAGCAATTTTAAAGCATGGCTTTCAACCTTACTTATAACCATTCAGTCATCAAATAATCTCTTAAAAAGCATAGCTAAAAGCTATTAAAACAAGTGAAAGCGCTGACAAAGATAGGCCAATTGTGCTATTCTTAAGGTGTCAAGAAATACCAAATAGAAAGAAGGAATAGCAGCATGAGTGAATTTAAAGAATTAACTTTTAAACCAGGCACCTATCATGTGCGTGCCAATGGACATAACGGCTCTCTCCCCATGACAGTTGAGCTGTCTGAGCACCGGATCGAAAAAATCGAGGTCGATTCTAGTGGGGAAACCAAGGGAATCGCTAGCCCAGTCTTTACTGAAGTGCCCCAAGACATCATTACTGGGCAAACCCTAAATGTAGATACTGTCTCTGGTGCGACCGTATCTAGCCACGGCATTATCGATGGGGTGGCTGACGCTGTCAAAGAAGCCGGCGCCGATCCTGAAGTCTTACGCCAACGTCCTAAACCTAAAAAAGAAAAAGCCCAAGACGAAAACTTGGAAACGGATGTCGTAGTCGTTGGTGGTGGTGGTGCTGGTCTATCCGCAGCTGCTGCTAGTTTACAAAGCGGTAAAAAGGTTATCCTGTTAGAAAAATTCCCAGTGATCGGTGGGAATACCGTCCGTACCGGTGGCCCCATGAATGCAGCTGACCCTGAATGGCAAAATAAATTTGAAGCCCTTCCTGGTGAAGACCACACCCTCGAAGAAATTTACAATCTTGATGAAAGCGAAATCGACCAAGAATACCTGGAAGACTTCCGTGAACTAAGAAAACAAATTAAGGCTTACTTAGAGGAAGTCGATGGTAAGGACGAATATCTCTTCGACTCCACCCTCTTTCACCGGATCCAAACCTACCTTGGGGGTAAACGGACTGACCTCAAGGGCAATCAAGTTTACGGGAATTATGACTTAGTTAAAACCCTCACCGATAATGTGCTAGATTCCGTGCATTGGTTAGAAGATATCGGGGTTGAATTTAACTACGAAAGTGTTGCTATGCCAGTTGGGGCCATGTGGCGGCGTGGTCACCAACCAACCAGTGATAACGGCTATGCCTATGTCAAGAACCTCGAAAAATTCATCTTAGACAATGGCGGCCAAATTATCACTGAAGCCCGCGTCAAAGAATTACTGGTCGAAAATGACCGTGTGGTTGGGGTGAAAGCGGACCACCAAGGGGCTAGCTTAACCGTTAAAGCTAAGGCCGTCGTCTTAGGATCTGGTGGTTTTGGGGCCAACACCAAGATGCTCCAAGAATACAACACCTACTGGGAACGGATCGATGACGACATTAAAACCTCTAACTCCCCTGCCATCACTGGTGACGGGATTCAATTAGGGGAACAAGTCCACGCTGACTTAGTCGACATGGGCATGATCCAAATGCTGCCAACCTGTGACCCAGAAACCGGGGCACTCTTCACCGGTCTCCAAGTTCCACCAGCGAACTTCCTCATGGTCAACCAAGAAGGCAAACGTTTCGTTAATGAATTTGGTACCCGGGATGAAATTTCCAAGGCAGCCATCGCTAACGGCAGTCTCTTCTACTTAATCGCTGATGATGAAATTAAGAAAACAGCCTATAATACCAGCCAAGAAAAAATCGACCAACAAGTGGAAGATGGCACCCTCTTCCGGGCGGATACCATTGGCGAACTAGCAGAACAAATTGGGGTTGACCCTAGTGTGCTAGAAGAAACCGTAGCGACCTATAATTCTTATGTGGACCAAGGGGAAGACCCTGATTTCCATAAGAACGCCTTTGACTTGAAGGTAGAAGTTGCGCCATTCTACGCTACCCCACGTAAACCAGCTGTCCACCACACCATGGGTGGCTTGAAGATTGATACCGATGCCCATGTGATCAACCAAGATGGCGAAATCATCAAAGGCTTATACGCTGCTGGTGAAGTAGCTGGTGGTGTCCATGCGGGTAACCGTTTAGGTGGTAACGCCTTAGCTGATATCTTTACCTATGGACGGATTGCCGGCAAGAACGCTAGCCAGGAAGCTTAGTAAAATACCTCCTAAGTCTCAAAAAGCTGAGTACAAAAGTGCTCAGCTTTTTCTATTGCAATGACCTAAACAGCGAATTTCTTCAAGTCATGGTAAAGTATAGTTATTACTAGCAAAAATTTCTCTCAAACTGGAAGAAATGCTTGCTGAATTCCACTAAGAAAGGTGACCTCTATGTTATCTGACAAAAATGCCTATTATCTCCTCCAAGAGATGATTAAGTTTTATCCCCATGTGACCACTGAATTAAACTATGAGACGAATTTTCAATTACTGATTGCTGTGATTCTCAGCGCTCAAACTACTGACCAAGGCGTTAATAAAGTTACTGCCAAATTATTCAGGGACTACCCCACTGCCGAGAAAATGGCCCAGGCCGACCCTAAAGACCTAGAACCCTATATCCAACCCATAGGTCTCTATAAGAATAAGGCCAAATACATCCAAAAAGCCGCCCAACAAATTATTGAAGACTTCGACGGTCAGGTCCCCAATAACCGTAAAGATATCGAAAGCATCACTGGTGTCGGTCGTAAAACAGCCAATGTAGTTCTCAGCATCGCCTATGACGTCCCCGCCTTTGCGGTGGATACCCATGTCCAAAGAGTCTGCAAGCACCACCGCATCGTTGACCAGGACGCCAGCGTTAAAGAGGTCGAGAGGCGGGTAACAGACCTACTAGACAAATCGCAATGGCGCCAAGCCCACCAAGCCTTGGTCCGCTTTGGCCGCTATATCTGTACCGCTAGAAATCCCCAATGTTTTGCCTATGAGCAATTATTCCACCTTCCTGATCCTAGCGAAGAAGACCTCTTACCTAAAGCAGGCGAAAAATAAGACCAAATTGAAAAGCGAGCAGGTCCAACAAAGGGGCTGCTCGCTTTCTTGTACCACCAATAAGGAAATCACTACTTTTTTAATTTGATAGTCACTTTTTATAGTTTCTAGTCTCATTAGAGGCCAATCGACTTCTACTACAGATAAAAATCTTGCTGACCTTGCCAGACTCGGACCGGATATTGGTCAATCATTAAACTTTCCCCATCGACTTGGCTTATCATTGGTCTGTTAATCTCTACTTCAACCACTTCCCCGCTTAGATGAGTCATATAAGGAGAGGACTCTTGCTGGTGACTGATAAAAATACGGTAGAGGAGGTCTAATATCGCCTGAGCTTTAATATCGTGAATAACAATGGCAGACACTTTGCGGTCCGGGAATTTTTCTAAGGGATAGAGATGAATGCCTCCGCCAAAGTAGGGGTTATTCATAAAGACTACCAAGGCACAGCGGTCAAATTGATAAGACTTGCCATCGATTTTCAACTGACAATTAAAAAGTGACAGCCGGGGTAAGCTTTGAAAGAGACCCACGAGGTAACGTAATTTATTGCCCCAAGGCTTGCGAAAAATTCCCTTACTTTCTTTGAGTTTGATGGCTTGTTCAATGACCACACCGTCAAAACCCAACCCTAAACTATTGACCAAGGATCGTCTTCGCCCGTGTTGGCCCAATTGATAGTGATAGATAGGAAGGGTTTTAGGAGATCTTTCTTCCACTAAAGGAGCTAGGTAGTCAGACAAGTGGCTTTTATCCTGCTGGAAATAACGTGAAAAATCATTACCCGAGCCCGCAGGCAAATAGGTCAAGGGAATATCGACTTGTTGAGCTTGGAGGACGGCTACCAATTCATGAAGGGTCCCATCGCCACCAATCACTAGGAGGCGGCTATCCTTTTGAAAATTGTCCAAAAGTGCCGGCACTAAGTCAAAGATATGGCCCGGATAAGCAGTAATATGCACGCGATAGCCTTGCTGGTGGTCATCAAGATAAGCTTGGGCCTGGTCTAGTACTTCCCTTCCTCGGCCTAATCCAGCCTCTTCATGGCAAATAATCTCAATCACAGTCATGTCCCCTTTTTAGCTAATGAGTCCGTTGTGGTCCTTCTCTCTTAGTCTTTGACAGCTTACTAAGGCTGACTATTAATAGCCTTCGCGATAATAGTCGTCTCCCTTATAGATATCATGCAGATGGTAGATCGACTCACGACCTGGCATTTTCAGTGGCATTTGCGGGTCAGAGAAGAGGGTAATCAAAGCGGGTGGCAGTTTTGAAATTTTCACTTGTTCTGGCGAAATGGCAGTAACGATTTCATCGCCCCGCCCTTCTAAAATCTTCTTCCCAAATTGTGGATCAATCAAAGTCCCCCGGCCGACTGCTGCTAGATCAGCATAGTTCAGGGCATCTTGGGCTTTTTCTTCATCAGTGATGCCACCCACAACAATTAACTTCACTTCATCAGGCAAGACTTGGCGGTAAAATTGGGAATAAGTCTTGTCTTGACCGGCAGGTTTACCCTTGTAGTTTAAGTTAGAAACATGGATATAGTCAAAGTCATAATTCTTACCCAAGTCTTCCACTAGGCGGGTAGAGTCTTCATAAGTATAGCCCACATTGTCCCCGTGAATTTCTTCTGGACTGATCCGGTAACCAATAATAAAGTCAGCGGGAGCTTCTTTTCTAACCACTTCAAAGACCGCATCATTGACTTCACGGATAAAGCGTGTCCGATTTTCATAGGAACCGCCCCACTTATCGGTCCGTTGATTGGACCATTTGGAGAAGAATTGTTGGTGGAGGTAATGGTTAGCCCCGTGGATCTCTACCCCATCAAAACCGGCTTCAATGGCGCGGCGGGTAGCTTCTCCAAAGGCCTTAATCGTCGCTTCAATTTCTTCTTCGGTAATTTCTTGGACCGGATAGTCTAAGAAAGAAAAGTCAATGGCACTAGGTGCTAAGGCGCGACCCCCGTGGCGGGCTGGGAAGTTGGATTCTCTACCAGAGTGGTTTAATTGAATAACGGCCTTGTTGCCCTTTGCTTTCAGACTCTTGGCAATTTTACTTAAGCCTTCGATATGGTCATCACTTTGGATCCCTAACTGTTCCTTGTTGGCTGCCCAGGTATGAGAGGGACCACCATCCTTAATCACATAGCAATATTCGACAATCACCAGTCCAGCTGATTCTGAACGCGCCGCATAATAATCCAGGGTGTCTTGACTGACGAAGCCTTGACTCAACCCACTATTAGTTAACATTGGCGGTTGGACAATCCGGCCCTTTAATTGAGCCCCATGCCGCAAAGTAACGGTATCAGTTAATTTTTTAGTCATAATAAGTATCCTTTCGCTAGCAAGCCAGTTTTTAATAATTCTTATTGAACCAAAAAGAAACGGCCTGTTTTGTTTTTTCCTTTGGACATTATTTTAGCAAAATTCGCTAAAATTTCCAGAAAATGATGAATTTTACTTCTGTTCAATCGTGAACATTTATTAGCCAAGCAAGTAAATAAACACGATGTCTAGTCCCCTTTTCTTTGAGAAAATCTCGATTCTTTTTCTTTTATCCCCCTGCTTTCGTGATATGATAGCAAGGGTTGTATAAAATTTTATTAATAAAAGAAAGGACTGTTTTATGAGTACTAAGCAACTTCCTTGGAAAAACTTATTAATACTTGCCTTTATCGCTTGTATTGCTATGATTTCAGAATTACTGCCTTCAGGATTCTTGCAAGAAATGGCCAGTGCTTTTAACGTGCCTTTAGGACGGATGAGTCTCTTTATTGGGACCTATGCCATTATGTCGGCCGCAGTCGGTATTCCCATTACCCGGGCCTTTTCCCAGGTCAACCGGAAAACCTATTTGCTATGGGTCTGTGGCTTCTTCGCTGTCAGCAATTTATGCATTGCTTTTGCTCCTAACTTCCTGATCGCCTTTTTAGCACGGATTATCGCTGGAGCCGCTGCGGGAGCGCTCTGGGCCATGTTAGGATCTTACCCCATTGGCTTTTTACCCTTGCATTTAGCAGGGCGTGGAACTGCTATTGTTTTGGCGGGAGTGACTTTTGGATTGAGTGTCGGCCTACCTCTAGCAACGCTTTTTGCTAAGGCCTTTGGTTGGCGGATGGGATTTGTTTTAATTACGCTTTTATTTATTGCCTCCGCTCTCCTTGGTTTGAAACTCTTCCCTCCAGTAGATGGTGAAGAATACAATGCTGATAACAACTACGGCAAACTCTTAAAAAATAAGGGGATTCTGATTGCCAGTTTTGCAACAATTCTGATCGTGATGGCCCAATATATTTCCTACATTTTTATCCAACTGATTGCCCAAACAGCAGGCATTGCCGTTGCTTCTGCCCAAGCGGCCTTTGGGGTCGGTGCTCTCCTATCGATCGGCATTGTCGCCCGCTTTATTGACCGCTATCTCTTTAAATTAACCCTAGCGATTTCGGCTCTAACCGCCATCGCCATTTTTATCTTAGTGGTTAACGTCCCTAGTCCCTTGGTTAACTATCTAGCTTTTGCCCTCTGGGGATTAGGCTTTGCACCGATGACGACTCTCCTACAAACCGCAACGACCAAACAAGTTGACCATGGCAAGGCCTTAGCCAATTCCGTCAGCGCGACTTCCTACGACTTAGCTATCATGCTTTCCAGTTTACTGGGGAGCTTAACGATCGCTTCGCTCGGGCTCGATGGGACCCTTTGGATTTCCATTGGCTTTGCCTTAGCTGTCTTCTTTTTAGTTTTCTTTAACCATAAATATTTTACTTAATGATAACGATTAGATAACTATGCCATATGGTGTTGAGTAAAGCCTTCTGCTCCTCAACACCTTTTTTCTTGGCTAAAGTAAAAACCGATCTCCCCTATCTAGTAAGTAATCTAGCTAGGAGAAATCGGTTTTCTTTTAAGCTTTTTTCACATCAAGTGCTTGGTTGGTAAGAATTGTATCAGAGATGATTAAAAGCTTTTATTTATTTTTCCGTTTGCTTGGAAGGGCTAGGATTGCTCCTGCAGCAACTAACAAGAGTTCCAAGGCTACTGGTGCTGCCACCACACCGGTCTTAGGTAGGCTGGTGTTGGCATTCTCAGTTTGAGCGGCTTTTTCAGTTTGAGATTCTTCTTTCTCTTCCACTCGGCTTAGATTTGGACTTGCTGTAGCAGCGGTTTGAGTGCCTTCCTTAACAATGGTTTCAGTAGAGTGATCAGTTTCTGTTGTTTGATTTGGTTTTTGACTGTGATCACTTTCTTGACTTGGGTGATCCTTGTCTTCTAGCTGAGGAGCTGAAGGTTGACTAGGTTCAGGGCTTGGACTAGCTGGTTCTGGACTTGAAGGACAAGGTTGCGGTGAAGTTGGGATTTCTTCCACAAGCACTTCTCCTAGTCTTGAAACCTTCTTATCCTTGCCTTGGGCAGTAGCGGTAATCTTGTCCTTGGCTTTCAGTGTAACCCCATCAGGAACTAAAACAAGGAAATTGCCGTCTTCATCAGCAGTGACTTCAACTGGCTTATCTAGACCTGGAATCGTCACAATGACCTTAGCAAAGGCTTCCGTCTTACCGCTGATTTCCTTGTCGCCTTCCTTCACTTTATCGAAGACCGGTGGCAAGGTGGTTTCACGTTCAGCAAAGACTTTATCTTTTTCGATCAGATCTGTGGTGCCATCTGGATAGGTAAAGATCGCATTACCGTCTTTATCGATGGTAATCACCGTGTCTTTAGGTAGGTCTTTATTAAAGTCTTTCAACGACTTGACTGCTTGGTCTTGTTCTTCCTTAGTGATCTTATTCAAGTCATCCACCAAGGTAATCACTGGTTTAGGCGTGTATTTTTGACTTTGGTCGCTGACAGTGATTTTAGCTTCAACAGTATCTGTGGTGCCATCTGGATAAGTTACCTTCACTGGAACGGTAATCACGTCGCCGTCTTTGGCGCCTTCTGGCACTTTAACAGTCAAGCTACCGTCTGGGTTTACGGTTACGCCTTGTGGGACATCCTTGCCGAGTTCGTACTTGGTACCTTCTGGTGCTGGAGTAGTCTTGCCATCTTTTCCAGTAAATTCTGGTTGGTCAACTTTCACTGATGAACCTGGTGTACCGACTTTGTCTTTGTACTTAGGTTCCACGGTTTGACTTTGGTCGCTGACAGTGACTTTAGCGTTAACCGTATCACTGGTGCCGTCTGGGTAAGATACCTTAACAGGAACGGTGATCACGTCACCGTCTTTAGCACCTTCTGGAACCTTAACGGTTAAGCTGCCGTCTGGGTTCACGGTGACACCTTGAGGAGCGTCCTTACCTAGTTCATACTTGGTACCGTCTGGGGCTGGAGTGGTCTTGCCGTCTTTTCCAGTGAATTCTGGTTGGTCAACTTTCACTGATGAACCTGGTGTACCGACTTTGTCTTTGTACTTAGGTTCCACGGTTTGACTTTGGTCTTTAACCGTTACCTTGGCATTCACCGTGTCGCTAGTGCCATCTGGGTAAGTCACCTTAACAGGAACGGTAATCACGTCACCGTCTTTAGCACCTTCTGGGACTTTCACCTTGAGGCTACCGTCTGGGTTCACGGTCACACCTTGAGGCGCATCTTTACCGAGTTCATACTTAGTACCTTCTGGTGCTGCGGTTGGGTTGCCATCTTTGTCGGTGAAGTTTGGTTTTTCTACTGGCACTTCTTGACCTGGAGTTCCTGTCTTGTCGTCATACTTAGGTTCGACTTTTTGACTTTGGTCAACAACGGTCACTTTGGCATTAACGGTATCGGTGGTCCCATCTGGGTAGGTTACCTTAACAGGCACGGTGATGACGTCACCATCTTTTGCGCCTTCCGGTACTTTCACCTTAAGGCTACCATCTGGGTTCACGGTCACACCTTGTGGAGCGTCTTTACCGAGTTCGTACTTGGTGCCTGCTGGAACTGTAGTTGGCTTCCCGTCTTTGTCAGTGAAGTTTGGTTTTTCTACTGGAACTTTTTGACCTGGGGTGCCGGTCTTGTCGCCATATTTAGGTTCTACCTTTTGACTTTGGTCAACGACGGTCACTTTGGCATTAACGGTATCAGTGGTCCCATCTGGATAAGTTACCTTCACTGGCACGGTGATGACGTCGCCATCTTTGGCACCTTCTGGAACCTTAACGGTTAAGCTACCATCTGGGTTCACGGTCACACCTTGTGGAGCGTCCTTACCTAATTCGTACTTGGTGCCTTCTGGAGCCGGAGTTGCATTGCCATCTTTGTCGGTGAAGACTGGTTTTTCTACAGGCACTTCTTGACCTGGAGTCCCTGTCTTGTCGTCGTACTTAGGTTGAAGTTTTTGACTTTGATCGCTGACAGTGACTTTGGCTTCAACAGTATCGGTGGTCCCGTCTGGATAAGTCACTTTCACAGGAACGGTGATGACGTCGCCGTCTTTAGCGCCTTCTGGAACCTTTACGGTTAAGCTACCGTCTGGGTTCACGGTCACGCCTTGTGGGGCATCTTTACCAAGTTCGTACTTGGTCCCTTCTGGGGCTGGAGTTTCCTTACCGTCTTTGTCGGTGAAGTTTGGTGTTTCTACCTTAGCTTCTTTACCTGGAGTTCCTGTCTTGTCGTCATACTTAGGTTCGACTTTTTGACTTTGGTCAACAACGGTCACTTTGGCGTTGACGGTATCTGTGGTTCCATCTGGATAGGTTACCTTGACAGGAACAGTAATCACGTCGCCATCTTTGGCGCCTTCTGGGACTTTAACGGTTAGGCTACCGTCTGGGTTAACGGTCACACCTTGAGGGGCGTCTTTACCTAATTCGTACTTGGTGCCTTTTGGAGCCTTGGTTGGGTTCCCATCCTTATCGGTGAAGTTTGGTGCTTCTACCGGTACTTCTTGGCCTGGGGTGCTGGTCTTGTCACCATATTTAGGTTCAACCTTTTGACTTTGGTCAACGACGGTCACTTTGGCGTCAACAGTATCTGTGGTCCCATCTGGGTAAGTGACCTTAACTGGAACAGTGATCACGTCACCATCTTTGGCGCCTTCTGGAACTTTAATAGTTAAGCTGCCGTCTGGGTTAACAGTGACACCTTGTGGGGCATCTTTTCCAAGTTCGTACTTGGTGCCTGCTGGAACTGTAGTTGGCTTCCCGTCTTTGTCAGTGAAGTTTGGTTTTTCTACTGGAACTTCTTGACCTGGAGTTCCTGTCTTGTCGTCATACTTAGGTTCGACTTTTTGACTTTGGTCAACAACAGTTACTTTGGCGTTAACAGTATCGGTGGTCCCATCTGGGTAGGTTACCTTGAGTGGAACAGTAATGACGTCGCCATCTTTAGCGCCTTCTGGGACCTTAACGGTCAAGCTACCGTCTGGATTGACGGTTACACCTTGTGGCGCGTCTTTACCAAGTTCGTACTTGGTCCCTTCTGGAGCCTTGGTTGGATTCCCATCTTTGTCGGTGAAGTTTGGTTTTTCCACTGGCACTTCTTGACCTGGAGTTCCTGTCTTGTCGTCATATTTAGGTTCAACTTTTTGACTTTGGTCAACAACTGTCACTTTGGCATTAACAGTATCTGTTGTCCCATCTGGGTAAGTGACCTTAACAGGAACCGTGATCACGTCACCATCTTTGGCACCTTCTGGCACTTTAACAGTTAAGCTACCGTCTGGATTGACGGTTACACCTTGTGGCGCGTCTTTACCAAGTTCGTACTTGGTCCCTTCTGGAGCTGTGGTTGGATTGCCGTCTTTATCGGTGAAGGCTGGTTGTTCTACCGGTACTTCTTGACCTGGAGTGCTGGTCTTATCGTCATACTTAGGTTGAACTTTTTGACTTTGATCGCTGACAGTGACTTTGGCTTCAACAGTGTCTGTAGTTCCGTCTGGATAGGTTACCTTCACTGGAACAGTAATTACGTCACCATCTTTGGCACCTTCTGGTACTTTCACGGTTAAGCTACCATCTGGATTCACGGTCACGCCTTGTGGAGCATCCTTACCAAGTTCGTACTTGGTACCTTCTGGCGCCTTGGTTGGGTTATTATCTTTGTCGGTGAAGCTTGGTGTCTCCACTGGCACTTCTTGACCTGGAGTTCCTGTCTTGTCGTCATACTTAGGTTCGACCTTTTGACTTTGATCGCTAACAGTCACCTTGGCATTTACCGTGTCTGTGGTCCCGTCTGGATAAGTTACCTTAACTGGAACAGTAATTACGTCACCATCTTTGGCGCCTTCTGGTACTTTCACGGTTAAGCTACCATCTGGATTTACGGTCACGCCTTGAGGAGCATCCTTACCAAGTTCGTACTTGGTGCCTTCTGGGGCTGGAGTTTCCTTACCGTCTTTTTCGGTGAAGTTTGGTTTCTCTACTGGAACTTCTTGGCCTGGAGTCCCTGTCTTGTCGTCGTACTTAGGTTGAACTTTTTGACTTTGGTCAACGACAGTCACTTTGGCGTTAACAGTATCGGTGGTCCCATCTGGGTAAGTGACCTTCACAGGAACGGTAATCACGTCGCCGTCTTTGGCGCCTTCTGGTACCTTAACGGTTAAGCTGCCGTCTGGGTTGACAGTCACGCCTTGTGGGGCGTCCTTACCAAGTTCGTACTTAGTGCCTTCTGGAGCTTTGGTTGGGTTGCCATCTTTGTCGGTGAAGTTTGGTTTTTCTACCTTAGCTTCTTTACCCGGGGTGCCGGTCTTGTCGTCATACTTAGGTTCAACTTTTTGACTTTGGTCAACGACGGTCACTTTGGCATTAACGGTGTCGGTGGTACCGTCTGGATAAGTGACCTTAACAGGTACAGTAATGACATCACCGTCTTTAGCTCCTTCTGGAACCTTCACAGTTAAACTACCGTCTGGGTTCACGATCACGCCTTGTGGGGCGTCCTTACCAAGTTCGTACTTAGTCCCTTCAGGAACCTTGGTTGGATTCCCATCTTTGTCGGTGAAGTTTGGTTTCTCTACCGGTACTTCTTGGCCTGGTTTGCCAACTTTTGGAAGGTATTCAGGCTCTACGGTTTGGCTTTGGTCTTTTACAGTAACCTTGGCGTTTACCGTGTCTGTAGTCCCGTCTGGGTAAGTTACTTCCACAGGAACTGTAATGACGTCACCATCTTTGGCACCTTCTGGAACTTTCACGGTTAAGCTACCGTCTGGGTTCACAGTCACGCCTTGTGGAGCATCCTTGCCAAGTTTGTACTTGGTCCCTTCTGGAGCCTTGGTTGGTTGACCATTCTTATCGGTAAAGCTTGGTTGTTCTACAGGAACACTATCCCCTGGTTTAGCGACCTTTTCACCATATTTTGGCTCAACTTGTTGGTGTTGGTCTACGACTTTCACTACAGCGTTAACTGTGTCTTGACTACCATCTGGATAGGTTACTGTCACTGGTACAGTGATCACATCGCCATCATTCTTATCTGATGGAATGGTTACTTCGAGGCTGCCATCTGGATTAACTTTAACGCCCTCTGGAGCTTCAAATTTCGTCCCTTCCGGAGCGGACTCAACTGGCTTACCATCTTTGGTAAAACTTGGGACTCCTACTGATACAGTATCGCCTGGTTTGCCCTTGCTTTCACCGTATTCAGGCTCATAATCTTCGCTATTTTTCTTAGCGACTTGGGCGGTAAATTCCTTGTCTTCGGTAATTTCCTTGCCCACCTCGTCGTATTTGTCATAGGCCCAGGTTGTGGTTTCATCAGCAGAAGGTTTGTGATAGTTGACCTCATATTTTTCATCGGGAGAAACTTTTGGCAGAGCAACTTTTTGTTCTTTACCATCCTTGTCCTTGCCAACTAAGTCAGCGCCATCTTCAGAAATTTTGACGCCCGCTTTTGGATTGACGAAGTAAACCTTATCAGCATCAGCTTGGTCGAGTTTCCCACCTTCAACATCCTTAAAGGTCACCTTAACGTATCCGTCAGGCTTGCCTTGTCCGGAATCAGCCGGAATGATTTCGTCAAGTTTTCTATAAACAAGTTCTAGGGTGGCATTCTTTTGTGGGTTAAAGCTTTGATTTTGACCGTTAACTTGTGGTCTTTCAAAGACGTAACCAACAAATTTAGGGGCAGCAAAGTCCTTTTGCCCGGCGTATTCGATTACCCGACTATCGCGTTTGCCTTCAATCTCAGTTGGATACTTGTCTTCAGCTTCTGCCCGGAACTTAGGATCAATATCTTGACCATCACTGGTTACGTATTTCACCTTAGCAAAGCTTGGACGTTGAACGTTGATCTTGTAAGGGACCTTTGTGATATGGTTTTCGCCTGGGAGCTGCACATTTACTGAACCCTCTAGTGAAATCTCTTGGTTATTTTTAGGAACTTTATAGCTGATTTCACCAGTCTTAGGATCTAGAGTCACGCCTGCTGGAGCATCTTTTGGCAGTTCAAATTTAGAGCCTTCTGGGAAGGTAAATTCTTTTCCAGCCTTTGTTCCTTTAATTGGCGCCTTAATGGTCTTATCTTCGGTTTCACGAACGAGTTCTTCTTGAGGTTCGTATTTTGCTGTTACTAAGGATGGTTTAAAGGATTTAGTTCCTAGTTTCTTACCATCACGAATAAAGGTAATCGTCACTTTACCATCTGGTCCAATTTCAACCTTATCCGTAGGAGCGAGTTTGCTGGATTCCTTTACCTTAGAAGCAATGTCTGCCTTCTCTTCTGGGTTTAGATTCTTAGGATCCTTGACTAGAATATCGCTAGTCAGTTTTTCAGTATAGTAAATAACCGTAGAAGTTACTTCACCGGAATAGTTACCTTCTGGTGTCACTAATTTCCCAGTAAAGTTTCTTGTCCCAACCTCATGTATAAGATCACTATATTCTGACCCCTTGTCCCATTCGCGTTTCAGACTCTTATTGAGATCATCCTTTAATTTCTTCAAATCAACGCCTTTGTCTCCACCAAAACGTAATCCTCTCAAGCCGATATCTAAGGAATTATCAAACTCCTCTTTAGTGACATGATTAGGGGTTTCATCGACACAGCGAATAATGGTATTGCCATTTGGGAAAAGTTGGCGAATCTTAAAGTTATTAGACCAGGAAGAAAGATAGTTATAGTCTTTATCATCAGGACCATATTTCTTATCTGGAATTTGGTCACCGCTCCACACTTTAAGGTAGCGGCCTGTCCCGCCGTCTTCACGATCCAATTTACCTGAAATGACTAATTTCCCATCTTTTTGTTCCAATTTCATCCCGTTTAATTCATTTTTCGCTAGCTTTTGATTAGCTTGGATAGCGTTGTTCCCACGGGCGTTGAGGATATGTTCGCCATCCATTAGGTCAACAACGACCGGATGGGTTAATGGAATAGAACCGGAGTTTTTAGGGTCTTTAAACACGATAACATCAGGAACTTTAGCAATAACTGAAATAAATTGGGTCTTAGGGACAACAGTGGTCCAGTGATTAGGATCATTTGCCTTGCTTGTAATAGTTAGATTGCCATCATCAGCCATAGACAACTGTGACTTATCAAGACCGAGTTTAGGATTGGCCTTTAAGAAATCATTGACTAATTTCTCTTTTTGATCACTTGTTAATTGGATATGGTCTGGATCATCCACAACTAATTTTCCTGCATTGTGGTTAGTATGGTTAGATGGATTCTCACCACCACCAGTCGCATTGATCGCATAAGGTGACTTGTAATAGATTCCTTTGAGCTTGATTGGTTTTGATTCTTGATTGTTGTATTTCAACCGTATTAAAATGTCAGCAGCTCTTTCTTCACGATTAGGACCATAAGTAACAGAATGAATCTGTGGACCATGCACTGGATCGATCCGCGTATTTTTCAAAGCGGAATCATCAACTTCCAAACTGACACTGGACCAGTCAATGTTGTTAGCTTCTAAGGCTTCTTTAATCTCAGGGTTGGCCTTGATAAAGTCCATCAGTTTAGCCCCTTTAATCCCTTCTTCAAAGAAATTGTGGGACAAGGCGCCAGCATATTCTGGAAATTCAATCTCATTAATTGGCTTAGGAGTGCCAGTATTCACAGGAGAACCACTACGATCATCATAATAGCCCGCCTGAGTACGGGCATCTGTTGATTGCTTCTCTTCTGGCTTAGTTGGCGCAGCTTCTGTTAATTTTGGTGCTTCTGGCGATACTTCATCTGCGGAAGCTGCATCATGTTTAGGAGCTGGCTTTTCTTCTCCTTTTTCTGGTTGAGCGACTTCTTTAACAGATTTTTCAGCCTGTGGAGAAGTTGCCTTCTCTACACTACTTACTTTATTATCTTTTTCGTCAGATACTGGTTGAACTTCAGTTGTGGGCTCAGCTTTAGCAGGTTTTGCTGCTTCTGGTTGAAGCTTATCTGCTTGACCAGTTTCAGCCGGTTTTACCGCTTCTGGCTGAACTTCAGCTGGCTTGCTGCTTGCTTGTGCATTGGAAGCAGGCGTTTCAGCGTGGACAGCTTCAGGTTGTACTTGGCTGCTCTTCTTTTCTTTAGCATTCTCATCGACAACAGTAGCAGAACTTGGTAGCGTGTCAGCAGCTTGGAGTTCAGCGGCTTGGACAATAGCTCCTTGCCCTAGAAAACTCAATCCTACCGATACAGCTACTGAAAATACACCTATTTTAAGATTCTTGATAGCATAGTGATAGTTACGTTGACTACGCTTACGTATCTGCTCATGTTGATTATTTTTACTTAACATAAACATTCCTCTTTTTAATAAATAATATTTTCTAACATGTTAGCGCTATTATTATAAAGGATTTTTAGCATATATTCTATAATAATTTCTTTTTAATAATTATAATAAAATATATGTAAATAAACAAAATTGTTTTTTTAAATATTATTTTATAACTTTATAAGGAAATTTTTAGTAAGTAGTCACTCTTGCGATGAAACAAAGAAAAACCGCCCTTTCCGAGCTAATATTACTCGCTAGGAGAGAGCGGATGTTATTAAAAGTTTTGAAAATCTTTCTACAAATAAAACAGTATATTATTTATAAACGATCGATACATATCTATAACTTATAAATAGATTGAGATCGATTAGGAGTAAGAATACTAAATAGTCTCTGCAGTCACTTTTATTGGTTATTTTTACGTTTAATTGGAATAGCCAATAGGGCTCCAGCTAGGACGAGTAAGACTTCAATAGCTACTGGCTCAGCAACAACACCGGTCTTAGGAAGGCTGGTGTGAGCACTTGACTCTTGAGTGTCTTTTCTTGTTCCAGCTGCTGTCTCTTCTACTGTAGTCAGTTTTGGAGTGGCTGGAGCTGACGCTGGAAGAGTCGATTGCTTAATTGTTTGAGCTGTTGATTTCATTACAGACACTTTAGACTGTTCTAAAACAATCTTTTGACTGTGATCAGTGGTCTTTTCCTTTGTTGAAATCATCTTATCTTTATCCTCTTTTGGATGACTATGGTGTTCTACTATAGTGTTTTCACTCTTTAGAAGGCGTTCATAGATATAGGTGACTTCGAGTTTCTTATCAGGAATATAATTTCCTTTAGTTTCTTGACCATCTTTAGCGTACTTCACACCGGACTTCTTAGACTCTTCGTTACTTGGAGCAACGGAAACCAGCTTGTAGCCGTCCTTGTCTTGTTTTGAAGTGGTATAAGTTTGATCAACTTTGCCAGTTGTGACTTCATTGTCTTTAATCTCATCAGTTGAAATCACATTACCATCTTCGTCCACTGTCCGGTAAATATGATGTTCTTGGAAGCTACCTTTAGTCCTTTGAACCCGCTCATAAACGTAGGTCACTTCTAGTTTCTTGTCAGAGACGTAGTTACCCTTGGTTTTTTGGCCATCTTTTGAGAATTTAACACCAGACTTCTTAGAGTCTTCGTTAGTTGGCATAACGGAAACTAATTTATAGCCATCCTTGTCTTGTTTCGAGGTGGTGTAGCTTTGGTCAGTCTTACCGCTAGTTACCTCATTATCCTTAGTCTCATCTGTTGAAATGACGTTACCGTCTTCGTCTACTGTCCGGTAGATGTGGTGTTCTTGGAAGCTACCCTTTGTCTTTTGAACCCGTTCGTAAACATAGGTCACTCCTAACTTCTTGTCAGCAACATAGTTACCTTTAGTATTTTGACCATCTTTTGAGAATTTTACTCCTAAGGTTTCCGATTCTTTATTGCTTGGAGTAACAGAAACTAACTTATAGCCATCCTTATCTTGTTTTGAGGTGGTGTATGTTTGGTTAGATTTACCACTTGTGACTTCGTTGTCTCTTGTCTCATCTGTTGAAATTACTTTGCCATCTTCATCAACAGTTCGATAAATGTGGTGTTCTTGGAAGCTGCCTTTAGTCTTTTGTACGCGTTCGTAGACGTAGGTCACTTCGAGTTTCTTATCGGAAACATAGTTACCTTTGGTTTCTTGACCATCTTTAGAGAACTTGACGTCAGAATTCTTGGAGTCTTCATTAGTTGGGGTAACGGATACTAGCTTGTAGCCATCTTTATCTTGTTTCGAAGTGGTATAGCTTTGATCAGATTTACCACTTGTCACTTCATTGTCCTTCGTCTCGTCAGTTGAAATCACATTTCCATCTTCGTCCACAGTCCGGTAGATATGGTGCTCTTGGAAGCTACCCTTAGTTTTTTGGACGCGTTCATAAACGTAGGTCACTTCGAGTTTTTTGTCAGAGACATAGTTACCTTTGGTTTCTTGACCATCTTTGGAGAATTTTACACCAGAATTCTTGGATTCTTCGTTACTTGGAGTAACGGAAACTAACTTATAGCCGGCCTTATCTTGTTTTGAAGTGGTATAGCTTTGATCAGTTTTTCCACTAGTTACCTCGTTATCCTTAGTCTCATCAGTGGAAATCACATTACCGTCTTCATCGACTGTCCGATAAATGTGGTGTTCTTGGAAGCTCCCTTTTGTCTTTTGAACACGTTCGTAGACGTAGGTCACTTCTAATTTCTTATCAGAAACATAGTTACCTTTAGTTTCTTGGCCGTTTTTAGCGTATTTCACGCCTAAAGTCTTTGATTCCTCATTACTTGGTGACACTGAAACTAACTTGTAGCCGGCCTTGTCTTGTTTTGAGGTGGTATAGCTTTGATCAGTCTTTCCACTAGTTACCTCGTTATCCTTAGTCTCATTAGTGGAAATCACATTACCGTCTTCATCGACTGTCCGATAAATGTGGTGTTCTTGGAAGCTCCCTTTTGTCTTTTGAACACGTTCGTAGACGTAGGTCACTTCGAGTTTCTTATCTGATAAGTAATTCCCTCGAGTTTCTTGACCGTCTTTAGAGAATTTAACCCCAGATTTTTTAGATTCTTCATTGCTTGGGGTGACAGACACTAACTTGTAACCATCCCTGTCTTGCTTTGAAGTGGTGTAGATTTGATCGCTTTTTCCACTTGTAACTTCATTGTCTTTAGACTCATCAGTAGAAATCACATTACCTTCCTCATCCACAGTACGGTAAATATGATGTTCTTGGAAACTACCATTTTTGTCTTCTTGTTTGATATCTCTAAAGTAAACATAGGTAATTTCTTTTTTCCTGCCAGGTATATAGTTATCTTCTTGAGGTTCACCATTCTCATTATATCTTGGTAGATTTATTAATTTCTTCCGATCCACATGAGAGAACTTATAATCTTCAAACTCTTGTTTGCTGGTGACATAGTAATTATCTATGCCCCCCTTGAGAGTATTAGAGCTCATCTCAAAGGTTTGACTCTTATCGATTTTCCCATTAACTCTCGTGTAATAAATATGGTGTTCTACAAAATAGCCATCATTTTTAGTGCCCCCCATTGCTTTATCATTGAAATTATGGATCACATTATGGCTTTCTACCCAGCTATAAACTTCTCCTGGAATTCCATCGTCACCATGTAGTACCCCGCTAGAGTATAGATTATAATCAATCCCATCACGCGATTTAGCCTTTGACTTTACTACGACAACATATGGCGAATCAATTTGTCTCTTCTTGAAGTTTATATATAGTTTTCCATTATTGTAGTTAATTTCTGAATCTTTAATTGTAACGCCTTCAGCAGGATTTTCATAGACAGCATCAGGTAATTGAACACCTTTTTGAATTTTCTTGATTTCAACTTTGGTGTTTACTGCATCATAGAATACATCACTAGGCACGGCTAAAACATTATAAGCCTCTCGACCGCCATTATGAACAACCATACCTACGCTATTTTCAAAGATACCATTTAAGCCACTTCTTATCGTCTCTGACTTAGGATTCACATAGAAAACTTGGGTGAATTCTCCGGTATCTTTATTCCATTCAGTAAATTGACTATTAATATTTAATTTACCCTTTCGATAAGGTTGACCGTAATTGACATACAAATTTTTAACGGCACTCTTATCTCCTGCTTGAATTTTAAAAGTTTGATTGCTGGAATTCTTGATCACTTTTTTATTGTCAAAGCCAGTCAGAGCAAATACAGCAAAGGCTCGTGGTCGGTCATTAATAGCTTTGGTGAAGGTATAGATAATTTTATTCCCTTCTTTTCTCCCTTTAGCAATTACTGCGTCCTCTGAAACGATATCTGGAACTTGATTACTTTCGGTTCGATCCCTTTTAAGCTATAATTGTCGGATACTGTTAGGGTAAATGTATCGCCCTCTTTAGTTCCTTTAGGTGTCACAAAGAAAGCACTAAAGGGCAATGCCTCTCCATCAACCGCTTGGAGAGTATCACTATCATTTTCTTTGTTAATACTTAGCTCCAACTTAGGGACATCACGACTAATATCTCTCGGCTTGTTGGTATTGACTTCTTCAGAATTCTCTAAATCCTTATCTGAAACATCATAGGTCGTCGCCTTAACTTCATCTTCCTTAGCAGGACGATGAGTGAGATCATTATTATATTCTTCACTTGCTCGACTGGCTAGTTTTGGAGTTTCCTTTTTAGCATTACGACTGACACTTACAGGGACATTTTCAGGATTTTTAACAGCTTCATCTAAACTTGGCTTTACCGCAGCTTGACTTTCCTTTTCAGGAGTCACTGACTTATTTTCTTTAGCAGTTAATTCAGCTGGTTTAGTCTTGTCGGCATCGACTTCCATA
This sequence comes from Aerococcus urinae, assembly GCF_001543175.1. Lineage (NCBI taxonomy): Bacteria > Bacillati > Bacillota > Bacilli > Lactobacillales > Aerococcaceae > Aerococcus > Aerococcus urinae. Next base: position 1,502,746 of record NZ_CP014161.1, read on the forward strand.
TTTTTTGATGTATTTTCTGACAGTTTAGCCTTGTCTTCTGGGTAAGCTGCTTTCTGATTAGCAGGTGCACTCACTTGATTGCCTGTACTTGGAGTATTTTCTTGGGCATATACCGTATCACTAGACGCTAATATCCAGCAACCTAATGCGCAAGAAACTATACCTATTGAAAGCTTCCGAATACCGTACCTTATTTTTTTATTACTACTTTCTTGTTTTTTACGGTTGATAATTTTCGCAAATTTTTCCATAAAATCTCCTCTTAAAACATCATGCTATTGATTGATATTTACGACTATTAGAATTTCTGGTCAGATTACTACACATTCCCACGAACTATGGTGTAACTACAGAAAAAGGCTTGTCGGTCACACCGTCTACTGATACTTTTTAGTCTGACTATTCAGACACTAAGCAGCGTTCATGATGATCAATCTCTCACTTCAACTTGGAGATAAAGTAGACACTAAGGGCAAGACATGGTTATTATGATATGTGGTAAAGTTTACTGATAACTAGTACTACCATCTTTTTAAAATTGAAGTGGAGAGACAGAAAAAACGCTTAGAAGCGTTTTATTTAGAATAAGTGTAATCAATCGAAATCTTCTAATATTTTGTTGGTTAAAGGGTATGAAAGTGAAATAATCGATTAATTAAACAATTCGCCTCCTTTTTGATGAATATAAGGTTTTAATATATAGAAGACATAAAAAAGTAATAGGTATACCTCTTTTATATCTTTAAATCGCTTACTAATCTTCTATATCCTCAAATATTTTACAAAATTTTACAGGTATAATCTATTATTAGTTATAAATGTCACAAAAATGTAACATGATCTATAAAATTGATCATTTATGAAAGGTAAATTATTTTATTATATATATGAATTTAAATAAAAAGAATACATAGAAAAGCCTCACGATATCAGCCATGAGATCTTATCAATGCATAATAGATGCGAAGACTATGTTTATTTAATCACCAGCTTGACTTTTATACTCAAAGAGTTAATATTTATAAAATAATTTTAGCAAAATGATAGTTAGCAAGAAGGTGTAAGTGATGAACCTGCTTCAAAACAAAAATATTAGAGTTTATCTTTTATCGATTTTCTTAACCACCGTTTCATATGCTCTACCTCATTCCATTTTAACTGTGCTTTTGCTGGCTAAGGGGGTATCACTCTCACAAATCGCTATTATCCAAATGGCTTATAGTGGTGGAATGATTCTTTCCGAGTTTCCTAGTGGGGTCATTGCTGATTTATGGTCGAGAAAGTCCTTATATTTATTGTCTAAAGTCTTATTAATAGTGATGTTCTGTTTAGTTCTATTTACTTCAAATTTTTGGACCCTTGCACTTGCCTGGTTTACCTATGGCATATCCTCAGCATTTGATAGTGGTACAATCGATTCAGAAATTATTGTTTCCTTAAAAGAAAGTGACTGTGCCCTGATTCCTCAATTTGTTTCAATTGATAATAATATCCAAACCTTAGCTTTACTATTAGGTAGTGTTTTGGGTGGTTTTTTATACTTTAAAATAAACATCCTTATTTATTTACTAGCTATTCTATTAACCGGCATTTCTATTCTCTTGGTTTACTTTCTTTACCAAGAAAATCCTAGAAAAAATGAAGACCTTATTTCCCTTAATACTGTCTTAATGAAAGAACAAATAAGAGAAAGTTTTTCCGAACTCATGCATAACGCTAAACTGCGAAAAATATTCTGTGTAGCTTTGATTAGTCAGCTCTTCTTTCAAACCCATTTCCAGCTTTGGCAGGCTTTTTTACTAGAAAAGTCAGTTAAAGAAGAATATTTTATTTTCTATTATGTTATATTTCAAATAATCACTATGGTTGCTTATAGTATCCCCATTGACCAAGTGAAAGAACGATTCAAAAAGAGACATTTCTCTATTCAGCTATTGATACTGATAATGGTAATTCTTCCCTTTTTACTCCTATCCCAGCAATTCTTTTTATTTAGTTCAGTCTATATTATATTTGTTTTTCTCTTTTTCCTTATTGAATATATGGTCAACTCCTATTTTAACGATGCCGTTTCAGAAGATAATATTTCTTCTCTAGTATCTTTAAAATCAACCGTATCACGCCTATTTTCAATGCTCTGCTTGTTGGTCATGGGTCTGCTGCTCAATCGATTTCCAACCAGTTTCATTGTCTCCATGAGCTTTCTGGTCTCAATCCTGCTCCTTTTATGCTTCTATTATTGGAACAGATTAGGTACCATGACCAAATAAAAACTGAAAAAGCCTCTCAACCAGTTAAAATTGTTGAGAGGCTTTCTACTTTTATGAGACAATTCTTTGACTTGAAAAACTAATGGCGTGATTTTTGCGTGAAAAGTGGCGTGAATTTCGATAAAAACCCAAAAAAAACACCCCATGGCGTGAACCATGAAGTGTTATAAATGCCGTAATGACGCCAATTCTAACGTTTGGAGAATTGAGGTGCCTTACGCGCTTTCTTAAGACCTGGTTTACGACGTTCCTTCATACGTGGGTCACGTGATAATAAACCAGCTTCTTTTAATGGTTTACGGAAGTCAGGATCTACTTCCAATAATGCACGGGCAATACCGTGACGAGCTGCACCAGATTGGCCAGCAAAACCGCCACCTTGAACGTTAATATGGATGTCATATTGACCTTCAGTTTGTGTTACGGCTAATGGTTGTTTAACGATTACGAATAAGGATGCGTATGGTAAGTATTCTTCCATGGCTTTACCGTTAAAGAAGATATTACCAGTACCAGGTACTAAGCGTACGCGGGCAGTAGAATCCTTACGGCGTCCTGTTGCTTGATAACTTGCTTGTGCCACTGCTGTTCCCTCCTTAAATTAATTCTGTAATATCGATGGTTTCTGGTTGTTGCGCTTGATGTTTATGGTCGCTACCACTGTATACATGTAAGTGGGTAAATTGTTTACGGCCTAAACGATTCTTAGGTAACATACCACGAACTGCGGTTTCAATTAAACGTTCAGGTTTTTCTGCACGTAATTTACCAGCAGTGGTTTCTTTAATCCCACCTGGGTAACCAGTGTGGTGATAGTATTTCTTATCTTGGGCTTTATTACCAGTTAATTTTACCTTGTCAGCGTTGATGATAATCACGTGATCACCAGTATCAACATTAGGGGTAAAAGTTGGTTTATTTTTACCACGTAACATGTTTGTTGCTACAGCTGCTAAACGACCTAATGCAATATCAGTCGCGTCAAGAACAACCCAGTTACGTTCAACTTCGCTAGCTTTTGCCATATAAGTTTGACGCATGTTTATTTCCTCCGTTTACTTTACGATTGTTGCGTATCACAATTGGTTTCCGGGGCCGATCGTGGGGCAAACAATACCGTCTAATATCATAGCTTTAATTTCACCTAAAGTCAAGTCTTTTTTATTTTTTAGCCCCTACTTAGCCCAAAAAATAATAGGCCGACAAGACCACCATGGCCGCCAGTAGTAAGAAGCCAATCAGAACGAAAAGGAGGTAGAAGCCTCGCCCTTCCTGCTTGTAAAAATAGTAAGAGGACCCAATTAAACCGAGGGCCACTAGAAAACCTAAAAAGATCAGCATTGCTTCGCTCCTTGTTCTGTCTATCTCATCTGTCTAATCCTTGTCACATTCTTTAAGGCCTTACTCCCCATACAAGTACTGGCTAAAGACCTCAGCGAGTTGCTTAAACCATTCCGTTTTCTCACTGTCACTGGCCAACCAATCAGCCGTCATCACGGCTAGGTAATAACTTTTCCCATTGGCATCTTTATAAATTCCGCTTTCATTATAGATTCCAGTCAGTAAGCCATACTTGTTCCAATAATTATCCTCGCCAGCCAAGGCCTCGTCAAAGGGAATAGGTTCCTGGGATTGTTGCAATTGCTCGAGCAAGAAGGCTGTGTGTTCGCTGTTCAAGAGCTTGCCCTGCTCTAGTTCCTGGTAAAAGCGGGCCAGGTCTTCCGGAGTAATATGTAGGGAATAGTCACTGTCGGTAGCGACTCGGAAGGAATTAAAACCCCAGTTATGCATCACTTGATTAAAACGATCATAGTCGACAATATCGCGACCCAGGGTAATGGCGCGGTCATTGTCAGACCACTGAATAGTAGGGATAATCAGCTGTTTAATCCGCTCTTCCTGCCCGGTACTAATTTCCTCTTCTTCTAAGAGGTAAAGCGCAACGGCGGCGAGAAGGGGCTTATAGGTAGAAGCCGTAATAAAGTCAGCTTGGTCATTGATAGCGACGATCTTTTTCCCCTCTTGGTTAAAAACCGCTATTCCAACCTGTCCTTCTGACAAGTCACTGACTAAACTTTGTAAGGCACTTTCCAAGGCCTTGGATTGGCTGGCTCCACTTTCCTTATCCAGCCAAGCCAGGTATTGGTCAGCCATCTGCTCGATCTGTTGCTTCTCCCCCGCTGCCTGTTGACGAATAATCGAGACCGCCAGGGCCAGGTTAAGTACAAATAAAATCATTGTAATGACTGCCAATACTTGTTTGGTGGCCTTTAACTTATCTAAACGAATGGCCCGCACCAGTAAATAAGCAAAGCCGCCTAGGATGATCAAGCCTATGAGCAAGAAACTTATCTTTACCATCTTTCCCTCCACAATTCCTTGTATTATTTACCGATCACAGTATACAGTATTTTTCAATTTCCTATAGTAAGGTGCATTTCACAATATTTTTACAAATAATAAGTACTATCATCATAGCAAAAATGCCAGAAAAGGCCTAGTTTTTTCTCTAATAAAAGCCGTTTGCTTCGGACTTGGCGATTCGTTCCTCTTGGCTTGGATAATCCACATGGTGCAGGTATAGCCCATGTGCCTTGGCAGTGGGCCCCGCGGCGTTCCGGTCTTGAATGCTTAACAAGTCACTAAGATTCTCCACTGGACGGAGCCCGTCTCCTATCTGCAAACAGGTCCCCACAATAATCCTTACCATGTTGTAGAGAAAACCATTGCCCTCAAAATAAAAAGTCAAAGCCTGTCCATCCTCTGATGGCTGACATTCAGCCCGGTAGATCTCCCGGTCAAAAACCGTCTTATCCGTTTTAGTGGAACAGAAGCTCTTAAAGTTATGGCTCCCAATCAAAGCCGGTAAGGCCTCTTGAATCCGTGATACATCAGTACGGTAGGGATGGTGAAGGACATAGTGGCGATCAAAAGGCGAAATAAAGGGGGCCAGGGAAACCTTATATAAGTAAGCCTTTCTCAAGGCATGGTAGCGGGCGTGGAAGTGTTTTTCCACCGGCTCAACCGCCTTCACACAAATAGCGTCATCTAAGATACTATTTAAGGCCCGTAACAAACCTTCTGTCTCAATCTCTGAAGGATAGTCAAAATGCACCACTTGTCCCAGAGCATGGACGCCAGAATCGGTACGTCCGGACCCATAAACGGGAATCTCTTGGCCCTTAGTCATTAATTTCAGGGCCTTTTCCAGGGCCGCTTGGATGCTAGGTCCATTGGGTTGGACTTGAAAACCCACATAGGGAGTACCATCATAGGCAATGGTCGCTTTATAGCGTTGTTGCATAATTATCAAACGCCTCTCTCATTCTTTTAAATCACAAATAAATAGGAAAAGCCGGCCTTGACTGCCAGCTTTGTCACTCTTTTTCTTTACTTATCTTGGCCAATTAGGACCTAAAGATTAATATTGCTAGGCAAACGCAAGCCACTAGGCCAATAGCCATGGTATCGCGCTTGTGCCAGTGGAGTAAACGGTACTTGGACCGCCCTTCGCCCCCTTGGTAGCCGCGCGCTTCCATGGCAATGGATAAGTCATAGGCGCGATCAAAGGCAGAGACAAATAGAGGCACCAAGATAGGAATAATGGCCTTAATCCGGCTCATTAATGACCCCTCGCTAAAATCAACTCCACGCGCCCATTGAGCGTCCATAATCTTGTCAGTTTCTTCTAATAAGGTCGGTACAAAGCGCAGGGCAATCGATAGCATCAAGGCAATTTCATGGACTGGGAGAACATTCTTTAAGGGCTTCATCAAACTTTCCAAACCATCGGTAATATCCAGGGGCTTGGTCGTTAAAGTAAGAATAGTAGAAATGAAAATAATATAAACGAAACGTAAAAAGATAAACAAGGCGTTCCATAAGCCTTCATCGGTAATGGCTAAAAAGCCCCATTGCCAGTAGACTTCCCCTGTCCGGGTAAAGAATAACTGCAAGGCTACCGTAATCAGGATCAAAAGAATCATCGGCTTAAGGCCCTTGAGAAAGATTTTTAAAGAAATCCCGGTCAGCCAGACAAAGGCCACTACTAAGAGGCCTAAGATCCCATAAGTCAGGCCATTATTGGCGAAAAAGATAAAGATCAGTAAGATGAACATAATGATCAATTTGGCCCGTGGATCCATCCGGTGGACCAGGGAATCCCCGTTCAAATACCGTCCCATAATAAATTTATTCTTCATCTTGAACCTCCCCTAGTTCAAAATAGTTAAGAATACTATCCGCGAGTTGGTCAACGGTTAGCGGATTGTCTTGGAGTTGAATTCCAGCTTGGTCAGCTAAAACCGCCTTAAATTCTAAACTATCAGGTAGTGACAGGCTATGGTCTCTGAGCCAGTCAGCGTCAGAAAAGATTTCCGCTGTTGAGCCTTGACGGACCACGGTTCCTTTATTCATCACGACAATATGATTAGCATATTGGGCCGCATCATTCATTTGATGGGTCACCAGGACCACCGTCAACTGACGTTCCTTATAGAGTCGGTAGAACATGGCCATCATGTCCCGGTGGCCTTTAGGATCCAAACCAGCCGTGGGTTCGTCCAAGACTAAGACCTTGGGCTCCATGGCAAGAATCCCAGCAATGGCTACCCGGCGCATTTGCCCACCCGATAAGTCAAAGGGAGATTGGTCATAAAGTTCGCTGGCCAGCCCGACCAAGTCAAGGGCTTCAATGGCTTTTTGACGGGCTTCTTCTTCACTGGCTCCGTAGTTTAAGGGGCCAAACATAACATCTTTAAGGACGGTTTCTTCAAAAAGTTGCGATTCAGGAAACTGAAAGACAATTCCTACTTGGCTGCGAATGCGCCGTAAGACTTCTCCCTTAGAGTTCTTGGTCACGGTATCCGGTCCAATCTGAACCGCCCCTTGGGTTGGCTTTAAGAGGCCATTAAGGTGTTTGATGGCAGTTGATTTACCACTCCCGGTATGACCAATAAAGGCCGTAAAACTTTGGTCGGGAATGGTTAAATTGACATCATGCAAAGACAAGGTTTCAAAGGGAGTCCCTGCCCCATAAGCATAACTTACGCCTTGGAATTCAATTTGCATAAGTAATCCACCAACCCTTCTTCAGTATAATAATCTTTTTCAAAGCTAAAACCGCGTTGGGCTAAGGCGTTTTTTAATTGGACACTAAAGGGCACGCCCAGTCCCATATCGATCAACTTATCCCCATAAGAAAAAATCTCTGCGGGTTTACCCTCATTAACGATTTCACCCTGGCGGAAAACTAAGATGCGGTCTGCACTAGCTGCTTCACTTAAGTCATGGGTAATCGATAAGACGGTGAGCTGGCTCTTTTCCTTCAGACGGCGGATAACTTCCATCACTTCTTCGCGCCCCTCTGGATCAAGCATGGAGGTAGCTTCATCCAAGATAATCACCCGGGGCTGGAGGGCAATAATCCCAGCAATGGCTACCCGTTGTTTTTGCCCTCCTGATAAGTTGCTGGGCTCATATTGCCGATAAGCCGACATGCCGACCTCTTCTAAGGCCCAATTGACCCGCTCGACCATTTCAACGTGTGGCACCCCAGCATTCTCTAAGCCAAAAGCTACATCGTCTTCAACCGTGGCCCCAACGAATTGGTTGTCAGGATTTTGAAAAACCAGGCCGATATTTTGCCGGATCGTCCAGACATTGGCTTCATTGAGTGCTAACCCCGCCACAGTAATCTGGCCAGATTCCGCTTCTAATAACCCATCAATTAGTTTGGCCATGGTAGATTTCCCTGAGCCATTATGACCGATAATGGCTACCCATTCTTGGTCAAAGATATCAAAAGAAACCTGTTTGATGGTTTGTTTGTCTTCTTCTTTATCGTAGCGAAAGCTAACATCTTTGACAGAGATGATCGACTCCAAGTTTTCTCCCCATTTCTAAAATAAAACCCTCCGTTTAAAGTAACGGAGGGGCTATAGTTATCGTATTCACTCTTCTCCTATCAGACTTTACTGTCGGTACTAGAATTACACTAGTTCATTCCTATCAATCCCTTGATAGCTTGCGGACTTTTACCGCCGGTCGGGAAACGCTCCCTGCCCCGAAGATATCTGTAAATCTCTTCTTAGTGTAACGGAACCAGTGCTATATTTCAACTGATTTATCACTTATTATCTTCAATTAATGCCCGTCCCACATAGTCTGTCCAAGCCTTGACTCCTGCTTGAGAGAAATGAATCCCATCTTGACTGAGCCAATCCGCTTGGGCATTTTGATCGTAGTAGCCGGACCAATCGATTAGATGACAGTCTTTTCGACTCTCAGCGGTTGCCTTCAAGGCGTCATTAACTTGTTGGCGCCAGGGCCGGTTGACGTGGGTATTGACCAGGTAAATCTTCTTACCTTCAAAACGTTTCAGTAATTGGTTGATTTGTTGGGAAGTAAAGCCACCATTGGCTCCTAAGTCTACCACCACTTTATCCTGGATCTCATTCTCAGCGCTAAAGCTATCGATCAGTTCACCCGCTTGGTAGACTTGGAGTCCCACCTTGGCACAGATATTAGACCGTGGGAAGAGGGCCGTAATCCCCTTAGAAACATCGATGGTTAAGGAGTCCCCTAAGAAGGTAAAGCTAAGTCCGTTAGCCTGGTAAAGGACTTCATTGGAAAAGTCACTCACGATAGCTTGTTGGTCTTGGCTAAGCGATTGCCGGTATTTTTCAATATCTTCGTCACTATCACTAGCAATGGTATGTTTTTCCCGGTTGGCTTGTTCGATCGCTTCACGGGCCTCCCGGGCTTCAGCTTCAGACTTGAGGACCACTTCGCCCTTGGGTGCTGTCACTAAGGCAAAGAGAGCCAAAGCTAGAACCAGGGTAAAGCCCCAAAAGAGAAGTTTTTGGTACCAGGGGGTCTCCTTAGACCGGACTTGACGGAAGCCTGTAATTAATCGCAAGGGCTCCCCTTTAGGGCGCAAATAAATCGGTATTGTCACTAAGCGCTGGTTAACCAAGGCGTCTAGGAGCAGGCCTATCACAAAAATGGCTAGGACCTGTAGCCAAGGTTGCATGGTAAACCAGTTTTGTTGACTGGCATGGGCAGTAAAGACAATATAGATCGGATAATAGGTCAGATAGACGAAATAATTCTTCCGCCCGATATAGGCCAAGGGCTTGAAACGAAGGGTCTTACCAATAAAGGACTGGTCTTGGACAATGGCCAAGATAAATAAGACTACCAACAGGTCAAAGACCAACATGCCCCCGTAGTAGGTCCATATGGAAGAATCCGTCAGGAACTTCATCAAGACTGCTAAAATACCAGCAGTCATTAGGGCGATTAAGTCAGGGGTCCAAGATTTATCAAGCAGACGATGTGAGAAGCCTATGATTTCTTCCCCCATTAAGAAAGCGATGCTCCCTAATAAAAAGGAAAATAAGCGGCTATCAGTCCCATAATAGGCCCGGCTAGGATCTTGTCCCGGAGTAAAGAGAAAGGCCATCCAGGCGGCTGACATCAGGGCTAAAACAATCAAGAAATAAGTAAAATGCTGCTTAGACAAGCGCCGCCGCAGTAAGCCATAGATGAAATAAAAGACCAAGAGTGATTGTAGGTAGACCCCCAAGTACCAAAGATGGGTTAAAAGCGAGGGGTGGAGAAATTCAGCAAAATAGGAAGACCCAATGGCAATCTGATACCAGTTATTAACAAAGGCCAAGCTGGAAAAGACCACCGGCCGGATATTGGTTAACAAGTTTGCTTGAAAGAGCAATAAGAGCGCTAATAGGAGGATAATAAAAAAGACCAAGGGCCAAAACATTTTCCCCAAGCGCCTTAAGAATTGCGAGCCCAGCCTGAAGGACTTGCCTTCCCTTAACCGCCGCTCCAACTGACCGGTCACCAAATAACCCGATAGGATCAAAAATATATCCACCGCTAAAAAGCCACCCGGTAAGGAATTGGTGAAGAAATGATAGCAAATGATGGCAAGCATGGCAAAGAGCCTCAGAGTATCTAGCTGAGGTAAATATAGCCGTTCTTGGCGCATGGGGGAAACCTCTTCTCTATAAATGTTCATTAACATTATTATTATAACAAATATTCTCTATTGAAAACTAAAAAAGCGCAAAAAAAAAGACATATAAAATGCCTCAATAAAAAACAAACTTTTTCACCCCTAGACTTTGGCCTAGGGATGAAAGAGCTAGACTCGGGAAGAAGAATAGCTTCTTCCCATCATCATAACACTCAAAAGTTTTATACTAATTCAATAATCGCCATTGGAGCGTTATCGCCACGACGTGGTTCGGTTTTCAAAATACGAGTATAACCACCTTGACGGTCAGCGTAACGTTCACCTAAGTCATTGAATAACTTTTGAAGAACGGTTTCAATAACGATTTTTTCGTCTTCAACACGAACATCGCTCACTTCATTACGTAAATAACTTGCTGCGCGACGACGAGAAGCGAGATCGCCTTTTTTACCTAAAGTGATCATCTTTTCAGCAGTTTTACGAATTTCTTTAGCGCGAGTTTCAGTCGTGGTAATGCGTTCGTTGATTAATAAGTCAGTAGTTAAATCACGTAATAAGGCTTTACGTTGGGAGCTACTACGACCTAATTTACGGTAACTCATTCTTTCTATTCCTCCTTCTTAAAGATATTAGTCATCATCTTTTAAAGATAAGTCTAATGCGTCGAGTTTGCCCTTGACTTCATCTAATGATTTACGTCCTAAGTTACGGACCTTCATCATTTCTGCTTCAGTCTTTTGAGTCAATTCTTCAACGGTATTAATCCCTGCCCGTTTCAAGCAGTTATAGGACCGTACCGATAAGTCTAATTCCTCAATGGTCATTTCGAGCATTTTTTCTTTTTGTGTTTCTTCTTTCTCAACCATGATTTCAGCTTCTTGAGCTTCATCAGTTAGGCTAACAAAGATCGCAAGATGTTCCGTTAAGACTTTAGCCGCTAAGCTTAAAGCTTCCTTAGGGGCAATCGTTCCATCCGTCCAAATATCGAAAGTCAATTTATCATATTCATTGACTTCACCAATCCGGGTATTTTCTACTTGGTAGTTAACCTTCTTGATTGGTGTATAGATTGAATCGACCGGAATGACACCAATAGGCATATCGTCCGTTTTGTTGTTTTCTGCACGAACAAAGCCACGTCCATTCTTAACATGCATCAGCATATGGATTTTGGCACCTTCAGCCAAAGAACAAATATGTAGATCTGGATTCAAAACATCGAAGTCCGCGTCAGCAGTAATATCTGCCACAGTCACTTCAGCTGGTCCAGTAATATCAAGTTCAATGTCCTTTTCATCGACATCGTATAATTTAAGCGCAAGTTGCTTAATATTAAGAACAATTTGGGTAACGTCTTCACGTACTCCTGGAATAGTTGAAAATTCATGTAAAACATTTTCAATCTTTATCGATGTTACAGCTGTCCCTGGTAATGAGGATAAAAGTACACGACGAAGGGAATTACCTAAAGTCGTCCCATAACCTCTCTCTAGTGGTTCGACAGCGAATTTACCAAACTTATTATCTTCGCTGGTTTCAATGGTTTCGATATTTGGCTTTTCAATTTCGATCATCTAGTAGTTTACCCCTTTCAAAACGTGAAAACTTGCACCTTTAAGTAAGTCCAAATGCATCAATCGTTTTAAATATTAAACACGACGACGTTTTGGAGGACGACAACCATTATGAGGAATAGGTGTTACATCACGAATTGCAGTAACTTCTAATCCTGCAGCTTGAAGTGCACGAATAGCAGATTCACGACCAGAGCCAGGACCTTTTACCGATACTTCTACGGTTTTCATCCCATGATCCATTGCTGTTTTAGCAGCGGTTTCTGAAGCTAATTGTGCAGCATATGGTGTTGATTTACGGGAACCTTTAAAGCCAAGAGCCCCTGCAGAAGACCAAGAAATCGCATTTCCTTGTTCATCAGTAATCATCACAATAGTATTGTTGAATGTTGAGTGAATATGTGCGACGCCTGACTCAACATGTTTCTTGACACGACGTTTACGTGATCCTTGACGTTTTGCTTTTGCCATCTGTATGCTAACCTCCTTTATTTTAAATTAATTATTTCTTCTTAGCGATTGCTAAGCCACGTTTACCTTTACGGGTACGTGCATTGTTTTTAGTATTTTGTCCACGAACTGGTAAGCCACGACGGTGACGCATACCACGGTATGAACCAATTTCTTGTAAGCGTTTGATATCCATATTGATATCGCGGCGTAAGTCACCTTCAACTTTGATCTTGTCCACTTCTTTACGTAGGCGGTCAAGTTCATCGTTAGTGAGGTCACGAACACGAGTATCTTCGGAAACATCACAAGCTTCACAAATCTTTTCAGCAGTGGCTTTACCGATACCGAAAATGTAGGTTAATGAGATAACAACGCGTTTATCTCTAGGAATATCTACTCCTGCAATACGTGCCATTTATCTGGTCCCTCCTATCTATTAATTAACCTTGACGTTGTTTATGTTTAGGGTTCGCACAAATAACCATCACACGGCCACTACGGCGAATTACCTTGCATTTTTCACAAATAGGTTTTACTGATGCTCTAACTTTCACTCTTTTACCTCCTTATACCACCATTACTTGAATCGGTAGGTAATACGTCCTTTACTTAAGTCATAAGGAGACATTTCTACCTTTACACGGTCGCCAGGTAAAATACGGATATAATTAACACGCATTTTTCCTGAAATATGCGCTAAAACTTCAAAGCCGTTTTCGAGCTCGACTTTGAACATTGCATTTGGTAACGATTCAGTAACAGTACCTTCAACTTCAATCATATCTTCTTTAGCCACAATATATCCTCCCAGTCTATCCAAGTAATAGCTTCAAACAGTAGGTGTATCTTTCGACTAACTCGAATATTTTACCACAACAAAGAATAGTTATCAAGTCTAATCTTCGATAACTTCAGAAATGCGGTTAAAGACATTTTCAATGCCAATGTCGCCAGGAACCTTGTAGAGTTTGCCCTTTGCTTCATAGAATTCAACCAAAGGCTTGGTTTGTTCGAGGTTCACCTGGATACGATTTTCGACAACTTCAGCTTTGTCATCCTCACGTTGGTAGAAATCATGACTACCACAACGGTCACAGGTGTTTTCTTCTTTTGGTGGGTTAGAGTTCACATTGTAGGTTGCCCCACACGAACGACAAATGTTTCTGCCGGTTAAACGTTGTTTTAGCACCTCAGGATCAACATCAATGTAAATGACTGCATCAATGGGTTGATCGATACTTGCCGTAATCTCTTCCAAAGCCTCAGCTTGGTTGATGGTTCTTGGGAAACCATCTAACATATAACCCTCATCGTCTTTGACTTGAGCTAAGCGGTCTTTGACAATGCCGTTAGTTACTTCATCAGGTACTAAAGAACCAGAATCCATGTAGGACTTGGCCTTCTTCCCTAATTCCGTACCGTCAGCCATAGCTTGGCGGAACATATCACCAGTAGAAATATGAGGAATTTTATAAGCTGCTTCAATGCGTTCAGCTTGGGTTCCCTTACCTGCACCAGGTAGACCCATTAAAATAATATTTCTTTTCATCTTTATGCACTCCCAATTTCCTATTCACGAATGAATCCAATATAACGATGTTTGATTAAACGTCCTTCAATTTGTTTATAGGTATCTAATGCGACTCCGACAACGATCAACAAGCTAGTCCCACTTAAAGCAACTCTTTGTGACATATCTAAAACATAAGAAATCACTAAAGGCGCGGTGGCAATGGCCATTAAGAACAGAGCACCAAAGAAACTTAAACGATTGAGAACCGTTGAAATAAACTGTTCAGTCGCTAAACCAGGACGAACACTAGGAATGTAAGCACCTGATTTTTGGAAGTTCTCAGCCACACGTTCTGGATTAATTTGAATATGGGCATAGAAGAAGGTGAACAGAATAATCGTCACCGCGTATAGGGCAATTCCTAAAGGATCTTGTAATGAAAAGATCCGTGAGACGAGTTTAAACCATTCAGCCTCTCCATGAGAAGCTCTAAAGAAATTCAAGATCGTTTGCGGAACCATAATTAGGGAACTAGCAAAGATCACTGGGATAACACCAGCTGAATTGATTTTCAATGGTAGGTGGGCACGTTGGTTAGCGCTATTGGCCCGTTTAGAATAACGCACCGGAATTCGGCGTTCAGCCTGGTTGATAAAGACCACAAAGGTAATGATGAGGATCATTATCAGGATAAAGGCTAGTGCCAATAAGCCATTTTGAACCAAGGCGTTGCCTTCTGCCTTGAGAAGTTTGGAACTTACAAAAGCGACAATTTCTGTAGGGACACGAGAAACGATCCCGGCAAAAATAATCAATGATGTTCCGTTACCCACCCCATATTGGGTGATTTGCTCCCCAATCCAAGTAACAAACATGGATCCAGCGGTCATTATCAAGGCAATGAATAAGTAAGTTGTCGTACTTGGGTTTTGAATTAAGCCGAATTGGGCTAATGAGTTAAACCCTAATGACAATGCTAATGATTGAAAGAAAGCGATCGCTACTGCAAAGTAACGCGTCCATTTATTTAACTTCCGACGCCCTACCTCCCCTTGCTTGGACCACTCGGTGAATGATGGAACAATTTCCATCTGCAAGAGCTGGATAACAATCGAAGCAGTAATGTAGGGTGAAACACCTAAGGAGAAGATGGAGTAACTCGCTAAGGCTCCACCACCAAAGGTATTTAACAAGCCGAATAGGCCCGAATTTGCTAAAGTCGATACCGCTCCAGCATTAACAAAAGGAACGGTAATATGTGAGCCGATTCTAAAGACAATTAACATCCATAGAGTAAAGAAGATTCGACCTCTAATATTTTTGTCCTTGAAGGCTTGTTTCAAGGTGCTAAACATTAGATCACCTCGCAAACTCCCCCAGCGGCTTCAATAGCTTCTTTTGCAGACGCTGAGAATTTAGCAGCTTTTACTGTTAACTTACGTTCTAAGTTACCTTGTCCTAAAATTTTAACGCCAGCTTTTTCCTTCTTGATTAAACCTGCTTCAGCTAATTCATTGGCTGAAACTTCTGAGCCGTCTTCAAAAACATTTAAGTCTTCGATATTAACAATCGCATATTCTTTACGGTTAATGTTGGTGAAACCACGTTTAGGGATACGACGGTAAAGTGGAGTTTGTCCACCTTCGAAGCCTAGACGAGTACGTCCACCGGAACGTGCTAATTGTCCTTTTTGACCACGGGTAGAGGTTTTACCCCAACCTGACCCTGATCCACGACCTACACGTTTGCGTGAATGACGAGATCCTTTTGCGGGTTGTAATTCATGTAATGCCATCTAGTCTGCACCTCCTTTAGATATTATTTTACGTCTTCAACAGAGACTAGGTGGGCTACTTTATTAATCATACCATTAATTGCTTCATCGCGTGTCTTAACAACACTGTAGCCAACATGTTTTAAACCTAGTGCTTTAACGGTTCTAATTTGATCTTCTTTGCGACCAATTAAACTTTTCTTTAAAGTAATTTTTACTTCTGACATGGTTTGTCCCCCTAACCTAATAGTTCTTGTACGGATTTACCACGTAATTGAGCAACTTCTTTAGGGTCTTTTAATTCAGCAAGACCTTGGATAGTTGCTTGAACCATATTAATTGGTGTATTGGATCCGAGAGATTTTGAAGTAATATCAGCAATACCGGCTAATTCAACAACGGCACGGATTGGACCACCAGCGGCAACCCCAGAACCGACTTTAGCAGGTTTAAGCATAACACGACCACCATTGAATTTACCAATGACTTCATGTGGAATAGTTGTACCAGCAAGTGGAACCGCGATCATGTTTTTCTTACCATTTTCAATCGCTTTATTGATTGCTGCAGGCACTTCAGAAGCTTTACCGGTACCAAATCCTACGTGACCTTCACCGTCACCAACAACCACTAAGGCTGCAAAGCGCATCCGGCGACCACCTTTAACAACTTTGGTTACTCGATTAATAGCAACAACGCGATCTTCAATTTTTTTGTCATCAATTTGAACGAAATCTTTTGCCATGTTTAGGTATCCTCCTTTGCTTAGAATTCTAATCCATTTTCACGAGCGGCTTCTGCTAAGGCTTTCACACGGCCGTGATATTGGTAACCCCCACGGTCAAAGACTACTGCAGTCACTCCTGCTTCTTTTCCGCGTTCAGCAATGGCTTGGCCAACTGCTTGGGCATTTTCAGTTTTGCTTCCTTTGTTTAATTCTGAATTGGCATCAGAGGCACTTGCAAGCGTAACACCCGCTACGTCATCAATTAATTGAGCGTAGATGTGTTTATTTGAGCGGTAAACACTCAAGCGTGGGCACTCTGCTGTTCCAGAAAGATTACGACGAATACGTGCATGACGTTTTTGACGTAATGCATTTTTATCTGGTTTGCTAATCAATTTTGTCACCTCTTAATTATTATTTTTATTAGGCAGATTACTGTAAGTCGATTACTTACCAGTTTTACCTTCTTTACGGATAATGTGTTCGCCAGCGTATTTAATCCCTTTACCCTTGTAAGGTTCTGGTTTACGTACTTGACGGATTTTAGCAGCTAATTCGCCAACTTTATCTTTGTCAGCACCGTTGATTTTGATTTCTGTATTGCTTGGTACCTCAAAGTCAATACCTTCTGGTGCTTCAAATTCTACTGGATGGGATAATCCCACTTGTAAGACAAGTTTTTTACCTTGTAATTGCGCACGGTAACCAACCCCGGATAGTTCCAATTGTTTGGAGAAACCTTCGTGGGTTCCTACTACCATGTTATAGAACAATGAACGTGACGTTCCATGCATAGAACGGGCTTCTTTTGATTGGTTTACTGGTTCAAAAGTATATTCATTTTCTTCGTTTTGAGCGATTTTAATCAATGGATTGAATTCGCGTGTTAATTCACCTTTAGGGCCTTTAACAGTAACGGTAGAACCGTCAATAGATACGGTTACGTCACTTGGTACGGCAACTGGTTTATAACCAATACGACTCATCTAGGCTGCACCTCTTTCTATAATGATTTCTCTCTTACCATACGTAGGCAAGAATTTCGCCACCAATGTTCTTTTGGCGTGCTTCTTTGTCAGTAACAACACCTTCAGATGTTGATACAATGGCAATTCCTAATCCGTTTAAGACTTTAGGAATTTCATCACTTTTTGCGTAAACGCGTAATCCTGGTTTAGAAATACGGCGTAAGTTTGTGATGATACGTTGGTTATCGGCACCGTATTTCATGAATACGCGGATAATCCCTTGTTTGTCGTCTTCTAAGACTTCATAGCCTTTAATATAGCCTTGTTCTTCTAAGATTTTAGCAATTGCTTCTTTCATTTTTGAAGCTGGAACTTCAACTGTTTCATGACGCACTAAGTTAGCGTTACGAATACGAGTTAGGAAGTCCGCAATTGGATCTGTCATGACCATCTAAGTACACCCTCCTTTATATTACTTGATTACCAACTAGCCTTCTTGACCCCTGGAAGTTGTCCTTTATGGGCAAGTTCACGAAGACAAATACGGCATAATTTAAACTTACGGTAAACAGAGTGGGGTCTGCCACAGCGTTCACAACGTGTGTAAGCCTGTGTTGAATACTTAGGTTTACGTTTATTCTTTTCGATCATTGCTTTTTTAGCCAAACCGTTCGCCTCCTTGTACTATTTTTGGAATGGCATTCCTAATTGTGCCAATAATTCTCTTGATTCTTCATCGGATTCTGCGGTTGTGACGATAACAACGTCTAGACCACGAACTTTATCAACTTCATCAAAGTCGATTTCTGGGAAGATTAATTGTTCACGAATACCTAAGGTGTAGTTACCACGTCCGTCAAAGGAACGTTTGCTAATACCGCGGAAGTCACGAACACGAGGAAGTGAAACATTAATTAACTTGTCTAAGAAGTCATACATACGTTCACCACGTAAGGTAACTTTGGTACCAATAGGCATACCTTCACGTAAGCGGAAACCAGCGATTGATTTCTTCGCCTTGGTGATAATTGGTTTTTGACCAGAGATCTTGGTTAATTCTTCCACTGCGTTTTCAAGATTTTTTGAGTTGGAGACAGCGTCTCCGACACCCATATTTAAAACAATCTTGTCAACTTTAGGCACTTGCATTGGGGAAGTATAGTTAAACTTTTCAATTAAAGCGTTCTTTACTTCGTTATTGTATTTTTCTTTTAAATGATTAGCCATAATCTGTTAGTTCCTCCTTCCTTAATTAATCTAAGGCTTTGCCAGATTTTTTAGCGACACGAACACGTTTGCCGTCACGTTCTTCAATGGCAACGCGAGTCTTTTCGTTGGTTTCTGGATCAATTAATTGGACATTTGATACATGAATTGCAGCTTCTTCTTCGATGATGCCGCCTTGTGGATTTGCTTGGGATGGACGTTGGTGTTTCTTCACTAAGTTTGCGCCTTCAACGAGTACGCGGTCTTTCTTAGGGAAAGTTTTTAAAACTGTTCCTTGAACGCCTTTGTCTTTACCAGCAATAATTTCTACTTTATCACCTGTTTTAATACGCATCTTTTGGACACCTCTCTTTCAATATGATTAAAGTACTTCTGGAGCGAGTGAAATAATACGCATATAGTTGTTTTCACGTAATTCACGAGCTACTGGTCCAAAGATACGAGTTCCACGTGGTGTTTTGTCATCACGAATAATTACACAGGCATTTTCATCGAATTTGATGTATGAACCATCAGCACGACGTGTTCCACTCTTGGAGCGAACAATAACAGCTTTTACCACATCACCTTTTTTAACAACGCCACCGGGTGTAGCTTGTTTTACTGTACATACAATAACGTCACCGATGTTAGCTGTTTTACGACCTGAACCACCTAAAACGCTGACACATAGGACTTCACGTGCTCCTGAGTTATCAGCAACTTTCAAGCGACTTTCTGTTTGAATCATCTTCTAGTATCCTCCTTCCAGTTAGCGTTAAATAATAACTGATTTTTCAACAATTTCAACTAGACGGAAATATTTATCCTTAGATAGTGGACGGGTTTCCATAATTTTAACGGTGTCGCCTACTTTTGCTGAATTCTTTTCATCATGTACTTTATATTTCTTGGAATACGAAATACGTTTTTTGTATGTTGGATGGAATTTAAATGTGTCTACTTGGACAACAATCGTCTTATCCATTTTATCGGAAACAACGCGTCCTTGTAGAACTTTACGGTGATTACGTTTTTCTGCCATTTCTTTAATATCCTCCTTTACTGATTAACGTTTTACGCGAGTTCTTGTTGACGCAATGCTGTTTTAATACGAGCAATTTGTTTACGAACTTGTTTAATACGCGCAGTATTTTCTAATTGACCGGTTGCCAATTGGAATCGTAAATTGAATAACTCTTGTTTGTATTCTTGTTCCTTTGCGTTTAATTCAGCCACGGAAAGATCTTTTAATTCAGAAAATTTATTCATTCGATTCACCACCTACATCACGTTTGACAATCTTACAACGAATTGGTAATTTGTGGGCGGCAAGACGTAGCGCTTCACGAGCAACTTCTTCAGGCACCCCTGCAATTTCAAATAAAATTTTTCCGCGTTTAACAGGAGCTACCCAGCCTTCTGGAGCACCTTTACCGGAACCCATACGAACACCAATGGCTTTGGCGGAGTATGGTTTGTGAGGGAAGATTTTAATCCATACTTTCCCTCCACGTTTCATATAACGTGTCATCGCGATACGGGCTGCTTCGATTTGGCGGTTGGTGATCCATTTAGAATCTAATGCTTGTAAGCCATATTCACCATAGGCGATTTCTTTACCGCCTTTAGCTTCTCCACGCATTTTTCCGCGGAACTCACGTCTATGTTTAACACGTTTAGGTACTAACACGATTATTCCTCCTCTTGATTATTAGTTGTTGGAAGAACTTCTCCACGGCAAATCCAAACTTTAACACCAATTTTACCATAGGTGGTGTCTGCTTCTACCCAGGCATAATCAATGTCAGCACGTAGGGTATGTAGTGGAACAGTTCCTTCGTCTAATGCTTCGGTACGAGCCATATCAGCACCGTTTAAACGGCCAGATACTTGGACTTTGATACCTTGAGCGCCTGCTTTCATGGTGCGTTGAATGGCTTGTTTCATCGCACGACGGAAAGCAATACGGTTTTCTAATTGTTGAGCGATGTTTTCGCCGACTAATTCTGCACTTAAGTCAGGTTGTTTAACTTCGATAACGTTGATGTGCACGCGTTTACCGGTTAATTGGTTGAGGTCTTTACGGAGTTTTTCAACTTCAGAACCACCCTTACCGATAACCATACCTGGTTTTGCGGTATGCACATTGATGTTTACCTTGTTAGCTGCACGTTCAATTTCAACTTGTGAGATTGAAGCATCTTTTAGCGCGTCTTCAATATAATCACGGACAGCTAAGTCTTCATGTAACGTGTTGGCATAATCTTTTTCTTCAAACCAGCGTGCATCCCAGTCTTTAATGACCCCGATACGTAAACCGGTTGGATTAATTTTTTGACCCACTAATTACTCCTCCTCTGCTTCTTTTACCACAACAGTAATGTGGCTGGTGCGTTTATTGATACGTGAAGCTGCGCCTTTAGCACGTGGACGGAAGCGTTTCATGGTTGGTCCTTCGTTCACATAGGCTTCACTGACATATAATTTAGTTACATCTAAGTCTGAATTGTGTTCTGCGTTAGCAACAGCTGACATTAACACCTTTTCAATCACAGGACTAGCTGCACGAGGGGTGTTTTTTAGAATAGCGATTGCTTCGCCAACGCTCTTGTTGCGAATTAAGTCAATTACTAAGCGCGCTTTACGGGCTGGAATTCGAACTGTTTTCGCAGTAGCTTTTGCAGATAAAACTTGTTCTGCCATTATTTATTTTCCTCCTCTCGCATTAACGACGTGTCTTCTTGTCGTCTGCAGCATGACCATGGTAAGTACGGGTAGGAACAAATTCACCTAATTTGTGTCCAACCATGTCTTCTTGAATATAAACTGGAACATGTTTACGTCCATCGTGAACAGCAATCGTTAAACCAATGAAGTTAGGAAAGATTGTTGAACGACGGGACCATGTTTTGATTACTTGT
Source organism: Aerococcus urinae (assembly GCF_001543175.1). Classification (NCBI taxonomy): domain Bacteria; kingdom Bacillati; phylum Bacillota; class Bacilli; order Lactobacillales; family Aerococcaceae; genus Aerococcus; species Aerococcus urinae. Next base: position 1,524,154 of record NZ_CP014161.1, read on the forward strand.
TTTTTATCGTTGTCTTGTTGTTCTTGAACCTTTTTCATTAAGTGTTCGTCACAAAAAGGTCCTTTTTTAATACTACGGCTCATTTACTCTGGCTCCTTTCGTCAAGATCTAGTTAGTTTAACGTTTCTTGCTACGGTGACGTACAATTAATTTATTGCTACGTGCGTTCTTATCACGAGTCTTAATACCACGAGCTGGTTTACCCCATGGGGTCATTTGAACCTTACGTCCGATTGGTGCACGACCTTCACCACCACCGTGTGGGTGATCGTTAGGGTTCATTACGGAACCACGAACAGTTGGGCGTTTACCTAACCAGCGACTACGTCCAGCTTTACCGCTGTTAATCAATTCGTGTTGTTCATTACCAACAGAACCGACTGTCGCCCGGCATGTCCCTAAGATAAAACGTACTTCACCAGAGTTTAATTTTACGAGGACATATTTGTCTTCTTTACCTAAAACTTGAGCACTGGTACCAGCAGCACGAACTAATTGGCCACCCTTACCAGGTTTGGTTTCGATGTTATGGATCACAGTACCCACTGGGATATTCTTAAGAGGTAAAGCGTTACCTACTTTGATATCAGCGTCAGCACCAGATTGGATCCGGGTACCTACTTGTAAGCCTTTAGGTGCGATGATGTAGGTTTTAACCCCGTCAGTATAATGGATTAATGCGATGTTAGCGGAACGGTTTGGATCGTATTCGATAGCCTTAACCACGCCTTCAACGTTATCTTTGTTACGTTTGAAGTCGATTAAACGATAAGCTTGTTTGTGGCCACCACCATGGTGACGAACAGTGATACGACCTTGGTTGTTGCGTCCAGCTCTTCTGGATTGTTTAGCTAATAAGCTTTTTTCAGGTGTTTTCTTGGTGATTTCGGAAAAATCAGAACCTGACATATTACGACGTCCGTTAGTTGTCGCTTTATAAACTTTAATCGCCACGTTAATTCCTCCTATTCTTCAGAATCTTCATCAGTTGTTGGGAAGATTTCAATTGATTGACCTTCGGCAACTTCGACAATGGCTTTGCGACGTTTGCGGGTATAACCTGCATAACGTCCCATACGTTTTAACTTGCCACGTACATTAAGGATGTTTACTTTAACAACTTTTACTTGGAAAAGTTCTTCAACAGCTTGTCTCACTTGAGTTTTGTTAGCGTCTGTAGCTACTTCAAAAGTGTACTTGTTGTCATCCATAGCTTCCATTGAAGCTTCAGTAATGATTGGGCGTAGAATAATATCTTGAGCACTCATTATGCAAGTACCTCCTCTACGTTAGAAAGAGCTGATTGAGTCATAAGCACTTTCACATGGTTTTCTAAATCGTAAACGTTCACGTTATCTTCATCAACTACGGTAACGTTGTTTAAGTTACGTGCAGATAAGTGGGCGTTAGTGTTGTCTTTATCTACAACCACTAAGACTTTTTCGTTAACATTTAAGTTTTCGAGAATGTTTTTGAATTCTTTGGTCTTTGGTGCATCTAAGCTAAGTGCGTCAACAACCACTAAGTTGTCTTGGCTCACCTTACGTGATAATGCAGAACGTAAAGCTAAGCGACGTACCTTACGAGGTAACTTGTAGCTGTATGAACGTGGGGTAGGACCGAATGCGCGTCCACCACCAACCCATTGAGGAGCTCGGATAGAACCTTGACGAGCACGACCGGTTCCTTTTTGACGCCATGGTTTACGTCCACCACCACTAACAGCGGAACGGTTTTTCACTGAATGTGTTCCTTGGCGACGGGAAGCGCGTTGCATCAAAATAACATCAAAGATTGCGGTTTCGTTTGGTTCAATAGCGAAGATGTCGTCTTTTACTTCGATTTCGCCGTTTTGTGAACCATCTTGTTTATATAAGTTGATTTTAGCCATTATTTTCTTCCTCCTTCCTCAATTATTCAGCTGATTTAGCAGCTGTCTTGATTTCAACGAGTGATTTCTTGGCACCTGGAACATTACCTTTCACTAAGATAACATTCTTATCTGCCATCACTTTAACGATTTCTAAGTTTTGAATGGTTACAGTGTTGCCACCCATTTGTCCTGGTAAGTTTTTACCCTTAAAGACTTTGGAAGCATCTGAAGCCATACCCATTGATCCAGCAGCACGGTGGTAGTGAGAACCGTGAGACATAGGACCACGTTGTTGACCATGACGTTTGATCGCGCCTTGGAAACCTTTACCTTTAGAGGTTCCAGTTACATCAACGATGTCGCCTTCTTGGAAAATATCCACCTTTACTTCGCTACCTACTTCGTATTCTCCTAGCTCAACATCTTTGAATTCGCGAATGAAGCGCTTAGGAGTAGTTTCTGCTTTTGCTACATGACCTTGTTCAGGTTTATTGGCAAGAACTTCACGTTTGTCGTCGAAACCTAATTGAACAGCTTCGTAACCATCGTTTTCCAAAGTTTTCACTTGTAAAACAACATTAGCTTGAGCTTCGATAACAGTAACTGGCACTAATTCGCCAGATTCAGTGAAGAACTGAGTCATACCTACTTTTTTACCTAAGATTCCTTTAGTCATGATTACACCTCCATAAAATTATTTTTTTAAAATTGGTTAACTAAATTAAAGTTTGATTTCGATGTCCACACCACTTGGTAAGTCGAGTTTCATTAAAGCGTCGACTGTTTTAGGTGTTGGGTTAACAATATCCACTAGGCGTTTGTGTGTACGCATTTCGAATTGTTCCCGTGAGTCTTTGTACTTGTGAGTTGCACGGATCACGGTGAAGATTGAGCGTTCAGTTGGTAGTGGGATTGGCCCTGCTACTTGTGCTCCTGTACGTTTAGCGGTTTCTACAATTTTTTGTGCGGATTGGTCTAACGCACGATGTTCATAAGCCTTTAAGCGGATACGAATTTTTTGTTTTGCCATTATATTTCCTCCTCGTCATAATTCTACGATTGACTAGCTCCATATGAAAGACCGGCTCCACCCTCTTGGCAAAGCTCCCGGGTGTGTCGCAACCTCATACTTCAAAGCTTGGGCTGATTGACCCCAGGGCATAGTAACCCCTGGAATTTACAGCACTCTTACAATTATACAGACATGTCGATGTGATATCAAGGGTTTCCGCCTACTTTTTTAAAAAAATCGCCAAAAACTTTCTTAAACCGCCCTCTTGTCTCCAAGCCTACCCCTAATAACTTTAGGCATGAGCTATATTGTCTAAGTTCCCGCTGAATTGGTCGACTGGACTCACTTAGATAGACAAAAAGAAACCGAGGCTTTCTATCTGATAAGACTCGGTTTCTCTCCTATATTACTATTATATGTTCATTTTTGTTGCTATAAATAGTCTGCTTATTTAATGAAGAGATTCTTCATTAAAGATGACCACTGGCATACCCACATAAGATTTAGCAAAGATGGTAGGCATGACATTGATTGAGGTATTGACACAACCGTAGGACCCTGCCATGTTGCGGTAGAGTTGACCACCAAAGGCCGGTTGCCACTTAGCATCATGGATGCCTTCCGCATGGTAGTCAAAAGCCATCCAATAATCTACTGGTTGCTCATAAGGGATCCCAGTGATTGGTGAATTGGCTCTTAGGATACTTGGTGACTCCATATTCCAAATTTCATTGGCACCCGGAATGGTTGGCGACTTGTCTTGTCCAGTAATCACATCGGTTTCCAGACTCAGTTGGCCATTTTCATAGAGGAATAGTTTTTGGTTAGGGATATCGACTTCAATATAAGTGTCGCCAAAGAAATTATCCACCTTGTAGCCTTGACCGGCAATACTTGGTTCAAAACTCTTATCCTCACCGGCTAAGACCGCTTGGGCCACTTCTTCTACCGCGCGGTCACGGTCAATATACCAGCCATAAATGCCAGGGAAAATGGTCACTGTCCCTGACATGGTGGACTTAAATTCGTGTGGGTTTAATAAGCCAGACACTTTTTGGTTGAGCTCTTGTAAGTAAGCTGAAATCTTAGACCGGTCCACATCAATCGAAGAGTCCGCTTGAACAATCAGCCAACTTTGAATGGTGGCGGGATCAATCGGATAGTCTTTATCTTCGATATTAAGGGCTAGCTTCATAGAAGAAATCTTATTAAATTGCTCCATCTGCTTTTGTATTTCGGGGTCATCGGATTTCACTTGAGGCTCTAAGTAAGCATCCTCCAACTTCACCTGATCTTGCCCTTGGTCGATGGCTGATTGAATCAATTGGCCTAATTTTTCCTTTGATACTTGGTTCCCATGGCTTTCTTTTTTAATGCTTAATTGGTTATTGGCCTGGTCCACTACCACTTGGGCATTAGTGGGAGCTTGGCGCTCAGCATTATTAATCGCTAAGTCATTAACCAACCCCTTAAGGGCAGCTTCATTATTCTTACTTTCTTCAACGGCTAAGACACCATGGTCTTGGTTAAACCAAGCTAAAGGCCAAGTCCAAGCATTTTGTTGAGCTAAGACCTGTTCTAAGGAAGAATTGATATTAAATTGAATTCCAACATCTTGGGGTTTGACTTCCTTAATTACTTGATCTTTTTCCGTAACCTTAACCCCTAAGTCGGATAACTTGTCCTTGAGGCGACTTTCTGCCTCTTCCGGACTTTGGTGACTAATATCTGTTGCAGCCATCACCGTTTCTGGCAGGAAGTGTCCTTGATAATAATAGCTCCCTCCTAAATAGACCAGTGCTAAGACACTGATCACCGTTACCAGAGCAATTAAAAAGCCCTTTTTTCCATTATGCTTACTAGCCATATCTTTTCCTCCCCGACAAGTTGCTTTCGTTTTTTCTCTAACAATTTGTCTTAATTTAGTAAATAACTATTAATAAAATACCGACAATTACCTGTTTTGTAAACCATTTAGTTCTAAAATTATTTATAAAATAAAAAAAGAGCTCGGATGAGCTCTTTTTTCTGGAATGTTCTAAAATTAAAGAATTTCAGAAACAACACCGGCACCAACAGTGTGGCCACCTTCACGGATTGAGAAGTTAGTACCTTCTTCAATAGCGATTGGGTGAATTAATTTAACTTCCATAGTAACGTTGTCACCAGGCATTACCATTGGTGTGTCTTCTGGTAAGATAACTTCACCGGTAATGTCAGTTGTACGGAAGTAGAATTGTGGACGGTAGTTGTTCATGAATGGGGTGTGACGTCCACCTTCTTCTTTAGTTAAAACATAAACTTCAGCTTTGAATTCGGTATGTGGAGTAATGGTACCTGGTTCAGCTAAAACTTGACCACGTTCGATGTTTTCACGGGTAATACCACGTAATAAGGCACCAACGTTGTCACCTGCTTCAGCGTAGTCAAGTGTTTTACGGAACATTTCAAGACCGGTAACAGTTGTTTTTTCAGGTTTGTCAGCTAAACCAACGATTTCAACTTCTTTACCAACTTCGATCTTACCACGTTCAACACGACCAGTAGCAACGGTACCACGACCGGTAATTGAGAATACGTCTTCAACTGGCATCATGAATGGTTTGTCAGTGTCACGTTCTGGAGTTGGGATGTATTCGTCAACAGCTTCCATTAAGTCTAAGATCGCTTGTTCAGCATCTGCGTCGCCTTCAAGAGCTTTTAATGCAGAACCTTTAATTACAGGAACGTCATCTCCTGGGAAACCATATTCACTTAATAAGTCACGAACTTCAAGTTCAACTAATTCAAGTAATTCTTCGTCGTCAACCATATCACATTTGTTTAAGAATACAACGAAGTAAGGAACCCCAACTTGACGAGCAAGTAAGATGTGTTCACGAGTTTGAGCCATAGGACCGTCAGTTGCGGCAACAACTAAGATCGCACCGTCCATTTGAGCAGCACCGGTGATCATGTTCTTAACGTAGTCCGCGTGGCCTGGGCAGTCAACGTGAGCGTAGTGACGGTTAGCTGTTTCGTATTCGATGTGAGAAGTGTTAATAGTAATCCCACGTTCTTGTTCTTCAGGTGCGTTATCGATCGCAGCGTAGTCTTTAGCTTCACCGAAACCATTTTTAGCTAAAACAGTAGCGATAGCTGCTGATAAAGTGGTTTTACCGTGGTCAACGTGACCTAAAGTACCGATATTTACGTGTGGTTTACTACGATCAAAATGTTCTTTTGCCATTGTATAATTTTCCTCCTAAAAGTTAACACTAAATTTCTATCTTATGTATATAGATTCAGTAGTTTAATTATATGAGATAGGCCTTGATAAAGTCAAGGACTCTACCTCATCTTTCCTTGATTTTTAAGCCTTTAGACTAATCTTCAGAACCTTTACCATATTTAGCAATGATTTCTTCACTGACAGATTTTGGAACCGGTTCATAGTGGTCAAAGGTCATGGTAAATGTCCCACGTCCTTGGGTTGCTGAACGTAAGGTTGTTGCATACCCAAACATTTCAGATAGTGGCACAAATGAGTGTAAGGTTAAAGCGTTACCGCGTGGTTCTTGTCCTTCGATACGGCCACGACGTGCGGAAACATGTCCCATAACATCGCCTAAGTAATCTTCAGGAACAACAATATCAACCTTCATCACAGGCTCAAGGATTACTGCGCCAGCATCTTTAGCTGCATTACGTAATGCAAGAGAAGCGGCAACCTTGAAGGCTGCTTCACTGGAGTCGACATCGTGGTAAGAACCATCATAAAGTTTAGCCTTCACGTCAACTAATGGGAAGCCTGCGAGGACACCATTTTCCATAGCGTCTTTCAAACCAGCTTCAACTGAAGGGATGTATTCACGAGGAACAACCCCACCGACGATAGCGTCTTCGAATTCGAAACCGGCACCTTCTTCGTTAGGGGTAAATTCGATCCATACGTCCCCGTATTGCCCTTTACCACCAGATTGACGAACAAACTTACCTTGGGCTTGTGTTTGTTTGGTGAAGGTTTCACGGTAAGACACTTGAGGAGCACCAACAGTTGCTTCAACGTTGAATTCACGTTTCAAACGGTCAACGATAATATCTAAGTGCAACTCACCCATACCGGCAATAATGGTTTGACCAGTTTCATGGTCGGTACTTGCACGGAAGGTTGGATCTTCTTCAGCTAATTTACCCAAAGCAATTTGCATCTTGTCTTGGTCAGCCTTGGTGTTTGGTTCGATAGCCACTTCGATAACAGGTTCTGGGAATTCCATTCTTTCCAAAATAATTGGGTTCTTGGTATCACAGAGGGTGTCACCAGTTGTGGTGTTCTTCAAACCAACCGCAGCAGCGATGTCACCAGAGAAGACTTCTTCAACTTCTGAACGAGAGTTAGCGTGCATCAATAAGATACGTCCGACACGTTCACGGGTGTCAGAAGTAGCGTTAAGCACGTATGAACCAGCTTCAAGAGTCCCTGAGTAAACGCGGAAGAAGGTTAAACGACCAACATAAGGGTCTGTCATCACCTTGAAGGCTAAAGCTGAGAATGGTGAGTCATCGTTTGCACGAACTTCAAAGGTTTCATCTGGGTTGTTTGCACGTTCTGCTTCAATTGGAGGAACGTCAGTAGGTGCAGGTAAGTAGTCAATAACTGCATCTAGCATTAACTGAACCCCTTTGTTCTTGAAGGCAGATCCACATAATACTGGGAAGAATTCCAAGTTCAAGGTTGCTTTACGGATAGCAGCTTTTAATTGGTCTTCAGTGATTTCTTCACCTTCGAGGTAAGCAATCATTAAGTCTTCGTCAGTATCTGCAACGGCTTCAACAAGGTCAGTACGCCATTTTTCAGCAAGTTCTTGATATTCTTCTGGAATATCTTCTTCATCAATCACTTGACCCATTTCGTCTTCATAAATTTCAGCTTTCATCTTAACTAAGTCAATGATTCCAGTGAAATTATCTTCAGCACCAATAGGTAATTGGATTGCGTGAGCATTTGCTCCTAAGCGGTCTTTGATGGTGTCAACAGCATATAAGAAGTCAGCACCGATCTTGTCCATCTTGTTAGCAAATACGATACGTGGAACATGGTAGGTATCAGCTTGACGCCAAACCGTTTCTGTTTGAGGTTCTACCCCGGATTGAGCGTCAAGAACGGTTACGGCACCATCAAGAACACGTAAGGAACGTTCAACTTCAACCGTGAAGTCCACGTGCCCTGGGGTGTCGATAATGTTTACTCGATAACCCTTCCATTGTGCAGTTGTCGCTGCAGAAGTAATCGTAATCCCACGTTCTTGTTCTTGTTCCATCCAGTCCATTTGGGAAGCCCCTTCGTGGGTTTCACCAATTTTGTGGATTTTACCGGTATAGTACAAGATACGTTCAGTCGTCGTTGTCTTACCGGCATCGATGTGGGCCATAATTCCGATGTTTCTTGTTTTTTCAAGAGGGAATTCTCTTTTAGCCATCTTTGAATAACTCTCCTTTACTTTAAAATAGAATAAAAACTTGTCCTCACTTATGATACCTGCCGTACTAGGAAATTTCCACTAATAAAGCAGGAAAATTTATTACCAGCGGAAGTGAGCGAAAGCTTTGTTGGCTTCAGCCATACGGTGGGTTTCTTCACGTTTTCTAACGGCAGCACCGGTGTTGTTAGCAGCGTCCATGATTTCACGCGCTAAACGAACGTTCATGGTTCCTTCACCACGGTTACGAGCTGCTTGAACGAGCCAACGAAGAGCTAAAGTTTGACGGCGTTCTGGGCGAACTTCCATAGGCACTTGGTAGTTAGCACCCCCAACACGACGCGCTTTAACTTCTAAAACTGGAGAAATGTTTTCAAGCGCTTCTTGGTAAACTTCCATAGCGTCATTTCCAGTTTCTTCTTTAATAATATTAAAAGCATTGTATAAGATGGTTGCTGCTTTACCACGTTTACCGTCAACCATAATTTGGCTGATTAGGCGAGTAACCATTTTTGAATTGTAAATTGGGTCTGGCAATACATCACGTTTTGCAACATGTCCTTTACGAGGCATCCAATGCCCTCCTTTCTGATTTAATCTTAGTCTCTAGGTTTTTTGGTTCCGTATTTAGAACGACTTTGACGGCGGTTTTCAACACCAGCAGTATCTAAAGCGCCACGAACGATGTGGTAACGAACCCCTGGTAAGTCCTTAACACGACCACCACGAATAAGTACGACACTGTGTTCTTGAAGGTTGTGCCCAATTCCTGGAATATAAGCAGTAACTTCAACCATGTTGGATAAACGTACACGAGCGTATTTACGTAAGGCTGAGTTAGGTTTCTTAGGTGTCATCGTCCCTACACGGGTACATACTCCACGCTTCTGAGGAGAGTTGGTACGGGTAGGTTGTTTTTTCATTGAGTTATAACCTCTGTTCAAAGCAGGTGAATTTGATTTTGCCTTGCTAGATTTACGAGGTTTACGTAATAATTGGTTAATAGTAGGCATTTACTATTATTCCTCCTTCCAATTCTTCTGTTTTCATTTTAAAGCCACACATCCTGGTGTGTCATCTACTACAAAAAAGAAATAATCGACACCTAGTGAATCGATTATTGGTGATTTATGTTGTGCCATGATGTATCAGTCAGCACGACTGTATTTTGTTTACAGGAATCTGTATACAAAAAGCACCTTAAATACTCTACCACCCTTTGGATTTAATGTCAACAAATTCATTTAAAAATTCCTCTTTTAGATCACTACAGATAGAAATAAGAGAAAATAAGTAGCTAAAACAAAAAGAAAGCCGGAAATCCGGCTTTCCTTCATTCTTGATTTAATCAACTAATCGACGACTTCCATTTTCTCCACCTGGCCGTCCTCTTTGACTTGGAGTTTAACCGCCGTATCGGGCACCAGGAAGGGAAGCTCTTCATTAAGTTGAATGGGGACTTGGTAGATACTGCCATCGATCTTCAGGTAATAGACCGAATTGCCCTCTTTGACTACGGCAGCGATTTGGTCTAATTGCCCTTCAATAGTTTTAAGGTCTTCCATTTGACTGACCTCTTCAAAATGGGCACCACTAGCCTTGGCATACTCTTCAATCAAAGCAGGTACTGACTGAGCGATGATCACATTTTGATAGTTATTGACATCAATTAAGGCATACTGCTTAATTAACCCAGCCTGGTCCTTTAGAGACAAGATATACATAGGATTGCCCTTTAAATTGATTAAGAGTGGGAAAGTCGCTTGGTAGCCTTTTTCTTGGACAGAGCCTTCCGAAGACTTCATGGCTGAAATTTCCTCAGCCGCGGTCAAGGGGTAGAAACTGGTCTCCTTGGTCCGCATATTAACCAAGACAAAGCCGATATTTGAGGCATCTTGGGCTACCGAAGTGACCCCGGTATAAAGGAAGATGTCATCGTTCATGGGCAAGTAATTATAGCCTGCTGTGGGCTTGGTCACTCCCGCCTTAGCAAATAAGGCATTCCAAAAGCCGCCCCGGTATTTCCCGTTCATCTGCAGTTGGTGAAGGATAATGTCGGAAGAATAGACCCGGTCGATCCAGCCAGGCACTTGGTCCAATTGATAGTGCTGGGTCTCCCCACTTACCGCATCCAATAAGACCACTCCTGTAGGTTCAGGCTCCTTGACTATAAAATGCTTCCCATAAGTGGTCGCCACATAGTAGGGATGGCCTTGGTCGTCGACCTCAAAGGATGGTTGGTTAAAAATAGCAAAGGGATAGCGTAGGCGCAAGACCCGTTTGGCATTGCGGAAGAAGAGATCATCATTGGTGTACCTCATGGTCTGCTCTAAGCCCACTAGTTTAGTATCTCCTGAAACCATATCGACTTGGATATAGTTAGGAATCCCCTGTCTAAAATTATTCAACCACTTGAAAAAGCCAGCATATTCCAGGGGGGATACCCGGTAGGGATGGCCTTGAATATTAATTTGCGTATAGTCAGGAGCCGCTTCAAACTGAGAAACCAATTCAGAAAGTTCCCCCAGACGGCGGTTTCCTAATAAGGCAGCCGTATCGCGGTCAATCAAGGGGATCTGACTCACATCGGTTTCTGGAAAGTCTTCCTTAAAATCTTTCTTATCCAGTTCGATCATATGGGCATAGCGGTCAGCCATGAATAAGGGACTATAAATCACCTGGATAGCCAGATAGGCAAGGAGTACCAGCCCTACTCCAGCAAAAAGAATCCGATATTTACGCTTAGGCCGGTCTTTTTGACTCAAGGCAGACCGCAAACGCTGGCCAAGATTTGCTTGCCGGGCCTTCTGACGGTGAGTTCGTTTTAGCTCACTATCATAGACCGCTTCAGCAATAAAGAAAAGTAAGGCTCCCAGACCAAGAAAGGCCCAAAAAGCCATGGAGGCATAGTTCAAAGGGGGCAGGTAAAAATAATAGTAGCCTAATAAGATTAATAAGGCCCCAGCATGTAAGCCCAAGCGCAATCTTTTCAGCTGACTGTTTTTCTTTTGGTCTTCTTTTTCTGAATGGGTGACGTCTTTCATAAGCTTTCCTCCTCAAGTGACTTGTCTGCAGGCGTCAGTTCATCGTTATGTATCTATAAGTATGTTTGACTTAATTATATCAATAAAAAGGCTGCTTCATCTTCCTTCTAGTGAAAATCAAGCAGCCTAAGACTTATGGCAGATCAGCTGGTGCAAAAGACTCAGTCTCTTTTTAAAACAAAAATTTTCTAATCAAAACCTGCTCCAAGCGCAGAGCAAGCGTCCATTTCAGAAAATGGCGACAAATCTCTCTAAGAATTTTTACGCCCTTTTCTTCCAATGGTCTTGCTCTTTGGAGCACCCGTCGCACTCTACCCAAACCTGCTCGCTGACAAAAGTGAACTCCGCTTCAGAAATATTTGGCAATCCTTTTCAAGGATTGCCGCATATTTCTTCCAGCGTTTCACTTTTCGTCGTCAGCTCGCACTCTTTTATTTTTATTTATTACGCATGGTTGGGAAAAGTAGGATGTCGCGGATGGAGTCCGAGTTGGTAAATATCATTACCAAACGGTCAATCCCAATTCCTAAACCGCCCGTTGGTGGCATCCCGGTTTCTAGGGCTTCCACGAAGTCCTCATCCATATGTTGGGCTTCATCGTCACCGAGTTCTCTTTCCTTGACTTGAGCTTCAAAGCGTTGCCGTTGGTCGATCGGGTCGGTCAATTCAGTAAAGGCATTGCCTGCTTCCGCTCCGGCAATAAAGGCTTCAAAGCGGTCGGTGAAGCGGCTATCTTCTTCATTGGCCCGTGCCAATGGTGAGATTGACTTCGGATGACCATAAACAAAGGTTGGTTGAATTAAAGTCTCTTCCACAAAAGTTTCAAAGAATTCGTTAACCACCTTACCAAAGTCATCCGTGTCTTTGAATTCAACCTGATGTTCTTTGGCTAATTGACGCGCTTCTTCATCGGTCATTTCTTGCCAGAAGTCAACCCCAGTCGCCTCTTTAATAGCGTCAACCATGTGGACCCGGCGCCACTGACCAGAGAAGTCTAATTGGTGGTCCCCATAAGGAATGGTGGTTGATCCCACCACTTGGCTAGCAATATGGTGGTATAATTCTTCGACTAAGTCCATCACGTCCCACATATCGCTATAAGCAGTATAGAGTTCCAGCAAGGTGAACTCAGGATTGTGGGTGTGGTCAATCCCTTCATTTCTGAAAACCCGACCAATTTCATAAACTTTTTCCATTCCTCCGACGATTAAGCGTTTGAGATGGAGTTCCAAAGCAATGCGTAGGTATAAATCAATATCTAAAGCATTATGGTGAGTAACGAAAGGACGGGCATTGGCTCCCCCAGGAATGTTATGTAAAACTGGGGTTTCCACTTCTAAGTAGCCACGTTGGTCGAGGAAACGACGGATTTCACTAATGATCTTTGACCGGGTAACAAAGCGGTCATAGCTCTCCCGGTTAGTAATCAAGTCCAAATGGCGTTGACGGTAGATTTGTTCCTTGTCTTGTAAACCATGGTACTTGTCAGGAAGTGGACGCAGCGCCTTGGTTAGATGTTTTAATTCTTCTGCCTTAACCGATAATTCACCGGTATTGGTCCGCATCACATAACCTGAAACAGCGATAATATCACCGAGGTCAGCCTTCTTCCAGATATCCATATAATCCTTGTCGCCAATTTCGTCTTTACGAACATAAATTTGAATTTGACCAGACCCGTCTTGAATATGACCAAAACCTGCCCGACCCTTTCCTCTCTTTGTCATGAGGCGGCCAGCAATATTAACAAAGACTGCCTTATCAGCTAGTTCGTCTTTGTCAAAAGCTTCATATTGGTCATGGATTTCTTGAGCGAGGGCATCGCGCTTAAAGCCTTTCGCAAATGGTTGGTAGCCATTTTCTATTAATTCATCTACTTTTTCGCGACGGACTTGCATTTGGTCATTCATCGCTTCATGCTGTTGGTTTTCCTTTGCCATTATCGACACTCCCATACTATTTTATTTCATTCTATTAAAAACAGCCCTTCAGGCATGCTTTTTTGGTCTTCCCTCTTATTCTATACTATTTAACGGTTTTTAGCAGCTTCTCTTTGTGCTAAACGTTCTTCCCGCGATAAGCGTTGGCGTTTAGGCGCCTTTTCACGCTCTTTAGTCGCCTTAGCGAAATTGTTTAACAGGTCGACGACTTCTTGGTAGGAATCAGCCTGGGTGCAGGCCACCTTGACCTTAGCTGAACGAGGGATTCCTTTGAGATAATAAGCTACCATGGAGCGAAATTCCCGGACCCCAACACTTTCCCCTTTTAAGTCAACCAGTCGGGTCAGGTGATCCTTGCAGGCTTCAATCCGTTCTAGGCCAGTCTTTTCAGGAAGGAGTTCGCCAGTCTCCACGTAATGAACCATGCGGTGAATCACCCAAGGGTTACCTAGGCAGCCCCGTCCTACCATAACACCATCAACCCCATAGTTATCGAGGGCGTACTTGGCTGCTTCGGGAGTCCGGATATCTCCATTGCCGTAAAAAGGCACAGAAAGATGCTGGCTAACTTGCTTGATAATGTCCCAGTTAGCCTTACCGGTATACATTTGCTCCCGGGTTCTGCCGTGCATAGCAATCATCTTCGCGCCAGCTTCTTGGGCAGCCAGGGCGTTCTCTACCGCCAAAATATGGTCATCGTCCCAACCTGTCCGCATTTTTACTGTGACTGGAAGGGAGACTGCATCGGCAACCGTCTTCACCCGTTTGTAAACTTCATTGGGATCTAAGAGAGCCTTGGATCCTGCATCGGTCTTAACCACTTTATTCACCGGGCAGCCCATGTTGATATCAATGATAGCAGCCTTGGTATTGGCTTCAATAAATTGAGCTGCTTCAGCTAGAGAATCAGCCTGACTACCAAAAATTTGCACGGAAAGGGGCCATTCTTCATCCTCAATATGCAGCATGGATAGGGTCTTTTTGTTTCTAAAATGAATCCCTTGGTCAGAGATCATTTCACAAACAACCAGCCCCGCTCCCTGGGCTTTGACAATGGTTCGAAAGGCGGCGTTAGAGACACCAGCCATCGGAGCGACCGCAATGGGGTTAGTGATTTCAATATTGCCGATTTTGATCATAGTACTCCCTTTCTAATTATAGACACACCAAATGATTCTATCAGAAAAAACGGCAGAAGAAAAGAGCAGAGACAAAAGCCCCGCTCTTTTCTTCCTCTGATTTCGTCCTTTGATGTGACTGTCATACTCTCTAAACCTGCTCCAGTCACAGGACGAACGTCCATTTCGCACAGGGTGTGAGACTTGGCGCCTAGGCTTGGATGATTGGAGCAAGTCATAATAAAAGCGAAACATTCGCTTGTTTCTGACTTGTGAAATCACTCCAAGTCTGCCAAGTCAAACCCAACTAAAACTGCCAACGCTCAGACCAGTTGAGTTCGAACGCCAGGCTTGAAGTTGCTTCAGAAAATACCAAGGCACAGTTTAGTTGAGTTCGGAAGGGGTAGGGGATGTCCTTTCAGAAAAGATGAACGATCAACAAGTTGAGTTCGAACGCCAGCCTTGAAGTTGCTTCAGAAAATTCCAACGCACAGTCCTGCTGTGCTTATGATATTTTCCTCCAGCAATTCAAGGCTTTAGCGGCGTTCTCACATCCTTATAGCTGATCTTATCATCTTTTCCTCCAAGGAATCGCCCTCCCTGATCCTTCTTCACATCCTTATAGCTGTGCTTATGGTATTTTCCTCCACCAATTCAAGTCTCTGACGGAGTCCTCACATCCTTCATCTTACCGGCCATTAGCTATGGTGACTACCTTATGCCCCCGGCCTAGACGTTCAGCAATGGCAATCGCTCCGGTAATGGCCAAGGCTGATTGAAAGTCAACTTCAAGTCCTTCATTGACCTTTAACCACTCTTGTTCTTGGTAAGCCCGACCGTCTTGGACCCGGATTATCTCAGCAAAGAGACTGGTATCAAGGAGAGGTAAGTCACTAGCCGTGTCGAGATCATTTAAGCTTGATTGACCACTTGCTTCCACAGCAAAAATGGCAATCTTTTCCGACGCGTCTTTGAGGGCCCGGCCGATACCAGAGAGACTAGCTCCTGTTGATACCGCCGAGACAAAGGCATTCGGCGCTTTCCCACCTAAGGCCTCAATAATTTCCGGTCCCGTAGTCAGCTGGTGGACCACCGTGCAGGCATAGTCACTATCAGGATGGAGCAAGACTGCATGATCATTTTGACCACTCTCAATCGCAGCTTGTCTTTGCTCAGTGACTTTGTCAGGATCGCTGAGAGGATGAACGGTCATACCGTATTCACGAAGGGCTTTCAAGTCAGCCTCACTGACCACTTCATTAAGGAAGAAGTCCCCATCATAACCCTTAATAGCCGCTAGGCAAGCCAAGGAACGAATAGTGACAAAGTCAGCACAAACCACTAAAGTAGCCCCGCTAGCTAGGTCCCCCTTTTCTTCATAGACTTCCAGCAAATTTAATAAGGAACGGTCCTTGATGTGACCGGTTGGATTTTGCCTTTCTAATTTGACATAAACATCCGCTGCTTGGTAAGGGACTGACCGCTGTAATTTAATCAGTGGAGTCTCTCCAATGGTCAAGAGCAAATTATCCAGTTTTTCTACCATTTTACACACCTCTTCATCAGCTTCTGGCATTTATTATTACTATTTTAGCATAATCAACTAAGCAACTAAAGGTAAAGGGCTAGTCCTTGGCCTCCTCGAGGAGTTTCTCCAGGTCGTCCTTACTGTAGTGGTAATGACTATTACAGAAATGGCAAACGGTTTCTGCTTGACCATCTTCTTCAATAATGGCTTTGAGTTCCTGACTGCCTAGGCTGACTAAGCCCTTAGCAAAGCGTTCCTTGGTGCAGTCACAGGTAAAGCTTATCGGATGGGTAGACAAGATATTGGCTTGGCCTTCGCCTAAGAGACGTTCAATAATTTCCTCCAGGCTGGCATGCTGACTAAGTAATTTGGTGATGTGAGGGAGATCTTGAACGGTGCGCTCCAAGCGGCTAATGGTCTCTTCACTCGCTCCCGGCAGGACTTGTAACATCCAACCGCCCGCCTTATTGACTGATTCATCTGGATTGACCAGGACGCCCAGACCAATGGCAGAAGGAATTTGTTCCGAAGCCCCTAAATAATAAGTGAAATCCTCGGCAATCTCACCCGAAACAATCGGAGTTTGTCCACTAAATGGTTCCTTCAAACCCAGGTCCTTAGTGACTGAAAAGCTTCCTTCAGTGCCAACCACTTTACGGACATCCAACTTGCCTTGGTCATTCAAGTCAAGAGAAACATGGGGATTGTCAATATAACCTTTGACCTCGCCCGCTCCATTAGCGGTCGTGACAATTTTTCCACCCAAGCCATTGCCCTTAATTTGAACCGACATTCTGGCATCGTCTTTAATATCGCCAGCTAAGAGCAAAGTCCCGATTAGAGTCCGTCCCAAAGCGGCTGTGGCTGCGCTCCAGGTATCATGGCGTTGGTGGGCGTCCTCCACTAAGTCACCGGCATCGATCACACTACAACGTACAAAACCATCTTTAGAAATTGCTTTAACTAATTTATCTGTCATTTTTTAATTCCTTTCCTTAATGCCTTTTTATTATGCCTAAATCACCTATCAATAGCAAATGATTGATTTTACTGGTTCACAGCTAAATGGCCAGAGCATCCGTTCTGCTTTTGAATTTGGGTTGTTAAAAAGCCATGGCAATGTACCAGACTCTCATAAAATTTCTCATGAAAAAAGGACTGCGTCTTTTGGCGCAGTCCCAATTACTTAACCGATCAAGTTAAGCTTATTCTTTGTCATCATCATTTGATTCTTGGGAAGTGGCATTATCATGTTGAGTTTCATTTGCATGATCCTCACGGCGGTCTTCCTCTGGAGAGCTAATGGTCTCTTCCTTGGAATCATCGACCTCTTCTTGAACCTTCTTTTGACGTTCAATTTGAGATTTCTTCAAGTTCTCTTTGGCTTCTTCATAAGAAATCGGTTCATTTTCATGACCACTTTGTTGACTTTCATCATCATCTGGTAAATGACCGGTGTCAAATAAACTCTTAATTTGTTTAGCATTTAAGGTCTCTAGTTTCAAGAGATGTTCAGCAATCACACGGACTTGCTCCTTATGCTGACTTAAGATGTCTTTAGCCTCTTCTAGAGCTTGGTCCATTACCTTGCGGAGCTCTTGGTCAATTTTAGCTGCGGTTTCACCTGAATAGGATTTTTGTTGGTAAGGGTTGGTGCCTCTCATGGAGTGGTTTCCTTCATAAGAAATCGGGCCCAATTCCTCACTCATTCCATATTCAGTAATCATGCTACGGGCTAAAGAGGTTGCTTGTTCAAAGTCATTGGATGCCCCAGTGGTCTGGGTGTCGAAGAAGATTTCTTCTGAAGCACGTCCTCCAAGCAGCCCCACAATTTGTTCGTGAAGGTTTTTCTTGGAGTGCATGGTTTGATCTTCCTTAGGTAGCATCACTGCATACCCCCCTGCTTTACCACGAGGAACAATGGTTACCTTATGGACAACGCGGGCGTCGCTTAAGACCATGCCACAGACAGTATGTCCCGCCTCGTGGAAGGCGGTTACCCGGCGTTCTTCTAAGCTTGGTTGGCTGTTTGGTTTAGCCGGACCGGCAATCACACGGTCTTGGGCTTCATCCACATCTACCATCTCGATTCTCTTCTTATCCAAACGGGCAGCCAATAAGGCGGCTTCGTTGAGGACGTTTTCTAATTCCGCCCCAGTAAAGCCTGGTGTTTGTTGGGCAACCACTTTGAGGTCGACATTTTGAGCTAGTGGCTTGTTGCGGGCGTGGACTTTCAGAATGGCTTCCCGGCCCTTCACATCTGGACGACCGACTAAGATTTGGCGGTCAAAACGTCCTGGACGTAATAAAGCAGGGTCTAAAACATCAGAACGGTTGGTGGCCGCAATTACGATCACATTGTCTTTTTCTTCAAAACCGTCCATTTCAACTAAAAGTTGGTTGAGGGTTTGTTCCCGTTCATCGTGGCCACCGCTACCTGAAGCTGCGCCCCGTTGCCGACCAACCGCATCAATTTCATCAATGAAGATGATAGCAGGCGAATTTTTCTTGGCCGTATCAAACAGGTCACGCACCCGGCTAGCCCCAACACCGACAAACATTTCCACAAATTCTGACCCCGAGATGGAGTAGAAAGGTACATTAGCTTCCCCGGCTACGGCTTTAGCTAGTAAGGTCTTACCGGTTCCGGGAGGGCCTTCTAAGAGGACCCCTTTAGGGATCCGAGCACCAATATCGTGGTATTTCTTGGGAGCACGAAGGAAGTCAACCAGTTCAACCAGTTCTTCCTTCTCTTCCTCACAACCAGCAACGTCAGAGAATTTTACCCGTGATTTCTTAGAGACATCTTCTACCCGGCTCTTACCCATTTGCATAGGGTTGTTCCGTCCCCCACCTTGGGTTTGTGAGAACATCATATACATGATAAAGACGAAGAAAATTAAGGGAATGGCACTCATGATCAAGCTAATCCACATATTGGTTTGATCTTCTTCTTGGGCCACGACTTCGGTCCCTGAATCTTCTGCCGCTTGGTTGATGGCTGAGAGGGTTGAGTCATTAGGTAATACATGGACAATGAACCCCTTAGCTTGGTCGAGTTCAGTATTATTTAATATCGGAATATTATTGGAAGTTGATGACTCGCTTCCTTCCTTGTCTTCCCGGTACTTCCCGGTGATCTCATAGGCGCCTGCGCGAGGTTTAATTTGAACCGTTTCAATTTCTTTATCCTTTAGTTTTTGAATAAATTCGGATTGGTTAATTTCCTCTGAAGCAGCCGAATTTCCTCCTGACGAGAAGAAATTCACTATTCCTAGTAGCGCCAAGAAAATGACAATGATAATTAGACCACTGGAAAAAAAGTTATTGGGTCTCTTTGATCCTTTTCTTTGCATACATTAGCTCCATTTCTAATTTTAAACTAAATCGGTCTTATCCAGATAGGTAAGTATAACACAGATTAAGCCTGATCGCTCTTTAAAACCCCTACATAAGGTAGATTACGATATTTTTGCGCATAGTCCATGCCGTATCCCACTACAAAGGCGTCAGGAATTTCTTTGCCGAGGTAATCAGCCTCAACTTTTACCTGTCGGCGATCAGCTTTGTTCAAAAATGCACATATTTTAACCGATGCAGCCTGGCGTTCTTTGAAGAGTTCACCTAGGTGTTCCAAGGTATAGCCTGTATCGACAATATCTTCTACCAATAAGACATGCCGGCCTGCCACTGAAGCCTCTAAGTCTTTGAGGATCTTAACGTCCCCGCCTGATTCAGTGCCATTGCCGTAAGAGGAAACCGCCATAAAGTCCACTTCTAGGGGCACATTAATTTCTCGGATTAAATCAGCCATAAATAAAAATGATCCCTTAAGGATGCCGACCACAAGTAGGTCTTGGTCTTGATAATCTTTGGAAATTTCCTCGCCTAAGCGCTTATTAATGGCTTGGATTTCCTCCGTACTGATTAAGATATCGCTAATCTCTTGGTTCATGTATAGCCTCCGTGTTATATAAGTTCAATTATGTCCTTAATTGTAGCAAAAGCAGCTACCTGTCTGCAACATTTTCAGCCCTTTTAGACAATTTTTAAGGAATGCTTAGACTCGCTGAATTTGGCTAAAAAGCGCCTCCCCCTCGAGAGGATAGCGGTAGAGCCATTGCCCCTTTTGACTTAAGATTCCAAGTACCCAAGACTGGTCGCGAACGATCAGCCATGCCGCCTGTCGGTCAGCTTGAGGAATCTTCTCATTAATAAAGAAGCGGCGGATTTTTTGCTGGCTTCCTGAAGGGAGTTTGAGATAATCGCCAGCTTGGCGGTGGCGGATAGTCAGGGCTTGGTCACTTAGGGACTGAGGCAGGTAAAAACTCTTACTGGTGTCCTTTTGCTTATCTTGACCAGCCAAAGTCCAACTTAGGGCGAAGTTTTCTAGCTGAATCGCTGGTTGACCTAATTCAAGCTGACTCTCTGACAAGTTCTGATTGACTTGATAATAGTTAGGTGGGCTGGTTTTCAAGCGGACAAAGGCGGCCTGGTAGACCTTATCCAGGACATAATTTCCCGGTAAGGCCCATTGCCCTTGGGCTGCCCCCTGGTTAAGGAAAGCGACCAATTCCTCCATTCCTGTCCGGGTGAAGGCCAAGAGTTCTGGAATCTCAAAGCGCTGGAAAAGCATTTCCATTAGTAAGACTTGTTCCGCCTGAGAATACTGACCCAGGGCTTCCAGGTCGATGCGAAAACAACCCACTTCTTGGTCAAATAAGTTAGTCAGCAGCTGGTTGAGCTGGGGTTGGGCTAGATTCAATAAAGCCTTGAGGTCGGTTTGAAAATGACGGAAATGTGCCTTGAAGTTACCAGATTCCCCCTCCAGATAAGGAATAATGTCTTGACGGAAACGATTACGTTGGAAATGCTTATCCCAATTGGTCATGTCTTCCTGGTAGGGAATCCCTTCACCTCTAGCTAGGTCATACAGGCTGGCTTTTTCGACGTCTAAAAGAGGTCGGAGAATTTGGGCCTTGGGATAGGTGTAAAGCGGGCTAAGGACCTCCATTCCCCTAAAACTAGCCAAATGTCCGCCATGAACCAGGCGCATTAAGCCGGTCTCTACCTGGTCATCACTATGGTGAGCCGTCACCAAACGCAAGGATGACTGGGCTTTGAGAATTTTTCCAAAGGCATGGTAACGGAAGGCCCGGGCCTTGGCTTCAACATTGCCGCCTAAATCGGCCCCATGCTGCCAAATACTTACCTTGAGGTCCAAGTCGTGCGCTTGGCAATAGGACACCATCATTTCCTGCTCGGCTTCTGACTCTTGGCGCAGGCGGTGGTTTATATGGATGACAAAGAAATTTAGCCCATGAGTCGCTTGCAGTGTCTCAAAACACCTTAAAAGGACCATGGAATCCACACCGCCAGAAACGGCCAGGGCATAGGGTCTGTGACTGGCTAAATAGTCGCTATCTTCTGCCACTAACTTTTGGTAAATCATTTGAGCAAGTTGACTGAGCTCTGACATGTTCCACCTTCCTCATAAAAATAAAGAAAGAGGCTGTGACCAGCGTCATAACCTCTTGGTAATTTTTTCTATTCTTCATCTCTTGTCATTAGCCGCGACGGCCACCGCGACCACCACGTTTGCCTTCGGTATTACGCTTCAAGGAAGTTAAGCGATCATCACTTTCCTTTAAGAAATTATTCATCATGGCGTCAAAGTCACTGGTTTTTGCTTGTGGCTTACGGTCAAATTTCTTATGGCTATTGTTGGCCTTAGCTGGCTTAGGACCACTATTACCAGGCTTAGCATGTGCTTTGGGCTCAGCTTGCTTGTGATCCTTGGCGTCCTTCATGGATAAGGCAATCTTTCCATCCGGTTGAATTTTAGTGACAATCGCGGTCACCTCATCGCCTTTTTGTAGATAATCGTTGATATCTTTAATATAGCTATCGGAAATTTCAGAAATGTGGACTAAGCCACTGGTTCCATCACCGAGATCGACAAATACACCAAATTTAACAATTCCTGTAACCTTACCAGTTACTTTTTCCCCAACTTCTACGGTCATGAAAGCTTATGATCCTCCTAATTTTTTTCATTATTTACTTTGTTTTGATTATTTTGCGCTTCTAGGTATGCCTTGTTAAGACTTTTTGCCTTCATGGAATCATTATCTTCAGGAGTGGAGAAAATAATTTCGCCCTCTTTGCTGAGATAATATTGGGCCCGGGCTAAGCTCGCCAAGTAAGACTCATTATTTAATAAGGTCACTTGGTTCTTTAGGGAGTCAACAATTTCTTGTTCACTCTGCCTTTGTTGCTTAGCCTGCTCAGTTTGTTCGCTTAAGGACCGGGTCTTGATTTGGGCATGGAAGACGCCAAACAGACATAATAGGGAGCCTAGTAAACAAAATCCTAAGAGCGAGCGCATGATTAAGTCATGCCACTTCTGTTTCTTAGTATCTTCTTGCTCCTTCTTGCCAGCGTAGCGTGCAATGGAAGTAATTTTATTCTTATTTTCCTTGCCTTGGTCGCCCATCTTTAGCATCCTTTCACAAAATAGTACCCTTCCTATTGTACCTTGCTTCTTTTAAAAAGTATAGCTCCTATTTTAATTAAAAAAATTCAGGTTCGCTAGCCTTTTCCTTCCACTCCTCATCGAGAATGGTGTACATCTTGCTGGCATCTTCTTTTTTAGTCGAATTTTCTAGGGCATCGACTCTCAAAGTCAGCCACTTATTGCCAAACTCAATCTTAACCGTATCACCAACTTCCAAGTTGGTTCCGGACTTGGCCGGCCGCCCATTGACAGCCACCCGGCCTTGGTCACAGGCCTCTTTGGCCACGGTACGTCGCTTGATAATTCGAGCAACCTTTAAAAATTTATCGATTCGCATAGATTCTTCCTAACTCTCCTTATTTTTGATCCAATATTTAGCTAAGGGAAGCTCTTGCCACTCAGCCGGATTAAGTATCGGGTATCTTCTTACTACTAATAATACGACACCTGCTCCCAAAAGGACAGCCAAGCCCACAAATAAAGTGGCGAAGGCCCGACTTTTAGGAAAATTCAACCAAAAGATCCAGCGCAAAGCCATAATGGCCAGCCACATGAGAAGAACTACTAGGCTAGTGTCTCTCAGTAAAATCCCCATTTGACTCTCGGTTTTAATCGAATGGGGGATAAAGTGGTGCATCAAGATCAGCATCACAATTAAGGCCAGCAAGCTGGACCAGACGCCTCCCACTAGGCCAAAGCGGCTAACCAGCAAGTGGGCAAAGACCCCCTTAACCAATAAAGCTAAGCCCAGGGCTAGGGCCGAATAAAACCACTGGTTCTGACCTAGGAAAATATTATGGTAGATCAATACCCAGCTGGCCAAGACAATCATCAATAGATACTGCTCTAGGACCCCACTCCCCTTAGCATCACTAAAGAGCATCACATTGAGTTCCGGCAAGATCGCCATTATTCCCGCCGTAACCAAGAGACTAATAAAGAAAGTCAAACGGCTAAAACGAACCGCCGCTTCCCGAAATTGGGCCTTTTGTTTTTTGACAAAAGCCTGGGAAAGCAGGGGCAAGTAAGAGGTCTGGAAGGCCAGGGAAAAGACCATGCCCAATTGGACAAAGGGCTGGCCGCGATCATAGACTCCCTTATAAACCTTAGCCAGGTCGCTATCCAAACCAAAATCCAGTAAACCGTCATAAAGGGTAAAAGAATCAATCAATTGAAAGAAGACCAATAAGGCTGAAAAACTACAAATCACCAGGCCATCGGTGACAAAGGTCCTCAGAATTTGGGGCCAGGTCAAGTGATAAGGCGGATCTTCAGCCAGGGCTCGACTTCGTTTCGACTCTTGGAAGAGGCGCTGGGTGCCCCGGGATTGAAAAAGGGCCAAGAGTAGGTAGCTAGTTGCCGTAAAGCCGGCAATCCCAGCCGAGGCCATGGCCCAGGCCCCCATCTCATAAAGGGACCAATCCTGACTAAAGCCCTGGCTATAAAGGGTGGCCACCCCTAAGATCACCCCGACCCGGACAACTTGCTCGATCACTTGGGAGATGGCGGTATGTTTCATATCATTGCGCCCCTGAAAAGCTCCCCGGATGAGGAGGAGAAAGGGCATGGCTAGGAACATGTAGGAAACGCTCCGAATCACAATTGCCAAGTTGGGATCAGCCATTCCCTGGGCTAAAAGCGGGGCTAGAAAAAAGGTCAGGCTAAAACACAATAAAGAAAAAATGACTACTAGGAGACTATAACGGCGTAAAAACAGACGGCGATGGGCCAGGTCAACCTGCCAGGAAATTTGCTTACCCACGTAATTGGGTAAGCCACTCAGGGCAAAGGTCATACCAATCCCATAAATGGGGTAAACTTGCTGGTAGACATAGAATCCCGTATCGCCCACTAGGTTTTGAAAGGGAACTCGGTAAACCGCACTGAGAATCTTAGCGATAATGCCGGCTAGGGTCAACAAGCTGGCTCCCTTTAGGGCTTGTTGACTGCGGCGATTTTTACTCGACACCATCTCTAGTCTGCCTCCCATCCACTTGGTCAGAATCTACCTGTAAATCCTTACTGAGCTGGGTTAGAAATTGAAGGAGATAGTCTAGCCACTGATCGGTTGAGAGGTCTTTAGTGTTTAACTGCATGACTAATTGGTCATTAGCCATTTTGATTTGTAATTTCATTGGGATGTCTTCTAAGGCCTGGAAAATGAGCGGAGTCAATTGGCTAGGGTCTTGTTGCTTGGTAAAGACCAGCTCAATCGCCTTCCCCTTACGCGTGATTTTCTCTACCCCTATTGCAGTAGCATAAGACTTCATTGTCCCAACTGCTAAGAGCCATTGGACCTCTACCGGAGGCTCACCAAAGCGATCCAACAATTCGTCATCCAAGTCCCACATGGTATCGACATCGTCCAGCAGGTTGATGCGTTTGTAGATTTCCACCTTTTGATTTTCATCCTGGATATATTCTGAAGGAATATAAGCATCAATGTGCAATTCAATTTCTGTGGGTGACTGAGGCCGCTTAGCTGCCTTGCCTTGTTTCTTACGGATGGCTTCATCCAGCATCTGTTGAAAGAGGTCATAACCCACCGAATTGACAAAACCGTGCTGTTCTTGCCCCAGGAGGTTGCCGGCTCCCCGAATGGAGAGGTCGCGCATGGCGATTTTGAACCCTGCCCCTAATTCAGTAAAGTCTTTGAGGGCGGTCAGCCGTTTTTCGCTGGCCTCATTTAAGGCCTTGTCAGGCCGGTACATAAAGTAAGCATAGGCTACCCGGTTGGACCGGCCTACCCGGCCCCGTAATTGATAGAGGGTCGATAAGCCCATCCGGTCTGCGTCCTCCACCAAGAGAGTATTGACATTAGGCATATCAATCCCGGTTTCAATAATGGTGGTAGTGACTAAGACATCGTCATCTCCGGCCAAGAAATCCATTAAGACTTCCTCTAATTGATTAGCATGCATCTGGCCATGGGCAATCGCTACCCGGGCTTGGGGGACTAATTCCTCAATGAAGTTGGCTTTTTCTTGGATATTTTGCACATTATTAAAGAGGTAAAAGACTTGGCCATTGCGGGCTAACTCCCGTTCAATAGCATCCCGGATGGCCCCATAGTTTTGTTCCATGACATAGGTCTGTACCGGAAAACGATTAGCTGGTGGTGTTTCAATCACACTCAAGTCCCTGACCCCCATCATGGACATATTCAAGGTACGAGGGATCGGTGTTGCCGTTAGGGTAAGGACATCGACATTTTTCCGCAAGGCCTTCAACCTCTCCTTGGCCTTAACCCCAAAGCGTTGTTCCTCATCAACAACCAATAAACCGAGATCTAAGAACTTAATGTCCTTGGATAAGAGTCGGTGGGTACCGATCACTAATTGGACGCTGCCCTCTTTTAAGCACTTAATGACATGCTTTTGTTCGGCCGGGCTCCGGAAACGGCTCAATAAGTCAATAGTAAAGGGATAGTCCTTAAAGCGCTCTAGCATGGTTTCGTAGTGTTGCTGGGCTAAGACAGTCGTTGGCACCAGGAAGGCGACTTGCTTACCATCTAGCATAGCCTTAAAGGCAGCCCGCATAGCAACTTCAGTCTTTCCAAAGCCCACGTCCCCAACAAGGAGACGATCCATGGGCTTTTCTTTTTCCATGTCGGCTTTAATTTCCTGGATTGAGCGGAGCTGGTCATCGGTTTCAGGATAAGGAAATTCATCTTCAAAGGCAGCCTGGTCCTCATTGTCAGGACTAAAGGCATAGCCCTTTCTGGTCTCCCTTTCTGCATACAAGTCCACCAAGTCATCAGCAATATCTTCAATTTTCTTGCTGACCCTTTGCTTGGTCTTTTGCCATTCGGTTCCGCCCATTTTGTTGAGTTTAGGGATCTTGCCCTCTGCTGAAACATATTTTTGGACCAAGTCAATTTGGTCGATGGGGACGTGGATAGAGGCATTATCGGCATAGACGATGCTGAGATAGTCCTTGTGGTTTCCTGCTACCTCGATGGTCTCTACCCCAACGAACTGACCAATTCCGTGGTTAACATGGACCACATAGTCGCCGGGTTTTAACTCTTGGTAGTTCTTTAAGCGCTCAGCGTTAGAGAGGTTATTGGTATTTTTACGACGACGACGCTTGGCCTGGTCAAAAAGGTCACTTTGGGCTAAAAGGACCACTTGACTGTCAACAAATTCAATTCCTCCCGACAAGTGACCAGCAATAATATTAATAGCCTCAGGAATAATTTGATCTGCCTGGGTCAAGACCGCCTGGAAGTCCATGGCTTTGAGCTCTTTTTCTAAGTCGCGGGCTTTATCTTCCTCCTCGATAAAGATCAGTAAAGACCGGCCCATTCTCAGCCAGGCTTCAAATTCCAGTTTAATAGCTTCCTTATTATGGTAAAAAGGTGTCACCGTCCGCGTTTGGAATTGGTAGAGACCATCAAAGCGCATATTGCCGTAACCCTTCTGCCACTGGGCCAGGTAGAACTTCCGTCCTGAATAAGCCATCACTTGGTCGTGACTATCTAAATAGATCTGGTCAATCGGAGGCAGGTGGCCAGCTTCCACCTTCCCTTGCAGATAAAGGGCGGCTCGCTGGTCAATTTCCTGGGATAATTCAATCAGCCGGGTCATATCATCTAGCACTAGGGTCTGTCCCTGCCCCACATAGTCAAGCAGGCTGCAAGAGTCTGGATAGAGGATCTGACTAAAATAATGGGTACGTTCGGTCGTCTCCCCAGCTGACCAGGCTTGGATTTCATCCTGGAAGATGGCTTGGACTTGTTTTTTGATGGCTTCATCTTGGATTTTTTCAGCTTTCTCCTGGGCCACTTTTTCTAAATGAGCCACACCAGCTTTTAGGCGGGCAGGGCTAAACAAGAGGTCTTTAGCCGGTAAGATGGTGACTGCTTCTAAGTCGTCTTGGCTCTTTTGGCTGTTAACATCAAAAGTCGTGATGCGGTCTACTTCATCGAAGGCCAAAGACAGTCGTAAGGGCTGGGGACTAGTTAGTGGGAAGAGGTCAACAATATCCCCACGGACACTCATTTCACCAGGTCGTAAAACGGCCTCCACCCGTTCGTACCCCAAAAGCAATAAGTCTGCTTTCAACTGGTCGACTGCCAGCTCTTGGCCCCGTTGGATGTTTTTAACTAGGTGTTTCCACTCAGATACAGGAGTCAGGGCACGCTTTAACCCGAAGATAGGACTAATTAAGATCCCGCTACTATCTTCATCAAGTAACCAGTCTAAGGTTGCCAAGCGGTCCCCCAGAGCTTCCGGGCTTTGAATGGCTAAGTCTTCAGCCACACTTTCTGGACTGGAATAGAGGTGGAGGTCAGCTTCTGGATTGAAGGTTTGCAGGTCTTCATAAAAACGCTCTGCCTGCAAGAGGTTATTGGTCAAGACCACGGTCTTTTTATCGGGATGGCTGGCTTGAATTTCAGCAATCATATAGGCCTTACTAGCCGCCTGTAAACCCAGGTAGAGAACACTCTGCCCCGTCCTCAAGGTGTTTTTTAGCTTGCTGTCAATAATTTTCTCATTGAGATAATTTTCTAAGTTCATTTCCACGTCTTTCTCTCTATTAGTTATTAAATCGATTCATGGCGTTTTCAAAGCTATTGCCTTCTAACCAGTAAGAAATGGCATCGGCGGCCGCTTGGCTACTTGCTAACATCTTCTCCTGGTCTTCCTTAGAGAATTTCCCTAGGACATGGTTGACGACCGAACCCTTGCCTTGGGGGTGACCAACACCTAATTTGATCCGTTGAATGTCTTTAGAATTAAGCATTTTAATGATATCTTTCATCCCGTTATGACCGCCCGCAGAGCCTTTTTTTCGCAGGCGGAGGCGGCCGGGTTCCATGTCCATATCATCATAGACCACTAGGAGGTCTTCCAAGTCGATGTGGTAATAATTCATAAAGCCAGACACACATTGGCCGGATAGATTCATAAAAGTAGTGGGTTTGACAAAGATCACCTGGTCATTAGCCACCCGGCGTTTAAAATAAACCCCATTGAAAGCCGAGCGGTCAAAGCTTTCATGGTGGCGATAGGCCCATTCATTAAGGACAATAAAGCCAATATTATGGCGGGTACCTTCGTATTCTTTTCCTGGATTTCCTAATCCAACCACTAACTTCATATCGATCATCCTTTTCTTTTTAACGCAACAAAATCTGTACACCGCCCACAGCGAGGGGGATGTACAGATGACTTGCTACTAGTAATTTTCTTCATTTTAGCGAAAAAAAGCTACCCTCACAAGTTTTTTCGCCTAGATGGAAGTAGAGTGTGACAAGTGCACCAAAGAGCAAGATCATTGGAAGAAAAAGACGTAAGAATTCACGAAGAGAATTCGTAGCCGTTTTCTGAAATGGACGCTTGCTCTGCGCTTGGAACACAGTTTTGAATGCATGCTATTAAAAAGAAGCTCAGACATCAGTCAAAGCTTCCTCTACAATAAGATTATTCTTCTTTAATTTTTTCTAGTCTTTGGCTTCCATACCCTTGAATTGTTCGCGGAAGAGCGGACTCACTGATTTGTTATTTTGAATCCGATAGATGGCTTCAGCAATCAGTTCAGAAACAGAAACTGTCGTGATCTTATCAATTTTCTTTTCCTCAGGGAGGTTGATTGAGTCGGTTACCACAATTTCATCAATATTAGCGTTTTCTAGACGTTCAATGGCTGGACCGGATAAGACAGGGTGGGTACAGCAGACCGTCACCGAAACAGCGCCGGCTTCTTCTAAGGCATTGGAAGCAGCAGTGATGGTGCCGGCGGTATCGATCATGTCATCGATAATGATACAATCTTTACCTTTGACTTCACCAACAATATTCATGACTTCGGCAACGTTGGCACGTGGACGACGCTTGTCGATAATAGCAATTGGCGCATCCAGGAATTCAGCCAATTTTCTAGCCCGGGTTACCCCGCCATGGTCAGGAGAGACAACGACAATGTCTTTGCCTTGATAAAGATCTTTATCAAGGAAGTAATTAGCCAGTAAAGGAGCCCCCATTAAGTGGTCCACCGGAATATCAAAGAAACCTTGAATTTGGCTGGCGTGTAGGTCGAGGGCAAGCACTCGGGTAGCTCCAGCATCTTCAATCATATTAGCGACCAATTTGGATGTAATCGGTTCACGTGGTTTGGCCTTACGGTCTTGGCGGGCATAGCCGAAGTAAGGAATCACCACATTGATTTGATCAGCGCTGGCCCGGCGGCAGGCATCGATCATAATCATTAGTTCCATTAAGTTCTCATTGACTGGTGCAGAAGTCGATTGCAAAATATAAATATTATCGCCACGAATGGATTCTTCAATGTTAATGT
Source organism: Aerococcus urinae (assembly GCF_001543175.1). Taxonomy (NCBI): domain Bacteria; kingdom Bacillati; phylum Bacillota; class Bacilli; order Lactobacillales; family Aerococcaceae; genus Aerococcus; species Aerococcus urinae. The sequence continues at coordinate 1,553,947 of NZ_CP014161.1, forward strand.
GAATTTCACCATCACTAAAGTGGTTAACATTTATTTTTCCCAATTCAATTCCCAAACAATCAGCAACCTTCTGTGCCAAGGGTTTGTTAGAATTTAATGAGAAAAGCTTAAAGTTTTTATCTTCATGTTCTGACATTGTCATAAGTTCCTCCTAAAACCTAAATGTTTAAAAACTATGTCCCTACCATACTATCTTACCATAGATGTAAGCTCTTTAGGGTTAACTTTCCGGCTTATTTTTAGAAATAGGTAATTTGTGCCAGTAATTTTCTTTATTACTTTGCCGTGACCGGGCGATGGCCAGGGCCTCCTTAGGAACGTCTTCAGTAATGGTTGACCCGGCAGCGACAAAACTATGATCAGCCAGGCTAACCGGGGCAACAATATTGGCATTGGAACCGATAAAGCTATAGTCGCCGACCTGACTGCGGTGCTTACTATAACCATCATAGTTACAGAAGATCACCCCGCAACTGAGGTTAATATAGCTGCCTAAGTCAGCGTCTCCCACATAGGTTAAGTGGCCGGCCTTGGTGTGGTCCCCGAGACTAGCGTTTTTAATTTCAACGAAGTTACCAATATGAACGTATTCTCCCAAGACTGATTGGGGTCTGAGATGGGCCATGGGACCAATCGAGGTATGAGAGCCGACTTGACTACTTTCAATTTTAGAAGAATCTACCGTCACTTCATCGCCAATTTGGCTATCCACGATCTGGCTGTTACCTAGAATATGGCAGTTCTTACCGATACGGCTATGTCCTAAGAGGGTCACCTGACCTTCAATAATGGTGTCTTGGCCGATGGAGACTTCCGCATCGATTTTGGTTGTTTGGGGATCTAAGATAGTTACCCCATTATCCATCCAGTAGCGGTTGTTTCTTTGATAGTAGAGCTGGTTGGCTTGGGCCAGGGCTTGTCGGTCATTAACCCCCAAAGACTCGCCAAAATCAGCCATTTGATAAGCCGAAATCCGTTCGCCTTGGCTACGTAAGATTTCAATCACATCTGGGAGGTAATATTCCCCTTGGGCATTGTCATTGCCCACTTGGTGGAGGGCTTCAAAAAGGGCCTGGTTATCAAAGACATAGGTTCCGGTGTTGATTTCCTTCACTGCCTTTTCTTCTGGCTTGGCATCCTTTTCTTCAACAATTTTAGACACCGACCCATCTTGCTTACGGATAATTCGACCGTAGCCACTTGGGTCTTCGGCCTTAGCGGTTAAGATGCTGGCCTTAGCCCCCTCAGCTTCATGGACATCGAGTAAGTCTTCCAGGGTAGCCTGGGTAATTAGGGGCGTGTCTCCACAAATCACCAGGGTAGAGCCTTCCTTGTCAGCCAGTAAATCTTCCGCTTGTAAAACCGCATGGCCCGTCCCTAATTGTTCTTCTTGGAGGCAGAATTGACTTTGCCCTGCTAAGACTTTTTCGACCTCTTCGGCTCCGAAACCGACAATGGTAATGACCTCATTAAAGCCGGCTGCCTTAACATTATCTAAGACGTGAGCCACCATGGGCTTATTAGCGACCTCATGTAATACCTTATACTTATTTGATTTCATCCGGGTTCCCTTACCAGCAGCAAGGATAATCGCATAACGATCCATTGTTTTATATGCACTCCTTCATTTTTAGTCCTCTATTATTCTAATGAAGTTTTTCTTGGGCTTCAATTCTTTTTTGCTTTTTTACGCCGGGCGCCCTTGTTCTTTTGCTGGCGTTTTCGATTTTTCTTTTTCTTGCTCTTGCCAGCCAACTGGCCAGATGAATGAGTCGCCTGCTTTGAAGTTTGAGGCTTTTTCGCCTTTCTGCTTGGCTGGTCAGGCTTGGGCTGGCTCGTGGCATTGACCAGGAGACCTTGGTAGAGATAGTACTCTTCCAGTTTGGTCCCTTCTGGTAAGACTTGTTTAAGTTCTCTCAGGGTGCGGTCATTATTACAGAAAGTCAAGACCAAACCTTCTTGGCCCATCCGCCCAGTCCGGCCACTGCGGTGGACATAGGTAGCTTGGTCCTTGGCCAGGTCGTATTGGATCACACAGGCTAAACCAGGAAGATCCAAGCCCCGGCTGGCCAGGTCGGTCGTGAATAAATAAAGCAGCTGACCACGGCTAAAGGCTTGGATGACTCTTTGCCGGTCTTGACCACTCATTTCCGCATGCAAGGCCGCCACAGGTAACCCATGGTAGCTTAACTTTTGCTCAAGCATATCCACATCGGCCTTGGTACGAACAAAGACCAAGGCCCTAAAGTCGGCTAACTGGGCCAGGCTGCGCAGGCGGTCCACTCGTTTGCGGACGGGTGTTTGCAGGTAGCCATGGTGGAGATTAGCCTGGCTGGATAGGTCATCTCTGAGGTCAATCACTTGGTCGATGGCTAAGAGTTCCTTAGCCTTTGCCAGACTGTCAGTAGTGATAGTGGCCCCAAAAGCGATATTTTGCCGGTGTTTGGGGAGACGTTTGATTAAATCTGTGAATAGAGGAAGGCTGTCAGCTTTTAGCAAGTCATCGACTTCATCACAGACCAAATATTTCACTTGGTGGACTTTTAATTTCCGTTGTTCAATGAGTTCATTAATCCGCCCTGGACTAGCCACTACGATTTCCGGCTTGGCCTTCAATTGGTCAATCTGGCGCTTGATGTTAGCTCCACCGATGACTAGCTGGAGATTTAGGTCAAGGGACTGGGCCCAAGGGCGGGCCACGCTAGCAATTTGACTGGCTAATTCCTGGGAAGGAGCCAGGATAATTAACTGTAACCCCTCCTGGGCTTGGACCTGAGTTAAGCTGGCTAAAAGATAAGCCAGAGTCTTCCCGGTCCCGGTTGCCGATAAGGCTAAGAGGTTCTCCCCTTTTAAAATACTGGGCCAAGCAGCGGCTTGGACAGGTGTGGGTTGGTCAAAGCCTTGTGACTCCCAGTGGTCCTTAAGGGGCTGGGCTAAGTGACTAACAACTAAAGTGTCATGCTCTACTTTCAACGTTAAACCTCATCGCTCTCTTCGTTAACACTTAAATACTTGCTTCTTTGCCCCTGGTCAGGGCCAGTAATAGCTAATGTCTCAGCCTCTATTTCTGACTGGACCGGGACAAGGCCCGTATGGGTATTTTGGGCAGCTAATTCTTCGTCGACTTCATTATTGAGGATGGCCTTGGCTTGCTTCCAGGACAAGCCCCCATAAGCAGCAATTTCGCGGTCGGTTTCCGCCAGTTCCCGTTCCAAGAAAGCTTCTTTAGAAGCAGTTAATTGCACCACAACCAGTTCTGCTTGGTTATTGAAACGAACATGCCACTTAGGCGCCCCAATCCCCCGTGAAATCACTAGACACTTGTATTGGTCACCCGGCAGGCGGAAAACTCCTTCGCTATATTGAGGCAAGTGGCCTTGGTCAGAAGCGTAAAGACCTCCTAGTCCCGGTATCCGAATCTGACCACCTTGGGCATGGCCCGAAAGAACCAGATCGGGTGATTTCTCGATCGATTCATGGTAACGTAAGAAAGCTTCTGGATGGTGGGCGAGTAAGATCTTAGGTAAGGCTACTTGGTCCGCTTCAAGAGGGAGATAACGTAAGGCATCCCCTTTTAAGAAGTGGCGGCCTGGTTTTTCCGCTAGGCCCATGACGACCAGGTCTTGCCCATGAAGCGTGATGGTTTCCGCTTGGTCATGTAAGACCCTGACCCCTGCTTGTCTCAAGAGTTCTTCCATTAAATGGCTATACGGGCTCTTCACTTCATTGGAGCCGCTGACATAGAATACTGGGGCGAAGTTGGCTAATTGCTTGATAAAGACAGCCAGTTCTTGGCGGTCAAAGGCCTTTTCGGGATGGATGAGGTTTCCTGTAATCGCAATCAGATCGACCTCTTCCTCTTTGACAGCCTTGAGGATGTCTATAGCCTTAACCCTTTGGTCAGGAAAATTAAGGTCGGACAAGTGGGCAATTTTTACCCCTTCCAAACCGCCAGCATAACGAGGACTTTCGACTAAATAATGGGTTGTTCCCAGTTGATAATTTTGAAAATAAAGATAGGCCAGACTACCACCAATGACAGCAGCAGATTGCAGGCCCTTCTTAAAGAATTGATTCTTTTGACTCATATGATTGCCTCCCTTTGACTAAATGATCTCAGTGAGCTAAGTACTTCTTATATTTTAGCATAAGCCGTCCGCTTTATCCCACTTAAGCTCACCCGCCAGGCGGCTTGGATGGATTTTTTAAGCGGGATTGCTATAATAGATAAATGAGTTTAAAGTAAATAAACATTATGGATTAGAAAGGAGATGATTCTTGGTGGCCAACCAACTGATCGAAAATAAACTGAAATTAGTTCCTAAAAAACCAGGTTGCTACATTATGAAGGACCGCAACCAACACATTATCTATATTGGAAAAGCCAAGAATCTCTTTAACCGGGTGCATTCCTACTTCCGCAGTCAGCATACCGGGAAAACCGCCCAATTAGTATCAGAAATTGCTGACTTCGAAGTCATTATGACCAACACCAACAAGGAAAGCCTCTTGTTGGAAATTAATCTTATCAAAAAATACAAACCTCACTATAACATTATGCTCAAGTATGGGACCATGTATCCCTACCTGAAAATTACCAATGAAGAAGACCCCCAACTGATCATCACTTCTGACGTCAAAGAGGACGGGGGCAAATATTTTGGTCCTTATCCCAATGTCAATGCCGCGACCAGTACCCGGGACCTGCTCCAAAAAACCTATCCCTTAAGAAAATGTGGCAAGAATGAAAAACGCGCCTGCTTCTACTACCATCTGGGCCAATGCATTGGCTGCTGTGACCACGAAGTATCGGCCCAAGAATATGCCCAACAGATTAAGCGGATCACCCGCTTTTTGAATGGGGACGTCCAAACCATTAAAGAGGACCTTCAGAATAAAATGGCCCAAGCCTCAGAAAATATGCACTATGAGCGAGCCGCTGAATACCGCGACCAAATTAACTATATTGAGCAAACCGTTGAACCGCAAAATGTCATGAGTAAGCAATACAATAACCGCGACGTTTTTGCCTATTACTACAACCATGGTTGGATCAGCATCCAAGTTTTCCTCCTGCGTCAATTTTCCATTATCAAACGGGATTCGGCCCTCTTCGCCTGCTATAACGATCCCGCAGAAGAATTGACCTCCTATATTGTTCAGTTCTACCAAGAGCAAAACCACACCCTACCTAAGGAAGTACTGGTACCGGAAAATATCGATACCCGGCTCTTGGGTGATGCTCTCGAAATCTCAGTAGTCACCCCTAAACGCGGGGATAAACGCCATATGCTCGACCTGGCTACCGAGAACGCCCAATTAGCCCATGAACAAAAATTCCGCTTATTAGAAATGAATGAGAAGAAAACCCGGGGAGCTGTTGAAGAGCTTAGTGCCGCCTTAAATCTGCCCTATCTCAGACGGATGGAAAGCTTTGACTTTTCCAATATATCAGGGGTGGACAATGTTTGTGGAATGGTGGTCTATGAAGACGGCCGTCCCAATAAGAAGGCTTACCGCAAGTTCAAGATCAAGTCTTTCCAAGGGGCCAATGAATACCAAGCTACCCAAGAAGTCATCCGCCGCCGCTATAGCCGACTCTTAAAAGAAGGCAAGGACCTACCAGATATCGTTCTCATGGATGGGGGAAGTATTGAAGTCAATGCCGCCCGGGATGTCTTAGTTAATGAACTGGGCCTCGACGACCTAGCAGTTGCTGGCATGGTCAAAGATGACAAGCACCGGACTTCCCATTTAATCTATGGCGATGACCATGCCATTGTGCCCCTAGATCCCAAGTCCCAGGCCTTCCATTTGGTTCAGAGAATTCAAATCGAAGTCGACCGCTATGCCAAGACCTTCCACCGGCAAGTCCACCACAAGAATTCTTTCCAATCCCGTCTTGATAGTGTCAAAGGGGTGGGCCCTAAAACCCGGCGCAAGGTCCTCAGTCACTTTAAAACCATTAAGGCCATCCGCCAGGCCGACCTGAGTGAAATCCAAGGATTGGGCATTCCTGAACAGGTGGCCGAGTCCATCCACCGGCTGGCTTGGGAAGGCCACAAGGGGTCGCCCTACTCAGACCAGGATAAAAGTTCTTAGACCTCTTTTATAGTTAATTGAACAGCAAAAAACGGAGTAAGCCTCAAGCTACTCCGTTTTTCTTTACACTTTTTACTACTTATCGGTTGACTCTTGGTCTTCTTCTTGGTCTGGAGTCAAAGGATCGCCATCGAGGAAATCCGATTGATTCACAATCGATTTGTCATAACTGCTTTGCGCGCTGCGGTCAGCGGCGAGGAGGATATCGTCCTTATGCTTGGCTTGTTTAAAGTTAGTCTTCTTAGGGGTGTTGTAGCCATAAGGGTCATAAGGTTTCTTCTCAACGTCTTCATCCGCTGGGGCAGCTGTAGACTCCTCTGCAACAGTTTCCGCTGGGTCAGCCTTATCCACTGAATCTGGACGGTCTTCTGACGGGGTTGATTCTTCTAGGACTGGGAAGTCAAAAGCGCTTGTTTCTTCTTCCTCTGGACTGGTCTCAACTTGGTCACTTTCTGTCACTTCAAACTCTTTATCTCGCGGCTTTTCCACTTGCTCTGGAGCGATTTCCTCTTTAGTAGAACTTGCTTCAGGCTGACTATAGTCTTCAGCCAGGTCAAAGATATCCGAAGCGGGCAGAACTTCTTCCTGTTGACTATCATCGAGGACATAGCCTGGATCAGCATAGTCATAGGCCCCTTCATCTGGTTTATCGGACTTATGATCCATTTGAGAATCAGAAGAAACAGGCTCATCTTGACTGCCAGCAGGTGCCATCACCATAATCTCATCATCGCCCGCTTGACTTTCTAAAGAAGCGGGGTCAAGAGCAGGACTCTCATTTTCTGGATAAGTGGCTTGGGTTTGACTATCTGTCTCTTCACCACCTGCCTTAAAATCATCTTGGTCTGGGCCATAGGTTTCTCTAAAGGCCGCTTCGGAAAGATAGTCGTCACTAGAAGAGGCAGAGCCATCTAGGGCATTTAATTCAGAAGCATCGATGGCCATAGTATCTGCCGTAAATTGAGGCCGGTCTTCTGTATGGTAGAAGTCAGCAATATTATCGCTGGCTTCAGCGCCAAAACCAGGGAAATGGTCATTGAGGTAGAGAGCGTATTGCTTGGTTTGTTCCCGGTAAAAGACCGCTTGAACCACCATGAACTTAATCAAATTACCAAACAAGAATAAGATCACCAGGGCTCCCAGGCCTAATTGGGCCCAGAAATAATAGTCGGCTTGGGGGAAGGCTGTTCTAAAGTAAGCCATCAAGAGACTCACCAGTCCACCAATAATCAGGGGCGTAAAAACATAGCCTAGACCCATCTTGAAGAGGCGCCATTTATTCCCCCGCATCAACTGCCAGCTCATTCTCAAAGACCGGAAAACCCCAGTTTCTTCATTATCGTAAGTTGGGAACATAATAAAGTTAAAACCATAGTAGAGCCAGCTGGTCAAGAGGGCAAGTAAAAACAGTAATAATAGCGCAATCAATAGATAGAGCACATGGACGACGATTCCAGTCACCTGGCCAATGGCTGCCCGAGCGGTGGAAAGGACGACCACATAATAGAAGAATAAAATTGTGGCTAAAACTAAATAAAAAACAAAGGTAGAGAACCAACGCACAATAGCCGCCAAGAAATTTGTAATATAGTGGCGGATAGGCCGATGAGTAAAGGCTGACCATACCCGGCCAATATGATGGTTTCCTCCATCAACCATTTCGAGTAAGGACCAAGGAGTGCCAAAGACCCATACTTGAACCATGAAAAAGCTGATTAAGAAGGTCACCAATAGGGTGATTCCTAAGGCGATGGGATCGGTACTTTGTCCGACTTGGTTAATTATTTCACCAATCAAACCCGGCGTATCTAAAAATACCCGGTTGATCGAAAAAGATTGGACACTAAGGGGTTGCAACCAATTGGCTAAAAAGGCCAAGAGGCTGGTAAAAGCAAAAGTGATGACTAGATTCAGTAAAAACATCCCGGTTAAAGATAAGCGATTGCCAGAAATGGCTGACTTAGCCTTATCTTTAAGCTCGCGGTTGCTTTGATTAAGTTTCAGCTGCATGTATATCCTCCTTATGACTCCTTAAACACTAAGAGCATTTTCTTCACGTTCCAATTGTAAAACAATGGCTCCTGCATAATTACGTTCAGCGGCAAAGCGTCCTGACTTTAAATGATAATCCACGTTTTGTCGGCTAGTTTGGTTCATCTTGGCTATGGCACTAGCATAGCCCTTTTCATAGAGACCAGTCACATAAAAATGGTCACTCTGTATTTTAGCATGTAAATCAACAATTTTTAAGGGCTTTCGCGCTTGAAAGTCAATAGTTTGATAGTCCTGTAACTTCTCCTCCATGGCATAGACCGGCATTTTTAAGATTTCCAAGGCTTCGATCTCTTGAAAAGGCCATTCACTGGTCATGGCATAGGCGGTATACAGAGGGAATTGGAGTTCATAGGACAGTCGCAGGGCTCTTTGGATCTCAGACTGTTCTTTGATGATCTCTTGCCAGGCCAAAAGCAGCATATTGGTCAGCTGGTCCTCTAAATAATTAGCGTTATAGAGTAGGACCCCTTCTCCCAAGGACTGGGCCTCCAAGAGGGCTTGACTCGCATAGTGGTAGGCCGGACTGGCGACTAGTCCCGCTTGCGAATCAAGGCTACCATAAGCGATGCTGGCATTGACCTGAATCGGATACATAAGCTGGTCGAGCAAGCGGTAGGCTAAGAAGGCCGATGCCGTATGGTTAAAGGTTAAGAGCCATTGCTCTTCACTTAGAGCATAGGGCGAATCCAAACGATCTGGGGTAAAAATTTGGCTCACAATCCCAATCCCCCGCTCTAATAATAAGTGTAAATCGGCCTTGTCTAAGTCAGGGTAATGACCAGCAATATAAAGTAAAGTCTTCCTGGCTGTCACATGACTCTTCCTTTCTAGTCAATAATTTCAAGCTGGGGGTTAACCGCCCCGGCTGCCTTAATCATAGTAAAAAAAGGCTCAGCCTTACTTGCCAAATTGCTTCTTAAGTCAACGGGGTGCTTCAAGATAAGCTTGAGAGGTTTAGAATTGGCGGTCAAAACATCATATAGAGCGTCCAAGTTACCGGCAAAAGTCACGCTCTTATCCATCCCCTGGGCAAAGGCCCGATAGAGATCCTGGCTGTCCTTGATCAAGCGACCGTCAAGAATCACTTGATAGGCCCGGGGGTTGTTGTTCACCTGGCCATGGTAGCGGTTAGGAGATGGCTGTGTTTTCCTAGTCTTATTTTTTCCGTTCATTGTCCTTCACCTCAATACAACTGTTTAAAGCTTTGGTAATGGTCATCCGTATAGTAGATGTCGCCAGATGAGGAATATACCAGGCGGTCATCACCCCGATAGCCCCCATAGTAGTTGACATCAGCTTCCCGGTAGGTCTCATCAGCCGGTAACTTCTTTTCAAAGTTACCAAAATGATCGCCACCAATGGTTTTCTTATCGGTCACTTCCCATAAATTGCCCTTATCACTTTCCCATCCAGCCACCTGGGCTTCTTTTTTAGTGATATAATTTGGCGGAAGTTCCTGGTAGGCATTGAGATAGGCACTAACCTCTTCATCAGAGCGATAAACCTGACCATACTCCACCTGGTTTTCTACCTGCTGATGGGAGACTTGATCCAGAACTTGGTCCAAGCCTTGGCAACCCGCTAGGCAAAAGACTAAAACTCCCGTTAAGAGAAAAGTTAAAAACCGCTTCATTGCTATAATCACCTACTTCATTTTTCTCTATTATAGCAAAAGCCTAGCTAAAAGAAAAAAGGTGCCCAGTCCAGTATTGACACCTTTTCGATAAACATGCTCGTATTTTATTTTTTCGCTAGTGAGAAATTATTGAGCGATTTTCTCTCTAATGCTTTCGATTGAATCTGAGGAATCAACACCTAGGTTTTCTAAGCGTTTTTCCCCACCGATACGCACTAGGGCAGGCACTGTTGCCACTTGGGCTTGTTCTCTAAATTCTTGAATGGCAACACTTTCCGCGGTGGCGGTTGAATCCAAGTAAGCAATCTCCAAATCATCGCTTTCAATGATTTCAATTAATTTAGGTAGGAACTTGCGGCAATAAGGACAAGTTGGCCGCCCCACGAAAACTAAGGATTCTTCCTTACTATCTAGATTAGAAAGCAGGTCTTTGGCGTTCACCCGGTTTAATTTTTCAACAGCTTCATTAAATTCACTTTCACTATAAGCCATATTTTCCACAACCTTTCCTTTCTATAATAACTTAAATTTCATAAAAATTAAAATAAATGAATTATAAAAGTCCTGACTTTTGCTATACTCAAGGGTGTAAGCACGAGAATCAGACTTGTAAAGTAAACATGAGGTGACCCCATTGAAGTCAATTTCTATTATTATCCCTTGCTACAATGAAGCCGACAACATCCGTCCCTATTACCAGGCCATGTTAGAGACCATGGCTCACTTTCCTGACCAATTGGACTGGCAGCTCCTCTTTATTGATGACGGATCCACAGACCAGACACTCCAACAAATCAAGGTTCTAAGCCAAACAGATTCGCGGCTGACTTACCTAGCTTTTTCTAGGAACTTCGGCAAGGAAGCGGGCATCTATGCTGGTTTACAACACAGCCATGGAGACTATGTTGTGATTATGGACGTCGACCTCCAAGACCCGCCTGAATTATTGGTCCCCATGTACCAAAAACTCAAAGAAGAAGACTATGACTGTGTGGTGACTCGCCGTCAAGACCGGCAAGGAGAATCTTGGTTTCGCTCCCAGTGTGCCCGTCTCTTTTACTGGCTGATTAACCAATTATCCCACACGCCTATTCGCAGCGGGGAAAGAGACTACCGCATGATGACTCGGCAAATGGTCGATAGTGTCCTCAAAGTCAGTGAAGTCAACCGTTTCTCTAAGGGGATCTTTAATTGGGTCGGCTACCAAAAGACCTATATCGATTTTCCCAACCACCAACGCCAATTTGGCCACAGCCATTTTAGCTTTTGGAATCTCTTGGTATATTCCTTAGAGGGGATTATTTCCTTTTCACAAATTCCCCTCAATATCATCGCTATCCTAGGACTGATTGTCTTTATTGTAGCTATTGGATTAGCGGCCTTCTTTATGATCCGTACCCTGCTCTTTGGTAATCCCACCTCGGGCTGGACATCAACCATTGTTATTATTTTACTCATGGGCGGTTTACAAATGCTTTCCCTAGGTATCGTGGGTAAATATATTGGCAAGACCTTTCTAGAAAGTAAAAGGCGTCCCCTTTACCTGGTTAAGGAAAGTAACCTTGAAGAGGACGACTAATAAAAAAACTTTTTGCTGAGGGACTTATTCAGACAAGCCAGCAGATCCATAAAAATAGTCCAGGGCTGCCTCCCAGCTATCCAGCCGGTCGGGATAATTTTCCGTCAAGTTATGGGGTGCTGAAAAGAGCAGCCCCTTACCATTAAAACCTTGAAAATGACGACTATTATCATCAATCAAATAATCAGCCCCCAAAATCGACTTTTGCCCACAGAAGACATAGTGACTATCGGGGATAAAGTCAAAATGCTGGGCTAACCACTCATACTTAGCGGTAAAAGAAGTCGGAAACTCCATTGCAGCCGTAGTAATAAAGACTTCATAGTCCTGACTGAGTTGCCAAAGGGCCTCTTGTGCCCCCTCAATGATCCCAAGATCAGCAAAATAATTAGGATCAGCCACCATATCATGGAGTGCTTTTTGGTACTGGGGAAATAATTGATCCAAGTTCTTCCCAAGGAGGTCTTCTTTTTTAATTTGAAAATCATAGTTTTCATTAAACAAACGAATTTGCTTGGCTAAAAAATCAGCAATCACTTCGTCCATATCTACAGCAATTTTTTGCATAGGCGTCAACCCTTTCTTAGCTGTGCATTCAAAAATATTACTTCTCTCTAGCTCCTTAATGCTAGGTCGAGACAGTTACCACCAGCAAGCAAGTCTTATTCACTAGACCTGTTCTTGCTGGTTTTTATTATATTTTTACTGCCTTATAAGCAATTTCTCCCTAGTTTAACCAATTCTATGATCTATTAAAACACAGAGCCTTAAGCTATTCCAAAAGAAAAACACAAAAAAAGCCATTCTTATTGGAATGACTCTTTATTAGCACGGCAACGTCCTAGTCTCACAGGGGGCAACCCCCAACTACATTCGGCGCTAAGAAGCTTAACTGCTGTGTTCGGGATGGATACAGGTGGGTCCTTCTTGCCATCGTCACCGTACAATTTATTTTTTTGAGCTTGTTCGCTCAAAACTGAATCTATCATAATCCCCTTAAACCTTCATACAACCTTATCCTTTGGATAAGTCCTCGACCGATTAGTATTTGTCCGCTCCACTTATTACTAAGCTTCCACTCCAAACCTATCAACCTGATCGTCTTTCAGGGGTCTTACTACTTTTAAAGTATGGGAAATCTCATCTTGAGGGGGGCTTCACGCTTAGATGCTTTCAGCGCTTATCCCGTCCACACATAGCTACCCAGCCATGCTCCTGGTGGAACAACTGGTACACCAGCGGTGTGTCCATCCCGGTCCTCTCGTACTAAGGACAGCTCCTCTCAAATTTCCAACGCCCGCGACGGATAGGGACCGAACTGTCTCACGACGTTCTGAACCCAGCTCGCGTACCGCTTTAATGGGCGAACAGCCCAACCCTTGGGACCGACTTCAGCCCCAGGATGCGATGAGCCGACATCGAGGTGCCAAACCTCCCCGTCGATGTGAACTCTTGGGGGAGATAAGCCTGTTATCCCCAGGGTAGCTTTTATCCGTTGAGCGATGGCCCTTCCATGCGGAACCACCGGATCACTAAGCCCGACTTTCGTCCCTGCTCGACTTGTAGGTCTCGCAGTCAAGCTCCCTTCTGCCTTTACACTCTGCGAATGATTTCCAACCATTCTGAGGGAACCTTTGGGCGCCTCCGTTACACTTTAGGAGGCGACCGCCCCAGTCAAACTGCCTGACTGACACTGTCTCCCGACCAGCTAATGGTCGCGGGTTAGAATGGTCATCCCACAAGGGTAGTATCCCACCAGTGCCTCCATCGAGACTAGCGTCCCGACTTCGATGGCTCCTACCTATCCTGTACATGTGGCACAAACATTCAATATCAACCTACAGTAAAGCTCCATGGGGTCTTTCCGTCCTGTCGCGGGTAACCAGCATCTTCACTGGTACTACAATTTCACCGAGCCTCTCGTTGAGACAGTGCCCAAATCGTTACGCCTTTCGTGCGGGTCAGAACTTACCTGACAAGGAATTTCGCTACCTTAGGACCGTTATAGTTACGGCCGCCGTTTACTGGGGCTTCAATTCAGAGCATCGCATACGCTAACCCTTCCTCTTAACCTTCCAGCACCGGGCAGGCGTCAGCCTCTATACATCATCTTTCGATTTGGCAGAGACCTATGTTTTTGATAAACAGTCGCTTGGGCCTATTCACTGCGGCTGACCTTGCGGTCAGCACCCCTTCTCCCGAAGTTACGGGGTCATTTTGCCGAGTTCCTTAACGAGAGTTCGCTCGCTCACCTTAGTGTTCTCCACTCGACTACCTGTGTCGGTTTGCGGTACGGGTTGTTTGATTCTCACTAGAAACTTTTCTTGACAGCGTGACGTCGGCGGCTTCGGTACTTTATTTCCCTCCCCGTCACAACTCATGAAATCTGAGGCAAGCCTTTCACTCACCTTCTCACTCATTGCTTGGACGCGTTTTTCCATCTCCGCGCTCCGCTTAGCCTTCTGTGTCCTTCCATCGCTCAAACAAATCAAACAAGTACAGGAATCTCAACCTGTTGTCCATCGCCTATCCCTTTCGGTCTCGGCTTAGGTCCCGACTAACCCTGGGAGGACGAGCCTTCCCCAGGAAACCTTAGTCATTCGGTGGACGGGATTCTCACCCGTCTTTCGCTACTCATACCGGCATTCTCACTTCTATACGCTCCACATGTCCTCACGATCATGCTTCTCTGCCTATAGAACGCTCTCCTACCATCCTACGGATCCACAGCTTCGGTGTTCAGTTTAGCCCCGGTACATTTTCGGCGCAGGGTCACTCGACTAGTGAGCTATTACGCACTCTTTCAATGATGGCTGCTTCTAAGCCAACATCCTAGTTGTCTAAGCAACCCCACATCCTTTTCCACTTAACTGAAACTTTGGGACCTTAGCTGGTGGTCTGGGCTCTTTCCCTTTCGACTACGGATCTTATCACTCGCAGTCTGACTCCCGGACTAAACTATTTGGCATTCGGAGTTTATCAGATGTCGGTAATCCAGGATGGACCCCTCGATCAAACAGTGCTCTACCTCCAATAGTCATCATCCGAGGCTAGCCCTAAAGCTATTTCGGAGAGAACCAGCTATCTCCAAGTTCGATTGGAATTTCACCGCTACCCACACCTCATCCCCGCCTTTTTCAACAGACGTGGGTTCGGCCCTCCAGTGTGTTTTACCACACCTTCAGCCTGGACATGAGTAGATCACTTGGTTTCGGGTCGACGACAACAAACTCAACGCCCTCTTCAGACTCGCTTTCGCTGTGGCTCCGCTTCTTCAGCTTAACCTTGCTTGCTATCGTCACTCGCCGGTCCGTTCTACAAAAAGTACGCCATCACCCCTTAACGGGCTCTGACTGCTTGTAGGCATACGGTTTCAGGTACTCTTTCACTCCCCTTCCGGGGTGCTTTTCACCTTTCCCTCACGGTACTGGTTCACTATCGGTCACTAGGGAGTATTTAGGCTTGCCAGATGGTCCTGGCGGATTCCGACGGAATTTCACGTGTACCGCCGTACTCAGGATACTGAATGAGGTGGCTGAGCTTTCGCCTACGGGATTGTCACCCTCTCTGATCGCCCTTTCCATGGCGTTCGACTAGCTCATTCACTCCCGTCCATCAGTCCTACAACCCCAGCATGCAAGCACGCTGGTTTGGCCTCTTTCCGTTTCGCTCGCCGCTACTCGGGAAATCGATTTTTCTTTCTCTTCCTGTGGCTACTGAGATGTTTCAGTTCACCACGTCTACCGTCCGCTCAACTATGTGTTCACTGAGTGGACCATTGTCGATTAAAACAATGAGGTTCCCCCATTCGGAAATCTCCGGATCAAAGCTTACTTACAGCTCCCCGAAGCATATCGGTGTTCGTCCCGTCCTTCATCGGCTCCTAGTGCCAAGGCATTCACCGTACGCCCTTATTCACTTAACCACCGGTTAAGTTGTATGATGCGAAAAGTTTTAAAACTCTTTCTTTTTCGGTTTTTACGCTTGGTAAAATTGGTTTATTGACATTTCTATCTCGCAAAAAATAGAAATGCGGAATGTTATGATAGTATTCAGTTTTCAAAGAACAATAGAGAGTTAGACCTCTCAAAACTAAACAAAGAAGACTCAAATATGTATTCCGAATATATCCTTAGAAAGGAGGTGATCCAGCCGCAGGTTCACCTACGGCTACCTTGTTACGACTTCACCCCAATCATCTGTCCCACCTTCGGCGGCTGGCTCCAAAGGTTACCTCACCGACTTCAGGTGTTACAAACTCTCGTGGTGTGACGGGCGGTGTGTACAAGACCCGGGAACGTATTCACCGCGGCGTGCTGATCCGCGATTACTAGCGATTCCGGCTTCATGTAGTCGAGTTGCAGACTACAATCCGAACTGAGAATGGCTTTAAGAGATTCGCTTGCTTTCACAAGGTCGCTGCTCGTTGTACCATCCATTGTAGCACGTGTGTAGCCCAAGTCATAAGGGGCATGATGATTTGACGTCATCCCCGCCTTCCTCCGGTTTGTCACCGGCAGTCTCGCTAGAGTGCCCAACTTAATGCTGGCAACTAACAATAAGGGTTGCGCTCGTTGCGGGACTTAACCCAACATCTCACGACACGAGCTGACGACAACCATGCACCACCTGTCACTTTGTCCCCGAAGGGAAAGCTCTATCTCTAGAGTGGTCAAAGGATGTCAAGACTTGGTAAGGTTCTTCGCGTTGCTTCGAATTAAACCACATGCTCCACCGCTTGTGCGGGTCCCCGTCAATTCCTTTGAGTTTCAGCCTTGCGGCCGTACTCCCCAGGCGGAGTGCTTAATGCGTTAACTCCGGCACTGAAGGGTGGAAACCCTCCAACACCTAGCACTCATCGTTTACGGCGTGGACTACCAGGGTATCTAATCCTGTTTGCTACCCACGCTTTCGGGCCTCAGCGTCAGTGACAGACCAGAAAGTCGCCTTCGCCACTGGTGTTCTTCCATATATCTACGCATTCCACCGCTACACATGGAGTTCCACTTTCCTCTTCTGTACTCAAGTTCCCCAGTTTCCAATGCACTTCCACGGTTAAGCCGTGGGCTTTCACATCAGACTTAAGAAACCGCCTGCGCCCCCTTTACGCCCAATAAATCCGGACAACGCTTGCCACCTACGTATTACCGCGGCTGCTGGCACGTAGTTAGCCGTGGCTTTCTGGTAAGATACCGTCAAGACTGGAGCAGTTACTCTCCAATTTGTTCTTCTCTTACAACAGAGCTTTACGATCCGAAAACCTTCTTCACTCACGCGGCGTTGCTCCGTCAGGCTTGCGCCCATTGCGGAAGATTCCCTACTGCTGCCTCCCGTAGGAGTTTGGGCCGTGTCTCAGTCCCAATGTGGCCGATTACCCTCTCAGGTCGGCTATGCATCATTGCCTTGGTAGGCCGTTACCCCACCAACGAGCTAATGCACCGCAAGGCCATCGATAAGTGACAGCAAAGCCGTCTTTCCAAAGGTCACCATGCGGTGACCTTTCCTATGCGGTATTAGCACCCGTTTCCGGATGTTGTCCCCCGCTTATCGGTAGGTTCCTTACGTGTTACTCACCCGTCCGCCGCTAACGTCAGAAGTGCAAGCACTTCGTCGGTTCGCTCGACTTGCATGTATTAGGCACGCCGCCAGCGTTCGTCCTGAGCCAGGATCAAACTCTCATGAAAGAATCATGAGCGTTGATAGCTCATTTGTTTGCTGACTAGTTATAGTCTGGTCTAGACTTATTGTTTGAATTGTTGGTTCATCAACAAAATGTTGATGCCCTACACATTTGGTTCGTCTTCTTTGTTCAGTTTTCAAAGGTCTAATCTTACTGCCTTCTGTGACAGCGACTTAATTAGTATACCATAGCTTTTGAATGTTTGTCAACAACTTTTTTGAAAAAAATTTTTTATTTCAATTTTTTTGTTGGCAAATCTCTCAGCCAGGAACTATATTATATAATCATTCAGAAGATTTTGTCAATAACTTTCTGAAATATTTTTTTGCTGGGGAGCTATTCGCTCTCAAGCAACTCTAATAGATTACCAGCTTATTTAGACATTGTCAACAGCTATGGTATAATTAATTTAAACTTTTATAATGCGCCCAAGGAGGATTACTATGGATACCTATTTTACTGTTTTACCCCACCAATTGGCTAACCAAGTCGGCTCGGGAAGTTTAGAAGTGCTTTCCAGCCCCTGGCTCTTAGGTTATTTCGAAAATGCAGCCGTACGTTTTTTGAAAGATCACTTAGAGGAAGACGAAACGACCGTGGGAACTTATGCCCAGTTAGAGCATTTGGCTCCTAGTCTCTTGAATGAAGAAATTCGTATTCATTGTGAATTGGTTGACCACGATGATCGTCATTATCATTTCCAAATGCAAGCCTATTGCCAAGGCCAATTAATTGGTCGTTTAGACCACCGCCGCGTGAAAGTTAATAAGGAAAGCTTTATGAAGAAAGCCCAAGATAATTCATCCCTTCAATAGAAAAAAGCCTAAGTGGCCAGCGTATTTAAGCGCTCAAGGTCAACTTAGGCTTTTTCTTATTCGTTGTCGTCTTCTTCACGAGGTTGGTAGTGGACTCTGATTTTACGAATCCGTCCATCATCTACATCAGTCGTGGTGAAGAGATAATCGTCGACTTGGATGCTTTCATTAATAGTGTCTTGGGGAAAGCGGCCCAGGTGTTCAATAATAATACCGGCCATCGTATCGGAGTCGCCCGAATAGATATGGGCATTGAACAGCTGATTAAACTTATCAATCGGCATACTTCCGTCAATGATATAGGTATCATCACTAACCTTCTTATATTTAAAGGACATTTCATCGTACTCATCTTCTATGTCCCCGACAATGACTTCAATCAAGTCTTCCAAGGTCACTAAACCGACCACTCCCCCGTATTCATCTTTTAAGATGGCCATGTGGAGGTGGTTACGCTTAAACTCTAAAAGCAAATCATCGATAAAGACCGTTTCCGGTGCAAAGTAGGGCTCGCGCATGATGTTTTCCATTTGAATATTTTCAAAGCCTACCCGGTTAGCTTCCCGTAAAACGTCCTTGGCATGAACAATGCCTAGAATATCGTCTTTGTCATCCCGGTAAACCGGAATCCTGGAATATTGGGACTGAAGAATGAGCTGCAAGTTCTCCTCGCGGTCATCTTCAATATCCAGCATAAAGGTATCTGTCCGCGGCACCATCACGCCCTTAGCTAGCTTGGAATCCAAAGAAAGCACCCCTTGCATCATCCGAAATTCATCCATATCAATGATTCCGTCATTGCGGCCACTCTCAATTAACTTCCGCATTTCAGAACGAGTCAAGCGTTCTTCTCTTTGGGTAAAGTCGATCGGTGCGATAGCCTTTAAGACGTCAGTCGAGGCGGTTAATAACCAGACGAAAGGGGTGAACACTTTATTTAAGAATGATATTGTTCCTGCCGAAAATAGGCAGTACTTCTCTGGTATTTGGATGGCGACTTGCTTAGGAAAGAGCTCCCCAAAGACAAGGGAGATATAAGACAAAATCACCGTAACAATCGCTGTAGCCAGAATTTCGGCAGCGGGAATATTGGTTAAATAGGGCAAGATGTAGCCCACAAAGGTATTGGCAGCCGATGCCGAGGATAAGAACCCAGCAAAGGTAATCCCCACTTGAATAGTCGACAGAAAATCATCCGACTTATCCAATAATTGGACCACTTTGATGGCGCGGCGGTCGCCGTCTTCAGCCAATTGATTGATCTTCCCTTGATTAACAGAAACAAAGGCCATTTCTGCCCCAGCTAAGAAAGCGTTAATTAAGGTTAATACCAGTATTAAAATTATTTGTCCTAGGATCGAAGAGGCCCCCGGATCTTCCATATATCATTTCTCCTTCATTGCTTCAAAAATGTCTTTATATTAGTCTAGTATATTATAATTTTTTTCACCCGTCTATACTTTGCTTCAAGCATTATAATAGGAAAAGCTAGCTTTTCCCTGATTCATTTTGCCTTTCTATAAAAAAGCCCGGACCAGCCGGGCAAAGCACTTTCTAATTAAATGGACCACTAGACAGGATTGGCTACAATTGCCGGCGGTTAAAGAGGGGGAAACTGAGACAGAGACTGCCCAGGATCAGCCCTCCCGTAGTATAGATTGCTTGACGGCAGTCTTCAAAATCCAAACCTTCTCCCAATAAGGCCTTGCCTTCCGTTAAGAGGATCGGAGAATAATCCTTACTTTGTGGGAAGACACTCAGCACATAAAAGACTAAGAGACTAGCAAATAAGGTCACTAGGACCCCACTAGAGGAAGTTGCCAGGGTGGAAGATACGAGGAGAAGACTGACAACCAAAAGCCCAAAGCCATACCAGGCTAAGAGGGCAAGGGTTAAATCGTCCTGGTTAACATTGCCCAAATAATATTGGGTATAAGTTAAGGTGGTTAGCCAGCAAATGCTATAGGCCCCGGTCCAAAGCGTGACCAAGAAGATAAATTTGGCGAGAAGGAATTGGCTCCGTTTCAAACCCTTGGTCAAGACCAGAATCAAGGTCCCCGTCTGATATTCCTTGGTCAAAAGCTGACTCTCTAAAAAGACAAAGCAGAGCATGGCTAAGGGGAGGTTCTTAAAAAACTGCTCCCAGGCCATGGAAGCCGTCACTTCCACCGCTTGGACCTGGATGGCTAGACCGTTGTCTTGGTTAGCAATTTGTTCCAGCATCCAGGGGGTCGCCAAGGCCAAGGCGGTATTCATTAAACCAATGACAAAGAAAACCAGAACTAAAATAAAGAGCTGGCCACCCCGCCACTGGGCTAAAAACTCCTTCTTCAGTAAAGTCATTAATGTCTTCATCGAACCACCTCTTGAAATAAATCATCTAAAGACGTCTCCACCCGCTCCACTTGCCTGAGCGCTAAATCTTGGTCAGCCAACCAGGCTAAGACTACTTTCAAGGGATAATCTTGGCTAGAAAAGCGTAACTTACCTGCCTGGTTGAGTTGGCTCTTAGGAAAGGCCGTCTGAAAGCTTAAGCGGTCTTCAACCTGATCCAGTTCGACCTGGTAGCTGGGTCCACCCACCTGATGGGTCAAAGCTTCCAGCGGCCCAGCTAAGGCAATCTGCCCCTGGTTTAAGAGGGCCACATGGCTACAGACCTTTTCCACGTCTGACAAGATATGGGTGGAAAAAAGCACCGTGGTTTCCTGACGGATATTAGAGAGAATCGCTAAGATATCGCGCCGCCCCAAGGGATCCAAGGCGGAGGTAGGTTCGTCACAAATTAATAATTGTGGCCGTCCCATTAAGGCTTGAGCAATCCCTAGCCGCTGCTTCATTCCCCGCGAATAGCCCTTGATCCGTTGCTTATCTTGGGCTAGGCCTACCAGGTCTAAAAGTTCCTGGCTCCTTTTCTTGGCATCCCTGACAGACATACCAGCAATTTGCCCTAAAAAGCGCAGGTATTCTTCCCCATTCATAAAGGGATAAAAGGCCGGCACGTCCGGAAGGTAGCCGATATAGCGGTTGGTTTGGGTCTGGCCATAGCTGACCCGCTCACCTTTAACAAAAATTTGCCCCTGGTCGGCAGGCATTAAGCCTAGGATAAGTTTCATGGTCGTGGTCTTCCCCGCTCCGTTTCTTCCGATAAAACCAAAGACACTGCCCTGGGGAACCGTCAAGGATAAATTATCAAGGATGGTATGACCACCGAATTTTTTGGTCACATGGTCCAAGGTCAAAATTGCCATCAGTCCTCCTCCTTACCAAATAGTAGATAGAGAATAGGGCCAACAAATTGCATAAAGACGACCACCACGACCAACCAGAAGGTCCGCCCCCCTCTTTTATAGGTCTTATGGGTGAGGATATGGTGGAGGGTGTAAACTAACAAAGCAACTTGTAAGACGATAACGGGAATTAAAAAGGGTAAATATTCACTCACATTATTCATAATGGTCTCCTTCTTTCTGAGCGAGAGTTTCCACGCAATAGCCATGGTAGTGGCAATGCGGACAGGTTAGTTTCCGGGTATAGGGGGTATGTTTAGCAAAGATGGCCGCCTTCAAGTCCGGCTGAAAATCATCATGGCATTCCGGACAAATATAGGCCACCTGCTTGAAATAATAACGGCTAATGCCCAAACCATAAGGAATCGCCAGGATAAAATAAAGGGCCATCCAGGCAAAGTTCCCCTGGGTCAGGAGTAAGAAAATCGCCAAACCTGCTAAGAGGCTAATCGGCAGGGCCGTTAACAGGATAAAGAGATGTAATTGTTGAACATGTTTGCGTTTATTCATCATTTTGGCAATGCTCGATAAACCGGTGGCGGAAAGATCAGTAAATGAATGGAGGCTTTTTTGCAGGGCTCTAAGTCGGTCAAGCTGAACTTCTTCTTGCTGGCGCTTAAGCTCCAAGGCTTGGATCTGTTGGTCGATTAATAAATCAATCAAGTCCCGGGCATTGTCCTCATCTAAGACCTGTTTGATATCGTCTAAGGAAAAGCCCAGGTCCTTCAAAAAACAGATCGTCTTCATTTGATTGAGGTCGCCTTCGGAATATAAGCGGCGGCCCCCTTCAGAAATACTGGTTGGAAAAACCAGACCGCGTTTGTGGTAGTACTGGACCGTTCTCACAGTCACCCCCGCTAATTTAGCCAATTCACCACTTGTATAAGTTGCCACAGGTTCACTTCCTTTCTTCTCATCATTAAGCATTGCTTTTCCTCCTTTCTGCCTGTAGATTAGCTTATGACGCTAGGTAATAAGCAAGTCTTTTCCCAAATTTTTTTGAAAAAATTCCCTTTTTTAGAAAAAGACATCAAGAGTTAGTCTCATTTTCTTTATTGATTTTATATACCCTTTGAATATATCCTATTTAAAAATCTGGATAAAAAAAGCTAGGACAAAGCCTAGCTTCAAATACAAATTCTTTATTCAATTATATTAAGCAATTTTTTCGTGGAAGTGGACTTGACGGTCGATCCAGTACATTAGTGGCGCTGTGATCGCTAAAACAATCAGCTCGCTGACCACTAAGGTGAAGTAAGTGTACCAGAAAGGCAATTGGAAGGCTAGATTCAGTTCAAAAGCCACAATGAAAATCATCAACGAGAAAATCACTGTCGTTGCTCCTAAGCGAGCCTTAACCGAAGGGAGCTTAGGATAGATCCAATCACAGATTAAGAAACTGATGACGGTATGGAAGGTCCCAAAGACCAGGTCATACCAACCTAAACCATTGGCAAAACCATAGAAATTGGCAATGAAGACACCTGCCACCACACCCCATTTATAGCGGCGGTCAAAAGCATTCAAATGGTTCAGCCCTTCAGATAAGCGAAATTGGATCGGTCCATAGGCGATTTGAGGGGCGATAAAATAGATCACCACATAAATCGCCGCCACTAGGGCATTAATCACTAAGGGCCGGGTTTTGTTCTCTTGCATAGTATTTTTCCTCCTAGTTTTTTTACGTTGGATGGTTTCGAACAACGCACTCCCCATTGTAACACAATTATTTCTTCAAAAAGAAGGCTTTATTCTCCCGCAAAAAAGAACTTCTTGATGCTATAGGAAACAACAACTACCCCTAGTCCAGCTAAAGTAAAGCTCTGCCATTGGATGAGGGGAATGATCTTGCCAAATACAACATTAGCTAAAGGTGAAAATAAAGAGCTGAAAACAAAGAGCAATGAAAATACTCGGCCTAAAAACTCCTGGTCGCTATGCTTTTGTATAATCGTGAACACCTTGGCGACTGGGGAATTGATGGCCAAAGCAAGGCTCAAAATCGCACTGGTAAGAATTAATATCAATTGATCAGCAAGATAATCTTTATATAATACAGAGCAGACTAAGCAAGCTATAAAGCTCATTAAGTCTGAAAAGATTAATAATTTTTTTCGATTCAGTTGATCAACAAGCGGGCCGACTAGAAGATTGGAAAACAATAAAATTGAAGTGCTAATACTATTTATTTTTCCTAATAAAGCCGTATTTTGAGTTTGAGAAACGAGGAACCAATTGATAGCAAATAAGTAAAGGGTATCCCCCAATTAAGGAGACCCCGTAATTTGCCAGTAAAGGCAGACCCTGTCTTAAAGCTAACTTTTTATTTCCTCCCATAAGCAATTCCCTCTTTTCGCTTGTTTAAATAAACTGACCAGAAATCACTTTCCTGGACCACTAATCATCGATTTCTAATCATCACTGAGCCTGAATTTTTGATTACTTTTAAATTAATTTAATGATTATATACAGAGTCTTCCTCCTTGTCAATTGCCATAAGAAAACAGGAAAACCCCTAGAGTCGTTTAACTTTTTCAAGTTTGACTCTAGGGGCTCACTAAGATATAACAGAAAACATGCTTTCTACTATTTTATTCTTCCAATCCCACACAAGCTCGGGCCTCGTCCGAGGAAAGTTCTTAGCAAGTGGCTTTGATTGCTTAGTCTCCCTTGTCCTTGCTTTCATCCTCCCCCTGCCTTTTACTTTTTTTCCTCATGGGTTTTCTAGGATGGGGAAGACTGGGCCGCAAACGCTTGGTCCAAAAGCCACCGTGGATATACTTGGCATCATAAGAGATATAGAAGACCTTGGGATCAATGGCTTCAATGGTACGGCAGACTTGCTGTTCTCTGGACCGCGGAGTTAAGACCGTCATGATTAAGCGGTCACCATCCCGACCATAACCGGTCTGCACGGTCACCCCATAACCCTGTTGGCGCAGACTTTGGGCTAAATGATTATCCGTCGACTGGGTAAAAATCTGAATCACCGCGTGGCCAAGAGCGATCTTATCCTCTAAGAGGATGCCCAGGTAAATCCCAATCCCGTAACCTAGGGCATAGACCACCAGGTAGATGGGGGTATCCAGGTATTTCATGACCACCGAGAGCCCGATGGTATAAATGGTTACCTCAATCATGGCGATAAAGGGCGCAATGGACCGGTAGCCCCGCATGGCTAGTAGGGTACGGATGGTATTGAGCATAATGTAAATTAAGTTAATGCCAAAGATAAACAGTAAAATATAAAGATTCATAGCCTTCCTCCTTCCTAGTAAAATTAGCACAGATCAGATTGTAATTAAAGAAATAATAAATAAAAAAGCAAAATGAATAAACAAAAAACTACAGCCAATCGGCAAAATGCTGCCGGAGACTGTAGTTCTAGCATTCTTTATTCTTCTAAGACCACAAAGGCTTGGGCATAGTCATCGGTATGGGTGATCGAAAGAAAAATCTTGCCCGAATAGGCGGCGGTATTCAGGCAGGGGCGGCCCTTTTGGTCATTTAATATTTCCAGGTCCTGGAAGGATAGGGATAGGCCAATGCCGGTCCCCAAGGCCTTGGCAAAGGCCTCTTTAGCCGCCCAGCGTCCCGAAAGGAATTCCATCTGACGCTTCCAGCTGCTATTAGCTTCCATGGCCTCTCGTTCACTTGCTGTTAATACCCGATTGGCAAAATCAGGGCGCTGTTTTTGCGCTTTTTCAATCCGTTTGATGTCAACTAAGTCGGTACCAATTCCTTTGATCATGGTCGGCTGTCCTTTAACGAATGGTAAATGATTGCTTAGTGGATTGGTTTTTAGCCGGCTTGTTGCCTTTCTTAGCCTGGCTGCGTTTTTTGTTGCCAGTGTGCTTAGACTTGCCTTGGCCCTTATTATTTTTAGGTCTTGGCTTGGAGTGGTGATTTCTCCCCTTATGCTGGCCTCGGTTCTTAGAGTGGGACTTGCCACGGTTTTTGTCGGAACGTTTCCGCCCTAAAGGCCGCTCAGGCGTGATGGACACCTTGACATCATTTTTATCCTTCATTTGTGAGCGAACCACAGCCAGGGCTAATTGTTCAGCCGTATAGTTTTCGCTGAGGTAGTTCACCACTTCTTCATATTGGTCATCACGGTCTTCTTCTAAGAGTTCCTCCACCGCAGCTAGAGATTGCTTGATTTGCCCAGTGAAGGCTTCTTCTTCCGTTGGTGGACGGAGAGGAGACATTTTTTTATGGGTTAAGTTTTCAATAGTACGCAGGTAACCCATTTCATGATTTGAGACAAAGGTAATGGACATACCGCCCTTACCTGCCCGTCCCGTCCGGCCGATCCGGTGGACATAGCTTTCAGGGTCTTGGGGAATATCATAGTTATAAACATGGGTTACGTTACTAATGTCTAAGCCACGGGCCGCCACATCAGTAGCCACTAAAATTTCCAAACGGCCGTCTTTAAAGTCCTTCATAATACTGGAGCGTTTCTCCTGGGATAAGTCCCCATGGATTCCTTCGGCCTGGTAGCCGCGTTCAATCAGTCCGCGACTGACTTCATCGACCCGGCGTTTGGTCCGAGCAAAGACAATAGCCAGTTTGGCATGGCTAACATCAATGAAGCGAGTCAAAAGATCAAATTTTTCCCGGTCATGACACTTGGTAAAGTACTGGTCGATGGTATCTGCGGTCATTTCCTTGGCTTCGATTTTGACCGTTACCGGATCTTGCATGAAATGCTCACCAATGCGTTGGATTTCCTTAGGCATGGTGGCTGAAAAGAGCAAGGTTTGCCGGTTGGACGGCGTCGCGCGGATAATGGTTTCAATGTCTTCGATAAAGCCCATATTAAGCATCTCATCAGCTTCATCTAAAACCAAGGTTTCGATAAAGTTTAGGTTTAAGACCTTGCGTTTCATTAAATCAATTAACCGGCCTGGCGTTCCCACTACCACAGGGGCGCCTTTTTTAATTTGGTGGATTTGCCGACGGATATTGGCCCCACCGTATACATTAACGGTGCGAACGCCTTTTTCCTTACCCAGGCGATAAAGTTCTTGGCCATTTTGGATGGCGAGTTCCCGGGTTGGGGCGATCACCAAGGCTTGGATGTGATCGGTATGGTGGTCGATTTTTTCTAAGAGGGGGAGGCCAAAAGCAGCGGTTTTTCCGGTACCGGTTTGAGCTTGGCCTAAAACATCCCGTCCTTCTAAGGCGTAGGGAATGGTTTGTGCTTGGATGGGGGTGGCTTCTTCAAAGCCCATATTCTTAACCGCTTGAAGCAGTCTAGGATCTAAATTAAGTTCTTCAAATTTCATTAACGAAGAGATTCCTCCTTATTATTAAAAAAGAGTCGCCTGCATAAGGCGAGCTCTTATGTTCTTGGTGTATTCACTTGTTCTAGTATAGCACGAATTGCATAAAATTGCTGGTTAAAGCTTTTTATCCTTAAGCTTTTAAGGCAGCAACCACTTCAGCCAGTCCCATACCGTGGCTGGCTTTGACCAGGATTTGGTCTTGGGAGTGAACTTGGTCTAATAAGTCCTTAATTAAAGCGGCCTTATCTTCAGGATAGTAATGAATTTTGTCTTCGGGATAGCCCTTATCCTTTAGAGCTCTCGCCAAGGCTTGCATCTCCTGACCATAGAGATAGACCCCGTCAATATGCGGGCTATCAATCTCCTCAGCAATGCTAGCATGCATGCTGGCGCTGTACTTACCTAATTCTAACATATCCCCTAAGACCAATACCTTATGGCTGGTGACAGCGGGACGTTCTAATTGTGAGAAATTACGGATAACTGCCCGCATAGCACTGGGGTTGGCGTTATAGGTATCGTTGAGAATTTGGATGTCATCCTTACCCAATAACCACTCACTGCGGTTAGCCGTCAGCTTAAATTGACTCAGGGGTGTCTTAATTTGTTCCACCGCTAAGCCTTGGCTATAAGCTACCGCACAGGCCATGAGGGCATTCTTCACATTATAATCCCCACTCACGGGAATGGATAATTCCACATTGGGGGACAAGTTGGTATAAAAGTGAGTATGCTCGCGCTCATTGACAATATTTTCGGCATAGACATCCTCAGAGTCATCCAGTCCTACCCGGATCTTTTTGATTTCCGGCATCTCGACCACCGCTTGGTCAATCAGGGGCTCGTCGCCTGGGTAAATGAAGGTGCCGTCTTCCTTTAAGCCTTCTAGGATCTCTAGCTTGGCCTTGGCAATATTTTCCCGCGAGCCGAGAAATTCAATATGGCTCTCCCCGATCATAGTAATCACCGCAACATCCATGGGACAGAGTTGGGCGAGGAAACGAATTTCACCAGGTCCTGACATCCCCATTTCGACTACCAAAACTTCAGTATCTTCCGGCATGGAGAGGATAGTAAAGGGAACACCCAGCTGGTTATTATAATTGCCCTGGGTCTTATAGACATTAAAGGTGGTTGATAAGGTAGCCGCGGTCATATCTTTAGTCGTGGTCTTGCCAGCGGAACCGGTAACGGCAATCACCTTAGGCCCAATGAGACCTAGATAATATTTGGCCAGATCAACAAAGGCGGTGAAGGTATCTTCCACCTGGATAACCGGGATCTGGCTAGGCGCATCGGCGGGATCATTGGCCCACAAGGTGGCTTGGGCCCCATGGTCGATGGCATCTTGGATAAAATCGTGACCATCCCGAGCCGCTTTGAGGGGGATAAACAAGCCCCCTGGCTTTATTTCTTTAGAATTAAAGGCTACCGATGTAATCAAGTCATGGGCGGACCTTGAGTCATAGTCCAGGGCCCCAACGGCTTTGACAATCTCATTGATGGCTAATGCTTTCATCTGATCACTGCTCATTTTTCAATCCTTTATAAGTTTCAAAACGTTCTAAGCCTAATTGGATTAATCTTTCCAGCAATTGGTCATAAGGAATACCAGTGGCTTCCCATAAGGATGGATACATGGACCATTGGGTGAAGCCAGGCATGGTGTTGACTTCATTGATGTAAATATCCATATTATGGGTGACAAAGAAGTCCACCCGGGTTAAGCCACTAGAATCAATGGCCGCATAGGCCTTAGCAGCGTAAGCACGGATCTTATCCATAATCTCACCAGGGAGGTCAGCAGGAATGGCTAATTCTACGGTATTATTGATGTATTTTTCCTCGTAGTTATAGAAACTCTTAGACTTGACCACTTCCCCGGCCACTGAGGTTTCAATGGCATCATTACCGAGCACGGCCACTTCTACCTCACGGGCTTCTACTCCTTGTTCCACAATTACCCGCCGGTCATAATTAAAGGCCAACTCAATGGCTTGAATTAATTCTTCCCGGTCATTGGCACAGGAAATCCCCACACTGGACCCGAGGTTAGCGGGCTTGACGAAGATGGGATAAACCAATTCCCCTTCAATCCGGGTGAGGCTTTTGGCCCGTTCTTGGTCCCATTCAAAATGTGTCAATGAGGTAAAAGGCACTTGGGGAATTTGCGCTTGTTGGAAGAGCTGTTTGGAAATAATTTTATCCATGCCCGCTGCACTAGCGAGAACACCCGCGCCCACATAAGGCACATTCAAGCTTTCAAATAAGCCTTGAATCTTACCATCTTCTCCGTGGGGACCGTGTAAGGCTGGAAAAGCAATGACTTCTTCCCCGTTAAAGACTTGGCAAGGACTGACTAAGTCGCCATGTTCAGGGTCATTAGTGTCCAATTCAGAGTTAAAGCGGAGCGGAAGGTCCGCTTCTGGAGCTTGGTCAATCGCCGGCCCCTTAATCCATTGATTGGCCTGAGTAATGTAGACAGGCAACAAAGTATGCTTTTGATAATTAATATGCTTAATAATTGATTGCGCCGTCATAATAGAAATATCATGCTCAGCACTTTGTCCTCCGTATAGTAAGACAATCTTCATAATTAGCCTCCAAATATTTCGTTCGAAAGTTCTTTAATCGACCAACCCTTAGCTGAATCATAGGTCAGCTTGGCTAATAACTTGGCCTCTGATAGTCGATTGATGGTTTCATCCACTTGGTCCTCTACCAAATAAATCGGAATAACTAGGTCACTTTGCCGGGCCCAATCCACCTTAGAAAAATCAAAAATAGCCCCTTCATAAAGCAAGGGTCGTAATTCTTCTATTATTTCCAGTGAGGGGAGGGGGATTTCCTTAGTGCTTAAAGAGCTGCTTAAGAAAAACAGTGGCCGCTTACCTACCCCGCTATCTTCCACACAGGCTTTAATTCTAAGTGCCAATTGATAGAAAAATTCATTGATATAGCGATAATAAACCTTTACCAGATGATTTTCCATGGGTAGGCAGACATAATTATTCTGCAATTTATAGAAGAAGGGTGAATGCCAGTGCCGGTTGGCATGACTCAAATAGAGCATTTCGGCAATTTCACCGGGATCTAACTGATGCAATAACTCCTGAGAATCATAATCAATCCATTTGACATGGGGATGAGCCACGCTTTCCTGTTCAATCAAGAAATCAGAAACGCTTTTTTCTCCGCGAATCAGTTCAAAACGTGTATAATCATCAAAGGAGCCCATATCTTTAGGGCTAGACAGGAGCACTAAATTACGGGGCAACTTCTTCATGGCCTTTTTTAGGTGCAAAACCCCCAGACCACGACTGGTTACATGATTACTTGTTGGATCAAGCAAAATATAAATATAATTCATAACCACCAGCTCCCTCCTCACAGTACCATATAATGATACCAAACTTTAGACAGGAGTGACACATCTTTTTATGAAAGGCGCTCATAATATTCACTTGCTCGCCCTCCCCTTCCAAAAACATTACTATACTTATCTCTCTCAAACCCCCATCAAAGGAGCGATCATGGTCCATGACCTCCCTATCGCCTACCACAATTTAGTCAACCAGGTGAATGGTGGCTATAGCTCTAAGGGCTATTTCAAGAGTCCTAAACCCAGCCCCGACGCCCTAGATGCCGTCTACATTCCCTATATTGCCGGTCTCTACCCCAGGCCCGTCAACCGCCCCTACCTGGTACCCAACCTTTTGGACCAAGAGGCCTTCCAATTTTCCCAGGAATTAGGCGACCAGGAGATTATCTTCTATGAAGACCAGGCCGCCGTGGCTTACTTGGCCTTCCCCGATGACTTAAAGGGAAGCCGGAGTGAACCAAAAGTTTACTATCAAAATTTTGCCACAGGGCAAAAACTCTTACTGGCCCAGGACTTTGAGACTTTTCTTGGCCTGGGACAAAAACGGCACTTTCCCCTACCCGCTCCCCCGATCGACAGCTACCACCGGGCTAACGCCGCCTTTCTCCACCTCAATGGTGTGGCTGATTTAGACAGGCTCCTCCAACGTTACTGGCGCCATCCCAACCAGACCTGGTTTTTAAAATGGGTCACTTACTTTAGCCAGCACCCAGAGGAAAGTTACCGTGACCTGGCCCAGGTCTACCTCAAAGACTTGGAAAAGAAATAAATCACCAACAATCGCTCGAGTCAGACGGCAAAACACCTTAAGAAGACTGCTTCAATCAAGCCTTCTTAAGGTGTTTTTTGCTTGTGTTTAATGCCAAATTTCATCCGCTAGTCCAGATTAGTCAGGCTTATGCTCATTTAATGACTAGCCGGGAGAGGTAAATACTCAATGAGTAAAATTCTTTGAAAGCGCTGTTTTTTTGTTAGGGTAAGGATGTAACAATTATGTAATAAAAAGCCATTCATTAAGAGGAGGAAAACTTATGAAAGAGAATAATAACAATACCCTGCGCTATATTTTAATCTTTGTGGTGGGTTTAATTATCGGATTATTAATTAGAAGTTTATTTATGTAATCGCGACAATCAAAAAACTGCCCCTTGTCCATATGACAGGAGGCAGTTTTTTTGTTAAGAAGCTGCTTAGCTGAAGTATTCGATCACTTCTTTAGGAGCCTTCTCAAAAGGCCATTGTTTAACCAGTTTCCCTTGGACGATATAACGCATGGCGGCGGAAGTGGATTCTTCACAAGTCACCAGGGTCACTATCGGTTCCTTGGATTCAAGCGTCACCATGTCTACCCGGCTAGGATCGGTTTTTTGGGCATAGAAGGTTTCATACTCATAAATGTTCTTCATATCAGTCAAGTAAATTTTATCCCCTAAAGAAGTATTTTCCACCATAGGGGAGAGCAACAAGCCTGGCGCTATGGCATCCATATTATGGCTGGCCAAGGGATAATTATTGACCCCCATCTCTTGGTTGGGGTAAAAGGTCCCTGCTCCACTTAAAAGGACACTCTCACTTAAACCATTCATCACCGAAATCGAAATATTTTGTTTGGGCATAGCCAAGGCTCCGATCACATTGAGTTCGTCACTGCCTTCACGGATTCGTTTCCGGGCTGCCCGGACCATTTCAGGGGTTACCATAGTCACTTGGTTAGGGTCGTAGTTCCCTGAGTTATCTTCCTGGTTCTTGAGAACTTGGTCACGGTCGACATTGCTTAGGGCATAAGTTTTTTGGTTAATATACACTTGCACAGCGGGAACATATTGGTAAATGATAAAGCCGATTCCTACAAGAATCAGGAGAATTCCCAATATGCGACTCCAGTTAATCTTCTTCATAATAACTCCTTTATTCTTCATAACGAAATCGTTCTAATTATTACCCACTTATTATAAAAAAACAAGTCAGGAAGTTGAAGTAAAGACTTTTATAGAAAAAGTTTAAGTAAATCCTTAAAAATTTAGGAGCGGAGCTCTCAAAGTATAAAAAAAGAGCTTGGCATAAATGCAAGCTCCTTCTTGTAATCTTATTAGTCTTTCTTGGCGTTGGCGTCGGCGAAACCGTATTTCTTGTTGAAACGGTCCACACGTCCATCGGCTTGGGTGAATTTTTGACGTCCGGTATAGAATGGGTGGGAGTCGGAAGAAATTTCCACACGAATCAATGGATAAGTGTTACCGTCTTCCCATTCAACGGTTTCATCAGAAGTTTTTGTGGAACCAGATAGGAATTTAAAACCTGTACTTGTGTCCATAAAAACGACTGGATGGTAATCTGGATGGATATTTTGTTTCATTAGTCGTCTACTCTCCTTTGCGCCCTAAATCTTTTTCAATTTAGAGATTATTTTTACATAACAGCAATATACTATCACAGAGTTTTTTTGATTTCAAGACTTTTTTATTTTTCTTTCAAGGCTTGACCAAAAGATGCTAAGCGTTCGATAAATTGTTGGTTAGTCTGGGTTTGCGATAACTCATGGATGAAGCTCTCGGTATACTCTTGGCTATTGCCCTGCATGCCTTGACGGAGTTGCCAGAGAGCTTCTAGGGCTTGGTCACTTAAGAGCAGTTCTTCCTTGCGGGTGCCGGATTTCTTAATATCAATAGCTGGGAAAATCCGCCGCTCGGCCAGTTGCCGGGACAAGTGTAATTCCATATTGCCGGTGCCCTTAAATTCTTCATAAATCATGTCATCCATCCTGGACCCGGTATCGGTTAAGGCCGTCGCTAGGATGGTCAAAGATCCACCATCTTCAATATTTCTGGCGGAACCGAAGAAGCGCTTGGGGCCGTATAAGGCAGCCGGGTCCAGACCTCCGGATAGGGTCCGACCGGAAGGCGGCTCAATCAAGTTATATGCCCGGGCCAGACGGGTAATAGAATCCATCAAGACGATGACATCCCGCTTATCTTCGACCAAACGCCGGGCCCGTTCCAAGACCAATTCCGCTACCCGGACATGGTTATCAGGTTTTTGGTCAAAGGTCGAGCTGACCACTTCCCCTTGGACACTGCGCTCGAGGTCAGTCACTTCCTCAGGACGTTCATCGATTAAGAGAATAATTAATTCGGCCTCAGGATAGTTTTCACTAATCCCATTGGCGATTTCTTTTAAGAGAACCGTCTTGCCTGCCTTGGGAGGGGCCGCAATTAAGCCCCTTTGGCCGAAACCGACTGGGGCGATGAGGTCAATCATCCGGGTAGATAGGCGCTTAGGCGCTGACTCCAAACGCAAGGCCTGGTCAGGATAGATAGGCGTTAAGGCTGGAAAATGCGAGCGCTGTTTAGCTTCTTCAGGATCCTTGCCGTTAACCCCATAGACATGCATCAAGCCTAGATAGCGTTCATTGTTCTTAGGCGGCCGGGCTGTCCCTGAAACCAAATCCCCATTCCGTAAGCCAAAGCGGCGCATCTGGGAATTAGAAATATAAATGTCTTCTTGGCTGGGGGAATAGTTAATCGGGCGCAAGAAACCAAATTCGTTACCGGTAATATCCAGAATGCCCTCCACTGAAAAATAGCCCTGGCTTTTTTCTTGGGCCCGGATAACGGCTAGAATCAGTTCCTTTTTATTCATTTGACTGTAGTAAGGAATCTTATATTCCTTGGCGTAGTCATAGATTTGCTTGAGGGTGAGGCCTTCCAGATCTTCCCAGGTTAAGAGCTCATCTTTTTCAAATTTTGCTTTCTTCTTAGTCATAGGCACCCTTTCTTAAAGGAGTAAAGGCCCCTAGTCATCGATATCAACCAGGTCGATCTTGGCTCCTAATTTCTGTAATTTTTCACAAATGTTATCGTAACCCCGTAAGATGTGCTCCGCCCCGTAGAGGTCGGTCCGTCCAGAAGCAGCCAAGCCGGCATTGATCAAACAAGCCCCTGCTCTAAGATCAGAGGCAGTGACCTTGGTACCGGTTAAGGACTTAGGACCCTTGATATGGATGGTGTCGTCTACCACATGGATATCGGCTCCCATCCGTTGTAATTCAGGGACATGGTTGACCCGTTTAGGATAGATGGTGTCCTCGATCACGCCACTCCCATGGGCAGTAATTAAGAGTGGGGTTATCGGTTGCTGAAGGTCAGTCGCAAAACCGGGATAAGCCGCGGTTTTAATATTGACCATCTCCAGGTCATCCGCTTGGGGATGGACATAGATCTTGTCTTCGTAAACATCCATCTTGACGCCCATTTCACCCATCTTGGCCACTAAACCTTCAATATGTTCAAAGATCACGTTCTTCACATAAACCCCTTGGCCAACCAGGGCAGCGGCAGTGAGATAGGTTCCCGCTTCAATCCGGTCTGGGATAATGGCATGGCTGACCCCGTGTAAGTGGTCAACCCCTTCAATCCGGATAGTTGAGGTCCCTACCCCTTTAATGTTAGCCCCCATCTTATTTAAGAGGGTGGCTACGTCAATAATTTCAGGCTCCCGGGCGGCGTTATCGATCACAGTTTGCCCCTTAGCCTTGACAGCCGCCAACATAATATTAATAGTCGCTCCGACACTGACAACATCTAAATAGATATCAGCTCCCGTTAAGCCGTTAGGGGTGGAAAAGTGGATAGCCCCATTTTCGCTTTCAATTTTAGCACCTAGGGCTTCAAAACCTTTAATATGGAGGTCAATGGGACGGGGGCCCAGGGAACAACCACCCGGCAGCCCCACGGTGCCCTCGCCATATTTAGCCAGTAAGGCCCCCATAAAATAGTAGGAAGCCCGCAGACTTTGAATCTTCCCTTCAGGCATGGGAACATTTTCCATTTGGCTGGGATCAATACGTAGGACGTGCTCTTGAAAATCAGCACTCACATTAAAATCTCTTAAAATACTAATCAGCGAATCAACATCATCAATCGTTGGAACAGCCTCTAAGACAACAGGACTATCTGCCAGAATAGCAGCAGGAATCAGCGCCACTGTACTATTCTTAGCCCCAGAAACTAAGACTTCTCCGCTAAGTGGTCGTCCGCCTTCGATAATAAATTTTTTCATTTCGTTGATAAAATTCCTTTCACAAGTGAGGATTTGAGGATTGGGGGGTAAAATAATTATACTGATTTATTGTATACTAAAATACCAAGTCAGTCTATATCGATGTATTCTCGCTTTTAACTTATTCCGGCTTAAACCCTTTTCTTAGTAAAAGTAAAAATAAAAGCTGATTCAATCTCTTTCTCCTCCTAAAAGCCCTTGCTATCAAGCCTAGTGTCCTATCAGGCAAAATAAGTTCCAACTAACGAAATCGATCACAAGAACATCCACCAGTTCAGTCCCCGGTAAAAGCCTCCAAAAAATTCTTAATAAAAAATTTAGCCTTTTTAGCAACTAAATCGAGAAAATCCCAGTCATCCTCCTAAAAAAGACTTTGTGAAGAAAAAAGAGTGCGACGGGTGCGCCAAAAGGCAAGACCGCTACGCATACTATATCTGTACGTCGCTTTGCTTCCTACAGCTATAGCAACTGGAGCTAAAGGTCAACGAATTCTCAAAGAGAATTCGTTGACCTTTAGTGAAGTGGACGCTTGCCTTGCACCCGGAGCAGGTTTGAAAAGGATGTGAGGACGCCGTCAGAGACTTGAATTGCTGGAGGAAAATACCATAAGCACAGCTATAAGGATGAGAGGAAGGACCAGGGAGGGCGATTCCTTGGAGGAAAAGATGATAAGATCAGCTTGCTGATCGTTCAGATTTTCTGAAAGGACATCCCCTCCCCCTTCTGAACTCAACTACCTGTGCGTTGGGATTTTCTGAAGCAACTTCAAGGCTGGCGTCCGAGCTCAACTAGAGTGCGACAAACGCAAAAGGAGTCCGAAACTTTTGTCCCAGACTCCTCTTAATTTGGCTACACTTGTTTAAACGTGCTCCAGTCACAGGACGAACGTCCACTTCAAAAACTGCCAACGCTCAAACCAGTTGAGCTTATGACAGTTTTCTCCAGTGTTTTCGTCCTCTAGCGTGACTGTCGCACTCTTTTTTTAAGATTTAGAAGTCGTGGTCGTCTTCCTCTTCGTCTTCCAAGTCCTCATCATCGAGAATGGTTAAGTCACCTTCCAGACCATCTTCTAAGTCATCTTCGGTTTCATCATCACCTAACTCATCCAAGTCCGATTGGTAATCTTTCAATTCGTCATTTTCGTCACTATCTTCATCGTCGTCATCCACGTCGACATCGTCATAGTCTGCTTCATCGTAATCCTCATCATCAAAGTCTTCTTCATAAGCATCAACATCTTCTGGATCATCGGCATTGTAGTCGATCATGTCCTCATTGCCTTCATCAAAGACATTGACTTTCTTACGACGGGAAGTCTTATGTTTTTCTTTGATATCTTCATCATCCATGGAAGAAACAATGGCTTCGTTAATAGAATCAATTGGGTACCAAGCCCGTAAGCCCCAGCGGTTTTCACCCAAGGAAATGAAACTCCCATCAGTATTTAATTCGGTATAGAAGGTGACCATGCGTTGAGCCACTTGGTCATCGGTCAAGTCAAGATATTCTTGCACAGCTGCTAATAATTGATTGAAATCATAAACTTCATTACTCTCAGCCAAAATTTCATAAGCCACTTCTAATAAAGACAGCTCCTCCTTATTTTGGTGGTCTAGGCGTTGTAAGTTCACTCAAGCGTCATCCTTTCAGGCTAAAAAATTTGTCATACTCTATCTATTTTACACTACATCATAAGTATATTTCAATTGCAATTGATATTGACCCAATTCTTGGTCCAAGTCTTCAAAAATTCGGTAGTGACAGTTAATCCTGCCCCCTCCTTCAAACTCTTCTACCTCGATCTGGTCCAGTTCACTCGCTAGGCTTAAGTTAGGCAAACCCTTGATCCGGTAGAGGAAGCTCTGCCTTTTCCCCAATGCTAAGGGAATCGTGGCCTGGACAGACTGACCCGAGCGCTTAATGGTTAGGCCCTGCTTGTGGTCAAACTTCAACCGCACCCAGCTCTTGGCCCCTTGAAAATCTTCTTCATATTCAATAAAGAAAGCGTGGGGGTGGGCAAAGTATGTGCCTTTTTGGTCGATGAGCAATTCCTGCTTTTCCCCCGCTTGCTGGATGTGGTTGACACCACGGATATGGATGGTCTCCTTCATTCTGCTCATTAGTCCACCTCTTACTCTTTCACTGTTTGTTACTAAGCAGTCTATTTCTCTTCAATGAGTATAGCATAGGTGAATTTTTTTAATAAAGTCAAGACTTTTTCCTGGTTGTCTAGTCACTGAGAGGGGCTTTGTTTATTCACTTTATGCTATAATATAGGCAAATTATCGAGGAGGGATTGCATGTTAATCAAGAATTATCTTCATCAAGGGCCAAGACTCAGAATCGCCCGTCTCAATGTGCACTATGCCAAGGAGACGCCCTTACTCCCTTTTGCTGTTGACGACTACCTATTAAATGGTCTCAACAAGGAAGCCCTCCCCTACGATTTGATTTTACACACCTGGACCACCGACCCCACTTTAATCCTTGGTATGCAAGACACCCGCCTGCCCTATCTGGACCAAGCGCTAGCAGCCGTCGAAGAAAAAACCCCCTACCAAGCGGTGGTGCGTCCGGCCGGGGGCTTGGCGGTCATTAGTGAACCTGGGGTAGTGAATTATACCCTCCACCTGGGTCCCCATAGCTATTCAGATAAGCTAAGCATTGACCAGGCCTACCAAATCAAGGTCCAACTCCTCCAGGACTTACTAGCCCCCTACCAACTCCAACTGACCACCGGCGAAGTCAGCGATTCCTACTGTCCGGGTAAATTTGATGTCAGCTTGGCAGGGAAAAAGATCGCCGGTATTGCCCAAAGACGGATTGGCGGGGCCATTGGGATCTTTACTTACCTCTCCCTCTATGGCCAACAAGATTACCGTGGCCAAGTGGTGAAAAACTTCTACCAATTAGGTAAGCAAAACCAAGCGACAAAAACCAAGTACCCTATCATTAACCCCGACAGTATGGCCAACCTTAAGGCGAGCCTGCCCAGACTCCAAAGCACAAACCAAGTGACTGAGGCCCTGGAGGGAGTCATTAGCCAAGACTTAGGGACTTCTTTTGAAGAGATTGACTTGGCAGCCTTAGACCAAAGTATCTTAAACGACCAGGTCCAACGCATGATCAAACGTAACCGACGTTTAACAAAAGGAAGGTAGTTATTTATGTCTTTTGAACAAGCTAACCGCCGGATCCGGGAAAAAGTTTTCCGTGACCCGGTGCATGGTTATATCCATATCCAACACCAAATCTTTTTAGACCTTATTAATACCAAGGAATTCCAACGCCTGCGCCGGGTTAAGCAATTAGGCACGACCAGTTTTACCTTTCACGGGGCTGACCACACCCGCTTCGCCCACTGCCTGGGAGTGTATGAAATCGCCCGCCGGATTGTCAACCAGTTCCAGCGCAATTATCCTAGTCAAGAGCTTGGCGATGGTTTATGGGATGACCAGGAACGTTTAGTGGTCCTCTGTGCCGCTATCCTCCACGATATTGGCCACGGCGCCT
The DNA here is from genome assembly GCF_001543175.1 of Aerococcus urinae. Taxonomy (NCBI): domain Bacteria; kingdom Bacillati; phylum Bacillota; class Bacilli; order Lactobacillales; family Aerococcaceae; genus Aerococcus; species Aerococcus urinae. Next base: position 1,592,345 of record NZ_CP014161.1, read on the forward strand.
TCTCCCACACCTTTGAAAAACTTTTCGGTACTGACCATGAAGCGGTCACCCGGGCCATCATTACCTCCCCTGAGACCGAAGTCAACCGAATCTTGACTACAGTTTCTCCTGATTTTCCCAATAAAGTGGCTGCCGTCATCAACCACAGCTACCCCAACCCCCAAGTGGTCCAACTGATTTCGAGCCAATGCGACGCCGACCGGATGGACTATCTCTTAAGAGACTCCTACTTTACCGGGGCTGAATATGGGGCCTTTGACCTCAACCGGATCTTGCGGGTCATGCGGCCTTACCAGGGCGGGATTATGTTTGACTATGCCGGTATGCATGCGGTAGAAGACTATATTGTCAGCCGCTATCAAATGTATATGCAGGTCTACTTCCACCCGGTTTCTCGGGCCATGGAAATGATTCTCAACCGGCTCTTAAAACGAGCTAAGGACCTCTACCAAGACAATCCCAAGTACTTTATCAAGCACTCACCGCTCTTGGTACCCTTTTTGAAAAATGAATGGACCCTCACCGACTATCTCCATGTTGATGACGGTGTGATGGAAACCTACTTCCAACACTGGATCTTAACGAGTGATGACCCGATTCTGGTTGACTTGTCCAAGCGTTTCATCAACCGCAAACCCTTTAAGTCGGTTACCTTTGACTCCAATAGCCAGGCAGAAACCGCCCAAGATCTCCAAGAGAAGATCAGTCAAATGGGCTACGATGTTAACTACTATACTGCCTATAACAGTAACTATGACCTGCCCTATGACCTCTATGATCCCAGCCAAAAGAACCCTCGGACCCAGATTGAATTATTGGAAAAAGACGGAACCATCATTGAACTGTCGGAAGCCAGTCAACTGATCCGAGCCTTTACCGGCCAAGAGCTGGGCGACGAGCGTCTCTATTTTCCAAATGAACTCTATTACGGGAAGAATCATGATAAGATCAGCCTCTTTGAACCTGATTTAAAGGCTATCCATGACATGACCAAGACCGGTAAGTTAAAGGCCTTAGATTAGTTTAACCAGTAAAAAAAAGCCTTCCCTACTTGAAGCGGGAAGGCTTTTTAACTTATGGTGATGATGAGCGCTTGTCACACTCTATAGTTGAGTTCGGAAGGGTGAGGGGGATGTCCTTTCAGAAAAGTTGAACGATCAGCAGGCTGATCTTATCATCTTTTCCTCCAAGGAATCACCCTCCCTGATCCTTCCTCACATCCTTTTCAAACCTGTTCCAGTCACAGGACGAACGTCCACTTCACACAGGGTGTGAGACTTGGCGCCTAGGCTTGGATGATTGGAGCAAGTCAGAATAAAAGCGAATGTTCGCTTGTTTCTGACTTGCGAAATCACTCCAAGTCTGCCAAGTCGAACCCAACTAAAAACTGCCAACGCTCAGACTAGCTGAGCTTATGACAGTTTCCTCCAGTTGCTATAGCTGTTCGAAGCGAAGCGAGTTACAGATATAGTATGCGTAGCGGTTTCGCCCTTTGACGTGACTGTCACACTCTCTAGTCCAGCTGGTCAACGAAGGTTTTTAGACGTTTTAATCCTTCTTGAATGGATTCGTAAGAAGAGGCGTAGGAGAAACGGACATAGCCTTTACCGGCATTACCAAAGGCAAAGCCTGGAATCACCCCTACCTTGGCCTTATGAGCTAGGTCAAGGGCAAATTGTTTGTCATCACCATTATATGATTCTGGTGCCTTGATAAAGATATAGAAGGCTCCAGCTGGGTGAACGAATTCTAAACCAATCTTAGGTAATTCTTCTAAGAGCAGGTCACGGCGACTCTTAAATTTATCACGGGCTTCCACGACAAAGTCATCACAGGCATTATAGGCAGCTATAGCCCCATGTTGATCAGGGGTAGACACGCTGGTAACCATGGTTTGGTGGGAAACCAAGCCTTGAGTCACATAGCCATCAGGCATGTGGATGAAACCAATCCGAAGTCCGGTCATGGCGTAACTCTTGGAAGGACCATTGAGGTAGATAGTTTGGTTAGGAATTTCATTGTAGATGGAATAATGGTCTTGGTCATAGATCATGTCTGAATAAATTTCATCACTAATGACAAAGACATCATAGCGCTTAATCACTTCCGCTAATTCGCGAATTTCATCCTTGGTATAGGTATTCCCAATCGGATTATTCGGGTAGTTTAAGAGGACTAAACGCGTCTCTGGGTTAGCATCCAAGCTCCGTTCCAAAGCCTTAGGGGTTAACTTGAAATCGGTTTGGCTGGTATCTAGGGTTACCAATTCTGCCCCCGCAATCGCTGCTGTCATTTCATAAAGGCCAAAGAAAGGAGAAGGAACAATAATTTTATCGCCTTCATTAATGAAAACATCCATAGCGATTTTTACAGCTTCGGTGACCCCATTGGTAATAATCACATTATCAGCTTTTAAATCAAGAGCTTGTGTTCGTTTAAAATAAGCAACGATGGCCTCGACCAATTCTCCCAGACCCTTAGCTGATGCATAGTGGGTCTTATTTTCATCTAGAGCCTTTTTGATGGCGTCCTTAACCGTTTCAGGGGCGTTAAGATCAGGTTCCCCGATTGTGAAGGGGAGTAGACCATCAATTTGGGCAAAAGTTTCAGCAAACTCGCGAATAATGGAGGGGGCTGTATTTAAGTAACGATGATTAATTTTCACAAAAATCCTTCCTTTCCTTTAGAAAACACAATAATTATAAATTTTTATTGATTATTATAGCATAGAAAATATGGAGTGGCGGAAAATATAAAAATTCCTGGCTTTAGTTGAGGAGTAGCTATTTTGACCGACTTCCTTTAAAATATAGCTAATAATGATGCTTTTAAATAAAGGAGTAATACACGTGTTTGAAACCAGTGAAGAAAAAGCAGCGCTAAAAAAAGAAAAGGACCAAGCTAAAAAGGTCTACCACAATAATCAAAATCGAGCCAAAGATCTCGACCAACCTTGGCGGCAGTACTTCTTCCAATGTCAGGCCTATCTCTACACTCATGTTGAACCCCAACTGACAATTGATGAAGACCTGACTCAACTCCTTGACCGCTTGGAAGGGGCCCAAACCCGCCATCTCTTGCCCAAATACCTCTTTCCTAATGATGCAGAAGCTTATGCCCGTAAGATTATCAGAAAACACCACTTAGTCACCATCCATGACCAACCCCACACCCTGACTAAGTATCTGCTACTCTTTCTAGTCATTTCATATGGCTTTTACGCCCTCTTAATCTTTTTCCAAGGCCTCAATGCCTATAATTCTTTAGGACAGGCCTTCAATATGCCCCTGCCCCTAAGTATCCTGGGGCTTTTATTGGAGCTTTTACTCTCCATCATGTTTATCTTTTTTGTGTTTCAATTCGCCCGGTCCAGTGACTACGGAGATGCTTGGAATGAAGGTTATAATTGGGTCTACTTAGTCATTATTACCATCATTCTCCTCCTCATCGGCTTGGTTCCTTATTTTTCCTTACTTTACCAAGTCTTAGTCATCAAGCTCCCCATTTGGCTGGTCTTCCTACTCATCCTGGCTGCCAGTGGCTACTTGGTCTATGACAAGGCCTTGAATAGCCCAGGCAAGAACAAGCAAAAGCTGGATGATGACCAGGAAGAAGAAAGCGATGATGATGTCCGTCTGGCTAAGGGACACGCCCATGACTTAGAAACTGATGACCGTGAAATTGAGGAAGATACCACGAATCGAACAGGAATTTGGGAAACCTTACTCTTTAATACCCCGCTCATTAGTCGGGCTTCCTACCGGTCGCAAAAGAAAAAACGGGCCAAGGCTGAAAAAGAAGCCAAGCTTAAGGCCGCCCGCCAAGCAAAACATGACCAAGACAATGACGAAGATAAGAAAGGGGAAGATTAAGCATGAAAATAGCCATCATCGGTGGAGGCATTGTCGGTTCGGTAACCGCCTTCTATCTCAGCCAGACAGACCACCAAGTTACCCTCTACGATAGCGGGGTCGGCCAGGCCACTAAGGCGGCAGCCGGTATTATCTGTCCCTGGTTCTCCAAGCGTCGCAATAAGCCTTGGTACCGGATGGCCAACGCCGGGGCCCATTTTTATCCCCAATTGATCGCTGATTTACAAGCAGCCGGCATCACTTCCAAGGCCTACCAAAAACGGACCACCTGGCTTTTGAAAAAGCGGGAAAAAATGATTGACGAACTCATGGCCATTGCCAACCGGCGTAAGGAAAACGCCCCCCTCATCGGCCAAATTCGGCGCTTAAAGCCTAGCCAGGCCCAAGCTGCCCTAGAACCGTGGACCTATGACCAGGACCTGATTCAAATTGATTCTGGGGCGGCCGTCATTGATGGCGACTTGCTCTGCCAGGAGCTCCTCAGCGCCGCTCAAGATAAGGGATTAACCGTCATCCCTGAAGCAGTCTCCATTGACGCCATCAGCTCGACGGAGGTCAAGATCCAACAGCAAAGCTATGACCGGGTCATTATCGCAGCAGGCGCATGGCTAGGAGAGATTCTGGCCCCTTACACAGAAAGTGTGGATGTCCGACCCCAAAAAGGACAATTATTGGTCTATGACCACATCAATCAGGCTGAACAGTGGCCCCTAATTATGCCCGAAGGCCAAGCGGACATCATCCCCCACCAAGGTCAACGGCTCTTCTTAGGAGCTACGCATGAAAATGACCAAGGCTTTGACCTGACCCCCGACCTCCAAGCCTTAGAGGAAATCATGACAACAGCTCAGGATTTACTACCTGCCATCGATTTCTCTGACTACCAAGCTATTAAGGTCGGCACCCGAGCCTATACCAGCGACTTTGCCCCCTTTTACGGGTCCCTGCCCAAGTATGACCATATTTATGTGGCTTCTGGCCTGGGCTCAAGCGGCTTAACCACCGGTCCGATTATCGGCCACGAACTCGCCGCCATGGTCACAGGCAGTGGCTTACAGCTCGACCCTAGTGACTACCCGGTTGGAGACTATATTAACTTCTAATAAAACAAAAAGCGAAACTAGCCATTGGACTAGCTTCGCTTTTTATTTGCCTACAATAGAATGGAGGGATCGCTTCCCGTCTTGATCCCTAGCTTCTATTTATTCTTTAATAAATCACGGATTTCTGTTAATAAGACTTCTTCATTACTTGCTTTAGCTTCTTCAACTTTCTTTTCTTCATGTTTGAAGTGGCTAAAAGCCTTAACAATAAAGAATAGCACCAGGGCAATTAATAAGAAAGAAATAATAGCGTTAACAAAGTTCCCTACACCAAATGTGGCGCCGGCAACTTCAATACTATAAGCTGACAAGTCGATGTTTCCTAAAATAATCCCTAATAATGGGGTTAAAATATCTTTAACCAGGGAGTTCACAATGGCAGTGAAGGCAGTCCCCATAACAACCCCGACGGCTAATTCAATCACATTACCCTTAGCAATAAAATCTTTAAATTCTTGTAGCATATCAATATCTCCTCTCTTAGTAAATCATCTTAATCAAAATGAATATAATTGAGCCAACCAATCCCAAACATGACCACCGTCATCAATAAATGCAGCTTGCGGTGCATAAATAAGATGGCGACGAATTCTCGAATCCCATGTTTAAAGCTTTCCCTTAGGGTGGTTTTGGCCCCGAATCCGGTGACTTGGTAGAGTCCTTCCAGGTTGGCGTAGAGTTGACTGCGGTAAAGGTGGAAAGCACTGGTAATAAAAGCAATATGGGCGCTCTTAACGGGTTGGATCCTCTCGATCAGTTGCTTACTGTAGGCAAAGTTACCATGGGTATTCGTGGCTTGGTCTTCTCGCCAAATCTTTTCCTCAGGGATGCCCTGGGCTTTCAAGTATTGGGCCATGACGTCAGCTTCCGAACAGTCACTATTTGCTACTGTAGCTGCTCCAGAAACAATGAGAATAGGAATGTGGTGGTAGAGGAACTTCTGACGCCCCACATAGGCTAAGCAGGCATCCAAGCGAAGCTTTAACATCTTAGACACCGTGTTATCACTATTAAATAAACAGCCCAAGATAATAATATAATCCTGCTTGCGGTCATCCTCAATCAACCAAAGTCTTAAAGAATTGACCAGGAAATTAATCAAAAGTAAGACATAGTAAGCGACCACAAAGTCTAAAATATGCAGCCAATGCTTATCCGCCATCAATTCTGGGTTGAAGCGAACGTAATAATGGACAAGGCCCACCAGAATTAAGAAAACCGCCAGACTTAGTCCAATAACCAGCTGGAGGTAGTTATGTTCTTCTTGAAAAAGGGATAAGGCATAGGTAAACATGGCCAATCCAAAAATCAAGAGTAAGGAAGGGGCAATATAATTCACAAAGACTTCGATCCCATGAAAGATCAAGGACAGCCACTGGGATTCCGCAAAGTTGGGGTCCTTTCCCATGGCGTAAAAAAGGATGATAAGTCCCAGACTAGCAATCCAGGAGTCCCATAGATTACGCGGGGCGAGAATAAAGAGTAATAAAGCGATGGCCAGAAGTAGGCCACCTCCTAGGTAAAAAATCATGGGGCCTCCCCACCAATTTCATGGTAGGCCTGGTAAACTTCTTGTTTCTTTAAGCCTTTATTCTTGGCCACTTTTTTAATGGCTTCTTTGGAAGACAACTTCCCTTCTTCCATCCACCATTCCACTTGACCTTTGAGGGGCAGGTGGTCAATTCCAGCCTGTAACTGTTCCGATGCCGTTTTAGGATGGGGATTGCCTTCAATATAGAAGCAAATTTCTCCCTTGACGACAGGATTTTCCTGGTAATAAGCATCCAGTTCAGCCAAAGTTCCCCGGTTAAATTCTTCATAGGACTTGGTCAATTCCCGGACCACACAAGCTGGCCGATCGGGGCCAAAGACCTCAATGGCCGTATCAATAGTCTGACTGATCCGATAAGGAGACTCATAAATGATCAGTGTTTCCCCAGCATTTTGGTAGGCTGTTAATTGCTGGCGGCGGTCCTTGGCCTTCTTGGCTAGGAAACCAATAAAAGTAAAGGCTTCACTCTTAAGTCCAGAAGCTATCAGCCCGGTCAAGGCCGCATTGGCGCCTGGGAGGGGAATCACTGGGATATCCGCTTCTAGGCAAGCCTGGACCAGTTCGCTGCCCGGATCTGAGATCACTGGCATACCAGCATCGCTAACCTGGGCCAGGTCCTTGCCACTTTCCAAGAGGGAGAGAACTTCTGGGATCCGCTCCTGGGTATTGTACTTATGGAAGCTCTTTTGCGGCTTATCAATTTCAAAATGATTCAATAACTTCTGGGTGTGGCGGGTATCTTCAGCCAGGATCAAGTCCACTGTTTTGAGGACCTTGAGGGCCCGAAAGGTCATATCGTCCAGGTTACCAATTGGGGTAGGCACTAAATAAAGTCTCCCCTTGGTCTCTTCACCCAAAAAACTTTTTTGTTGTTGCATGAATTCACCTTCTTTCTCTCCTTCATTCTTCATCCAGACCGACCTTTTGACAGTGGATGCCCGGCCGGTAATGGAAATCACTCACCCCGTAAGCTTTTAGCCGTTTAATTTTCTCTAGACGGGAGAATTGTTTAAAGCGATACTCCGCCTGGGTTGCAGCTTGGCGACTAGAAAAAGCCTTGGCAAAGACCATGGCACAGGGTCGCCGGCTGGCTGGGCGGGTATACTTGGCTCCCTTGCCACTATTATGTTCTTCTTGCCGCCGCTCGACATCAGTGGTGTAGCCGGTATAGAGGCTATCATCGTGACAAAGAAGGACATACATGTAGTGGCAGGGTTCTTTATTATCCTTAGTGGAGATAAGCCTTCACTTCTTCCGTATAAACATTGTCCTTAGTATAAACATAGAGGGGCGGTAGAACTTGCAAACCCTTTTCTTGGCCATTCTTCATGAAGTCAATTAAGAGCGTGTTGGCCGGCTTATCGGCCTTGGGATGAACAAAACGCAAGCGCTTAGGAATTAACCGGTACTTGAGTCCGGCTTGGATCATTTCCGTCAAACGTTCTGGCCGGTGAACTAAGACCAAGCGTCCCCGATCTTTGAGTAAGGCTTTGCCCTGCTTAAAAATATCCTCCAAGGTCATGGCGATTTCATGACGGGCTAGAGCCTTTTTGTCATTAGGATTAATCCAAGAGTCCGGGTAAACCTTAAAATAAGGCGGGTTACAGGTAATCACATTGACCGATTCTGGCTTAACCAGGCTAGTGGCGGATTTGATATTGCCGGTATGGATAGTGATCTGGTCTTCTAAATGATTTAAGGCCACCGACCGTCTGGCCATATCAGCTAACTCTGGCTGAATTTCAATAGCTTCGATGGGCGATTGGGTCATGGCGGATAAGATCAAGGGAATGGCCCCATTGCCAGAACAGAAGTCGACAATTTTTTGCTTCTTGGTCTTTCTCACCCGGGCAAAGTAGGCTAAAAACAAGGCGTCTGTCGACAGGGAAAAAGTATCATCACTTTGGATGATTTCCCGGTCAAATTGGCTTAATTGATCAATGCGCTCGTTAGCTAATAGCGTCATCCAATCCCCTTTCTACCGCTTACCTTCCATACCATAGAGAATATCCAAGCAAAACATACATTGCTCAGCGTTTTCTCGTCTTTGGCCATAGGAAATATTACAAATATGAAAACCATCTTCATAAATATTTAAGAGGTTCTGTAAGGCTGGTGAGCGTTGTCCGTCCTTTTCTTCAGGAGCGGCTTCCTTCTCTTCCGGCTGGTCATTGGCTAATAATTGGTTGACCCGTTCTCTTAAATAGTGGTTTTCCATCTGTAGGTCTTGATTTTTGATTAATTCTTTACCCCACTCATCGATAATTGTCTCTAGTTCGGTCTGCATTTGGCCCAGTTGCTCGCTGAGGGTATTGAGGCGAGTGACAATATCTCTTGTCTCCATACTATCATTCCTTATTCCATATTCTGATAGACCATTAAACTCAAAACCTATTTTATCATAATTCTATTTTTTTCGATGGGAGAGACTCAAGTTTTTTATGGCTTTTTAAAGGCAGGAAAAAATCGAGCCAATCCTATTCTCATTTGGGCTTTTTTCCCGTAGACTAAGGATAAAATCAGCAAAAAGGAGCCAGTATGTTAGACTTTAATGCCACCTACCATTGGATCAGCCACTATGAGGATAATGACCTCTACCAAGTCTTTGTCAATCAAGCAGCCCGCCATGTGCCACTCAGTAACTTCATGGCCCTGGATTTTAACCCGGGGCTGGACGAGTGGCTGATCCTAGAGGAACAGTATATGGACTATGCCAGTGACTTCGACCTACCAGAAATCAATATCCACCTCCCCATGAACCAAGGGGTTGATGATGCACTTTATGCCTATCTCTCTGAGGCTGGCTATCAGCTAGCGATTACTGAACTAGTCAGTCTAAGCAACTACCAGGCTCCTAGGGGCAAAAGCCAGCCCAACCAGCTTGAATTAGAAGAAATTACTGCTGCTAGCCTCCCCGCCTTTTTAGCCTTCCAAGTCCACTATGATAGGGATTATGGCTTAACTTACCAAGAAGAAATGCAGGGCTACTACCAAGAAGCCTTCCTTAAAACAAACATTGACCAGGTCGCTGTCTTTGATTCGGGGCAAATAATCGCCGCTATGCAAGTGATCGCTTCGCGGGACTACTTAGAAATCGACCATCTGACCGTTAGAGAGGACTGGCAGAAGCAAGAAATTGGCCGCTGGCTGGTGGAGTGGGCCTATTCTCAAGCCAAGCAAGCTGAAAAGACCTTGATCTTAGTCTGTGATGCCGATAGCCAAGCCCGCAAATTCTATGACCATCTTGGCTTTGTGGGCCAAGGTTTTGAATTAGCCTTCTCCCGCCCCATTGATTCGGACTTTAAAAAGCAATTTTACTATCAAGACTAAAATTATAAAAAAGTGCTTCTGGCAAATTTCCTAACTTGCCGGAAGCACTTTTTCTTTGCTTTATAGGTATTTCTTCTCTAAGTTCCAGGCTTCTAGGACAAAGTATTCCAAGCTGGCCTGGGGACTGACATTTTGCTTGATCATTTTTTGCGCCTTGGTCACTAATTTTAGCAGGTCAAGAAATAAGCCCTCTGGGTAGGCCTGGTATTTGGCCTGGCGGTTGGTCTTCAGATCGGGGCGGACGAGAACCTGGTCTAAAATCTCCTGGTCACTTTGACTCTTAATTAAGAGACAATCCCTGAGTAAGAGAGTCAAGAGCTGCAAGAGGAGCTGGTTGTCCTGGCGGCTGCGGGAGAGCTTCATCCAATCGGTGGCTACCATGGTAAAGGCGCGCCCGTCTCTAGCCACAATGAGCTGGAGCCACTGGTCCAGGCGCTGGCACTGGTCATGGAAGACCTGGTTGTCATTTAGAGCCAAGGCGCTATCCAAGTCCGTCGTCAACCAGGCAATGATTTGGGCCTGGGCTTTGCCAATCCCCTGATCGACAAAGAGACGGACGGCTTGGTCAACCGCTAGGGAGGGGAGGTGGATCACCTGACAGCGGGACTGGACAGTTGGTAAAATTGCTTCTCGATTATTGGTTAAGAGGAAGATGTAGACATCTTGGTGGGGTTCTTCCAGAAATTTCAACAAGGAATTGGCCGCTTGGACTGTCATGGATTCGGCTGCCTCAATCACAAAGACCTTGCCCCGGCCTTCTAAGCCGGTCAGGGATAGATTGTGCTGAAGTTCACGGATTTGGTCAATTTTAATACTGTTGGCATCCTTAGTCAGCCATTCCACATCACTATGGTCACCCCGGATCACCCGTTGACAATGGTCACACTGACCACAGGGCTTGTCTTCTTGACTGCAAAATAAAGCTGCTGCCAAAAAAATGGCCATGTCGGCTTGACCAGAACCGGCATTGCCCTCAAATAAATAGGCGTGGGCTAAACGGCCATTCTGGATGACTTGGCGCATTAACTGGGCCAGTTGGCTTTGTTTTTCTTCAATGGCAAAGACTTGCGTCATTAGGGCGGTCCTTTCTACTAGGAAAAAAATTGAGGGAAACGTTGGCGAATCAACTCATAGGCGGCCGCTTGCATGGCTTCAGCCGGTTGACTAGCATCAATAGGGACAATCCGATCAGGGTTTTCTTTCAAGAGGTCTTGGTAGCCTTGGACGACCCGGCGGTGAAAGGCGATGGATTCTTGGTCCAAGCGGTTGATTTCATCAGTCCGGCCGGCTTCTATCCGGGCGATCCCTTCCTCAGCGGAAATATCACAGTAGAGGGTTAAATCGGGCAATAAGCCGTCGATAGCAAATGCATTGATCAACTTGACGGCCTGGCCCCCTAGTTTGCGGCCATAACCTTGGTAGGCAATGGAACTATCCACATAGCGGTCACAGAGGACCATATTCCCAGCGGCTAAGGCAGGACGGATCTTTTTGGTCAGGTGCTGAGCCCGACTCGCCGCATAGAGTAAGGCCTCTGACCGGGCATCGAGCTCGGTATTCGCTGGAGAGAGGATAATGTCACGAATTTCTTCAGCGATCCGGTCACCACCCGGCTCCCTAGAAAAAATTGGGGCCTGTTTTAAGTCCTGGTCCAAACGTGCCTTGAGCCCCTTAATTAGGGTAGTCTTTCCTGACCCATCCGGTCCTTCAAAGCTTATAAATACACCTGGCATTCTAATCCTCCTCTTAGAGTTCCTGACGGCCATCAAGGGCCCGCATGAGGGTCATCTCATCTGCGTATTCAATATCGCCCCCCACCGAGAGACCATAGGCAATCCGACTGACCTTGATTTGGGCCGGTTTGATTAAACGAGCTAGGTAAGTCGCCGTGGCCTCCCCTTCAGCGGTAGCGTTAGTGGCAATAATGACTTCTTGAATCTGGGTATCCTGCAAGCGTTGCAAGAGCGAGCGAATGTTTAAGTCATCCGGCCCCGTCCCATCCATAGGCGAGAGCACCCCATGGAGGACATGATACTTGCCGTGGTAGTTTTGCATTCTTTCCATAGCCATCACATCGCGGGCCTCTTCAACCACCATCACTACTGAGCCGTCTCGGTCATTATCACGGCAGATTAAACAGGGGTCTTCCTGGGTAACGTTACCGCAGACCGAACAAGTGGTCATTTCCTGCTTAACCCGGCTTAGGGCCTCGGCAAAGTCATTAACATCGGCTTGGTCCATTTCCAGGACAAAAAAGGCTAAACGAGCTGCGGTCTTAGCTCCAATTCCAGGTAATTTCTTAAAACTATCAATCAAGCGAGCGATCGGTTCGGGATATTGCATGCTTTCAACTCCTTCTAAATAAAAAAGCGGGAAAATCTTCAGACCGCTTGCGTCTGAGCTCCCCCACTCCTTAAAGCAAGTTCCTAGAAGCCGGGAAAGCCTTTAGAAAGGTTTCCCATATTCGATTCTTGAGCACTATCCACCTTGCTTAAACCGTCATTGACTGCAGCAATAAGGAGGTCACTGAGCATGTCAGGATCTTCAGGATCAATCACTGCTGGGTCCATTTCGATGGCCTTTACTCGGCGGTCGCCGCCTACCTTAGCTTTAATCATCCCTGAAGGTTCTTTGCCTTCAAAGACTTGTTTTTCCAAGTCCTTTTGGGACTCTTCTAATTTTGCTTGCATTTTTTTAGCTTCTTTGAGCATTTTTTGCATGTTCATCATATTATTTGCCATTTAATTTCCTCTTTCCTTCTTTGATTAATCGTTGCTGAGGGTAATATTGTCATTGTCCGCCCCAAAAAGATCAGCCATGGTTTGGGTAAGCGGATCTTGGGATTGTTGGTCTTCCTGTGATAGCCAAGCTGAACTGGGCTCTGCTAGTGGAGCGGTCTGATCAACTTCCTGGTTTTCATGAGCATCGGGCTCTTGGGCAGGGGCTGGACTTGCCGGTTTGTCTGCTTGGCTGGCATCACTATTTTCTTTCTCGGCTTGGGACTGGATCAGTTCATCCTTGCGCCCTTCATGGTAGGCCTTGACATAGCGTCCCCGAGCCTCCTGCCATTGCTCACTTGTCATCACCAGCATCCGGCCGGGATGGTTGATTTGATTTTGTAAGTGCTTGGCAACGGTCTCTTGTAATTCTTTATCCTCAAAGACCCTTTGGCAGAAAATCTCATAGTCAAAACTCAAGACAAAGGCTTCAGGGCTGGCAGCGACCGGCTCGGTTTGATGGAGGAGGGCCTGTTGGACGGTAGGAAGAGATTCGACCACTTGAGACCAAACACTGATGACCTGGTTGAGATCAGTCTTTGTGGCCTGGCTCAGAGTCTTATAGATAGCTGAATAGGCTGGCTTAAATTGGCCTTGGAGCTTTTTCGGTCGCTTGTCACTCGCCGGCTTAGCTTCCTCTTTAGCAGGGGCTGGGCTTGCCGGAGAAGGGTCTTGCCCCCCTTTTACTTGGGCGATTTCTTGCTTTAAGGCTTGAACTTCTTGCTTTATTTGAGCTAATTGCTGAACTCCCCCATCACTTGGAGCCTGCATAGCCGCTCTAGAGGAACTGCTTTCCCCTGTAGGCAAGTCGGCTAACTTAATAGTAGCCACTTCTAAATAAATATCACCTTGGATGGCAAAACGGATATCTTCTTGGACCGAGCGAAATTCCTTCATCATTTGGTAAATCAATTCACGGTCTAAGCTCTTGGCCAAGTCATAGAAGGACTGGTCATAGTTTTTCATCAGGTCTGTGTCTTGAGCCCCTTGACTTTGCTTAGCTAGTAAGAGGTCGCGGGTAAAAAGCAGCATCTCTTCGACAAAACGGCTAGCTTCCCGGCCAGCTTGAAGGATCTGCCTTAGAACGGCCAACGCTTGGTCAGTATCTTCTTGTCCTAGAGCTTCAACATAGGCAATTTTTTGCTCATCGCTTAAAATCCCCGTCACTTGCCGGGTCATGGCCGTGGTAATCTCGCCTTGGGAGAAAGAAATCACCTGGTCCAACAAACTCAAAGCATCCCGCATGCCCCCATTGGCATCTTGGGCAATTAATTCCAAGGCCTCAGCTTCATAAGTAACCCCTTCTTGGCCTAAGATATAGGCCATCCGGTCCTTAATAGCTTGGTTAGACAGCCGCTTAAAGTCAAAACGTTGGGTCCGTGAAATCACTGTCGCTGGAATTTTATGTGCTTCAGTAGTCGCTAAGATGAAGATGACCCGGCTGGGTGGCTCTTCCAAGGTTTTTAACAGGGCATTAAAGGCCCCGGTTGAGAGCATGTGGACTTCATCAATAATGTAGACCTTGTAATTCGCTTCGGTAGGCGCATAGCGGACCTTATCGCGGATATCACGGATTTCCTCCACCCCATTGTTAGAGGCCGCGTCGATTTCAATCACATCTGCCAAGCGGCCTTCAGTAATAGCTTGGCAGAGATGGCATTGATTGCAGGGTTCCCCATCACTTTGATTGGGACAGTTAATCGCCTTAGCAAAAATTTTAGCCGCACTGGTCTTTCCTGTCCCCCGCGGTCCATTAAACAAATAGGCGTGGCTGGTCTTATCTTGATTGATGGCGTTCTTCAAGGTCCTTGAAACCGCTTCTTGGCCGACAATATCAGCAAAGGTCTGCGGCCGCCACTTCCGGTATAAAGCTTGATAACTCATCATGGCCTCCCTTCCTTCATTCTCAACCATTATAACCAAATCCCCCCTAGATATCCACGAATGAGATAAAATAGTTCCCGCTCAAATAAGTAGTCAAAGCCAGTTTTTTAGGCAAGCTCTTAGGGATTAGGGGCAAATTCTTAGTCATTTTTTTGAAAATAAAAAAGTTGGAACTTCTGTCCCAACCTTGAATAAGTGCATAACGTACAACACAAGACAAGCAATGCTTATAGCTGCTTCCTTCCGGATCTGACTCGGTTCACATCCTTGCCTTTGTCGTACGGTCTTTCGACAAACTATATACTAGCATGATTTTGCCTGACTTGTCAAACCCTAAGGCCTGGGTTTACGGGAAGCGGCTTTGCGGCGCTTACGCAGGTCCTTAAAAAAGCTTTTGAGGAGTTGACTGCATTCCTCTCCCCTTAGGCCACTGACTAAGTCGACTTGGTGGTTGAGCCTAGGATCTTGGACCAAGTTCATCAAGGACCCACACGTTCCCGCCTTAGGATCGCTAGCCCCAAAGTAGAGGCAACGAATCCGACTCAGGACAATGGCCCCACTGCACATGCTACAAGGCTCCAAGGTAACGTAGAGATCAACATCTTTCAAACGCCAATTATTTAAGTAGCGGTTGGCCTGGCGGATGGCCTGCATTTCGGCATGGTCAGTGGCATCCTGACTCTGCTCCCGTAAGTTATAGCCCCATCCAATCACCTGGCCCTGGTAGACAGCCACTGCCCCGATCGGCACCTCATCGATGGCCTGGGCCTTTTTGGCCTGGTCAATCGCTGCTTGCATAAAATCATCTGCCCTCTCATCCATAGCTCATCCCCCTTTCTCTTCCTTTCCCTTGATTATAAGCAATATTTATCGACAGGGGCAAGCAAATAATATCAATATGCATTCGTTCTGCTTTTAAAATTTAGTCGTTAAAAAGCCATGGCACCGGTTCGGACCAAGGTTCCTCACCTAGCGAGCTTCAAACGGCTAGTACGGCTAGCGCTAACTAGCCGTAATTCACATCGCTTGCTGCTTCATGGCTAACGACTAATTTCAAAGCGCCACTACTGCTCTAAAATATCTTTCCCAAATATATAATAACTTTCAATAAACTAAAAAGTCCTCCAATCTTTCAAAAGATCAAAGAGGACTTCAATTAAGATTATTTTGCACCGAGTAATTGTTCTTTGGTATGAACCAGGCTAGTTAAGAATTGGTTATAAGGGGTTGGTACATTGAGTTTTTCACCCTTTTGAGCCACGGCTCCATTGATATAGTCGATTTCAGTCAGGCGGTTATTGGTGATCAAGTCTTGGTACATGGAAGGGAAGTGGCCACCAATGGTTTCGCGGTTGAAGCATTCACCCACGTGGTCAATCATTTCATCCAGGTCCATTTCCACACCTTCTGCATTCGCCACGTCAACCACTTCTTTGACTAATTGATTAATGAGGTCGTGGGAAGCTTGGGCATCTCCCAAGTCTGCCATATTACATTCTAAAATCGTACAGAGGCCGTTCATGGTGGCGTTGACGCAGACCTTCTTGTAGATCAGGTAGAAAATTTCCTTTTCATAAACCCCATTCAAGCCTACTTCATCGAGTAAAGCCACGATGTCTTTAGCAGCCGCTGTCGCCTCTTCGCTCTTACCCAGGTTAAGGAGGTTAACATAGCCATTACCGAATAATTTCGGACGGCCAGGCCCTTCTAAACCAGCGGTCCACATGGTGTTTCCTAGGACAATTTGTTCATCATCAAAATATTTACGGAGGATATCATCGTAACCAATTCCGTTCATGAGACATAAAACCTTGGTTTGGTCAGTCACAATGGAGCGAGTTGCTTGGATAGCATCCTCCAATTGCATGGCCTTGGTAAAGACAATCAGTAAGTCTGCCTTCAAGTCCGGATCAACGTCATCAATTGGATAAATGTCAATATCCACTTGGACCTCTTCTCCGTTATAGTTGGCCCGGATACCATGTTCACGAATGGCTTCAATATTCTTATCCCAACCATCGAGTAAGGTCACATCCTTGCCAGCTTTTTTTAGCATTAACCCAAAACGGGAACCCATACCACCGGCACCTAATATAACAATTTTCATTGTGTTTCCTCCTTCACTGATTTTCTAATACATTTTGCAAATTTACTTTAATCTATTGTAGCACGGATCTAGCCATTTAGAAAAAGCTTTTATTAATAATGAAAAATTCTTTATTAAATGCTCTCAATGAGTATTCGTTCTGCTTTTGAATTTTGGTCGTTAAAAAGCCATGGCACCGACTCGAGCGCAAGGTCTCTCGCCTAGCGAGACTCAAACGGCTCGTATGGCTGACGCCTACGATCCATAATTCGCTACGCTTGCTTGTTCATGGCTAACGACCCAATTCAAAGCGCCACTCCTACTCACATCTCTCTACCCAAAAACCATATTCAATTAATGCTCATAAAGAGTAAAATGAAAGAACGCAAGAAAAAAGCGGCATGACCGAGTCTATAGTCATCACCGCTTTTAAGTAAAGGATTCGTTTTTAGCTCTTTAAGGCTCTAGCTGATGAGCGTTTAGGCAAAACGTTCTACCCATTCAGGCAAATCGAGTTGATCAACTTGTTTAGCTAGACGTTTTCCTTGCTTTTGAGCCTTGTTAGAAACATCGTCCCAAGCCTTGCTTAGGGTTTGGTTTTGGTCTTCTTCATACATTGCTAAGGCCACAACGGCTGTAATCGCAGCAGCTGTTCCTAAACCAATTAACACTAATTTTGTTGTCTTGTCCATAGTAACCCTCCTCTTTTTAAGCTTGTCTTTATCATACACTAAAAGCGATATAAAGTCTTCTTTGGACTATCCTAGGGACAGACTTTCCTCGACTTTGTCCAGGTCAGCCTGGCTTTCACTACCGTCTCCATGTTTAGTACGGATGTAAAAAGTCCCTTGGCGGCTACCCACTTGGAGGCTGTCCCCAGCTTGGACCTTGCCTTTAATCAAGAGATCACTCAGGGCATCTTCAATTTGCCGTTGGATGAGGCGGCGAACTGGCCGGGCGCCCATTTCTGGGTCATAACCCTCCTTAGCCAATTGCTTAATGGCCCCATTGGTAAAGCGCAAGGTCAAGCCTTGTTCTTCCACTTGTTGGCTAATTTGGTCAGTAAATTTGCGGACAATATCCTTCAAGTGGTCTTGACTTAAGGCGTGGAAGACAATCACTTCATCCACCCGGTTAAGGAACTCCGGTCTGAAGGTTTTCTTTAAGGCTTCCAAGATCCGCTTCTTCATGGTTTGATAGTCTTTTTGTTGGTTATCTTGACCAAAGCCGACCAGTTTTTCATCCCGTAATTCAGTGGCCCCAATATTGGAGGTCATGATGACCACTGTATTTCTAAAGTCCACCATCCGGCCCTTACTATCGGTAATATAACCGTCATCAAGGACTTGGAGTAAGAGGTCAAAGACGTCGGGATGGGCCTTTTCAATTTCATCAAAGAGGACAATGGAGTAAGGATGTTGACGGATCTTCTCAGTCAGTTGGCCCCCTTCTTCATAGCCAATATAACCTGGTGCTGAACCGATCATCCGGCTGGAAGAATATTTCTCCATGTATTCGGACATATCTAGACGAATCAGGGCCTCTTCCGAACCAAAGAGGGTTTCGGCTAAGGTCTTGGCCAATTCGGTTTTCCCGACCCCGGTTGGGCCAAGGAACATAAAGGAACCGATGGGCTTGTTTCTTTGGCCAAGGCCGCTGCGTGAGCGTTTAATGGCCCGGGCCACTGCATTGACCGCTTCATCTTGACCTTTGACCCGGTCATGGAGGCGGTCCTCTAAATGGATCAAGCGTTCATTATCACTTTGACTCAGTTCTTGAACCGGGATACCGGTCCAAGAATGAATCAAGTTTTGCACGTCTTGACTAGTCAGACTGAGGTCATAAGCTTCTTGGCTGTCCTGGTCGCCTTCATCTACTTCCAAGCGACTAAGTTCTCTGACGAGGTTGGCTTGTTGGGCATGGACCGCGGCTGCCTTTTGAAAGGCTTGGTTACGGACATGGTATTCCTTTTCTTGGTTGAGGCGCTTCAATTCCTGTTCGATTTGGTATTTCTTCCGACGCCCACTATTGGCCACTGGATTGTCCAAGCGCTTAGTTGCCGCCGCTTCATCCATGACATCAATCGCCTTATCAGGAAGGAAGCGGTCTGACAGGTAACGGGAGCTTAAACGCACACAGGTGGTAATACTCTCATCAGGGATGGCCACTTGGTGGTGTTTTTCATAAGCGGGCCGGATCCCTTTCAAGATTTCTTCAGTTTCCGCTAGGCTAGGTTCTTCGACTAAAATCTTAGCAAAACGTCTTTCCAAGGCGGCATCTTTTTCGATGTATTTTTGGTATTCGTTGAGGGTAGTGGCCCCGATCAATTGGACCTGTCCCCGACTTAAGGCAGGTTTTAGAAGGTTAGAAGCATCAATGGCTCCTTCAGCTCCCCCAGCCCCAATAATGGTATGGATTTCATCGATAAAGAGAATAATATTGCCTTGGTCTTCAATTTCTTCGATTAAGTGTTTCATCCGGTCTTCAAATTCACCGCGGTACTTGGTCCCAGCCACTAAAGATCCGATGTCTAGGACCATGAGTCGTTTATCCAGCATGTTTTCTGGGACTTGCTGTTGGCTCATTTGGATAGCTAAGGCTTCGACAATGGCAGTCTTACCGACCCCAGGTTCACCAACCAGGACCGGATTATTCTTGGTCCGACGGCTTAAGACCTGCATGAGCCGGCGCATTTCTTGCTGGCGGCCGATCACTGGGTCCAACTTGCCGTCCTTAGCGGCTTGGGTCAGATCCTTAGCAATACTATCCAAGGTTGGGGTCTTGCTTTTGCTTGGCTTACCCAACGGTTTTTTGGTCCGATTTCTGACCGGTTCTTTTTGGCCCAGCATCTGATAGACATCACTACGCAAACGATTAACATCTATATCGAGATTTTTCAGCAGGCGGTTGGCCAGGGTTTCTTCATTAATGAGTGCGAGTAATAAGTGCTCAGTACCAATTAAGGAAGCTTGCATAGACTTGGCCAAGTCTTTGGCTTGGTTCAAGACTTCTTGCATGCGTGGGGAAAACTGCACATAGTCTTCCTGGCTCTTGGCTGAATCGCTGGTCCCGTAGCCGGTCACAAATTCAATCTCTTCGCGAAGACTCTCATAACTTGGCAAGTAGTCGCTTAAGACGGCATGAGCAACACCTTCACTTTCGCGGTATAAGCCCAAAAGCATATGCTCGCTACCAATGGCTGGATGACGGAAGTATTCAGCTTCTTCTTTGGCAAATCCAATCGCGGTCTTGGCTTTTTCAGTATAGATGTCTTTCATAATTGTCTCCTTTTCTAATTACCGGAGTAATTAGTGATATTTCAAATGTTCTAGCATGTTCCTAAGTATCACTGCGCGGACACGGTCCGGGGATTTGAAATTAGACATGACTTGCTTGTCAATGGCTGAGTGCATGATAGCCGCCTCGCTCTCGCTGAGCAGTTCATTCTTCATCAAATTGGTGAGAATCGATACAGCATCGCGCAAGGAAATGTCGTTCCCTACTAGGCTAATCATATTATCAATATAGTCCGCATCGTCGATAATATTCAATTTCATAATTCTGATATAACCGCCACCACCCCGCTTACTTTCGACTTGATAGCCTTGCTTGGGGGTAAATCGCGTATTAATCACATAATTAATCTGTGAAGGCACGCACTCAAAGCGGTCAGCAATTTCACTCCGTCTGATTTCGACCCGTTCAGTATCTTGAAGCACCTCTTTGAGATAGGCTTCAATAATATCTGACATATTCCGGTTGCTCATGTCCTCACCTCCTTCACTAATTATTGACTAACTTTGACTAATATACTTTAATAATAAGCAAAAAAAGGGATGAGGTCAACTATTTAATTCACTAATAGCGACCTCATCGGCTTTGACCTAGTTACGCTGGCTACTTTCTCTTTGGATAAAGTGGTCAGGATCGTAAACCGTGTCTATGGTTATATGATTTATATTATATTTTGCCACCAGGGAGCGGATTTTTTGTTTGAGGTCTTCTTGTTCATCAGCGGTTAAGCGACAAGTCAGGACAGTAACACTAGCCATATGCTGTTCCCCATCGGTTGACCAGATATGTAAGTGGGATAAGCCATCAATATCATCGTCTAAGTCTAAGATTTGTTGGCCAATGACTTGGGGATCGATGCCTTCAGGAACCGCTTGGAGGAAAATTTTAGAAATGTTCAGAAAACGTGGGAAACTTTGGCTGATAATCCAAGCCGCAGTCAAAATCGACAAGAGCGGGTCGAGGAAATACCAATTGGTAAAGCGTAGGACCACGGAAAGAATCAGGATGGCTACCCACCCGAGGACATCTTCTAAGAGGTGGAGGTTGAGTAATTGTTCATTGGCTGACTGGCCCTTATGCATCATCCATGAGCAGTAACCATTAACCACCACCGCAAAGACAGCTACCCAAAACATTCCTGTCACATGAACCGGTTCCGGGTTAAAGAGCTTGGGAATTGAAGTTATTAAAATAAAGGCCGATCCGAATAATAGAAAGACTGCTGTAATCAGACCCCCTAATAGGGAAAAGCGGCGGTAGCCGTAGGAATAGCGGTTATCAGCCTCACGGTCAGAAATCTTTTCGAAGAACCAGGCAATGGCAATGGCTAAGACATCGCCCGAGTCGTGGACAGCGTCAGATAGGATGGCCGCACTGTTTAAGGTCCAACCAAAGAAGGCCTCAAAAACCGTGAAGAAGGCATTTAAAATGAGGACCATGCGCATCTTCTTGGCCGTTTCCTGGGTATTTTTAAAGCGAAGCTGCTTCGCCTTATCTAATTCCAAGTCTGCTGGGTCTAGGGCAACCAAGGAGAACTGTTCAAAGGCTAAAAAGCGGCGTAAGTAAAGTAACTCTTCCTGGCGGTTCAAACGAACAATATCCTTGTCCAGTTCAATAGCAAAGCCCTTGTCCTGATTAAGGTCTTGGATTTGCTGGGCCAGCCAATCATATTGGCTTTGGCTTTCGATACCGACAATCCTGTAAAGTGTTTCCATGTTTTCACTCTCCTTATAATACCCTATCATATCATCATTTTCTTCCAGTACAAATAATAACTACCTTTGTAGTCCCAGATTTTAAGTAAATTTAATTAATCATTCCATAAAGTAGATTCCTCTAAAACTAAAACCTGCAAAGAAAAAATCTTCCTCAAATAAAAAAGGAGAGTGTGACAAAAGTCAAAAGAGCCCTGAACCGCTTCGCATACTATATCTGTAACTCGCTTGCGCTTCGAACAGCTATAGCAACTGGAGCGAACTATGGTAGATAGTTGCAAAACTATCGCACATAGTTCGTAGTTGGGTTCGACTTGGCAGACTTGGAGTGATTTCCCAAGTCAGAAACAAGCGAATACTTCGCTTTTATTCTGACTTGCTCCAATCATCCAAGTCTAAATGCCTAGTCTCACACCCTGTATGAAGTGGACGTCAGGGCTGACTTTTGGAGCACGTTTTGAATAGATAGTTCGTGTTTTAAAACGAGCCTGGGACTTTTATCCCAGGCTCGAAGCATCTAGCGCAAGACAAAGCGCTTAGGACCGATAAACTTCAACAAGAGATAGCCTAAAATAATATAGACAATGATAAAGAGGTAAATTCCTAAAATCACCCGCGGTCCAATCGATTCGGCATTCATATAGAGTAGGTAGGGAATAAAAATACTCAAGGACCGGATAATATTATAGAGGGGGCTCTTGCTTTCCAAGTTAGCGGTAAAGGGTTGGAGCCAGTAATACAGGTAGAGGTAATGGACCGTAAAGAAGACCATCACAACTACTTGACTAAGAAGTAAAATCCCCAATGGCAGTAAGCGTTGCCCGCCTAACTGGAAGTAGACCAGACTGGACCCTAACATTAAAACCAATAAGGTAGGGAAATTGTAACGGAAACAGCGTTTAAAGCGGATTACCATGGCCTCAGCTAAGAGGTCAGGATTGCGGTAGTAGTTATTGTGCATCAAGTAGCGATCCATATTGAAAAAGCAAAAGCGGGTAAAGGATTCTCCAATATTCAAGAAAAGGCAGGCATAGATCACCATCACCACCAAGTAGGTCTGGTAGGTCTTTTCCAAGTCGGCCTGGCTGATGCCTAAGTCACCCTGGAAGAAGAATTGGTAAATAAAGATTCCCCCACTGATTAAGGCAAAGAGGCCGAGAACGATCAGAAAGATAATTCGCCGTTGCTTGTTCAAGCGGTGGCCTAGGCGGTCAAAGAAGATGGCATTGATATAAGTGATCCCCTTTAAGTGGTCATAGTGGTCGGAAGTAGCGGGGACTTTGATATCTTCCGCTTCCACTTTGACATTGGCGGACTGGGCATTGGTTACGGCCTGATTAATGTGGCGGATGCTGCTATGGTTGATGCTTGACCGGGCCAGGGCCTGGTACTTGTCAGATTTGGCTAGCCAATGGGCGCCGATCCCAGCCAGGACTACCCCAGCCAGAGCGGTGAGGGGCTGGAAGAGCCAGTTGATGGGTAAGTGGAAGGTGCCTGATTCTTCCATCAACGACAAGCCCACAAACAATCCCCCAGAAACAAAGATCATGGCAATCATCACGATGGTAAAGGGTTGGTTAGGGACCTGGCGCTTAGGATTGACTAGCTTCAGGTAAAGGGCTTGGGCCAGAAGCCGTAAGCCGAGGAAAAAGAGGGTCATATTCATCCCACTAAAGAGGGAGAGACCCATGGCTCTTAAGGTGATGGTCGCGGCTAGACCGTAAAAAATCACAAAGTTTAAACCTTCCATAAAAGTCATATTCAGGTAATAGCGTTTGGGATTCATCTTTAAGTAATAGATACAGAGCCGGTCAAAGGTTTGGTTGGGGTCAATTAACTTGACCCAAAAGGTGGCTAAGACTAAAGAGAAACAAAAGATGGCTAGCAAGCGAACCGTATTTTCCTGGCCAGGATCACCAATAAAACCAAGGAGAAAGATGGCCCCAAAATAAAAGCTCTTGCCAAAAATTTGCTTGAAAACTTCCCCCACTGTACCCAACCAAGCAGTCAAACTCTTGACGTGCTTGGCTTCAAACCAACGATTGGGAATATGCTTACCAATCAGGGGAAGGCGTTGGAGATAGTAGAGAAAGACATTAAATGACCGGGTGGCTTTGAGTCGCTGTAAGAATTGGTAGTTAGTCATGGCCCTCATCCTCCACGCTCAAGGCTTCAATAAGGGACTGGTCAAAGTCCTCATCCTCTAGAGCACTCTCAAAGTGGCGCAGCTGGCCTTGGTGTAATAGAACAATGTCATCACAAATATCCTTAGCCAATTGGATCATATGGGTGGACATGATCATAATATGGTCCTTACCCAGGTCAAGGAGCAGGCGCTTAATTTCTAAACTGGAAATCACGTCAATAGCGGTCAGGGGTTCATCGAGGAGGATAATTTTAGGTTTAGAGATCAAGAGGCAAAGAATGGCTAACTTACTCTTCATCCCACTGGAGTAACCCTTGATAATTCGGTGGCGGTCTTCTTGACTAAAGCCCAAGCGGTCCAAGTAATCGTCAACGGAATAAGTATCCTTGGGGGCGTGGATATCCATGTAAAATTTAATGTATTCATAACCCGTGAGAAAGTCCGGTAAATAATTTTCCGCAAAGACCATGCCGATATCTTCTGGCTCAATGGTTCTTTCTTGGCCATTCTCAACTAAATGAGCTTGACCGCCATCACTTTCCAAGTCCCCATAGAGGATTCGAAAGAGGGTGGTCTTTCCTGACCCATTCCGGCCTAAGAGTCCGTAGATATGACCAGCTTCAAAGGTGTAAGTCGCTCCCTTGAGGACTTCTTGATCTTGAAAGCTCTTTTCGATATTTTCTAAGCGCAATTCCATGCTAGTCGCCTCCATTTGTCTATTCAGCCCCAGGGCTGTCTGTATTGCAAGTATACCAAATAATGAAAGCGCCTTAAAGCCAAACAGAGTGCGACGGGTGCACTAAAAGGCAAGACCACTGGAGCTAAAGGGCGAAAGAAGTCTCAAAGAGACTTCGCCGACCTTTAGCGAAGTGGACGCTTGCCTTGCACCCGGAGCACGTTTGGAAAAGAGTGCGACAGTCACATCAAAGGACGAAACCGCTACGCATACTATATCTGTAACTCGCTTCGCTTCGAACAGCTATAGCAACTGGAGAAAACTGGGATAAGCTCAGTTATAAGGATGTGAGAACGCCATCAAAGGCTTGAATTGCTGGAAGAAAATACCACAAGCACAGGAAACTGTGCGTTGGAATTTTCTGAAGCGACTTCAAGGCTGGCGACCAAACTCAACTAGAGGATTTGCAAGAACTTCTGAAATGGAGCTCACCTCGCGTTTGGAACACATTTTTGCTAAAAAAAGCGATAGGTCCATCATTTTGCCTATCGCTTCTATTATTTATTAATTATCATTTGTTTCTGCCTTATTTTCTTTAGGAGTAAAGAAATAACGGCCGATTTCTTCATGGTCGATATCCAATAATTCGCAAGACTTATAAATTTGTGATTGACTAAAAGACAAACCACCATTTAATTTCATGGACATAGTCGGCTCTGACAATTCCATTGCCTTGGAAAAATTCTTAACCGAACCATAAATCTCAATAATCCTGCCACGTAATTTTCGATAGTCGAATTCCATAAACACACTCCAATCCACATTCACTTGTTAAAACTCATTCAATGACTTATAGGGATAAGGATCATCAGCAGAAGTTATCCAAAATTCCCGCCAATTATTATGTGGACTTATCCCCAAGATTTTCTTAAGCCTCGCGTATTAAGTCCGATAAAGTGCTCTGTCTCAAGCATTCTTAAAGCCTAAGCATCCAAAGCCTGACTTTAAGCCAAAATTTGTTTGCCTTTATCCGCTGGTCCACTAATGAGTCCAAGGACCAACATCCTTAAGTCAACCGAGCTTAATTCACAGCCATTTTAATAAATGAGTGCCCACTCACTTACTATACACTATTCTGTCTAAAAATCTATTAAAAGCCCTTCTAAATTAAGTTAAATTTAACAAATTTATTTTTTTCTTTAATAAATAACATCTTACTGATTTTACCAGAAGATTTAGGGGTTGTGCCAGCAATTTCTTCGAGAAAACAAAAAAAGCGATCCAAAGATCGCTAGAAAGCTTATTCTTATCAGCTTATCGGGAAGACCGGATTCGAACCGACGACCCCTACGTCCCGAACGTAGTGCTCTACCAAGCTGAGCTACTTCCCGTCATCGTAGACTTTTTAAGTAAAATAAAAAGCGCCTTACTGACGCTTTCCATCGAGTCGGGAAAACAGGATTCGAACCTGCGACCCCTTGGTCCCAAACCAAGTGCTCTACCAAGCTGAGCTATTTCCCGGTAATGCACCCAGCAGGATTCGAACCTGCAACCGCCTGATTCGTAGTCAGGTACTCTATCCAGTTGAGCCATGGGTGCTTGATTATTTAAACGGTATGCCGAGGACCGGAATCGAACCGGTACGGTGTTTAACCACCGCGGGATTTTAAGTCCCGTGCGTCTGCCTGTTCCGCCACCCCGGCATATTAATTAATTCAAAGCCATTTGGCTAAGCGGAAGACGGGATTCGAACCCGCGACCCTCACCTTGGCAAGGTGATGTTCTACCACTGAACTACTTCCGCATTTGTAAGTCAATACTAGGTATGCTTACAATAATGATCCGTGGGAGGCTCGAACTCCCGACCCTCTGATTAAAAGTCAGATGCTCTACCAACTGAGCTAACGAATCATAATGGAGAATGAGGGGCTCGAACCCCCGACATTCTGCTTGTAAGGCAGACGCTCTCCCAGCTGAGCTAATTCTCCCTAAAGCTTATTGCTTGGCCGCTGTCTTTATCAGACAACTATTAAATAATACCACTTTTCTTTATAAGCGTCAAGTGAATTTGATAAAAAATTATCTAGTCAGCTAATTTTTTTACCCTTTGCGGATGAATAAGCTAGGAGGTGTTTGACATGCCACTTAGCCTAGTCTTTTTCTTTTTTGCCGCCTTAGCTTCTTGTTTGATGGCCTTTAGCCACCGTTACCTGAAGAAACTCCCCTTTGTCTGGGCCCGGTCCCAGTGCGACCAGTGCCAGGTGACTTTGTCAGCCCTGGCCCTCATTCCAATCGCCGGTTATTTCTTATCAAGAGGACGATGTTTTCACTGCCAGCATCCCATTTCCTTGACCTATCCCCTATTTGAGGGACTCTTTGCCCTCCTAAGTCTCTTTATCCTGGCCCGCTTTTCCCCTGGGCAAGCGATTTCCCTGGTCATCCTCCACAGTCTCCTCTTTATTATGGCCATGACTGACCTGGAGGAAATGTGGGTGCCTGACCGTTTTCAAGTCCTCTTCTGTTTGAGCCTGATTGCTTACCATGGCTTCTATACCCCGCCTAGCCACTATCCCAATCTTTTGTTTCATCTATTGGCCTGTGGTCTGGTCTTGGCCCTCTTAGTCTATTTATTGCCGGGAAGCTTGGGAGGAGCAGATATCAAAATTTTCCTCAGCCTGGCCCTCTTCTTTTCACCTAGGGTCTATTCCCTCTTTATCTGTCTGGCTTCCGGGCTAGCCCTGGCCTACCTCTTACTAGCTACTTGGCTGAAGCAACGGTCACTAAAAGACCCCCTAGCCTTCTTCCCCTTGATTTGGCTAGCCTTTGACCTGACCTTGATCTTCTTTTATTAAATTTCTATCAATTAAAAAGCTGGGACTTGCTCCCAGCCTAGCTAATAAGATTTTTAAGCAAATAATATTCGTGAGCTTGCGTTCCGCTTTTGAAATTTAGTCGTTGAAAAGCCATGGCACCGGCTCGAGCAGCTATAGCTCTTGGAGCAAAGCGACTTAGAGATATAGTTCAAGGTTGCGTATGCAACGTTGCTACTCTTTTCTTCTCTCGCCTAGCGAGCTTCAAACGGTTCGTACGGCTAAAGCCTACGATCCGATATTTCACATCGCTTGCTGGTTCATGGCTAACGACCAACTTCAAAGCTCCACTCCAGCTCATAATTATTAACTAAAATTTATTGATAAAGAAACTAATCATCCTTGAGGTCAGCCTTGCTTAATTCACTTTCGTCATGGAAGACCTTGCCACTCCGTTCATAGAGGATATCTGATAGGCCAACCTTGACATTAGCTAAGCGCGCGACCGCAAAGAAGTAGTCGGATAGGCGGTTAATAAATTTCAAAGCGACGGGACTGGAACTTTCTTCCCGCATGAAGGATACAATGTGACGTTCACACCGCCGGGTTACGGTTCTCGCATAGTGCAAACGACTGGCTAAACGGCTACCACCGGGGAGGATAAAGGACTCCACTGCAGGGGCTTGGGGATTGTAGGTATCAATCCGCTCCTCTAGCCAATCAATAGCGGCTTGTTTTAAGCGGTACTCGCCCTTGCCCTCTGGCGTAGCAAAGTCATTTCCACAGTCAAATAAATACTGTTGGATTTGAATCAATTCCTCATTTAATTCCGGCCATGATTCGTTTTCGCTAATCGTCACACCAATCCATGAATTTAATTCGTCCACGCTCCCATAAGCATTAACACGTAAGGAATCTTTAGGAACTTCCTGGCCACCAATAATCCGGGTCGTCCCCTTGTCCCCTGTTCGGGTATAAATTTGCATATTAATCACCTCACTTACATTATAAAGTATTTCCCCAATAAATACGATTTAAAAGAGAAAAAATAGCATGTGACAAGCGCAAAAAAAAGAGTCTTGTCTTTATATCACTTCATTATCGTTCTATTTTAAAAAAATTTTTTCAATATATGATATCAATATTAGCCCCAAAAATCCCGCTAAAATGTAATTTAAACCATAGTTAAGCTCCCACTTTGAAAGAATATAGAAGTTTAAAATAAATAATAAGTCACATAAAACTAACTTTATTTGTTCTTGAGAAGGAAATTTCAACGTTTTCCAACCGACAATACATCCCCCAACCAACATTAAAATTATCCAAATACTTAGTGGGGATGATGAACTATTTAAATAAATTGAATAGAATCCTTATAAAGATACCATCAGCATAAAATATCCGAATATTGCTAGTTTTTGTTCTCTTGGGGACAACATAAAATCACCTCTAAATACTATTTTGGTATCGTTTTCATTTTTATTTTATTAATGATTTTAGCTAAGATCAAATCTATCGCATTTCATTTGACTTCAATAGAGTAAACTTATTTAGCTCGCCTTCTCTTTAAAATATCAACACCAAATTCACATTAATTATTCATCTACCTACGTAAAATAGTAGAATTTATTTCTGCTCTATTAGATAAGACTTTCATAACTCCTTTTTTGCAATATATCAAATGATTATTTACCTATTAAAATAACCCCCAAAAGTTGAAACATGAGTTCAACTTTTGGGGGTTATTACATTAATCTAGTTTATTCTTTTGAAAGTTATTTGATTATAAGCCACATTTTAATTGGGCGAAGCAATTGGAGCAGGTATTGCAGCCACCGATTTCTTCCACAATCCCGGTCCGGCAGATTGGGCAGGTATTACCCAGTTCACTACCAAAGACCACTTCGCCTTCGTTGTCTTCAGCTTGGGCTTGGTCGACCAGTTGACGGAGTTCTTCACTATCGTCAACGACCACTACCTCATCTTGACTAGCTTGGTCTGTTTGACTGGCTTGGTCACTGTCTTCATGATCATCCTTATTTAAGGTGAGGACTTGAGAGTCGCGTGAGCCGTCAACATAGACGGTACCACCCTTAGCGCCACCTTCATAAAGTTTTTCATAGACTTCAGCCACTTGGTTAACCGCGTAGCCCTTAGGCGCATTAACGGTCTTAGAAATAGAGCTATCGACCCAACGTTGGATGGTGGTTTGCACATCAACGTGTTCTCTTGGGCTTAAGTCCATAGCAGAAACAAAGAAGTCAGGGAGGTTGTCAGCATCGGCTTCTGGATGTTGGTCGAGGTATTCTTGAACAATATCAGCATTGACTTCAATAAACTTCCCTAAACGACCAGTCCGGTAGTATTTAAAGGCAAAGTAAGGTTCGAGTCCGGTAGAGACATTCATCATGGTCCCGGTACTGCCGGTTGGCGCCACGGTCAGTAAGTGGGAGTTACGGATCCCATACTTCAAGACGTCTTGGCGGATGCTTTCCGGCATTCTTTGCATGAAACCGGATTGGACAAAGCGTTGTCTCAGTTCTTGGGTTTCTTCATCTGTTTCACCGATTAAGAATGGGAAGCTACCCCGTTCCTTGGCCAGTTCGATGGAGGTTTGGTAAGCCGTCACGGCGATGGTTTCAAAGACTTCATCGACTAATTGGTTACCTTCTTTGGAACCATAGCGTTTTTCACAGTAGATCAAGAGGTCAGCCAGACCCATGACCCCTAAACCAATCCGACGTTCACCCAGGGCTTGCTTCTTGTTGGCTTCCAAGAAGTATGGGGTGGCATCGATCACGTTATCTTGCATACGGATAGCGGTAGCCACTGTTTCTTGTAATTTTTCCTTGTCCAGGCGTTTGTTTTCCTTGTCCGCCATTTGGGCCAGGTTAATAGCACCCAGGTTACATACGGAATAAGGGGCTAAAGGTTGTTCCCCACAAGGGTTAGTGGCCACGACCTTTTGACCATAAGCCACGGCATTGGTGTCTTCATTGGCCCGGTCGATAAAGAAAATCCCTGGTTCAGCCGCGTAAGTAGCACAAATGTTGATCAATTGCCATAATTCTTGGGCAGGTAGGGTCCGGTAAGTAGTAATTTCATGACCCATGGCTTCCCATTCACGGACATCGCCAATTTCTTGCCATTGGCTGTCGTAAGCGGCCATTTCTTCTTGGTCATATTTTTCCACCGCTGGGAAGCGTAAGCTCCAATCTTTACCTTCCTTCACAGCTTCCATAAAGTCTGATGAAATGGCTACTGAAATATTGGCCCCAGTTAAGAAGTCGGGTTCATTGACTTCATAATGGCCACCTAGTTCCAAGTTTTCCTTGGCTTCAGCGTAAGCTGCATCACTGACTTGGCCGCCTTGTTTTTCCTTGAGGTCAACAACGGCTTGGTACATGTCGATTTGAGCTGGAGTTGAATAAACAAATTTTAACTTTTCATCAACTAATTGTTTAATGTAGCTGTCCTTGGAGCTTTCCTTGATAAATTGGAGGATACGTGGGTTTTGCATCTTAGAAATAATGAATTCCAAAATATCTGGATGCCAGTCAGCCAGCATGATCATTTGGGCCCCACGACGGCTACCGCCTTGTTCCACCAGGTGGGTTAATTTGGCAATGTCGTCTAACCAGGAAACCGCCCCGGAAGACTTGCCGTTAACCCCACGAACGAGGGAGTGACGGGGTCTCAGGGTTGACCCATTGGTTCCGACGCCCCCACCACGGGACATAATTTCCATCACTTCCTTACGGTGGTCAGCAATCCCACCCCGGGAGTCAGGCACATAAGGCATCACGTAGCAGTTAAAGTAGGTGACATCGGTTCCCGAACCGGCCCCATATAAGACCCGACCTGCAGGAACAAAGTTACCCTTGGATTCTTCTTGGTAGAAGGCCGCTTCAATCTCTTGGCGGCGGTCTTCATTTTTATCAATGGCTGCTAGGCCATGGGCATTCCGTTTAGCGATTTGTTCATAGTAGATTTCTAAAGGTTTGTCGATTTCATCCATTGGGCGCTTCACCAGGCCAGTTTCCTGCTCTTCGCCCATTAAGGACCCACGATAGGCTTCTTCGACCCAGATGGTCACGGTCTTCCCGTCAATGGCTTGGACAATCCCAATCCCCCGTCCTGGGTATTGAGGGTCAGGACGGACAGTTAGGACCACTAAGTCCCCCGGAGCTAGGGTTTCCTTCATAGTGTCTTTAAAGGAATAACGGTCCAACATGACCATCCGACTGATGCCAGAGAAGGTTTTGTTCATGTCTTCTGTCATCGGATAAACTTGAGGGAAGGATTTGATGGCTTGGTTAAGCGCCTCTTTATTCCATTCCACAATATTCTTCATCGCAGTTTCCATAATGAATCTCCTTTATACTTTACTTGTTCGTAGACTTTTCAGCTGCTTTAGCGTGAGTTAAGTTAATGGTCTATCTGCTAAAAATTAGCTGCATTGCTATTATAGGAAAAACTTAAGGAGAAAGCAAGCTAAAAAATCAATATATAGTATCAATTAAAAAGCAACAACACTATATGTAGTGTTGTTGCTTTGCATAAATCGATCAAAGCCCAGTCTCATGGCCTTGGGCAAAAAGAGAGGCGCATATCTTGTAGTCGGATATGCGCCTATCCTCTTTTAATGGCTTCTACCTTAATTAAGGCATACCGCTATAGTTTTCATCGATTGGTTTGGTAATTGTCGCAATTTCGGCTGGGTTTTCGTTGTCAGATGGCTCATGGGCCGGCACTTCAACAACTTGTTCCACACCTAATTTTTCTGGTTCCATGTGACGGTAGCGACCGACACCAGTACCAGCAGGAATTATCTTACCAATAATGACGTTTTCTTTCAATCCAAGTAACTCGTCCCGTTTACCGCTAATGGCAGCGTCAGTGAGGACCTTGGTAGTTTCTTGGAAGGACGCGGCAGATAGGAAGGACTTGGTTTCCAAGGCTGCCTTGGTAATTCCTAGGAGGACTGGTTGACAGGTAGCTGGTTGTTGGCCAGTCTTAATGATTTCCTCATTGGCGTCTTCAAATTCACCAATGTCCATTAAATGTCCTGGCAACAAGTCAGAAGCGCCTGGGTCTAAGACTCTTACCTTACGCATCATTTGACGTAGGAGGACTTCCACGTGCTTATCGTTAATGTCCACCCCTTGTTGACGGTAAACCCGTTGGATTTCCGCTAACATGTAGTTTTCTACGGTGAGGGAATTAGTGATCCGGAGCAATTCTTTGGGATCAATGGACCCTTCTGTTAATTGGGCACCGCGTTCAATTAAGTCACCTTCACTAACCTTCATACGGGCAGTGTAAGGCACCTTGTATTCCCGTTCGTCGGTTTCCCCTTTGACGGTAACCGTCTTGGTCCGGGTTTCTTCTTCAATATCAATGGCCACGACTTCCCCGGTCACTTCAGTAATCACCGCTTGCCCTTTTGGATGACGGGCTTCAACGATTTCTTGAACACGAGGCAAACCTTGGGTAATATCATCCCCGGCAACCCCACCGGTATGGAAGGTACGCATGGTCAACTGGGTACCAGGTTCCCCAATGGATTGGGCAGCCACGATACCAACTGCTTCACCGACTTCCACTTCACCATTAGTTGCCAAGTCAGAACCATAGCAGTACTTACATACCCCATGGCGGGTCCGGCAGGTAAAGGCAGAGCGAATAGTAACATGTTTGAAGCCAGCAGCTTCAATTTTAGCTGCGGTTTCTGGTGAAACCAGTTCATTGTGGTGAGCGAGGACTTCACCGGTTTTTGGATCACGGACAGTTTTTTGGATATAACGACCAGTTAGACGTTCAGCCAGGCTTTCGATCATTTCATTACCTTCTTTAATGGCTGAAACGGTCAAGCCACGGTCGGTTCCACAATCATTTTCACGGATAATCACGTCTTGGGCCACATCAACCAGACGACGGGTTAGGTAACCAGAGTCGGCCGTCTTCAAGGCGGTATCGGTCATCCCTTTACGTGCCCCGTGAGTGGAGATAAACATTTCTTGAACCGATAGCCCTTCACGGAAGTTAGAAGTAACTGGCAGTTCAATAATCTTACCACTTGGCCCCGCCATCAAACCACGCATCCCCGCTAATTGGGTAAAGTTGGAGATGTTACCACGAGCACCAGAGTCCATCATGATAAAGAATGGGTTGTCTGGAGACAGACTGTGTTTCAATTCGTCTTCAATGTCGTTTTTAACATCATTCCAAGTGCTGATGACTTGGTCATAGCGTTCGTCATCGGTAATTAAACCACGACGGTATTGCTTCATGATATTGTCAACGCGTTTGTGCCCCTTGTCCACGTGTTGGTCCTTGGCATCTAAAACGGTAATATCAGCAATCCCAACGGTAATCCCTGACTTGGTGGAGTAGTAGTAACCTAAAGCCTTCAAGCGGTCTAAGAATTGGGAGGTTTCAGTAACCTTCAAACGCTTAAAGATTGCAGCAATAATTTCTTCTAAGTAGCCCTTCTTAAATGGCGCCGTGGTCTCTAATTGAGCAATGGCTTTACCGGTATCTTCCCCAGGGTTGACGAAGAAACGATCTGCGGTTTGACCATTTAAGTTTTCTGAAGTGGGCTCATTAATATAAGCAAAGTCAGCCGGCATGATCTCATTAAAGAACAATTTACCAATAGAAGTAACCATTAATTGTTCTTTTTGTTGGTCGGTCCATGCATATTTAGGGAAGTGTTTCGGACTAATCACGACCCGGGTATGCAATTGAGCGGCCCCATTGGTATAAGCAATATGGGCTTCGCTGAGTGAGGAAATCTTCATGCCTTCCCCAGTCATTCCGGCTTCTTCTTGGGTCAAGTAGTAGTTCCCTAAGACCATGTCTTGGGATGGGGTAACCACTGGTTGACCATCTTTAGGGTTTAGGATGTGGGAAGCGGCCAGCATTAAGATACGAGCTTCAGCTTGGGCTTCTTCTCCTAAAGGTAAGTGGACCGCCATTTGGTCCCCGTCAAAGTCGGCATTATAAGCTTCACAGGCTAAGGGGTGAAGACGGATGGCCTTTCCTTCAACCAAGACTGGTTCAAAGGCTTGGATCCCTAAACGGTGGAGGGTAGGCGCCCGGTTAAGCAATACCGGGTGTTCACGCATGATCTCTCCGAGGGGTTCCCAAACAGCGTCATCCTTACGTTCAATCATCCGTTTAGCATGTTTAGCATTGGTGGCAATTTCACGGTCCACCAATTCCCGAATCAAGAATGGTTTAAAGAGTTCTAGTGCCATTTCCTTAGGCAGACCACATTGATAGAATTGTAAGTGCGGTCCAATGGCAATAACGGAACGTCCAGAATAGTCCACCCGTTTCCCTAAGAGGTTTTGACGGAAACGACCTTGCTTCCCTTTCAACATATGGGAGAGGGATTTCAATGGGCGGTTACCCGGCCCAGTCACAGGACGTCCCCGACGGCCATTATCGACTAAGGCGTCAACGGCTTCTTGGAGCATCCGTTTTTCATTTTGAACAATAATATTTGGTGCGTTGAGGTCTAACAAACGTTTTAGACGGTTGTTCCGGTTAATTACCCGGCGGTAGAGGTCGTTTAAGTCACTAGTTGCGAAACGGCCCCCATCTAGTTGCACCATGGGACGGAGTTCAGGTGGGATCACTGGGATCACATCGAGAACCATCCATTCCGGTTTATTGCCGGATTTTCTAAAGGCATCCATGATGTCTAAGCGACGGATCGCCCGGGTCCGTTTTTGACCCTTGGCAGTCCGTAATTCTTCTTTTAATTCCGCACATTCACTATCAAGGTCTACGCGGCGTAGAAGTTCCTTAATGGCTTCGGCACCAATGCCCGCTTGGAAACGGTCACCATATTCCGCCTTATACTCCCGGTATTCCCGTTCAGAAAGCAATTGCTTAGGAGCTAAAGGCGTGTCACCACCGTCAATCACTACGTGAGAAGCAAAATAAATCACTTCTTCTAAGGACCGTGGGCTCATATCTAAAATCAGGCCCATCCGACTTGGAATGCCTTTAAAGTACCAAATGTGGGTAACTGGTGAAGCTAATTCCAAATGGCCCATCCGTTCACGACGGACTTTGGCCTTGGTCACTTCAACTCCACAGCGGTCACAAACTACACCCGCATAACGGATCCGTTTATACTTGCCACAAGCACATTCATAGTCCTTGGTTGGCCCAAAAATACGTTCACAGAAAAGACCGTCTTTTTCTGGTTTTAGGGTACGGTAGTTGATTGTTTCTGGTTTCTTGACTTCACCATAAGACCAAGAACGGATCTTATCTGGTGAGGCTAAACCAATTTTTATACTTTCAAATTTATTTACATCGACCAAGAGGTCAACCTCCCTCATTAATCACTGAAACTGCTAAGAGCTAGAGCAAATTGACATTATCCTTTGGTGTGGCTGTCACACTTTATTGAAAATCTGTTCCAAGCGCGAGGTGAGCTCCATTTCAGAAGTCCTTGCAAATCCTCTTTGATGATTTACTGCGTACTTCTTCCAATGGTCTCCCCTCTTATTGCGCTTGTCGCACTCTATTCATTTGCTTGTTTTTTGGCGATGATTTCTTCGTCATTGCCTTCGCTTTGTTTTTCTTCTTGGTTCTTATCCTTGTCTTCATCTTCTTGTTCTTGATTTTCTTTGTGATCACGACGGGTGACTTGGACTGGGTCTTCATCACGTAAGTCAAGTTCCTTGTCACTTTCATCGAGGACTTGGATGTCTAAACCTAGGGATTGTAACTCTTTGACGAGCACGCGAAAGGATTCCGGTACGCTTGGCTTAGGAATTGGATCGCCCTTCACAATGGCTTCGTAGGTTTGCACCCGGCCTACCACGTCGTCTGATTTATAGGTAAGGATTTCTTGTAGGGTGTAAGCCGCACCGTAAGCTTCAAGAGCCCAAACTTCCATTTCCCCGAAACGTTGTCCCCCGAATTGCGCTTTACCACCAAGTGGTTGTTGGGTAACCAGGGAGTAAGGTCCAATGGAACGCGCATGGAGCTTGTCGTCGACCATGTGGGAGAGTTTCAAGTAGTACATAACCCCTACAGAAACACGGTTATCAAAAGGTTCACCGGTCCGGCCGTCGTAAAGAACGGTCTTAGCGTCTTCAGCCATGCCGGCTTCTTTAACGGTTTCCCAAATGTCTTCGTCTTGGGCCCCGTCAAATACTGGGGTTGCCACATGGATACCTAAGTTCCGGGCAGCCATTCCCAAGTGAAGTTCTAACACCTGTCCGATATTCATCCGTGAAGGCACCCCTAATGGGTTCAAGCAGATATCGACTGGGGTTCCGTCTGGTAGGTAAGGCATGTCTTCTTCTGGTAAAACAATAGAAACAACCCCTTTGTTACCATGACGACCAGCCATTTTATCCCCAACTTGGATCTTCCGTTTTTGGATAATGTAGACCCGGACCATCATGGAAACGCCAGGTTTGAGTTCGTCGCCATTTTCACGGTGGAAGACTTTAACGTCGTTAACAATACCACCGCCACCATGAGGTACCCGTAAGGAAGTATCACGGACTTCACGGGCTTTTTCACCAAAGATGGCATGGAGTAGGTGTTCTTCAGGACTGAGTTCAGTCACTCCTTTAGGGGTTACTTTACCCACTAAGATGTCGCCATCAGTGACTTCCGCACCGATGCGGATAATCCCGTTTTCATCGAGGTTGCGGAGAGCATCTTCACCCACATTAGGAATTTCCCGGGTGATTTCTTCTGGCCCTAATTTGGTGTCACGGGCTTCAGATTCAAGTTCGTCAATATGGATTGAGGTATAGACGTCTTCTTTCACCAAACGTTCGGAAAGAACAACCGCGTCTTCATAGTTATAACCATCCCAGGTCATGAAGGCGATGATTGGGTTTTGCCCCAGGGCTAATTCCCCACCTTCCATAGAAGGTCCGTTGGCGAGGATTTCGTCCTTGTCCACTTGGTCACCCTTGCGTACCAATGGAGTTTGGTTGTAGCAGGAGCTGGCGTTAGACCGGTAGAATTTCACTAATTCATACTTATCTAAGGCGCCTTCTTCGGTACGGACACGAATTTCACGGGCATCGACATAGTCCACCACACCGGCCCGCTTACAGGTCACTGCAGCCCCGGAGTCATGGGCAGCCTTGTATTCCATCCCGGTCCCTACTAAAGGTGCATGAGGGTTTAAGAGCGGCACCGCTTGCCGTTGCATGTTGGCCCCCATCAAGGCCCGGTTGGAGTCGTCGTTTTCCAAGAAAGGAATACATGCCGTTGCCACAGAAACCACCTGTTTAGGGGAAACGTCCATGTAGTCGACTTCTTCTGGTGAAACTTCAATATTTTCTTCAATCTTACGTGCCATAATGGTATCGGTCGCAAAAGAACCATCCTCATTTAAAGGCGTGTTCCCTTGAGCAATAACAAAACGGTCTTCTTCATCCGCTGTTAGGTAGTCAATCTTATCGGTAACCTTGTGGGTATTCCAGTCCACCCGGCGGTATGGGGTTTCAATGAAACCAAAGTCATTAATCTTAGCATAAGTCGCCAAGGAGTTGATCAGACCAATGTTAGGTCCTTCAGGAGTTTCAATTGGACACATCCGACCATAGTGAGAGTAGTGAACGTCACGCACTTCGTAACCGGCCCGGTCCCGGGTCAAACCACCAGGTCCCAAGGCAGAGAGACGACGTTTGTGCGTCAACTCAGAAAGTGGGTTGTTTTGGTCCATGAATTGGGATAATTGGGATGACCCAAAGAATTCACGAATCGATGCCACCACTGGGCGGATATTAATCAATTGTTGGGGGGTAACCGTATCGATGTCTTGGATAGACATTCTCTCTCTTACCACCCGTTCCATCCGGCTTAAACCGATACGGAGTTGGTTTTGTAACAATTCACCCACAGAACGGATCCGACGGTTACCCAAGTGGTCGATATCGTCGGTAGTTCCTAAGCCTTCATAAAGGTTTAAGAAATAGTTCATTGCAGTTAAAACGTCAGCAACGGTTAAGGACTTATAGTCAGAATTTTGCATAGCGTTACCGATGACATGAACAACACGTTCTGGGTCCTTCGGTGCCACGATCTTAATTAATTGAATGTCAACGGGATCAGTAATCACCGCATCATCATTTGGATAAACCGTCACTAAACCGAGGCCATTATCTAACTTGTCGCTAATGTCATCTAAGACTTCACGGGTGAAGACAGTCCCTGCTTCGAGGACAATTTCACCAGTCTCATTGTCGACTAAGTTTTCTGCTAGGGTTTGTTTATATAGACGGGATTTCAAGTCTAATTTCTTATTGATCTTGTAGCGCCCAACAGCAGCCAAGTCATAACGACGTGGGTCGAAGAAACGCGTATTTAATAAGTTACGGGAGGATTCAGCGGTTTTTGGTTCACCAGGACGGAGGCGCTCATAAATATCTTTTAAGGCTTCTTCAGTCCGGGAGTCCGATGGGTTCTTGTGGACATCTTTTTCTAAGGTTAGACTCAGAGTTTCACTGTCACCAAAAAGTTCACGGATTTGGTCATCAGAACCAAAGCCTAGGGCCCGCATTAACACAGTCATTTGTAGCTTACGGGTCCGATCAATCCGTACATAAGAAATATCCTTGGCATCGGTTTCCATTTCTAACCAAGCACCCCGGTTAGGAATTACGGTAGCTCCATAAGAAAGTTTCCCATTTTTGTCTACTTTATCATTGTAGTAAACCCCTGGGGAACGGACCAATTGCGAAACAATAACCCGTTCAGAACCGTTAATAATGAAGGTCCCACTATCAGTCATCAATGGGAAGTCCCCAAAGAAAACTTCTTGGTCCTTAATTTCACCGGTTTCGCTATTGATTAAACGCAATTTAACATACATTGGCGCCGCATAGTTAGTGTCTTGTTGACGCGATTCAGACATGTCATATTTAGGTTCTTGGAAGGAATAGTCCACGAATTCTAGGGCCAATTTGCCTCCGTGGTCTTCAATCGGTGAAATATCACTAAACATTTCCCGAATGCCCTTATCCAATAACCAACGATAAGATTCGGTTTGAATCTCAATCAAGTTTGGCAACTCGAGCACTTCATTGATGCGCGAGTAAGAACGCCGTACGCGGTGTTTGCCGTATTCAACATTATGTCCTGCCATGAATGAGTAGCCACCTCTCCAAAAAGTAAATCTTTTAGCCTGAAATTATTAAGAAACTATTAAGAAATGATTAAAATTAGATAAATTCGCTTCTTTTTACCCGTTTTTGGGCAAAAAAAAGACAAAAGACTCAAGGCCATGCCTACTTCTTTTGTTTTATCCCATCAAAGCCTACGGACAATATTTCGTACACTTCTTCTATTTAATAATCAATCATTATTTATATTACTAGCTATTTACTCCTTTGTCAAGAATTTTTTTAAAGAATGATTTCCCGATAGCTTCTTAGCCAGGGCTTTTGTATAATAGATTCAAAATAAAAAAAGAGGAAGGATGTCATTATGGCTATAGAACGTGCAATCTTTGCGGGAGGGTGTTTCTGGTGCATGGTCCAACCCTTCGACCAATTGCCAGGCATTGAAGCGGTCGTTTCTGGCTATACGGGAGGGCACATCGCTAACC
Organism: Aerococcus urinae; assembly: GCF_001543175.1. Taxonomy (NCBI): domain Bacteria; kingdom Bacillati; phylum Bacillota; class Bacilli; order Lactobacillales; family Aerococcaceae; genus Aerococcus; species Aerococcus urinae. The sequence goes on from NZ_CP014161.1 coordinate 1,632,194, forward strand.
CCAGTTACCAAGAAGTGAAAAGTGGCAAAACCGGCCACACCGAAGCGGTAGAGATCAGCTTCGATAACGCCATTATCTCTTACGAAGAATTGCTGGAGATTTACTGGCAACAAACTGACCCTACCGATGCTATGGGCCAGTTTGAAGACCGGGGTTCATCATACCGTCCCGAAATCTTCTACTTATCTGAAGACCAACGCCAAGCTGCTGAAGCTTCCAAAGCAGCCCTAGCCGCTAGCGGGCGTTTCGATGACCCTATCGTCACCCAAATCACCCCCGCCGGCCCCTTCTACCCAGCAGAAGACTACCACCAAGACTTCTATAAGAAGAGCCCCGATAAATACCAAGCCGACGAAAGCGCCATCGCCCGCCACCAATTCATCGAAAATAAATGGAAATAAGGAGTAGAGTGCGACAAGCGCGATAAAGAGCAAGACCGTTACGCATACTATTTCTGTAACTCGCTTTGCTTCCTACAGCTATAGCAACTAAAACAGAATTTATTAAAATAATAGCTCATTTAAAAACAGCAAGGAATTTCTTCCCCTGCTGTTTTTCTTTTCCACAAAGTCTGTTAATAACTTGCTAAAACTGGAGCACTTTCTAGGTAGTGGCTATCATTAGTAATAACTCCCGCCAGGTCCCAGCCCTTAAATTTCTTATAGACCTTGCGATCATCGACTGTCCAAGCGTTAATCTTAATGCCGTGATCGTGCAAGTTATTCACCGTGGCCGGGTCAAGTAGTTTGTAGTCAGGGTGATAGTAGTCCACTCCCCGAGCCGCACAATAGGCTCCTGGGTTTTCAAGATAATTTTCCTGTAAGAAAGCACAGGTCAGGTCAGGCGCCAAGACCTTGACCTTAAGCATACTCTGGTGGTTAAAAGAAGAGATAATCACCCGGTCTTGCATCTGGTAGTCCTCGACCAAGTCAACTACCGCTTCAACTAAGCCAGGATAAGGGAAAAGTCCCGTCTTTAACTCAATATTCAAGGTCGAGTCCAAGAGTTCAGCCCAGGCTAGTAATTCGCTTAAATGGGGAATACGAACTAGGTCGAGATTAGAGTCCTGGAGGTGGAGACGGTCAAAGCGGAGGCCACGCAAGTCCGCATAGTTATAGTCACGCAGCCAACCAGTCGCATTAGCAGTCCGGTCTAAACGCTCATCGTGGCAAATGACTACCTGGCCATCCAAGGTCAATTGAACATCACACTCAATCCCATCCGCCCCAGCTTCATAAGCCTTAATAAAGGACAGCATAGTATTTTCCGGATAGCGGGTGCTATAACCACGGTGGGCATATAATTTCATTTTTGTTTGGCATCTCCTTATCTTCCTTTTTCCAGTTGCTCGAATTAGCCCTACTCACATCACCCCTATTCTAACCAGCCATTATTAAAGCAGAGTAAATTTGAAGTAAAGTTCAAATAAATTTTGTAAAGATAAGGTTAAGGGACATAAGGATGTGAGGAAGGTTCAGGGAGGGAGATTCCATAAAAAAAGACTGGGCATAACCCCCAGTCTCTTGACTCAATAATCGATTGTTTACTGCTTAATTTTTCAAACCTTGAATTGGCGCAGGAATGTGGCCTCCGCGGTGGATAAAGACTTCCGGTGAAGCGGTCTTTAGCGGCATGATTGGCGCCGAACCAAAGAGACCACCAAATTCTAAGCAGTCTCCAGCTTGGTAACCAATAGCAGGAATTAAACGGACCGCTGTGGTCTTCCCGTTAATCATCCCAATAGCGGCTTCATCGGCAATAATAGCCGCTAAGACTTCAGCTGTGGTTTCACCAGGTACGGCAATCATGTCTAGCCCCACTGAGCAGACTGCGGTCATAGCAGTCAAAGTTTGTAGGTCCAAGACTCCAGCTTGGGCACCAGCAATCATCCCTTCATCTTCTGAAACTGGGATAAAGGCCCCTGAGAGTCCACCTACGCGTTCAGCCGCCATCAAGCCACCCTTCTTCACGGCGTCATTAAGGATAGCTAGGGTCGCCACTGTCCCGTGACCACCCACGGTTTCCAAGCCCATACTTTCTAAGATCCGAGCTACCGAATCGCCCACCGCAGGGGTAGGGGCTAGGGAAATATCCACAATTCCAAAAGGTACCCCTAAGGCTTTTGAAGCTTGACTTCCGATTAACTGCCCCATGCGGGTGACTTTAAAGGCGGTCTTTTTGATGGTTTCAGCCACTTGATTAATCGGCGCATCTTTTGGCAGACGTTCTAAGGCTTGACGAACCACCCCAGGGCCAGAAACTCCGACATTGATCTCACAATCAGCCTCCCCACTGCCGTGGAAGGCCCCCGCCATAAAAGGATTATCCTCTACCGCATTACAGAAGACGACCAGCTTGGTAGCCCCGACACATTGCCGGTCTTTGGTGACTTCAGCGGCTTGGCGGATGGTTTGCCCCATTAGAGCGACAGCATCTAAGTTAATCCCTGACCGGGTGGAACCGATATTAACTGAAGAACAAACATTGTCAGTTTCACTTAAGGCTTGGGGAATGGATTCAATCAAGGCCCGGTCTCCCGCAGCAAAGCCTTTTTGAACCAGGGCGGAATAGCCCCCCACTAGGTCAATGCCAATATCCTTAGTCACTTGGTCCAAGCATTTGGCGTAACGGACTGGGTCCCCACCAGAAACAGCCACCAGATGAGCAATTGGAGTCACCGAGAGGCGCTTATTAATAATCGGTATCCCCAATTGCCGACTCAACTGATCAGCCACCGGCACTAAATTTTTGGCCTTTTGGCTGATTTTTTGTTTAATTTTCTCACAGGACCGCTCGATATTGGTGTCACAACAATCGAGTAAGGAGATCCCCATGGTGATGGTACGGACATCGAGGTGGTCCTTGGCAATCATATTGACGGTTTCTAGAATATCATTAATTTCTATCACGAGTCTGCCTCCTATAAACGATGCATGGCCTTAAAGATATCTTCGTGCATGACCGTAATCTGCATGCCTGGTATTAAATTTTCGACGCTTTCTTGGAAATCATCAAAAGCAACTTGCCCTTCATCGACTGTCACAAGCATGGTCATGGTGAAATAATTATCCATTACCGTTTGAGCGACATCCACAATATTCACCTGGTTCTCGGCACAGGCCGTACTTACCTTAGCCAAAATTCCAACTTGATCAATACCTACAACAGTAATTACCGCATTCATAAGCAGTAAACCTCCTTAATTTTTATGCAACCTATGATAGCATAAGTTAAACTTTCTTAAAATATGAAAAAAGAAGTCAGAACGTTCAGTCCCGACTTCTCATCGAATGAAGGCTATTTCATTCGCTTATTCAAAGATGTCATCAACAGTGGCTTCACGATTAATCACAATATAAAGATTCCCATTGTCTTTCACTTTAGAGCTCATGTAAACATTATCGACCTTGTCGGTAGTGGAAGCCTTAAATGGGAAGTAGATTTCTGATTCCCGGCCGCTTGACCAACGGATGGTAAGGTATTCTAGGTCATTATTATTAACCACATTTTCAAACATACCGCCCATTAAGCCACCTTGCACGATGCTTTTGGATTGGAAAACATCGGCATCAGGAAGGATTTCAATCTTAAAGGTCTTACATGGGTGAATTTCGACAATATCGCCTTGGCCGTTAATCCGACCATAAGAGGTGGTAATCCGGCCAATCCAGATATCTCCCACATGTTCTATAGGGATTTCCCATACCCCACCATTATGAAAATGAAACTCTAAGGACTTCATTGCTTTTGTCATTCGAATAACTTCCTTTCTCATTAATTGCTTTTTCCTTTGTTAGTATCCAAAGTTAGTGATTTATTTCACAGATTCATTATACTATGACATCAAACAAAAAAGCAAGCTTTCTTTTTTAAAAAAAGCTTGCTTGTGAATTCATGTTTTTTATTTTCTTACTTTGGTCAGCGGATGACCTATTCCGCTGTCCACTCACTCACCTTGTCTGGATTGGCTTCAATCCATTTTTGGGCCGCTTGACTAGGGTCCGTCCCGTTAGCAATATCTAACATCACGGATTCCATATCTTCAAGGGTCCAATGGAAGTTGGCTAGGATCTGATAAGCCCGAGGATTATCTTCTTGGAAGCCTTGACGGGTATAAGTATTAATGGTTTCTCCTTCGCCGTAAACCCCTTTTGGATCTTCCAAGTATTTCAAGTCATACTTAGCAAATTTCCAGTGAGGGTTCCAGCCCGTTACCACAATCTCTTCTTGGTTATTGTAAGCTTGGCCTAGAGAAGTGGCCATGGCCCCTGAGGAAGAAGAAGCTAAGTTCCAAGATCCTAGATTAGGGTATTCTTGGAGTGCTTTTTCAGTGGAGGCCATAATGCCGGCTCCCGGTTCAATCCCGGTGATGGTTTGGCCGGCTTCTGAACTCAAGTCTTCAATGGAGTTGACTTGGTCCATATAAGTTGGCACCACTAGACCAGTACGGGCACCTTCAAGACTGACACCTGCATGAACAATTTGGTCACCATACTGTTCAATTTGCTCCCCATGGGTAATCGGTAACCAGGCCGACACCATGGCATCCGATTCGCCACTGGCCACTGAAGACCACATGATAGCGTTATCCAAGGGAACTTGTTCAACGTTAAAGCCTTCTTGGCGTAAGACTTCAGCAATCACTTGCGTTGAAGCCACTTCACTGTCCCAGTTCACATAAGCTAGGGTAACGGTTTCGCCACCAGCTCCACCTCCTGAAAAGAGGCTACTTTTATAGGAATCTTCACTCCCAAAGGTTAAGAGTAAGCCAAGGATAGCTAAGAGCGCGAGGGCAATTTTTTTAAACACTATTCATCCTCCTTTACTTGTCACGTGAGGCAAAGCCATTGGTAATCCGGTCCACCACGATGGCTAGGATAACGATGGCTAAACCAGCCACGAAACCACTACCGACTTGGGCCCGTTGTAAGGCAGATAAGACATCGCGTCCTAAACCTGGTGCCCCAATCATGGACCCAGTAACAACCATGGAAAGAGCTAGCATCACGGTTTGGTTGACCCCTGCCATAATGGTAGCTTGGGCTAAGGGAAGTTCAACCTTAAAGAGTTTTTGCCATGGGGTTGACCCGAAAGCGTCGGCTGCCTCGATCAATTCGGTAGAAATTTGGGTAATTCCCAATTCGGTAAAACGAACCGTTGGTGGGAGGGCAAAGATCACAGAAGCGAAGACTCCCGGTACCATCCCAATTCCAAAGAAAGCAACCGCCGGAATCAGGTAAACAAAGGCCGGCATGGTTTGCATAAAGTCCAGAATCGGTTTGAGGATAATATGAACCCACTTACTCTTGGCCGATAAAATCCCTAATGGAATCCCAATAACAATGGAAACCAAGGAGGAAATCAGGACCAAGGTAATGGTTTGCGTCAACTGGCTCCACAAACCTTGGTTAAGAACGTAGCCTAAACCAAGCAAGACAAAGACTGGAACGCCAAAGCGCCGGTTAGTGGCAAAGTAAGCCAAAACAGCCACTAGGAGAATGAAAAGGAAGGGCGGGAACCACAGTAAAACATCATTCACCGAGTTCATCACCGTTGAACCAATACTTTGGACCACATCAAAGAGTCCTGAGAAAGTTGTCGTTAACCAAGAGGTAGCTGCTTCAATCCATTCAGCAACTGGTAGGGGTTCTAAAGGAAATAATAGGATATTATTCATTGTTATCGCCTCCTTGTCCGGATAATTGGTCGATCACTAAGCGACGGTCCACATAGCCAAGTAGACGTTCGTCATCGTCAATCACCGCAATCGGCATATTAGTATCACTCATGAGGTCATACATTTCGTTAATTGGCGTGTTGCGGTTGACCAAAGGATTATCGGTACGGATAATTTCGTCCACATGAATATTCTTCGTATGTTTATTTTGACGGATTAAATCAGCCAGGTCCTTGTCAGTGACATAACCATGAATTTTACGATCGCTGTCAATGACATACAAGGTCGAGGTATGTTCGTTTTGCATGATCTTCAAGGCTACGCGAGCGCCAACCCGGTCCTTATTGAAGACATAACCCGGAGCTTCCATAGCATTCTCTGCAGTAAAGACCTTGGACCGGTCCACGCCGCCAACGAAGGTTTCCACATAGTCATTGGCAGGATTTTCGAGGATTTCTTCCCCGGTACCAATTTGCTCAATATGGCCGTTACGCATCAAGACAATGCGGTCACCTAGACGTAAGGCTTCATCCAAGTCGTGGGTGATGAAGACGATGGTCTTATTGAGCTTACTTTGCAGTTCAATGAGTTCGTCTTGCATATTGGCACGAATCAAGGGGTCTAGGGCTGAGAAGGCTTCATCCATTAAGAGGATGTCGGTATCGCTAGCTAAAGCTCTCGCCAAGCCCACCCGTTGCTGCATCCCACCAGATAGTTGTTCTGGCAGCTGGTCTTGGTAGGCTGATAGGCCCATGGTTTCTAAGGCATCTTGGGCCCGCTTCCTTCTTTCTTCTCCGTCTACGCCTTGAATTTCTAGGCCAAATTCCGTATTCTCGAGAATGGTTTTATGAGGGAAAAGCGCAAAACTTTGGAAAACCATGCTGACTTTCTTGCGGCGGATATTGCGCAATTCTTCATCATTGGCTTGCGTGACACTTTCCCCATCAATACTTACTTGGCCATGGGTCGGTTCAATGAGACGATTGAGCATTCGCAGTAAGGTCGACTTCCCTGAACCAGAAAGCCCCATAATGACAAAGATCTCGCCATCATTGACTTCAAAAGAAGCATCGTAAACCCCAACCGTGGCGCCGGTTTGGTTAACGATTTCTTCTTTCGATTCACCTTTTTCCACTAACTTTTTTGCTTTATCTATGGCTTGGGCTGAGCCAAATATTTTAGTCAAATTTTCTACTTTTATTGACGCCATAATTTCTCCTCTCTCGCAATTGATAATAAAAACACAATAATAAACCTATCAAAAGCCGGTCTATATTTCAAAACTTATGACTAGCCGGTCTGGCTGAAGAGAGTTTTTCTCATTTTTCTCATCTTTTTCTCATAAAATTAAAAAAACCGCTTAGCAATAGGCATAAGCAGCGGCTTTTTTTCTAGACTTTTTTCACTTTTAATACAATGTAAAGGCTTTTCTAAGAATTTTTATTTTTATTAAAATTTCCGTCTAAAATCTAACCTTTGTCTGCTTAACGTTGACTGACTAGGACCCAGTAACCCTTGTCGCGGTCAATCTCGGTCACGTTATTAAAGACCTCTTCCATTTTCTTTTTGGCGCTGGGAGCCCCTTGTTTCTTCTGGATCACTAGGACCAGGTCTCCCCCTGCTTTCAAGTGGTCATAGGCCCCTTCAATAAAGGCATGGACCACTTTTTTTCCAGCCCGGATAGGAGGGTTAGTGATAATCAGGTCATAATCCTGCTGACTGAGATTGTCATAGGCCGAGGAAAAGTAATAATCAGCGGGCCCCACCTGGTTGAGGGCCAGATTTTCCTTGGCTAAGGCCAGGGCCCGTTCATTGACATCGACCAAGTCCAAGTGGGCCTTAGGATAATGGTCGCCTAGAACTGTTCCTACCGGACCGTACCCACAGCCCAAGTCCAAGATCTTATGATAAGTCTTCCCTTCCTTTAAGAGGGCTTCCAGCATCACCCGGGTTCCATAGTCCAAGCGCCCCCGGGAAAAGACCCCACTATCGGTGATAAATTCATAGGTCCGCCCATTAACCACCGTTTGCCAGGTCTTCTTATCATGGGCCAATTGGCTGTTGTCTTCAAAATATTGATGGCTCATCACTTCACATCCTTCCTCCTTATTCTACTGGTAGTTCTTCCTAGCTACAAGATAAATTACCAATAAAAAAGCGATGGTTAGTTTTTCTACCATCGCTTGTTAGTTAACTATTAGGGCCTAGGCCTGCTGATTCTTATTTTTTGACTTCTTTTAAGACTTCAGCGGGGGCTTCGGGAAGTTTTTTCTTCTCAGCTTGTTTTCTAGCCCATGAAGTCACTAGTGGGGTCAGAATAGCGGTCACAATGACTGAAGTAGCCACAATGGCGGTTGCGGATACAGCTACGGGTTGGAATTGTTCAGAGATCCCTGCAATCACGGCTGGAACGGCAACGGCTGCTCCGGCAGTAGAGGATTGGGCCCAACCCGCTACACCATCTGAGCCTAACCATTTAATGTCTAAGAAGGAGAGCAAGCCACCGGTAACTAGTACCACAGCTACACCGATAATCACGCCACTCAGACCCGCTTGGAAGATAGTCTTAAAGTTCAAAGTGTAACCTAAGGCAAAGATAAAGAAAGGAATCAAAATTCCTACCCCAGGCGCATATTTTTCCCGCACATCTGGGTCCAAGCTTCCTCCAATTAAACCTAAGGCAAAGGGTAAGAGGGTAGAAATAATGGAACCAAAGGGGAAACTAGCCCCGGTTAAGCCAAGAATCAACATGGTAAAGAATGGTCCCGATTGAATCGCAATCATTGGGAAGGCTGCCAGGTCATATTCCCGTCCTTCAGGAATAATAGAAACATAGAGGCCCCCATTGGTTTGACTAAAGGCGGTAACTACAGCTAAAGTCGATACCCCGGTCAAGAGTCCACTTTGAATCCCTTCTGCTGGTAAGATGGCACCCAAGATCAAACCCAGGGCCAAAGCAATTAAGAGCCGGCCGCCGGATAAGAGTAAACCCTTCTTAGCAATGTAGCCCCCAGAAGCATTGAGATTGACTGAGGCGCCCACACAGAAGAAGAAACAGAATAAGACCGCTGACGACCCGGTCAAGTAGGCCCCCGTCACCCCACCAAAATATTCGTGGGCAGTGGGCCAGAGGGTATTAAGTAAAGTCCCCGCCAGGAGAGGGACAATAATATTACCTCCCGGGATTTTAGCTATCGATTTTTCAATTTTCATCTTAAAACACCTTCCTTAAGCCCGTTTGGTATTAGCCATAAATTCTTTTAATTCCTCTTGAGTAGGCAAACCGTCATTATCGCCTTCAAAGGTCACTTGACGGGCGCCGATAGCGTTACCACGTAAAATGCTGTCTTCTAAGGAGAGACCTTCCTTCAAGCCGGAAATCACACCGACCGCAAAGCCATCGCCGGCACCAACGGTATCGATTGGGGTCACTTGGTAACCTGCCACTTGGCCACTCTTGCCCTCACTGGTTGCATAGTAGGCTCCTGAAGCTCCAGTTTTAACGATCACAATTTTTACACCTAAATCCAAGTAGAACTTAGCGATATCTTCTGCCGTATCTAAGCCGGTTAAAATCTTGCCTTCTTCTAAACCAGGTAGGAAGATGTCCACTGATTTAGCGGTTTCGTTAACGAATTCCACCATGCGGTCGTGGTCCCAGAGTTGGGGACGTAAGTTAGGGTCAAAGGAAATTACCTTACCCGCCTTGTGCATGTATTCCACCGCTTTTTTGGAGAAGTTATAGCAGTCTTCTGATAAAGCCGCAAAGATTGACGTCACATGCATGTAGTCGGCTTGGCCAAAATAATTTTCGTCAAAGTCTTCCACGCTCATGGTTGAAGCGGCTGAACCCTTACGGAAGTATTCAATGGCTGGGTCATCCTCTTCATTCTTTTCCTTAATGTACCAGCCGGTAAAACGTTCATCTGTGGTTTGAACCCCTGTGGTATCGATGCCTTCCTTAGCCATGGCCTTAGTAATAAAGCGGCCCAGCATGTCCTCACCTAACTTGGTCACCAGACCCGTTTGGTGGCCTAAACGGCATAAGCCCGCAGCCACGTTAGTTTCCGCCCCAGCTAAGGCCCGAGACCAGTTGTTGACGTCTTCTAAAGCCCCTGGTTCATTGGCATAAAACATGTATAAAGGTTCACCAAAAGTTACAAAATCTAAATGCATATCGATTGCCTCCTCTAAGTCTACTCACTACACTGTCAGGTTAACCTTTTTGATGGTTGGTTAACCGGTTTCCTAATTAAAGGATAAAGACAAAAGCAGGTAAAGTCAAGAAAAAATGTAAGCGCTTCGATAGTATTTATCAAAAAAAGTGCCCCTAGAGGCACTTAAGTTTTCATTCTTAAAATTTTTTATCTAAAAAGTTATTTTCCCATTACACCGAGGACCGTAAAGAAATATGGGAGGGGATGGCCTGGTAACCGGCTTTCAAGATTTGTTGAGACTCTATGGCTTGTAGTAAGTTTTCCGCTAGGGCGGCCCCGATCCTTTCCGTGGGTTGTTCAATACTGGTAATACCTGGACCAATCATATCGGTCATGTGCCAGTCGTCAAAACCCGTCACCCCCACCTCTTGAGGAACCTGAAAGTTTCCTTGCTTCAATATACGCAAGACTTCAATCATGACTCGGCCATTGTTACAGAAAAAGAGGGTTTTCTGTTGTCCGGCTAGGTCTAAGATGGCTTTTTGCCAGTTATTTTGTCCTACTTCAATTAAGTGGACGGGAGCAGGAGCACAGGCAGTAACGACAGCTTGATAACGGTCTTGGCGGGTAGAAACCGGAGCCAGAACTTCACTCACCACGACAAAGGACTGGTAGTCGGCCAAGTGGATCTGGTCAAAAAGTCGGCTAATGACCGCTTCATTATCAGTTCCAATGGTTAACCACTGGCTAGGATAGGTTTTCCGGTCAGCCAGGATAAGTGGCAGCTGCATGTCTTCAATAAACTGGTAATTCTCACTCGTGATAGCCGCTGGTTGGAGGATGATCCCATCGACATTTTGGTCAATTAGGCGTTCCAGATATTGGCTTTCCAAGTCGACCTCCCCTAAGGAATCCAAGATGATCATCTGCCACTTGGCCTGGTTGAAGACCTGGCTCATTCCCTTGAGCAATAAAGAAGCATACATATTGGAAATATCGGCAATGACCACACCAATTAAATAGGAGCGCTTGGACTTGAGCGCCTGGGCTTGACGGCTAGGCCGGTAATCGAGCGCTTCAATGACGGCCTTTATCCGCTTTTTGGTAGCGGGCGACATTTTATGATATTTCTTATTCAGATAGCGCGACACCGTGGTCTTAGATACCCCGGCTTGGTCGGCTACTTCTTGGATGGTCACGCGTTTATTCATTACTAATCCCTTTCCCATTTAGTCCTATCTATTATAGCAGACCTAGAGGGGATTTTTTGAAATATAATATGCTTTTTATTAGCCTTCAAGGAGCTTATTGGCCATGCTGATGACAATTCCCCAGTAAATAAAAAGAGCTTAAGACAAAACATCTTAAATTCTTTGAGTTATGAATATATCTAAAACGTGCTCCAGTCACACTCTAATAAAAAAAGAGCTGTAACTGATGTTACAACCCTTTAACTATGGAAATATTTCCAAAACGTGCTCCAGTCACAGGACGAACGTCCACTTCACTAAAGTGCAAGAAATTCTTTGCAAGAATTTTTGCTCTTTAGCTCCAGTTGCTATAGCTGTTCGAAGCGTTAGCGAGTTACAGATATAGTATGCGTAGCGGTTTCGTCCTTTAGCGTGACTGTCACACTCTAATTTTATTATTTAAGTTCAGCTTTACCGCCGGCTTCTTCGATAGCAGCTTTAAGAGCTTCAGCTTCTTCTTTAGGAAGACCTTCTTTAACAACTGCTGGAGCGCCGTCAACTAAGTCTTTAGCTTCTTTCAAGCCTAAGCCAGTTGCTTCACGAACAGCTTTGATCACTTTGATCTTAGCTGCGCCTGCTTCGGTTAATTCAACGTCGAAGTCAGTTTTTTCTTCAGCTGCTGCTTCACCAGCACCTGCACCTGCAACTGCTACAGGAGCTGCAGCAGAAACGCCGAATTCTTCTTCAATTGCTGATACTAAGTCAGCTAATTCTAAGATTGTTGCTTCTTTTAAGTCAGCAATAATTTGTTCAATATTTAAAGCCATCTTTAAATTCCTCCATTTATTTAAGTGATTTTTTTGGGATTCTACATCATTAAGCTAAAAGCCACTGATTATTCAGCTGCTTCAGCTGGAGCATCTTCTTCCATCTTGTCTTGTACTGCTTTAACAGCATAAGCCACGTTGCGGACTGGTGCTTGCAATACAGAAAGTAACATAGATAGTAAACCGTCGCGGCTTGGTAAGGAAGCAATCTTGTGGATTTCTTCTTTAGACATGATCTTACCATCGATAACCCCACCCTTAAGTGTTAGGGCATCAGCATCTTTAGCAAAGTTTGCTAAGATACGTGCTGGTGCAACAGCATCTTCAGCACTGAAAGCCACAGCAGTAGGTCCTTGGAAGACTTCTTCATGGTATTCAATACCAGCTTGGTCTAAAGCACGACGCATCATTGTATTCTTAATTACTTTGAAGAAAACATCTTCGTCACGTAATTGTTTACGCAACTCAGTAACCTCAGAAACTGTAAGACCTAAATAGTCAACTACCACGAAGGAAATTGAATTATTAATACGTTCAACAATTGCATCAACTTCTTGTTGTTTTTTAGCAATAGCTTGTTCACTCACTCAGTTTCACCTCCGATAAAATAAGATAGAGTTTTTTATAAGCAATAAAAAACTCCATGTCCCCAAAAGACACAGAGATTATGCAGACACTATAAGGCTTATAGTGTTATTATCTCCCTCGGTTAGAAATTAAGGCCAAAAGCCACTAACTGTCTTCGGTTCGCTTTGATTTAAATAATCAACATTAGATATGATACTCAAATCAATCAGACTTGTCAACACTTCTTTTGAAAAAAATATTGGCTTATTGACTATTCGTAAATAAGAGCCAATATTCAAGATTGGTCAGTTAGTTTTTTTGTTATGAGCAGGAGTGACGCTTGAAATACGGTCGTTAGCCATGAATAAGCAAGCGATGTGAATTACCGGATAGTAGGCATTAGCCGTACTAGCCCAAACCTGTTCCAAAAGTAGCCCTGACGTCCACTTCATAAACGATGTCCGAGCCTTAGACAAGGCTCTACCTTCGTTTATTACAGTGGTTCAGGGCTCTGGTACTTTTGTCGCACTCTGACTTTGAAGCTCGCTAAGTGAGGGACTTTGGCCCGAACTGGTGCCATGGCTTTTCGGCGACCAAATTTCAAAAGCAGAACGGATGCTCATAACGATTTACTAAAGAAAAAGACTGCGACCTGAGTCACAGCCTCTTGTTTGATTGAATTAGATGTCTTCACCGATTGAGCTTGGGTCCACTTGGATACCAGGTCCCATAGTTGTGGTGATGACTAAGTTTCTGATGTAACGACCCTTAGCTGCAGCTGGTTTTTCACGAACTAAGGTATCATGAATAGCCTTGAAGTTTTCAAGTAAGTCTTCAGTGCTGAAGGAAACTTTACCAATTAAGGTATGAACGTTCCCACCGTTGTCAGCACGGTATTCAATTTGACCAGCTTTGATGTCGTTAACCGCTTTAGTCACATCTTGGGTAACGGTACCAGTTTTAGGGTTAGGCATTAAACCTTTAGGCCCTAATACCCGACCTAAACGACCGATTTTACCCATCATGTCTGGGGTTGCTACAACAACGTCGAAGTCCATCCAACCATCATTGATTTTTTGAACTAAGTCGTCGTCACCAACATAATCAGCACCTGCGTCTTTAGCTTCTTGCGCTTTTTCACCTTGAGCAAAGACTAAAACAGTTTGAGTTTTACCGGTTCCTTTAGGTAAAACCATAGCCCCACGGATTTGTTGGTCGTTTTTCTTCACTTCAATCCCTAAACGGTAAGATACTTCAAAGGAAGCATCAAAATTAGCGAAGTCAATGTCTTTTAATAATTCGATGGCCTCTTTGGCATCGTATTTTTTAGTCGCATCGATTTTTTCGTATGCTGCTTTTAATTTCTTAGATTGTTTTGCCATTTTATTTCATTCCTCCTATGTGGTTTTAACGGATAGTCCTCCCACTCATAACACCTCATTAGGCGTTATGGCGATTGACTGAGCGATCTAGACAACGTTTGCTAGGGATTAGCCTTCTACAACGATTCCCATTGAACGTGCAGTACCTTCAATCAAACGCATAGCAGCTTCAACGTCGGCTGCGTTAAGATCTTGCATTTTGGTTTCTGCAATTTCACGTACTTGATCTTTTGTTACGGTAGCGACTTTGTTCTTGTTAGGTTCGCCGGAACCTTTTTCCACATTAGCGGCTTTCTTCAATAAGTCTGCTGCTGGTGGGGTCTTGGTAACAAAAGTAAATGAACGGTCTTCATAAACAGTAATCACAACAGGAATAACATACCCTTGTTGTTCTTGAGTTTTAGCGTTAAATTCCTTACAGAATCCCATAATGTTAATACCCGCTTGACCTAATGCAGGACCAACAGGTGGTGCAGGGCTTGCTTGCCCAGCAGGGATTTGTAATTTAACAACTGAGTCTACTTTTTTAGCCACGAAACATTCCTCCTTAGTTCTTGTCCGTGTTGTGGTTTAGTGGAGTTTAAAGATTTCTCCTCCCACAGTTGTAGCGTCTTCTAAGAGGACGTACACAATTTATTATTAAAGCACAAAGCAACACGCTTTGCAAGTGATATTTTAACTTTTCTCCATTTGTTCACTACGGTAGCGGTAACGATAATTATAGTAAGCACTATAGGCCATCCCAAACAGGAGGGCTAGGGGAAGGACAGTCAGCCAGGAAAGCGAGGCCACAAAGAGATGCCAGCCGCTAACGATCACTTGGCCCAGTCCTGCTCCGAGAAGGGTCCAGAAGATACAAGGCAAAAGTGCGCCTGCTTTGACCTTATGGTTGAGCACTTGACCCAAGAGGCTGCCGATAAGAACTGCCAATAAAAATAGCCATAACCAGGCCATGTCCTACTCCTCCCCTCGTCAAGGTCCTAGACTTAGGCGTCTAGCTTATCCACTTGGTCAAAGTCCACTTCAGCGATAGTTTCCCGGCCAAACATTTCAATGGTTAATTTGAGTTTTTGGTGTTCTTCATCAATTTCTTCAATCCGACCCTCTAAACCAAGGAAAGCGCCATCGATAACTTCCACCACTTCGCCATCTTCAAAGCTAATATCACGTTTAGGTGCAGAGATGCCTTGAGAACGTAAGAGGCGGTGAACTTCATCTGGAAGTAGGGGGACGGGTTTAGACCCTTGACCGTGAGAACCGAGGAAACCAGTTACGTTGGGGGTATTGCGGACCACGAACCAGGCTTCGTCACTCATAATCATTTCTACGAAGACATAGCCCGGGAAGGTTTGGGTCTTCACTACTTTTTCTTGGCCTGATTTGGTTTTTTGTAATTTTTCTTCTTCTGGAACAACCACGCGGAAGATATATTCTTCCATATCCATGGACGTAATCCGGCTTTCCAAGTTTTCCTTGACTTTATTTTCGTATCCTGAATAAGTGTGCAGGACATACCATTGTTTTTGTGGTTCAATTTCAGTCGCCATAAGTCTCTCCTTTTTATCCTAAATGAAAAAACCTTCCGCTAGGGAAAGGTCCTTGTTTACTTGCTGTTATTATACCACACTCACTAAGAGAAACAAGCGCCCAGTAGGGGCAATAGGATCTCCTTTAGAGTTGGATATAGAGGTTAAATAGTTGGGTAACGATTTCATCAGTGAGCCCTAAGAAGATGGCCATGATGATAATGGTAAAAATAACGATAGCGGTATCGCGACGTAGTTCACGTCCGCTAGGCCAGGTAACCTTTTTTAGTTCTTTAAATGCGTTAATCATATGCTCTCCTCAATAACTAATCCTACTTGGTTTCCTTATGCAAGGTGTGCTTGTTGCAAAAGCGACAGTACTTCTTCACTTCAAGTCGCTCAGTCCGGGCGGTGTTATTACTCTTAATGGTGTAATTACGCGAACCACACTCCGAACAAGCTAAAATGATTTTATTGGATGCCATAGTCAAGCTCCTTTTCTCTTCCATCTTAAACATGGTAACGACTTTAGAAGTCAAAGTCAACTTTTTCTTGGGAAAAGTGCCCCCTCTGGCTTTTTTATTGAGAGCGAGCTTTCACATGTCTTCGATTTGGTGACGGCGCCACTTGGCCCGCAAGCGGTAATAGGCATGTCTCACCTGCTTGGTTGACACCCCCAATTCTTGGGCCAAGGTCTCATCACTTTTTTGGGCCAGGTGACCATTTAAGACCGCCCTTTCTAAGGGAGACAGGGTCAGCTGGTAAGTTTGGTAGCTTTCCTTCAATAAATAGGCCTGGTCCGGACTAGAATAATGCCGTTGGGGAATCTGGTTAAGGAAGGCAGGTCCCCCGTCTTCACAGACGATCCCGTCATAGTAGACCGTTTTTGCTTTGGGGAGGCGTTTTTTGGAGCCTTGCTTACGCATCTGGTCAATGATCCGACTTTCAATTCGTCGCCCTAAGGCAGAAAAAAGACTATAGCTGTAACCCAGGGCCTGGTAGTCCTGGCAGACTTCATAGAGACTGATGGCCGCTAATTGAAAATAGTCATCCACATCTTCAATATGGCCGTAATACTTACGCAAAAAGAAATAAACGGTTGAACGATGGCGTTCATATAAGACTTCAAAGGCCTGGTCATCGCGGCCTTCCACTAACAAATGAATTAAATCTTGGTTTTCCATTTCCTCATAGGAAAGCATTTCTTCCACGGTATCACTCCATTACTCCTCACTCTGACTGAGATCATCCAGCAGATTCTTGAGCGTTTGTAATTGGTGATAGGTCCACGGATTCCGCCTTTGGTAATTCAAGGCGAGCCGGTCGTGATTTTTTTCGCCCCGGCGGATATTTTTTTCGGTTTGCTGAACATTCTTCAAGAGTTCCAGGGCGGATTGGCGGATAGCCCCCTGTTGAAAGACCAGCCGCTGTTCAGCTAGGTCCGAGGTGGCCACCGTGACATTGGTTAAAACCCCCACTTGCCGCTGGATCATGGCTTCAATGTAGGAGTCTGCCGTCTGCCCTTCAGCAGTAAAGACCACATTTAAGCGGTACTTCTTATAGGACTTGGAGAGTCCGGGGACAAACATGGCATCAAAAACTACCCAACAGGCCAAGGCATGGTAAGCCGCATAGTTAGACAAGCGCTGTAGCAATTGGTCGCGGGCGCCTTCAATGTCGTCTTGGCCCTTGAGTTTAACCAATTCCGGCCAAGCCCCGATCATATTATAGCCATCCACAATAAGTACTTCCCTGCGCATATATCTTTTCACCACCTTGGCATTTCTTAAGGGGTCAGCCGCCGCTTTCCATAGACTTCATACATGACTAAGGCAGCCGCCACACTGGCATTCAAGCTCTGGACATGGCCCCGCATGGGAATGGTTAAGACCCCGTCCAAGGCCTTCTTGACCCGGGGAGAAATCCCCTTCTCTTCGTTACCAATGACTACGGCGATCGGTAAGCTGGCATCCATGTCCCAATAGTCCTGGCCTTCCATGTCGGTTCCAAAGACCCAAAGGCCCCTTTCCTTTAACTCTTCAATGGTTTGAGTCATGTTGGTTACCCGGGCTACCGGCACATATTCAATGGCCCCAGTCGAAATCTTAGCCACAGTCGGGGTCACGCCAGCTGCCCGATGCTTAGGAATAATAATTCCATGTGCCCCACAGGCATCCGCTGTCCGTAAAATACTGCCCAGGTTATGAGGGTCCATAATCCCGTCCAAGAGGATAAAGAAAGGATCTTCCCCGCGGTCCTTAGCCACTTGGAATAGGTCATCCACACTGTAATACTGGTAGGCTGCCACTTCCAAGACAAAACCTTGGTGGTTAGCCCCTTGGGTCAACTGGTCCAAATCGCGCTTGGACCGGTAACTAATGGGAATCTGACGGTCCTTCAAGCCTTTTTCGACTGCTTGATGGCGTTTAGAATGTTGGCCTTCTTGCAGGTAGGCTTGGTAGATTTCTTGTGAGCTGTCCAAAGCAGCTTGGACTGCATGGTAGCCCAAGACGAAATCTTTTGGCGATTTTTTTGACTTAGGACTCATCCTTATCCTCCTCTAAGTATGCAAAGCTAGCTTGGGTCAAGGTCTGGAAGCGGTCAGTATCCACCAGGTATAAGTAGCCCATCAAAGCTTCCAACCCCGTCGCTAGCCGGTAAGAATGGATATCAGCGTTTTTGGCTGAACTGTGGCTTTGACTGTTACGCCCCCGCTTAAAAATTCCTACTTCTTCTTCCCTTAAAAGCTGACTATCCAACAAGTGATTGACCAGTTTGGCTTGGGCCTTGGCACTGACAAAGTGGGTGGCCCGTTCGTGAAGATCATGGGGGCGGGTGAGACCACTAGCCACTAAATGGGTCCGTACCTGGATTTCCCAGGCCGCGTCCCCCAGGTAAGCCAGGGTCAGGCCGCTTAATTGTTTGACTGCTTTTTTATCCATTATTTACTTCTTCTCCAACGGGTTCCTTGAGGGGTGTCATCTAAGATGATCCCTTGGTCAAGTAACTCTTGGCGGATGGCATCACTACGGTCATAGTCCTTATCCAAGCGGGCTTGGTCTCTTTCTTCAATGAGGGCTTGGACTTCACTATCCAAGATAGATGCCTCTTGGAATTCAATCCCAATAATGGCTAACCATTGGCTGAGTTGTTGGTCATAGGCCTTAAGAACCGCTTGGGAAACTTGCGGCGCTTCCATATAGATATTAATCCGTTTGAGAGCTTCATAAATCACGGTTAAGGCGTTAGGAACATTGAAGTCATCATCCATCACTTGGATAAAATGTTCATCCATGGCCTGTAATTCACCTAAGTGTTTCTCATCATCTGCTAGACTTTCCTTAGCATCTTGTAAACGATAGTTGATATTATCATGGGCGGTTTGCAAGCGTTCCAAGTTTCTTTGAGCTTCTTCCAAGTTGCTGTGGCTGAACTTGAGTGGAGCCCGGTAGTGGGCACTGGCCAGGAAGAAACGCACGATGGTGGGGTCAACTTCCTTCAAGAGGTCGTGAGCCAGGACGAAGTTTCCTAAGGATTTACTCATCTTTTCCCCGTCATCACCCATGGTCACAAAACCGTTATGTAACCAATAGTTAACAAAGGTTTTCCCGGTCCGGGCTTCCGATTGGGCCCGTTCATTTTCATGGTGAGGGAAGACTAAGTCCGCCCCGCCGCCGTGAATGTCCAGGGTGTCGGCCAGGTAACGGGTAGACATGACCGAGCATTCAATATGCCAGCCCGGCCGTCCTGCCCCCCATGGAGAATCCCAGGAAGGTTCGCCGGCCTTAGCCGCCTTCCAGAGGGCAAAGTCGACACTATCTTCTTTCTTCCCTTGCTCATCGGCACTCACACGCTCGCTGGCACCAATTCTTAAGTCATCAATAGATTGGTCACTCAATTTGCCGTAAGAAGAAAAACTCCGGGCCCGGTAATAGACATCCCCGTCCACCACATAGGCATAATCCTTATCCACCAGGTCTTGGACAAATTCAATAATAGCATCAATATTTTCCAGAACCCGGGGATTGAGGGTTGCGCGTTTGACATTGAGCTTGTCAATATCTTCATAATAAGCCGCAATATATTTGTCAGCGACTTGACGGCTAGTGATACCTTCTTCTTGGCTGCGTTTGATAATTTTATCGTCCACGTCAGTGAAGTTAGACACAAAGTTCACTTCATAGCCGCGGTATTCCAGGTAGCGACGGATCACGTCAAAGGCTACGATACTGCGGGCATTACCGATGTGAATATAATTGTAGACAGTCGGTCCACACACATACATATTCACCTTACCGTCATTAATGGGGTGAAATTCTTCTTTGGATTTGGTTAAGGTATTGTAAACTGTTAACATTTTTAAAATCCCTTCAGCAATAAATTCAATAGTTCAAATAGAATCTTAGGACCATTTTACCATTGATTGCCGGTTTTTAACAATCTCTCCTTACTAGGCTGTGACCTCAGGCATCCCCCTCTCCCGAGTTGAATCTTTTTTAGCAGGAAATACCTAAAATTCTCACTGCCCCTTCATTAAAGCCAATCTCCTCAGAAACTGTCAACCAAGCCCTTGTTTCCAGGTTTTTTCACTCTGAAATTAGCCATCATTTTCAGCGATAATCATCCACTTCTTTGCAATACAAGATGCCCTGAGTTTCTCTTGATCAGCCCTGATTAAAAAGGGATATCTTATCCAAGAAATGAAAGCGGTCTCATGAGAATGGACTAAGAGGAAATTAAAGTTCCTCTCGGCTGGGCAATTAATAAACAAACTTATCCAGTGAAATGTTCCTTTTAAAGAAAAATGAGCGATAAATAAAAATAAAGCTAAAGACAAGTCAGCCGAGGCCAAGAAAAAAGGCCCTGATCATAGTCAGCAGCCTCTTGCATTCTTTATCCAATTATTCCCGCCACCAGGTGTCATACAAATTAATCGGCAGGTGGCGTTTATGTTGGGATTTTTGGTACCAGTTTTCGATAGTTTGGGCGTCTTGGTCACTCACTTCCCGCCCTTCCAGGTAATCATCAATAGCCTGGTAGGACACTCCCAAGGCCTCTTCATCCGGCAATTGGGGCCGGTCATCCTCTAAGTCAGCGGTGGGCACCTTGTCATAGAGGTGGGCCGGGCAACCCAAGGCCTTGAGTAACTGCTTGCCTTGACGCTTGTTTAAGCGCCAGAGAGGAACAATATCAGAGGCTCCGTCACCAAACTTGGTATAAAAACCGGTCACGGCTTCAGCAGCATGGTCAGTACCTACCACCACCCCACTAGATTGGCCGGCGATGGCATATTGGACCACCATCCGTTGCCGGGCCTTGATATTGCCCTTGTTGAAGTCGGAAAGCTCCAGCCCCGCTGCCTTTAAGGCGGTCACTTGTTGGTCAACCGCCCCTTTAATATTGACCTCCAAGACCTGGTCAGGTTGGATAAAAGCCAGGGCATCCTTAACATCTTGGGCATCGTACTGTTGGCCGTAAGGCAGGGTCACCGCAATGAATTGATAGGTCTCATCTTGGGTCGTTTGGCGGATTTGTTCAATGGCCATTTGGCACAACTTCCCCGCCAAAGTGGAGTCCTGCCCCCCACTGATCCCCAAGACCAAGGTTTTCAGGAAAGGATAGCGTTTGAGATAGTCAGTAATAAAGGTCAGGCTGCGCTCAATTTCATCATCACTGTCGATGCTAGGCGTCACTTTTAAGGCTTGGATAATCTCTGCTTGTTGTTGTCGCATGGTCTTATTCTCCTCATCTTCCTGCTTCAATCGACGCTGGTCTAACTAATCCGCATTGACTGGGTTCTTCTTGGCCCCAGCTTTGACCCGTTCATGGATGGCATGGATACTATCCATCTTCAAGTCATAGAGTTCTTGTGACAAGTCCACTGGGTAAGCTTCTGGGTTGAGGATGCGTTTGTATTCGTCCCACAGTGCCGCTAAGCTTTCTTCCGCATAGGCCTTGACTTCTTCTAGAGCTGGTAGGTCATAGACCCGTTTGCCATCTTGGTAGATGGTTTGTAGGAGCGGACGGGCAGAAAAGTCTTCAACCGTCTTGTTAATGTAGGTATAGGTAGGATGGAACATGTAGAGGGGTTGACTGGTATCAAGCTCTTCATCTTCAACCGTCACATAGTCACCCTCAGACTTACCATCCAGGTTATTGGTGATCCGCCAAATTTGTTTCTTACCTGGGGTGGTCACTTTTTCTGGGGAAGAGGAAAGTTTCATGGTTGGCACCAAATCACCCTTTTCGTCTTCAATGGCACATAACTTATAAACCCCACCCAGGGAGGCTTGGTCATAGGCCGTAATTAACTTAGTCCCGACACCCCAAGAATCGACCTTAGCTCCTTGCATTTTTAGGTTAAGGATGGTTTTTTCATCCAAGTCATTGGAAGCGACGATAATGGCATCAGGATAGCCAGCTTCATCCAGCATCTTACGGACGCGTTTAGAAAGGTAAGTAATGTCCCCACTATCGATACGGACACCGACAAAGTTGATCTTGTCGCCCATTTCTCGGGCCACCCGAATAGCATTAGGAACGCCAGAATTCAAGACGTCATAGGTATCCACTAAGAAGACGCAATTCTTGTGGGACTCGGCATAGTGCTTAAAGGCTTCATAGTCAGACCGGTAGGCTTGGACCATGGCATGGGCATGGGTCCCTGAAACAGGAACGCCAAGAATCTTTCCAGCCCGGACATTGGACGTAGAGTCAAAGCCACCGATGTAAGCCGCCCGCGCTCCCCAAATGGAGGCATCGAGTTCGTGGGCCCGGCGTGCGCCAAATTCAGCTAAGGAATCATTGCCACACACCGTCCGAATCCGTGAAGCCTTGGTAGCAATCAGGGTTTGGAAGTTAATAATATTCAAGAGGGCGGTTTCAATCAATTGGCAGTCAGCCAAACTGCCTTCCACTTGGAGGAGAGGTTCATTGGCAAAGCAGACTTCCCCTTCAACCATGGAACGGATGGTTCCGTTAAATTGGAAGTTGGCTAAGTAGTCCAAGAATTCCTCGGGATAATTTTGGGTTTCACGCAGATAAGCAATATCCGTTTCGTTGAATTTCAAATTATCTAGGTATTGGGTCAAGTGCTCTAAACCAGCAAAGATGGCATAACCATTTTCAAAGGGGTTATTACGGAAATACATTTCAAAGACGCAACGTTGGTCAGCGTTTCCCGCCTCCCAGTAGGTCTTCATCATATTAATTTCATAAAGGTCAGTGTGTAAGGCCAGACTATCATCTGGATAGATTGTCATTTTTTTCACTCCACATTCTCTTAATTTTGCTTCAACTTAGCGTTATTTGAGTGTTTCTATTATACCATTTTACCAGCTAAAGCCATAGATTTAACCCCAATTGTAACATAAATTAACGATCAGTAAGCCCTAGAGTGCGACGGGTGCAACAAAGATCGATAACACTGGAGCTAAAGAGCAAAAATTCTTGAAAAGAATTTCTTGCACTTTAGTGAAGTGGAGATCGATCTGCACCCGGAGCAGGTTTGGATAGAGTGCGACGGGTGCAAAAAAGGCTGGAATTTGCTCCCAGCCTGTTAAAAAGTAATTGTTTTTCTAGACATGTGTTTTAGCCGCACTTTGAAGTTGAGTTCGGAAGGGTGAGGGGATGTCCTTTCAGAAAAGTTGAACGATCAGCAAGCTGAGTTCGAACACCAGTCTTGAAGTCACCCTCACGTCCTTACCAAACCTGCTCCAAAAGTCAGCCCTGACGTCCACTTCACAAACTATGTACGATAGGCATTCGCCTATCTCCCATAGTTTGCTCCAGTGGTTCAGGGCTCTTTACGACTTTTGTCGCACTCTTATTCCACTAGTTCAATCCCCATTTTTTCGATGTCTTCGCGGTCTTCTTTGGGCAGGTTATCTTCATCAACCCCACTGGAGGAAACTTTTTCGAAGAGGACTTTAATGGTTTGTAAGAGGATCTTCATATCCAAAATCAAGGAATAGGTCTTGATGTAAATAAGGTCAAAGTTCAACTTACTATTAAAGTCAGAAGCATATTTCCCATAGACTTGGGCGTAACCAGTTAGGCCGGCTTTGACATTATGGCGCAAGTAGTAATGGGGGTTTTGTTTTTGGAACTGGTCCACAAAGAAGGGCCGTTCTGGACGGGGGCCAACTAGGGACATGTCCCCCTTCAAAATATTGATTAGTTGGGGTAATTCGTCAATCCGAACGGCCCGGATAAACTTACCTACTGGGGTAACCCGCGAGTCATTCTTACGAGCGATGACCGGCCCGGATTTGACCTCAGAGTCGACTACCATAGAGCGGAACTTGAGAATTTCAAATTCCTTGCTATTCTCAGTAATCCGGACTTGCTTGTAGAACACCGGGCCCCTGGAAGTTAGCTTAATGGCAATGGCGGTTAAGAGCATAATTGGTGAAGCGATGATTAACAGGATCAAGGAACAAATAATATCTAAGCCGCGCTTGATCAAGGCCTGGTCGGCAGGAATCCGAAAGTCAGATGTCTCAATAATCGACTCATCTTCAAAGCTCATGATATTGGGGTTAACCATAACCAGGTTCTCAAACTTGGAATTGAGGAAGAGTTTCTTCTCTTTCTGCATGAGGAGCCCATATATTTTTAATTTCTCTTTTTCAGGAATGGACGAAGCCATATAAACAATATCGATATCGTCCAGACGTTTACAAATATTATTATAGAAATCCGATAAAACCACATGGGTTACCAGGTGACGAGAGCTCTTACTATTCTTAAAGTTATAAATGGCCGAAAAAACCTCATCTTCGTAACCAATAATCATGACCCGCTTGGTCGAAGCATAGCGACGGTAGATACTAAAGACCAGACTCCTAAAGAAATACAGGAGGGTCACACTGACAAAGAAATCAATCAAGATCACTAAGCGAGGAAAGGCAAACCAACGCCCGATAAAGCTCAAGATCATGGTCATGGCTGCAATCAAACCCTGGTCAATCAAGGTAATAAAAAATAGGTCTCCCCGAGTCTTGTTGTAGAGGACATAGACCCCGGACAAGAGGTTGATCACTAAGAAAATCAGCATGATCCAAGGAAAGACACTCTGGAAGGCCTCCCCATTTTCTAAGGGAATATAGCGACTTTGATAGCGGATTAAAAAGGAAATCAGATAGGAAAGGAATAAAATCAGCGCCTCAGTTGCCCAAATGACAATGCGGTACCAATTGGTCCATTCTCCATTTTTTTGCATGGCTTAAAGCCTCCTCTGTAGATTCTTCCATCAAAAAAGAGCGGCTGAACCGCTCTTTCCTAGTTCATTAGGCCTATTTTAGCACAAAAGCAGGCAATGAGAATAGCTGCCCTGTTAAGATTCATTTAAATCTTACTGGCCATTCGCCGCTCCACTCTCCGTAGTTGTTGGTGCTGTGCTTTCAACCACGCCACTTTCGCCTAGATGAGATCCTTGCTCGCCCCCAGAGGGTTGCGGGCTTGGGTCCACACTCGGTTGGTTGGGTTGCCCTTCTGGTTGTGGGGCGGGTTGGCTGGTTGATGGCGTGTTTGTTTGACTATTTTCTGAACCGGTTTGACTATTTTGACTAGCTTCTTGAGGTTTTTCAGCCGGAGAGGATTGGCTGGTATGACTACTGGAAGCTGGTTGACTAGGGGATTGGCCTTGAGAAGTAGAAGCTTGGGTCTGAGATTGAGATTGTGATTGATTATTTGCAGGTTGCTCTTCTCTTGCTTGTTGCTGTCTAGCCGGACGGTTTTGCCGGCTTTGTTGTTCATACTGAGCATTGGCTTGGTCAGCTGCTTGGCGCAAGCGTTGGCTTTCTGCTTGTAGGTTTTTATTTTCCTCTTCTACCCGACTTTCTTCACGCTTAGCTTCCGCCTCAATTTTTTCTTTTTCTTCTGAGCTTGCCTTGGCATCATTAGCCGCTTGTAGCTTGCGATTGCGGATAACATCGATCACTTCTTGATGAGCCTTGCCTAAGCGATCTAATAATTCCGCCTTCAAATAAGGATTGTCTTCTTTTTCAATCTTTTTCTCCATGTCCTCCATGGCTTGGTCTAATTGGTCATAGGTCAAACCGGGATTGTCTTTGAGCTTTTGAATCGCTTCATCAAAGGCCTTAAAGCGTTGGCCTTGTTTATCCGCTTGGTCGACTAAACCATTGAGGGTCTGGTAGAATTCATCAGCCTGGCTGGGCCAGTTTTTGACTTGGTCTTCCTTAAATTGATTGAGGTCATCCTCTTTAAGGTCTTTATTGAGCAAGACATATTTCTGCACCGTCGCCCCATTCAAGGCCGGTTTATCCTTAATCTTTTCAAAGAGATGGTTGACCCCTTCTTGAGCCTTAAAGCGCGCTTCCACTTGGTCCAACTGCTTATTCAGGTCCTTGCGCGCACCGGAATAACGGTTTAGCCCTTCCACTTGGCCTCTCACTGCTTCAATTTCAGTTTTAGCGATATTTTCTTTTAGGAAAGTTTTATGGTCATCATAGTACAGGGCGGAAACTGCCTTTTCAGCGGCCTCCACGCTCCCATCACTTTTTTCCTGCTTGATGTCTTGGTTCTGCATGACCGCGTAAACACCGCCGCCCAAGACGACCACCACGGAAAGTAAGGCAACAATGACTGCTTTCCAATTCAGCCGTTTCTTCATATTTTCTCCGCTCCTCATTACTTATTCATTGATTGAGATCAAAGTCTCAACTTGACTTACTAAATTTTATCATTCATTAGACACTTAGTCTTCATTCTACTATTTATTTACCGCAAATACAGCCATTTTAAGAAATTTTTATAAAAATGACCATAAGAAAAATAAAAAAGCACCCTCTAAGGAGAATGCTTTAACAGCTTGAATAGTTATTAGCCTTCCGGTAAGACCTTATTTAGGGCCATGGCTACAATGGAGGCCACTGAAATTGGTGAACCGAAGAAATATTGGAGAACGGGTGGTAGGCTCAAGAGGAAATCGTTAGGCATGTATTGGATCAAGACCACCGTCCCTACCGATAAGGCAATCAGGAAGGTTTCCTTTTCCTTGATCTCCACGTTTTGCAAACTTTGCAAACCGGCTAGGAAAATCGTTCCACAGATGACCAGGAAGACCCCACCAATAACGGCACCAGGAATGACTGAAATCAAGGCGGATAATTTTCCGGACAGGCCAAAGAGAATAAAGAGTCCACCAGCGTAATAGAAAACAGGGAGACTGGCGACCCGGGTGAGGGAAATAATCCCTGCATTGGATGAAAATCCTGTTACCGGGCTGGTCCCCAAGAAACTGGTCAGGAGACAACCCAAGGCTTCCCCCACCACCCCTTTATTAATCCGTTCCTTGCTTAATGGGCTTTCTGAAGCATTAGCTAGGGCAATCCAGGCTCCAGTTGATTCGGACAAGAGCAGTAAATAGATCACCAGCATGGTCAGAACCGATGGAAGGTCAAATTGGAAGGAAAAATCTTTAAACATAACCATGGGTAAACTAAACCAAGGGGCAGCCGCCACCGGACTCAAGTCTAAAACTCCCATAAACTGGGCCAGGACACAGCCAATCAAAAAGGTAATCAAAATCGAGCCGATCCGGCAGATCTTACCGGCAAAACCGGTCAGGCGGTTGCCTAAGAGCGTGGCCGTTACCATGCTAATGATGGCTACCAAACCCAGGATTAAATTTTGACCGACACTGGCTTGGGGCGCAGTGTAGATGTTATTCACCGCTGCTGGCATCAAAGACAGCCCGATACAGAGTAAGAGGACGGCCCCTACAATTTGCGGGATAAAGTAATTAACAAATTTATCCATCAAACCGGAAAAACCCAGTAAGAGTAATCCCAAGGCCCCTACTAAGGCTGCCGACATGGCAACGCCCCAACCAGCAATACCGCCGCCATTGGCTAAGGCAATCCCACTAATGGCCGCAATGGGAATAAAGGAAGCCCCTTGCGCTACCGGCAGGTGCATGAGCTTGGTTTGGATAATCATAGCCAGGCCACAGGCGATAAAGGTCGATTGAATCACAGCTGACATTTGACCGGTGCTGAGTCCGACAATCCCAGCGATAATCATGGGGCCAATATAAACATTCATGGACAGGCCATGCTGTAAACCCAGGGTTAGCGCTTCAGAGCCAGGAATCTTGTCATCAATACCGGCTTCTAAGTGCGAGTTACGAGGCGTGCTTGACATAGGTAGAGTTTCCTTTCTTAAATACGAACATTATTAAATCATACATTCCTATTATACGGAATTATTGTCAGTTATCAAGTGATTTCGCGAATTATTTTCCATGATTTTAACAATTTGTTCGCTTTCTCCTCCAGTTAAGGGGCGGAAGTGGCCAGTTTTCAGGTCAGGGTCCAGCCGGAGCGGGCCTAAAGACAGACGTTTTAAGTGGGTGACCTTGAGTCCATTGGCGAGGAACATCTTCTTGACCTGGTGACGCATGCCCTGATCAATAGTTAAGTAAGCCTGGCGAGGACCGATAATTTCGAGTTGGGCAGGCCGGCAAGTCGTCCCATCAGTAAAGGTCACCCCGGCCTGGAATTTTTCCACCAGGTCAGCTGCCAAGTCGCCATTGACGGTCACCTGATAGGTCTTAGGCATATGAAAACGCGCATGTTCGAGGAAGTAATGGAGCTGACCATTATCGGTTAACAAGAGTAAACCTTCCACGTCCCGGTCCAAGCGGCCCACAATGGAAGTCCCTTGGTAGCGCTCAGGTAAGTGGTCATATGGCGTGGGCCAATGGGAATCTTTTTTGGCGGAGACTTGTCCTGCTGCCTTGTTATAGACCAGGTAGTGGTGGCCTAAGCCTTGGCCAATCCGCCTGCCCCGATAATAAATGGCCATCAAGTCGGGATCTAGGGCCTGGTTAATATCGACTAGGGCTCGGCCCTTATAGAAGACCTCCCCGGCATGGATAAGACGTTTGGCCTTGGTGGCTGATAAGTGACATTCTGCTTGAATGAGATCCAGTAAGCGCATAAAAAACTCCTTTAAAAAAACGTCCCTCCCTACTAAAAGCAAATAGTAAGAAGCAAGACGTTGGCTGAATGTGATTTAAAATAAAAAAGACCTATTTTTTCACTCGATCAAAGACACTGCCGATGATAGGCACCAAAACAGCTGCCGCAATAATTTCAAAAATAAAGTTGATCCCTAAAGCCCCCACAAAGGTTCCTAAAACAGCGGTTTCGGGAATGTTCAAGGCTTTGGCATAGGATTCGGAAGAAAAGAGAGCGGTCATGATAATGACTAGGGAGGTATTGGTAATGGTCCCTAGAGCCCCAATAATAATCCGGCTGACTTCCGGACGCAGCCACTTAGCTAAGAAGCGAGCTGCCCAGCCCGACAAAAAACCGACACAGACCCGGGGCAGCACCGATACCAAGGGATTTAAAAAGATCGGTGACAGGATGGTGGGTTGGATCATGTTATGGAAGAGGGACAAAACGCCCCAGACCAAACCCAACATGGCGCCTGAAGCCGGTCCCAAGACCATGCCCCCGGCAATAACAGTGATATGGATGATGGTCACATTGGCTGGCCCCAAGGGAATGTAGCCGATCCAGGGGACAAAGGTCTGCATAATTAAAATCGCAATAAATAAACTACTGATGGTTTTATTTTGTAGGGCGGTATTTTTTCTTCTAGCCATCGCTAGCTCCTTTCCGTAAGTGAGCGGTCAACTGAACGAAGCGCTGGGTCAGTTGGGCCGTTAACCCCCAAAGATTTTCTTGATCGATATTATAAAAAGGGATTTCCTCCACATAGTTCTTGAAGCGGTAGTTTTTCCCTCCTGGAATACGATCATAAGGGAAGTGATGGCCACGGTCAAGTCTCGATTCCATCCGGTAAATTTCAGGCTGGTCTTGGTCCAAATCGGCTAAAGGCACGGTAAAGACGTGCTTGACCTCGTCCTGGTTAATGGCTAAGTCGTCCAAGTGATCGATGGTTAAATAAGCCACATAAGCCGCGATGACCCGCTTGGTTTGAACGATATAGTCCATTTCGCCGAGAACTTGAATTTTATCACGATCGATTCCCAATTCCTCCTGGGTTTCCCGGACCGCCGCCTGGGCAAAGCTTTCCCCTGCTTCTACCCGACCACCCGGAAAAGCAGCATCACCAGCTTGAGAAATCCCCGGAGCCCGGTGTTCATAGAGCAAGGCCGGATCTTGACCTTTAAGAGAAACGATTGGGATTAAGACCGCATAAAAGCGTTCCACCCCCAGAGGCTGACCCTCATAGTCCCTGAAAAAGGCTTGGTAGTCTTTTAACATGGCTCTTCCTCCTCAGCGCCTATTTTACCGCTCACTGAATCCATTCGCTAGCTAGTTTTTATTAATAAACTGGTCGACCACGTGGCTGATCCCCTCTTCATCGTTGGTGTGGGTCACAAAGTCAGCCACAGCCTTGACACTGGCCACCGCATTGCCCATGGCAACACCTAAGCCCGCCCATTCAATCATGGTCAAGTCATTTTCCTGGTCCCCAAAGGCCATGGTTTGCGCTTGATCCACCCCAATTTCTTGGCTCAAATGAGCTAGCCCGGCCCCCTTATTGGCATCAACCGGATTAAATTCTAAGAAATAAGGTGCAGACTTCACAATATTCCAACGGTTAAACCAGTCTTCTGGCAGGTCTTGGCGGACCGTTTCTAAGTAGGCCGGGTCGCCAGTCACCATCAGTTTATTAACCTTGGCTTCCGTCTCAACAAAGTTCTCAATCTTAATGGGCATCCCGGTTAACTGGGCTTCATGAGCCATATATTGATGGTTGGGTTCCTTGAGGCCGAGGACATTGTGGTCATCATAGGTATTAATATCCACATCATAGTCGGCTAGAAAGTCACAAATTTCCCCAACTTCAGCAGGGGGAAGAATAGCTTCAAAAATCACCTGGTTGTCTGACCAAGTATCCACAATCCGGCCCCCATTGAAGCTGGATAAATAGCGGACCAAATCCTTACCGACCAGGTCTTGGATCAGCTCCACCCCAGGCAAGGGCCGGCCGGAAGAAATCACGATTTCAATCCCCGACTCCTTCATGGTCTTTAGGGCCTGGTGGGTGGCCTCACTCAAGCTGGAGTCACTCTTTAACAGGGTGCCATCAACGTCAAAAGCAGCTAATCGATACATTTCTTTAAATTCCTTTCATTTTCTAATGGATTAAGAAGTCATTGGCTTGGCTATTGACCTGAACCTCCATATCACCTTCGTAGGAAATAATGACAGGGTCTTGGCCCAAGCACAAGCGGCCATCAGTCACCGTATAGGTGTCATCGTTCAACAAGTTGGTATAGTCGCCTGAAGGCAGGGAGAGCTCCACTTCACAAGGCGTTTGGTCATCAGTCTTCAATTTAAAAATGCCAAACAAGTGTTGCTTGTAATAATGGTAGCCACAAATAATGATATTGGGCTTGACGCCCCGGTAGAAGAAATAGCCGCTCTTGCAGGCTTCGCGCTTCTTAATCAAAGAGAGGCGTTGGATCATCTCAGTCATGTCTTCATTGGGAGTCCAGTCCATGCTTTCCGCCTTGTCCCAGGGAATAGAATCAGTTAGGCCGTATTCTTGCCCCATGATCAAGTGGGCCATCCCCTTCTTAAAGAGGGAAAAGGCGGTCCAATTCCGCAAATCCGCCTTGGTCTTAACATGGGAAGCAACCCGGGGGTGGTTAGCAAATTCCAAAGCCCGGTTTTTCACGGCGGTGAAGGGCAGCTGGATCTCGCTTAAATTCAGGACATAGATTAGATTATCCAAGTCCAAAATTCCGTGGTAAAAACGCAAGTAAAATTCCGCTAAATTGCCCTCGTCCAGGACATCAAAGTTACTATAGAGCTCTCCTTCGGTCGAATAGTGAACATTATTCATCCGCAAACGAAACATGGTCGTATCAGTGAGGAGGTTACCCATCCAGTAGAAATAAGGATGGACGTCCTCCACTTCAGCCCGGGCACTATTCCAAAACTCGGTGCGGATCAATTGGGCATCGCGAATGGAAAAACCATCCACATAGAGGGCCCACTCCTTCAAGGTGGCAATCAATTCATCCCAAAGTTTAGGGTTAGAAAAGTCGAGGTCTACCCCCTTCTCATAACCCGGAAAACGGGTATAGACCTGGCCTTCCTTATTGCGCAAGAAGTAAGTTGGTCGGTCTTGAATAACCTCTGAATCCTTGGCCAATTGGGTCATGGGAAATTCAATCACCAGCTGGATGCCCGCTTGATGGACTGCATGAACCAAGTCCTTAAAGTCCTCCATGGTCCCATAGCTAGGGTCCACATCCTTAAAATTCTTGACAAAATTCGGGTTACCAACCTCCCCTTCCGGATGCTGGTCGGTCACGGGAAAAATCGACGCCAAAATTAAAATATCCACGCCCAAGGCCTTTAGACGGGCTAAGTCAGGGATGACTGCTTGAAAAGTCCCCGCTTCAGTATAATTTCGGATAAAAATTTTATAAGCTAACTTATGCCTTAAGGTCAAATTGGTTACCTTAGCCATTGGTCCATGTCACGCTCCTTTTTTGAAAGTGCCTACACCTTTCTTCAGTCGCTTTTATCATATCATATCAGGGCCTAAAAAAGCGCTTAATTTCTCTCTGCTACTAGGCTAGGGCCTGGCTGACCAAGATTTTACCAGCCTGGGTCACGACTAAGCCCTCAATCCCTTTTAAGTCATCAATGGCAGCCACTGCTTCTTCTGAACTTAAAGCAAAAAGTGCCGTGGTCCAAATCTCACAGAAAACCGATTGGGGCGCGATAATGGTTAAAGAAGCTAGGTCGGTTTCAATGGGGTAACCCGTCTTGGAATCCAGGATATGGTGGTAGGAATGGCCTTCTTGCTTGAACGAGCGTTCATAGATTCCTGAAGTGACCACCGACTGGTTTTTTACCGGGACAGTGGCCATAACTTCACCCCGAATGGCGTCTGGACGTTGGATACCGATCCGCCAAAAGCCGTCCTGGCGGTTGGGAGCATCGCCCATGACCAAGACATTGCCGCCCAGATTGATCAAGCCATAGTCAGCCCCAGCCCGGCGCCAGTCTGCTACAATCTGGTCGGCAAAATAACCCTTGGCAATGGCACCGAGGTCAATCTCCATGCCGGCCTGTTCTAAATAGACTTTGTGGGTTGTAGGATCGAGCTGGACCTTATGGGGGTCGATCAGGTCCAGACGCTCATCAATCTCCGCTTGGCTAGGTACCCGGGCATCGGAAAAACCGATATGCCAGAGCTTGACCAAGGGGCCAATGGCTAAGTTAAAGCGCCCTTCCGTTGAGACCGAGACTTTCTTGGCCAATTGGATCAGGTCAAAGAGATCCTCATCCACCTCAACGGCCTCCTTTCCTGCCGCCTGATTGACCCGCATCAACATGGAATCATCGCGGTTGGCGGAAAAGCGATATTCATAATCGCGCAATTTGGCCTCGCTCTTTTCCAAGAGGGCCTCGGCCTCCGGGTGGCCGACTTTCATTTCAATCACAGTTCCCATTAATTCAACTAATTTTACGGCTTCCATGGACTTCCCCTTTCTGATTCATTAAATTTCACCTGACACGGTCGGCTTTTGCTTGATTCCGGCCAGCTCATCGATTTGCCAGTGGAGGACAATCCAGGTGGCTAAGAAGACCGCCATAATGTCCACTCCCGCCCGGCTCACCACATCAACCAGGGCAATCTCATACCGTAAGGCAAAGAAGGCGTGATAGGCCAAGACGGCCGGGGCAAAAAAGCCCCAGGTAAATTGGTAATTTTTGCCTTTCTTATCTTGGCGCCTGAGATAACGTTGCAAGACGCAAAAGACACCCCCCATAGTAAGCCCCAGCATGGCTGCCCAAAGCAAGGAAATGGTTAAATTATCATTTCCCAAGCTATAAATATCTAAGCCCCGGTAGGCAAAGAAACGAAAAATCACCATGGACAAGGTATAGACCACTAAGGCCCGGTTATAGATAAAGGGTTTGCGTTGGTAATGTTGGCGTTTGGTGGCCAATAATTTCTCAATGAGGGCGCCTTGAACCATGAAGATCAGGACTGCCTTGAGCGAATTTAAGAAATAATCAACCGGCAAACGGTGGGGCAAGGGTTCACACAGGTAAAGGATGAAGACCACCAGTTCACAAGCCAGGTAAACCCAGGTTTTATATCGTTTAGTCCCTGGTAGACGGAGGTCGATCAGTTCATACCCCGCCGTCATCAAGCTAAAGACCAGCCAACCCACTAGAAAAGCTAAATAAGGATAGTTCCCAGCTTCCAGCAAGGGCGAAGGCGGGAGAATTCCTTGAAAGGAGGGATTGGGTAAAAACAGGTCAAAGACCAGCTGTAAAGCAGACATCACTATACCAATTAAGGCTATTCTAAGCCATCGCTTCATAGGCTTCACTTCCTTCTAATAGACCCGCATGGCTAGCAGGTGCTCACGTAAGACAACAGCATTATTTTCGCTTTCATTTTTGGAACTATAGATTAAGGTAATCTTATGGTCAGATGCCTTTTGACAGAGCCGCTGACAAGCCTCATGGGCGGCTTGGTCTTGGTTGAGTTCTTGCTTATAGGCTGACTTAAAGTGGTCGAAGTGGTCAGGGTTTTGGTGGAAAGTCTTGCGCAAGTCGTCACTTGGCGCCACATCCTTCTCCCATTCGTCCACATGGGCCTCTTCCTTCTTGACCCCACGCGGCCACAAACGGTCCACTAAAATCCGCTCCCCATCACTAGGGTCATAATCGTCATAAGCCCGCTTAATCGCAATCTCCATCACATATACACTCATTTCTAAACTTATCGATATTATAAATATAGTATAACAAAAGCCGCTAAACAAAATAAAAACTTAGCTACCCAATCAGGCAGCTAAGTTTCTTTACCACATTTTCTTATTCAGCTTTTCCCATCTTAGCGAGGGCTTCTTCTAAGTGGTGTTTAGTCTTTTCTTTACCCATGACTTCAATGGTTAGACCAATGGAAGGACCGTGTTCCTTGCCTGAAGTCGCGACACGGAGTGGCATGTAGAGGTTTTTACCCTTGATGCCGGTGTCTTTTTGAACTTGTTTAATGGCCGCCATGATGTGTTCTTCATCGAAGGGTTCGATAGCGTCCAACTTATTGTTAAAGTCATTAACCACTTCATAGGCGGTGTCTGCTGACAGGATTTCCTTACCACGTTCGTCCACTTCTAAGGAATCGTGGAAGAACATGTCGGACAAGTCGACAATTTGTTTGGCGTAGGACATTTCATCCTTATATAAGGACACTAATTTCTTGGTCCAAGCTAATTCTTCCTCATTTGGATCGTCTGATACCCGGCCAGCGGCTTGCAGGTGAGGAATAGCAAGGCGGGCAACGGTTTCTTCGTCAGCGGCCTTCATGTAGCGGTTATTGATCCATTCCAATTTCTTATTATCAAAAGCAGCCGGTGACTTGCTTAAGCGATTAGGGTCAAAGATTTCGATAAATTCTTCCTTAGAGAAGATTTCTTCTTCCCCTTTTGGTGACCAACCCAGTAAAGCGATAAAGTTAAAGATCGCTTCAGGAAGGTAACCGAGATCACGGTATTGTTCAATAAATTGAATAATGGATCCATCACGCTTGGACAATTTCTTCCCAGTTTCAGCACTGGTAATCAAGGACATGTGGCCGAATACTGGTGGTTCCCAGCCTAAAGCTTGGTAAATCATGATTTGTTTAGGGGTATTGGACAAGTGGTCATCCCCACGTAAGACATGGGTAATTTCCATCGAGTGGTCATCAACCACCACAGCGAAGTTATACGTTGGGGACTTATCTTTCTTCCAGATAATAAAGTCGCCACCAATATCTTCAGAGTGGATGCTGACCTCTCCCTTTACCATGTCGTCAAAGGTATAGGTTTCCCCTTCTGGAATCCGGAAACGGACGGTTTCAGGACGCCCTTCGTCTCGGGCAGCTTGGATGTCTTCATCCGAACGGTCACGCCAGGTGCCTTCATAGTGAGGCATGATCCCCGCTGCTTTTTGGGCTTCACGGGCAGCTTCTAATTCTTCTTCGGTATCAAAGGCATAGTAAGCGTCCCCTTGTTCGATCAATTGGTCAATATATTTTTGGTAGATATCGTAACGTTCTGATTGGCGGTAAGGACCGTATTGACCGGGGTTTTCTGGGCTTTCGTCCCAATCTAAACCTAACCATTTCAAGTTGTCAATTTGGCTCTTCTCACCATCAGCCACATTCCGTTTTTTATCGGTGTCTTCAATACGGATAATGAAGTCGCCACCTTCGTGACGGGCGAATAAGTAGTTAAACAAAGCGGTACGCGCATTCCCAATGTGTAAGTAACCCGTTGGACTTGGCGCATAGCGCACTCTGATCTTATCGGACATAAATTTAGCCATCTCCTCTTGTCTGTAAAGATTTCAATCGTTTCTATTCTACCATAAGTTGACCCCGCATTAAAATGAATGGGCCAAAATGCAGGTAAAAATTGTCTTTATGGCTAGATCAAGCTGCCTAAAGTGATTCATCAAGCCATTAAAGCTTCACTTTAGCCCTTTAAGGTCACTTGGGCGACCTTATCCCCTGCTTTGACGGCTTTAGGGTCAGCCACTTCCAGAGATTCAACTTGGTCTGCTTGGGTGAGGACCACTACACAGGTGGTATCGGCGCCGGCTTGGCGAACAGCATCTAAGTCCATTTGGGTCAAGACCTGGCCAGCTTGGATTTGGTCACCCGCAGCTACTTGGGACGTAAAGGGTTTGCCATCCAAATCAACCGTATTAAAACCTAAATGGAGGAGGATCTCCAGCCCTTCATCACTTTCAATGCCAATGGCATGTTGGGTAGGGAAAACGGTCGTGACCGTCCCATTGACTGGGGCATATATCGCTCCATCTTCTGGTTCAATGGCAAAACCGTCGCCCATCATCTTTTGGCTAAATACGGGGTCAGAGACTGATTCTAAGGCCACTAATTGGCCATTAGCGATCGCTTCAAGTTCTACTGAGGTGTTTTTTGCTTTTTTCTTTAAGAATCCAAACATTTTTCTACTCCTTTTTACGGCTAGTCAACCAGCATTTCATTTTAGGGATAGTTTACCATGAACATGTGGGAATAACAGGTCTTTTCGTAGGAATTTCCAAGAGAGTGTGACAAAGTCAAAAGAGCCCCGAACCGCTTCGCATACTATATCTGTAACTCGCTTGCACTTCGAACAGCTATAGCAACTGGAACAAACTATGGAAGATAGGCAAAAGCCTATCGCACATAGTTTGTGAAGTGGACGTCAGGGCTGACTTTGGAACACGTTTTGATTAGAAAATTTGTTTTCTGAAAAGAAACAGTGCCTTGCCCAAGCTATTAATCAAGCTCTTGGACAAAGGTCAAGTGATGGGCATCCGACTCCTCAGCCAAGTAGCGGTAGCCCGCCTCAGAAAAGGCTTGGACCTGACTTAAATCAGTAACTTGCTGGTTAACCAGGTAATTCAAGAGAGCACCTCTCCCCTTCTTGGCAATCGTGGAATGCTGTTTGAATTTGCCATCTTTGATTTGGTAAAAATCCACATCGATCCAGTCATAACGGTCCGAATCCAACAAGCTAGCAAATTCCTGGCTGGCTAGGTTAAGAATTGTTTCACCCGGCTCAAAGGCCTGGTCAAAAGTCCCCTGCCAGAATTTTCTGAGGGACTGCCCCTCAACTTTTAGAGGCATGGACAAATCCAAACGATAAGGCTTAATGGCTTTAGTGGCAGGAATAGGTCCATAAAGGGCAGACAAAATCCGCACCTGCTCGTCAAGATAGTTCTGGATCGATGGATCTTGTAAATCCAAGTCCAGCTGCCGGTAGGCCAAACCATGGTAGAGGCTAATGGCCGGATAAGTCTTCGCTTGATCAAAATCTTCTATATAAGCTAAGTTAGTCTCTAACAACCTATTCTTCACCTTTAAGGTTTTCGCCACTTCTTCTGGGCTCAAAGACTTCAAAGCCTGGACCAGCACTTGACTTTGTGGACTAAGTTGCCAGTCTTCCTTAAGAGGCTGGCCTTGGGACATTTCCTTGGCCGGGGAAAAAATAATCTTCATAAATAATCTCCTTTATACTAGGTCAGTTAGCTTTATTTTACCATAGGAGTGGATAAGAGAATGTGATGCGCTTTCGTCCTTTTGTGTGACTGTCGCACTCTATTAGTTGAGCTCGGATGCCAGCCTTGAAGTCGCCCTCACATCCTTACCAAACCTGCTCCAAGCGCAGAGCAAGCGTCCGCTTCATAAAAAGGCGCTAAATTCTCTTTAAGAATTTTGACGCCTTTTTCTTCCAGCGGTCTTGCTCTTTGACGCGCTTGTCGCACTCTATCCAAACCTGCTCCAGTCACAGGACGAACGTCCGCTTCAAAAACTGGTAACGCTCAGCTACGCTGACCTTATCCCAGTTTTCTCCAGCGCTTTCGTCCTTTTTTTGTGACTGTCGCACTCTGAACTTTATAAAATAACTTTTATTGGACAAAAAAGTCGAATTATATTATGGTTTTTTTATCAGTTTTTAGGGGAGTAGAGGAAAATGGAAAAAGAGTTTGGCCCAGTTTTGCGCTTTTTGAGAGGAATTGTGCGTCTATTTATACCCACATACCATCTCGACCAAGATACGATACCCGACTTGAGACAACCGACTGTCTTTGTCTCCCACCACGAAAACCTCAGAGGCCCGCTTAAGATTATCGTCTGGACCTCCATTTTTATGCGGATCTGGGTCCTAGCTAAGTTAACCGACCCTAAGGCCTGCTACCAACATTTTGTGGGCTATACCTTTACCCAGCGTTTCCATCTTCCTAAAGCCATCGCCAAGCTCTTGGCTTTTCCAGCGGCCTGGATCGTGGCATTCTTCCTCAAGCAAGCTCGGGTCATTCCTGTTTATCGGGGAAGTCGCCAGCTCAAGAAGACCTTCACTACTAGTCTCCAAGCCCTAGAAGAGCGTGTCCCCATCACTATCTTCCCTGATGTGGACTATCAAAGTAAGGACCAACCCGTGGGAAAAATCTATGAAGGCTTTCTTCACTTGGAGAAACTCTACTACCGCAAATACCACCGTCATATCCAATTTGTCCCCCTCTACGCTAATCGAAAGACCCATAAAATCTATTGCGGACAGGCAGTCACCTTCCAAGGTCCAAAAGAAAACTTCCGCCAAGAACGTGACCGGGTTGCTCATGAACTCCAAGACCAACTCAACCAACTGCTTGATAAAGACTAAACCGATCTAAAAAAGTTAACCTTGGGCGCTACTCTCCTAGTTAGAATAGCGCTCAGGGCTTTTTTATTCTCTGTTCTTTTTTACGTCGATAAGTCCACAAGTTGAATTTCCAGCTTTTTCTGACTATTACCCTTATAATAAAAATATCAGGTGGTCAGAATCTGGCCACCAAGAATAAAACATGAGGAGGAAGAACTATGTCAATGCGTGATCAATTAATTGGTACCTGGCGTTTACTTTCATACGAAACCGAAAAAGACGGCGAAAAGGTTTATCCTTTTGGTAAAGACGCTAAGGGCTTTATTATGTACAACCCTGACGGCTACATGTCTGCTCAATTATCCAAAGTCGGCCGGACCCCTTACGAATCGGGAGACATCCACACAGGGACTACCGAAGAAATGGCTGAAGCCGCTCACGGTTATATGGCTTATTCCGGTCGTTTCGAAGTCGACGAAGAAAAAGGGGAAGTCACCCACCACATGGACGTCTCCATGAACCCTAGCTGGGAAGGTCAAGCCCAACCTCGTGTCGGCCAAATCGACGGCAAGATCCTATCCATCTATAACGGCCTCCACCCTGAAGACCAACTCAAATGGGAACGCGTAGAACCACATCAATAAAGTTGATGCGAGCTGACGACAAAAAAAGTGAAACACTGGAAGAAATACGAGGTAATCCTTGAAAAGGATTGCCAAATATTTCTGAAGCGGAGTTCACTTTTGTCAGCGAGCAGGTTTGAGAAGGATGTGAGGACGCCGTCAGAGACTTGAATTGCTGGAGGAAAAGGCCATAAGCACAGGAAACTGTGCGTTGGAATTTTCTGAAGCAACTTCAAGGCTGGCGTCCGAACTCAACTAAAGACTGCGACAATCACATCTGTTTTTATCGTAGAAATAATTTTTAACAAACATTCATAAGGAGGACTCATTTATGGCAAATACCAATCGCGTTGTTGTTGTCACTGGTGGCGGGTCAGGAATCGGCCTAGCTATCGCTAAGAGCTTTGCAGAGAACGGTGACAAGGTGGCTATCCTCGGTCGGACCAAGGAAAAATTAGACAAAGCGGCTGAAGGACACGAAAACCTCTACGGCTTCCCTTGTGACATCCAAGTTGAAGACGAAGTGAAGGAAACCACCGAAGCCATCGCAAAAGAACTCGGTGACATTGATGTCTTAGTCAACAATGCCGGCTTACAAAGAATTCATTCCGTGGAGGACTTTCCTCTCTCTGACTGGGACCAAGTGATCGGCACAATTTTAACCGGGACCTTCCTCATGACCAAGTACTCCCTCCCCTACATGACGAAAAATGAATGGGGTCGGGTCATTACCATTTCTTCCGGTCATGGTCGCCGTCCGGATAAATACAAGTCAGCTTATGTAGCGGCTAAACATGGTCAAATCGGCTTTACCAATACCGTAGCTATGGAATATGCCCAAGCTGGCGTGACCGCTAACTCTATCCTACCAGGCGCTACCAATACCGATTTAATCCAAAATCAATTAGGTGACCTGGCTGAAAAAGATGGCACTTCCAAACAAGAAGCGCTGGAAACCCATATCTTAGGCGCTCAATGGATGAAAGAACTCATCGAACCTGAAGAAATTGGTGCCTTAGCTGTCTTCCTAGCTTCTGACGGTGCCGCTAAGATTACCGGCGAAGCCATCGGAATCACCGGTGGGGAATAGAATAAAACTGCTGATAAACCAGCAAAAAAAGCCGACGTTCATTAGAAGCGTCGGCTTTTCTATTTTCCAATGGGCTAGCTACATAAATTCATGACAACCTATAATATGATAACTGCCCTAGAATGGGGATGTTGATTATAATTAAAGAAATCTTCACCTTCATCGTTGCCCCACTTTTAGTGAGAATGAAATTGAGAAATTCTAGTTCCCCAGCTAAACCGCATAGCTAAGAATGACCAGGATCTTGAACTATCTTGGCTATTTTGATTGTCATGGCGGATATCTGTACCCTTCCGCTATTTTATGATGCCATAAATTCACCGCTTTTCAAAAGTAAAGGTCTCTATTTCTCTTCTTCCCAGTGGTTGATAAAGTCATAGAGCTCACTTTCCCGTTGGTAGATGATTAGAGACACCACCATGACTAAGCCCAGGAGAATAAAAGCCAGGGACAAAAGAATAGGCAGGTAGGCGGACAGATGGGGCTGGCGGATAAGTACAATTCCCATGGCAAAAGTCACTAAGGACAGCAGGATCCCACTCAGCGGAATATCCCAGTGATCGCGATGGATCCGGTAAAATTGCCAAGCGCGGATTAGAGACAAGCCAATCATCCACACCCCCACCTGAACAGGAAGAAATCGGCCGCCAAAATAGATCCCCGCCACCGAGAGCATAAAAGCCAAAATGGCCGCCAATAAGTAAGTTCCTCGCAGGCGTGACTGGGGCTGGGTCCAAAAGTAGCGCAAGTCCCAAAGCCCCGAGATAAAGATAACTAAGAGGAAAAAGCCAGCAAGGAAAGTGAGGTCATAGCTAGGCTTGATTAAGAGAACGATTCCCGAAAAGATTAAGGCGCCCCCAACCAAGACACTGACCCAGGGTTGGTCCTGGTGCCAATGGCCAACTTTTTGGGCGACTTCATTTCTGATCGAC
Source organism: Aerococcus urinae (assembly GCF_001543175.1). NCBI lineage: Bacteria > Bacillati > Bacillota > Bacilli > Lactobacillales > Aerococcaceae > Aerococcus > Aerococcus urinae. The sequence goes on from NZ_CP014161.1 coordinate 1,673,347, forward strand.
TGAGGATAGTAAGAGTCCGCACTATTCCGGCGCCTACGCTTCAAGGCCCGTCCAATCAAGACCAAGTCATTCAAGGTCGACATCAGAAAACGCTGGGTCGACCGGTCTAAAGACTTACCTTCTCGGTACAAGTTAGCGATAAAGCCAGAGAAATCCTGGTCAATATCCTTAAAACTATCGATCCCCGTCTGGTTCAAGAGTTCAAAAACCAAGACGAAGAAACGCTCAATATTTTCTTGTCCCTGCCACTGCATCCAGACATTCATGGTGGCTTGGGCCAGCTGACTGGTAGGGGTCGTGCTTTTAACCTGCTTAAAGTGGGTCTCTTCCACCTCCCACATCTCCATCAGATGTTGCATGAGGGAAATCCCCGAACTTCTCACCACCACGGGCTTAACCGCCGCATAGAGAATGATCCCAATCAAGGAATCCTCGGGCACATATTCATGGATCCGCCCTTGAATTCGGTGAAAGTTTTCCTGGGTCAAGGTCTCACGGTGAATACCGGGCGAGTCAAAGGCATAGACCGCGCTCAATCGGTCTTGGTAGGCCTTATCTTGTTGGATCGAAGCAACAATAGCTAGGTTACCCCCTTTGGAGTGGCCGGAGACGATAATGCTTTCCTCAGTATTTATCGAATTATCCAGAACTTGGCGCAGGTAGTCAGTGGCTGACTTTTGTGAGGGCATGGCCTTTTGGTAGGCCAGTTTGAAGTTTTCCCGCCAACCAACTAAGTGGTCATCGGTCCCCCGAAAGGCGATAATTTTAAAGTAATGAGGCACTTCTACCACCAAGGCCGCAAACTGAAGCACCGCCCCCCGGTTCAACTGGGAATCAAAGCCATAGAGACGGATGTGTTGAAAACGTTGGCTATCCACCATGGCTTCCAAAAGCGCATAGCGACCATCCATAATCCACTGCCACAAGCCTTGAAATGAATAGTCCTGGTCCTTTAAAGCCTGGTAGAGGCTCTCTAAATCCCAGTAGTCTTCCCCACTTAAATCACTGGTCAAAAGCCCAGCGATGGGCAAGTTACTCAACTCGGTCAAAGCCGCAATATCCACTTCATTAAGTCCTAAATCAGAAAAGGACCGATCCTTATTAGCCTTGAGATAATCAACAATCCGCATCGCTACCCTCCTCACAATTTATACTTAACCCTATTATAAATAAACCCGCTCAGGAAGCCAAAAATAAAAAGAGTGCGACAAGAGCATCAGAGGGCAGGACCATTTTTTGAAATGGACGTTTGCTCTGCGCTTAGAGCAAATTTTAATTAGATAATGCGCATAATAATAAAGTATTCTTTTTTATATGAGCAAGTATTTATCAAAAATATTATTTATCGGTATGAGCAGTAGTGTCGCTTTGAAATTAGTCGTTAGCCATGAACAAGCAAGCGATGTGAAATATCGGATCGTAGGCATAAGCCGTACGAACCGTTTGAAGCTCGCTAGGCGAGAGACCTTGCGCTCGAGCCGGTGCCATGGCTTTTCAACGACTAAATTCAAAAGCAGAACGAATGCTCATTAAGATTACTTAGTAAAGATAAAAAAACAACCCACTGTCTAAGTGGGTTGTAAAGGAAAAAAACAAAAATGAAAGGATGATGCAATCTCTCGATTGCTTCGCATCTATTGTAACACGATCTTCTAACATATGTAAGGGCTTACACATACTTTTTTGAATTTTTTCCCATAACTATTTACTTATTTATAAATTTCCTCAAACGATCAGCCTAGTTCTGCTTTTGGTAGACCCTCACCTTTAAATAATCGCTCTCAGGACTTAGCGGCGGTACCGGAAAATCGTCAGGCAGGTGGAAGCTTTCCACTAATTTAATCTGATGTCCACCAGCCTTGGCTCCCTGGTTAATATCCCTTTGGAAGGTTTTGGTCGCATAGTTAGCCGCATTGGTAGAACAGATCAGATAACCACCCGAACTGAGAATTTCTAGAGCATCGTGGACCAGTTGGGGGTATTGGTCGGTCACCTTGAAGATCTGCTTACCGTTGCGGGCGAAACTGGGCGGATCCATCACGATCACATCATAAGTCAGGTCGTGGCGCTTAGCATAGGCAAAATAGTCAAAGGTATCCATAACATAAACCTTATGACTATTTCCTAGGTCGATCCCATTGGCTGCAAACTGCTCGGCAGTGAGTTCCTTGGTTCGGTTGGCCAGGTCTACTGAAGTGGTTGACAAGGCCCCACCCATGGCTGCTGCCAGGGAAAAGGCGCCGGTATAGGAAAAAGTGTTGAGGACTCGTTTGCCTAAGGCGAGTTTCGACATGAGATAGTCGCGGACCAGTCTTTGGTCCAAAAAGATCCCGGTCATCCAGCCATCGGCCAAACGGGTCACATATTTGATCCCGTTTTCCTTAATTAAGACCGGCTGGTCAGTGGCTTGGCCCCAGAGCCGTTCATTTTTATGAGGGACAGCTTGGTTTTTGAAGCGGTTTTTTCCTTCCATGGCGATGGCTTCAGGGTAGACAGCCTTTAGAGCTTCAATAATGGCTGCCTTGTTCTGGTAAATGCCCAGAGAATACCATTGCAGGAGCAGGTAGCCAGCGTAGTAATCCACCGTCAAGCCACCTAAGCCGTCCCCCTCGCCGTTAAAGACCCGAAAGGCCGTGGTCAAGTCATCGTGGAAGAGGCCTTGGCGTTTGTCCTTGGCACTTTGGAAGACTTCTTGGAAAAAGTCCACTCCCCAGCGGGTCTGACAGTCATAGCTATAGATCCAACCAATGCCCTTGTTTTGCCGGGCCAGGTAGGCTAAAGCAAGAAAGTCGCCGGCTTGGTCTTGGACTTGGACCAGGTCGCCCTCTTCAAAGTGGGGCGGCTTGACGAAGTCCTGTTCTTTTAATAATAAGCGTCCCGCGCGAGCCGCTTGACTGGCGCGTTTTTTCAGAGTGAGTGTTCGCATACTTTACCTGCTTTCATGTTTCATTAGGAAGAAATGTTTAAAGTCATAGGCAAAATGGCCGATCACCACGCCCATACTGTTAAAAATCACGTCATCGATATGGCCAAGTCCCGTCCCTAAAAAGAGCTGGCCACATTCAATCATAAAGGAAAAGGCCATTCCCATCAAAAGGACTCGGAAGAAACTCCGTTGCCCCCGGAAGAAATAAGCCAATAACCAGCCAAAAGGAACAAACCAGAGGACATTGCCAAAAAAGTTATACCAATAGGAAAAACTGGAATCCCCATAGGCCAGTTTGATGGTATCCACCAAGGGCAGCCAGTGGAAGTCCCGTAAAGTTACTCCAGGAACTAGGGATAAGCGCCACCACTGCCAGTCATAGCGCAAGACTGTCAGGTGGAGGAGGAGGACCAAGTAGACAAAGAGAGCTAAGACATGGCCGTACTTGGACCTATCGACCTGCCACTTAGGCTGGTGACGCTTTTTCACATGGGCGATTAGGGCGGAAATAGCCAGAAAAATTAAAGTATAAAGGATGGTTTTATCCAGAGAAAAAACTAAGAGGCGGATCAGGGGAAAATGATTCACCCGGTCCGCCAGTAAATAAGCCAGTAAGTGATAGAGGGGGCCGAGGAAGATCATCGCGAGATCCACTCCCCACTAATCCAGGTATTTTGCTTGACCGGCAGGTTTTGATAGCGGTCAAGGAAATAGCTTATCTTTCTCAGTATCGCTTTTGGCATCCTATCTGGATAGGAATAGGTAGACATGTAGAAGGTCTCCTTCTGGTTAAAATTTTAAGTAGTCCCCTCGCTGATCCCAACCATGAAGTTTTAGCTGAGATTAGCTGAGTCAGAGGAGTCATCACTGGTTTGAGAGTCACTATTTGCTGCCTCGTGATCATCTTCCCAAGCCTTGACTTGACTTTCAGGCGGGAAACGCAGGGTAAACTGGGTGCCCTTATCAATTTCACTAGTTACCCGGATATCGGCTTGGTGGACTTTCATGAGTTGCTTAACAATGGACAGTCCCAGGCCCGATTCGCCATAAGCTGAGGCCTTACGCGACTGATCGACCTTATAGAAGCGTTCCCAAATATTGGCTAATTCGCTCTCGGTCATCCCGATTCCGGTGTCGCGAACGCGAATAGTGGTCCACTGGTCTTCACCGAGGTCAGCATCAATAGTGATGGTACCAGATTCGGTAAACTGGATGGCATTGTGGACCAGGTTAAAAATAATTTGCCGGAAGCGGTCCATGTCCGCATACACGGTCAAGTCGTCCGGACAATGCAAGACAATCCGGTCATCTTTCTTATCGGTCAGTTCCTTGGCCTGGATCACCAGTTCTTCTAGAACCGATTTAACAGGAAAAGTCACCTGGTTGAGGACAATTTCATGGGCCCGGATTTTCTCATAGTCCAAGTTATCGTTAACTAAACGGATCAAGCGCTGGGTTTCCTTATGCAAGAGCTCCAAGCTCCGTTCTTCCTTGTCCTTGGGGAAGATATGGTAGCGCAAGCCCTCCAAAAGCCCGTTCATGGTGGTGAGCGGGGTCCTGAGTTCGTGGGCGATATCCATAATCAATTGGTGGCGCATGCGTTCTTGACGTTCGATCTCCACTACCGATTCGGCTAGGGAGGCCGTCATATCATTAAAGTCATCAGCCAAGTCATCTAGTTCGTCGCGGTGGGCGGAAGGAATTTGCAGATAATGGCCTTGGGTGACCGAACGGGTGGCCTGACGCAGGCGGTTGATCCGCGAGGTTTGGTAGCGGGCCATCATAATAGCTAGGATCACCGCGGCTACCACCGAAATCGCCACCCCTTGGAAAATATTGGCCTTTAACTTATTAATGGTTTGACGAATGCCACCCGCTGCCTGACCGATCACCAAGTAGCCCGAGTAGTCACCCGAATCGCCGTCTTCTAGGGGCACGGCAATAGCATAGGCATCGGGACTATCCCCGGTAAAGCCCAGATCAAAGTCGAATAAACCTAAACGGCCCTTCTCTTTCATGGAAACAATGTCATCTTGGGGCAAGCCCGCTTCAGCATAGTCGCCATTGTCCTTGTCAGTGAGGGACTGAGGATAGATGCGTTGGTTATCCGCGTTATACCAGAAAATCTTAATCTGAAAGGAATCTTCAAACCAATTCTGGGCCTCTTCTAACATCCCACGAGACACTTGCCGACCTTGGATTTCGGAATAGACGGTCTCTAAGTCATCAAAGACTTGTTGGTAGATCTGACTCTCCGTGTAACGAAAAAAGGTAAAGGAAAGTTCGCAAACCGTCACCAAAACCAAAATCGCAAAGGAAGCTAATTGTTGGTATAGGTAACGCAAGTTTACTTCTCCCCACTTTCATCGTATTTATAACCCACACCCCAGACGGTTCGAATAGCTTGGGGGCCGTTCTTTTCCATCTTTTGACGAAGTTTTTTGATGTGGGCATCCACCGTCCGCTCGTCCCCGTAGAAGGGGTCTTCCCACAAACTGGTCAAGAGGTGGTCGCGGGTGAAGACCTGCTTAGGATGAGAAGCTAAGAGGGCCAGAATATCAAATTCCTTGGGTGTCAAATTCGCAATGGCTTGACCGTGGAAGGAAGCCTCCCGGGTATTGGGGTCAATGGTTAAGTACTCGGTCTTAATCAGGCTCTTCTCTTCTTGGGCTTGGCTTTCCCGGTTGTCATTGGCATCCCGTCGTCTCAATAAGGCGTGCATCTTAGCCACCAGGGTCAAGGGACTAAAGGGCTTAGTAATATAGTCATCTGCTCCTAGGCCCAGGCCCAGGACTTGGTCACTTTCACTATCCCGTGCTGTCAGCATAATAATAATTACATCTTGGTTGCTTTTGCGAATATCTTGGCAGATACTAATGCCATCCTTTGAAGGTAAATTGAGGTCTAAAATCACGATATCAATCTCATCCTCATGGGCCTTGAAATAGTCGTAACCTTCCTGGCCATCATAGGAAAAATGACTCTCCCATCCCTCTTCTTGGTCAAGGAACATGGATAGCATTTCTGCCACACTGGTATTATCTTCAATCATCAAAATTTTCACGCCACGGCCCTCCTTTTTCTCCTGTGCCTCTTAATAAGGCATCACTGATGGTCACTACTTCATAAGCAGGACCTATTCCTTACCTATTATAAGCAATTTTTTGAAAAATTTGTCAAAGAATGCAAAAGATAAATAATTCTTAAGGGAGAAAATTCTTAGTTCTTTGCGGCTTAATAGGAAGAGAGGAGGTGAAGTGATGAACCAAGTCCAACTCATTGGCCGCTTAGCCCGAGACATTGAAATGACACAAACGGGAAGTAAACACCAAGTCCTAAACAATACCTTAGCCGTCAACCGCTTTGTCGGAGGAGAGAAGCAGACCGATTTTATCCCTATTACCGCTTGGAATGCGACCGCCCAGCTGATTGATAAATACCTGGACAAGGGCGACGAAATTGGCATCGTGGGGAACTTGCATATGAACCACTATACCAATAAAGACCAAGTGGAGGTTTACCAATTGGAAGTCATTATCCGCGAAGTCTTCTTCTTGCGCAAGAAGCAAGGCGACAAGGCGGTCCAAGATATTAATATTGAAGTCACTAAGGTTTAATCCATTTTTGACCGTAAGAATCCTAGCTTACGCTCCTTATCCTTTAATTTATTCAGAAAATTAAACAGCCAGCTGAGTTCTTAGAAAAATCAGCTGGCTGTATTCTTTTAAGGGTGACTTTGAAATAAAAATAGCCTCCTGGACCCTACACTTAGGTGGGCATTCGATCTACTTTTGACATTTATTTGTTGAAATACAGAGAGTCAACAAGGGCTAGAGCGGTTTTGATCTCTATCCCCAAACCACTCGCCTGCCCCTTTTACTCTTCACTTTCCTGGGCTTCATTGAGGTAGTGCATATAAAGCAAAGGATAGGGTCTGCCCTCGGTATCCAAGGCCGTCCGACGATAAGGAACAAAACCCAATTGTTGATAAAAGCCAACTGCTTGGGGATTTTGTTCATTCACAGTTAGCTGGCTAAGCCCATAGGAGGCGATTCCTTCCTTAAGCAAGGCTCGACCCATTCCTTGCCCCCAATAATTTGGATGAAGGAAGAGCATCTCCAGGTTTTCGCCAGCCATTCCCATGAAACCAGCAATTTGTCCCGTATGCGCCTTAACCATCACTAAGTGGTCAACCGTCATTAAAGCACCTGGCACCTCTGCTTTAATAGCCTTGATGGCAGCCTCCGAGAGAAAGTCATGACTGGCTCGTACAGAGGCCTCCCAAATCGCAAGAAGCTCTGAAATATAGTTCTCCCTAGGAGTCACTTCACAGATCTGATATTGACTTGACATTGTTAAGCTTCAACCTCCTAACTTAAACACCTGACAATTAGCTCTTATTCAACGCTTTAGCTAAAAGATTTTAGCGGCGTTTTCTCCGGCAATCCGACCAAAATTAACCGCAAAGCCAAAGGTTCCGCCAGGGAGGTTGAGGTCATAACTGTCCCCATACATCCCGCCGGCATCTAAAGATTTTCCGCGTATTGGTTGAGTCTTCTGAGGCGGTGGTTGATGCCGGATTTAGAGACGGGGCCGGAGGGGAGGAGTTCGCCGAGTTCTTTGATGGTGGCCGAGGGGTTATCGAGGCGGGCTTGGGCGACTTCCTGGAGTTTATCCGGTAATTTATCGAGACCAATGGTGTTTTGAATGTGCTGGATGCTGCGAATTTGCTTGGCAGCCGCATCAATGGTCTTATTCATATTGGCATTTTCACAGTTGACCATGCGGTTGACCGAATTGCGCATGTCGCGAGTCACCCGAACATTTTCAAAGCGCAAGATGGCACTAGAGGCTCCTAAAAGCGCCAAGAAATCAGAGATTTTTTCCGCTTCTTTGAGATAAGTGATGACTCCCTTGCGCCGATTGGTGGTCCGGGCATTCATATGATAGCGATTCATCAATTCTGCCAGCTGGAGGGCATGGCTTTCATGGCTGGAGTAGATCTCCAAGTGATAGGAGGAGGTTTCTGGATTATTGACCGACCCCCCAGCCAGAAAGGCTCCCCGTAAATAAGCCCGCCGCGTGGGATCGTTATAAATAATGTCTGCTGGAGCTTTTTCTAAGATACTGGAATCGCCGAGAATGCCCAGTTGGTCTAAGAGCAGGTCAACGGCTTGTTTAACCCGGACAATATAGACATTATTTTTCTTTAATTTCATCTTCTTCCGAACCAGGATTTCCCCGTGGACCTGGAAGTATGTTTTTAAAAGGGTATAAATTCTTTGGGTAATAGCCGCATTTTCCGTTTGAATGTTCAATGAGAGTTCGCCTTCAACGATCTGCAAAGCACCGTTCATACGAATAATGGCGGATAGTTCTGCGCGCGCTTCCTCTTGGTCAAGCTTTAATTGGGTCAGTTCTTTCTTGACACTGGCTGCAAAAGAAACCACATGATCGCCTACTTTCTCTTCTTAATAACTAGTGTTGATGGTGGTCACGGTACACTTGGATCAGGGCTTGGACCAGCTTATCCTTGTCATGGTAAACCCCAGAATCCTTGAGGTTTAGAAAATCCCAGCCGATAATCTCAGCTTCCTGATCTTTCAAAGCTTGCCGGTCGTGGCTAACTTGGACCAGATAATCCAGGACCTCATTGTTTTCAATGTATTCATAAGGCACAGTGGTCCGATTCAATAGACAGGCATCGACATAGTGGCCTTGTAAATGATCGTTGATCACCCGCAAGTGATCAGCATCCGAGAAGCCTTCCGTTTCCCCCAACTGGGTCATGATATTACAGATATAAACCACTGTCGCTGAAGTCTCCTGGAGGGCTTGGCGGATTTCTGGAATCACGATATTGGGTAAGATCGAGGTATAAAGCGATCCCGGACCTAAAACCACCATGTCCGCTCCCATGATGGCATCCACCACGCCCCGTCCGGCTTTAACCCTTTGGTCGGAGGCTGATTGATTAGCCAAACGAACCGAGACCGACTGGATGGGCCGTTTTTCCTCAACGATGGTGGTCTCCCCTTCGATCATATCGCCCTCTTGGTAGTGGGCTTGTAGGATCAAGGGCTCTTCACAGGCGGGAAGGACCCGGCCTTTGACTGCCATGGCGACCGATAATAATTTCAAGGCCGAATAGATACTCCCCCGCATTTCGGTGAGAGCAGCAATAATCAAGTTTCCAATGGCATGTCCGGAAAACTCCTGGTCCTCAGGGGCAAAGCGGTACTGGAAGACATCCTTATAGAGTCTATCGGAGTCCGATAAGGCCACTAAGCAGTTACGCAAGTCGCCTGGGGGGATGGTATTTAAGGCCGACCGCAATTTGCCCGAAGAGCCCCCGTCATCTGCGACAGTCACCACAGCGGTTAAGTCGCAGTTGGCGCTCTTCAAACCGGATAGGAGAATGGGAAGACCTGTCCCTCCGCCTATCACGGTAATTTTAGGGTAATAGTTCCTTGACTCACTCATTGATTTCGCTCCGTTCCTTTGCGTTTGTTCTGGTCACGGTGACTGATATGGGTGGTGTAATTGGTTGTGTCCATGATATGTTGACCGATTCGGCGGGTTAGGGCCACGGATCGGTGTTGGCCTCCGGTACAGCCAATAGCAATGGTCAAGCTGGCTTTCCCTTCGGCTTCATAGAGGGGCAGGGTAAAGTCTAAGAGGTCGACAAATTTTTGGTAGAAAATTTCAGTATCGTCCTGGTCCATCACATAGTTATAAACGGGATCGTCTTCCCCAGTTAAGGGACGCAATTCGTCGATATAGTGGGGGTTAGGCAGGAAACGCACGTCCATGACAATATCAGCATCAATGGGGATCCCATACTTAAAGCCAAAGGACATGACTTCAATGGTGAAGCCTGAGGCATCAGAGACATGGAATTCGCGGATCAAGGCCGCCCGCAATTCTTTTGGAGTGATCGAAGTAGTGTCAATAGTCAAGTGGGAGAGGGCCCGAACTGGACTCAACTCTTCCCGTTCCCGTTGGATCCCCTCTAAAATCGTCCCGCCCTTTTGCAAGGGATGGTTACGGCGGCTTTCCTTATAGCGAGCCACCAAGGCCGCATCACTAGTGTCTAGGTAGACCAATTGGGAATGAATTTTAGGGTTATTGTCCAAGAGTTGGAGGGCATGGACAAATTCATCAAAGAATTCCCGCGACCGTAAGTCAATCACCAGACAAACTTGGTTGATATCCTTAGACTTCTTGATCAACTCGGAAAAAGTCGGCAAGAGAGAAGGCGGTAAGTTATCCACACAAAAGTATCCCATATCTTCAAAACTTTGTAAGGCAACCGTCTTCCCGGCCCCACTCATTCCAGTAATAATTACAATATTTAATTCACTATTTTCTGACATAATGTCTCCTTTTGTCTGAACACAGACCTAATCCTTCTTATTATAACAAGCATCAATCGGGCCAGCAATTAAATAAATCCTAAAAAATCTAGAGTGTGCCTGAAACACGTTTGTGAAGATGCCAGCTCCTCCTAGAGTCCCAAAGTCGGTCAATAAGGCAAAAAGAGGCTGGGATTCATTCCCAGCTCCTTTTTTAAATCATTGACTTTTTTTGGCCTTGACCATATAGCCTTAATGAGCATTCGTTCGGCTTTTGAATTGTGTTTTTTAAAACTTTTATTCTGCCAAAGCTTGCATGACTTGACCATATTGGTCCACTTTTTGGGCAGCTTGGTCTTCGGAATCAGCCTTGACCCCGATGTAGAACTTAATCTTGGGTTCGGTCCCACTTGGCCGTACTGCAATCCATGACCCATCTGCCAGTTGGTATTTCAAGACATTGGACCGGGACATGTCGAAGTTTTCCACCTGACCTTGGTCGTCAATCCGTTCCCCAGTTTGGAAGTCTTCGGTTAATAGGACTTTTTGACCGCCAATGTCTTGGGGTTGTTCTTGGCGCAAGTTAGCCATAATACTTTCAATTTTCTTAGCGCCGGCTTGGCCTTCAAATTTAAGCGGAATGGTTTTTTCCAGGTAGTAACCATATTCCTTGTAAAGGTCCAGGAGTCCGTCATAAACGGTCTTGCCTTGGTCCTTGTAGAAGGCCCCCACTTCGGCAAATAAGAGGGCCGCTTGAACAGCATCCTTGTCGCGTGCAAAAGGCTTAATCAAGTAGCCATAACTTTCTTCAAAGCCAAAGAGGAAGCTATGTTCACCAGTCTCTTCGTATTCTTGGATTTTTTCGGCGATGAATTTAAAGCCGGTCAGGGTATTTTCGGTCGCAATATCAAAAGATTCCGCAATCTTAGCGGGCAGGTCACTGGACACGATCGATTTCACAATCACGCCATTATCTGGCAGCGTCCCCTCTTCCTTACGAGCAGTAAGGATATAGTGGGTTAATAGTGCCCCAATTTGGTTACCAGAAATAATCTTGTAGGACCCGTCTGGCATTAAAGCCGCCGCCCCCATCCGGTCAGCATCCGGGTCAGTAGCAATCAAGAGGTCCGCGTGACTTTCCTTGCCGTAACGCATGGCATAGGTGAAGGCTTCTGGGTATTCGGGGTTGGGTTCATCCAAGGTGGAGAAGTCCCCATTGGGTTCTTTTTGTTCTTCTACGTAGACAATGTTTTCAAAACCAGCCTTGTCTAAGGCTTTTTCCATCAATTTTTGTCCCGTCCCTTGTAGCGGGGTGTAGACAATAGTGACCTTGTCCTTCATCTTTTCGATAATGTCAGGGTTCACAGTCACGGTTTCCAGGTTCTTCAAGTAAGCGTCATCGACTTCCTTACCGATCACTTGGTAGAGTCCCTTGTCCTTAATTTCATCCAAATCAGCCAGGGGAATGGTTAACATATTGACGTCTTTGACGTGGTTGACCAAGGCATCAGCATCTTGAGGAGGCATTTGCCCCCCGTCTTCCCCGTATACCTTGTAGCCATTATAGTATTCGTTATTGTGGCTGGCAGTAATCATAATCCCGGTAAAGGTGCCCAAGTGGCGGACAGTAAAGGAGAGCTCTGGTGTTGGACGAACCCCATCAAAGATATAGGATTTAATCCCATGTTGGCCCAGCACCCGAGCCGCATTTTGAGCAAATTCTAGAGAATGATGGCGACCGTCATAGGCAATGGCTACCCCACGGTCAACGGCTTCTTGGCCGTATTCTTCCATTACTCGGGCTAATCCTTCTGTGGCTTGGCGAACAGTATAAATATTCAAACGATTGGTCCCAGGGCCCATTAAGTCACGCATGCCAGCCGTCCCAAAGTTTACCTCTTTGTAGAAAGCTTCCTGGAGGGCGTCTTCGTCTTTTTCTAATTCTTCTAATTCAGCACGAACCTGACCATCTAAATCAGGGAAATTCTTCCATTGCTCATAAGCATCTTTCCAAGTCATGGGATCACTCCTCTTTCATTTTTCGTATCTCTATTGTACCAAATTTGCCTTAGCTTTGCTCCCTTTTCTCCCGAAACAAGCGTTCCCATCGTTTTTGCTGAGGGAATAGGATATCTAGGGAATGTGAATGGACTCTAGTCTGCTCCTATTCCCCAAAGACGTCGCCTAAAGCACTCAATAAAAAATACCCCTTAATCTCCCATCAGGAGACCAAGAGGTAAGTGGTCTAAGTTATTGCTTAAATATACTTGTGTGCTTGTTTGTGGGCGGCGATCCAGAAAACAGCGATTAAGGCTGAGAGGACTGCCAGGAAGATCCAGGCCGTTTGGTAGGTCCCAGAAACATCCGCTAGGGTTGCTGCGAGGAGCGACCCAGAAGTCATCCCTAACATCAAGGCGCTTTGAACAATTCCGTATGCTTTAGGATAGTCATCGGCTTTAAAGATCGATGAGGTCATCAATGGCGGTAAAACGGTACCGATGGCGTTCCCTAAGCCAAAGAAAATGGCCATCAGGAAGACAAAGGTATAGTTGCCACTGAAGAGCATCAAGAAGTAAGCCAAGGCGCAAAGCAGAGAAGCGTAAAGCGTCGCGATCCGAACACCAAACTTGTCATTGACCACACCGAGAACTAACTTTCCAAGAATCCCTACCCCAGAGTAGATGGATACCATTTGGGCCATCTTACCCGCGCCGTGGAGTTGTTGGACGTAAGGTGGGAATTGCCCCAAGCCCCCGTTATTCGAGATACCGATAAAGACGGTACCGATTAATAACATGATAAAGAAAGGCTTCTTGAAGGCTGCTTTGGTGGGTAATTTCACCCCCGTCTGGTCCTCTTCTTGGTGGTCAGCCGTGTCATCCACTTCAGCTGCTCCCAAGGCATGGAGACCTTTAGCTTCAGGGTGTTCCACAAAGAGCATCATCACAATCGGAATTCCGACCACTAACATGATAATGGCGTAAACTAAGTAAGCCATCCGCCAACCCATGTCACCAATTAACCAAGTTAGTAATTGACTGAAGATAATTCCGCCCAGACCGAGTCCAGCGAAGGAAAGGCTGAGGGCGGTCCCCCGACTTTTCACAAACCAATTATTGACCAGCATGGACACTGGAATAATGGTGGTGGCGGTATAACCGAAGCCTACCCCAATAGAGAGCAAATAAAAGACATAAATATTCGGGGCAAAGGCATATAAACCGTAAGAAATGGCATAAGCAAGCACACCGATCAGATAAAAGCGCTTGAAATTCCCCTTCTTAGCGAATTGTTGGGAGACAAAGGGTGAGACAAAGATCCCCATCCCCAGCACAATGGAGTTAACAATGGCAAAGGCTGAGTTAGCAATGCCAAATTCTTCAACGACATAGGGTTGGAAGAGGTTGGCTACGGCTACCGAAGCCGGTCCCATGACCGCTAGCATGATAATGGCGCCGAGTACGACCCACCAACCATAGAATAACTTATTTTCTTTCATTGAATTCCTCATTTCTATAAGACTTACTTATTTACTATACCAGTAATTTGAAATTTTGTTGGGAATTTTGATTATTAATCCCCAATAAAAAAGAGGCCGCGACTTTTGTCTTGGCCTCTTAGTTGTATTCCAAGTGCAGAGCTAGCTCTACTTCAGAAGTCTTGCTCTTTAATGCACTTGTCACACTTCCTAGTCGAGTTCGGACGCCAGTCTTGAAGTTGCTTCAGAAAATTCCAACGCACACTTTCGTGTGCTTATGGTATTTTCCTCCAGCAATTCAAGTCTCTGACGGCGTCCTCACATCCTTTTTTTAATGTAGAGATTCATCCTTCTTGCTGATTGTAACCAATCCTGTTCCAGTGAGCAATAAGGCAGCTGCTAAGAGAACTGGAAGGGTGGAGTCAGCTTCTGAACCTGTTTTTGGCAGGCTGGTTGCTTGACTCTTCACTTCAGCTACTTCTTGCTTGGCTTCTTGACTAGGCAAAGCATTATTGTCATGAATACTTAATGACGCATTTTCGCTAGCTTTGAAGGCTTTAGGATAAGTGAGTGTATAGGTCTTCACCGACGTATCCTTCTTCTTGTGCAGGCTGGTTGTCACCAGATAGTCTGAATGTTCACTAGGGATTTCTTCTTGAACTTTGTCTCCCATTTCTTCCTCTGTTTTTCTTGGACGAGGACCTGCTGGAGCTGCTGGACTTGGCTTCTCATGAGGAATTTCCGGCGTTTTTTCCTTGTCCTTAGGCTTAGGTTTGTCCCCTTGATCAGATGGTTTGTCTGGAGTGGCTGGTTGGTCGTGTTTACCAGGTTTGTCTGGAGTTCCTGGTTGATCTGGGGTTCCTGGTTTTTCAGGAGTTTCTGGTTTACCTTTTTTACCAGGCTTATCTGGACTCGGTTGGTCTGGATGGGATGGTTTGCTTGGGTTTGGACATGTCCCGCAGACATTACCCGCAACTTCGATACTGTAGTCGGTGTAAACTACAATGAAGTCGCCATTGTCGGTAAGCTTGACATTCTTAATGCCCCGGCCATCTTTTCCGTCTTTGCCGTCTTTACCATCGCGACCGTCACGACCATCCTTACCGCGAACAAGACCAGCGTCAATGGTCCGACCATCGTCAAGACTAATGATCAAGTGGCCGGCTTCATCAACCTTGGCATCTTTAATGCCGCCTTGATTTGGACGAGGGATCACTTGAGTGGTGTGGTTGCTGTTGATAATCACAAGATCACCGTTATTGTTGACCGTAATCTTCTCGACCCCTTGAGCATCCTTACCGTCTCTACCATCACGACCGTCACGGCCATCCTTGCCATCTTTACCGTCTTTGCCGTCGCGAACGAAGACTTGGCGGATGACTTCTCCAGTTTTCGGATTCTTATAGATAATCTTGGTGCCTGGTTGTTTAGGATTGTCGCTTGGCTCAGTTTCGATGATTGGGGTTTGACCATCTTCACCATTATAGATAAATTCTCGACTTAAGAGCTTACCCTTGCGGTCGGTTAAGGAAATTTCAACCCCGATTTGTTTACCATTCTTATCGAAGACTGGCTTGATATCAGGAGTTAGGCCATCTTGACCGTCCTTGCCATCTTTTCCATCTTTGACAAAGACTTTGCTGAATGTTTGCCCCGTCTTTGGATGGATGAAGCTGATGTAATGGCCTTTTTCACCCTTTTCATTGGTGGCTGGAGTGGTTTCAACTTTAGGCGACTCGCCATCCTTACCATCAGAGATAAAGGTCTCGCTGATCACTGCCCCAGTTTCTGGATTTTTGACAAGAATATAGGCACCTGTTTGCCCTGCACGGTCTTGGCCTGGCTTGGTCTCAACAATTGGCGCCTTGCCATCCTTGCCGTCTCTTCCGTCTTTTCCATCTTTACCGTCTCTGACAAAGCTTTCAGAGATGACAGCTCCAGTCTCTGGATGTTTAACCAGGATCTTAGTTCCGCTATGTCCTTGGCTGTCTTTTCCTGGTAAGGTTTCAACGATTGGGGCTTTGCCATCCTTACCGTTAGTGATGGTGACTGATTTTTGCTTGCCATTCGTTTTGGTAATTGTCACAACATGGTTGCCATTAGCATCGGTTGTTACATCAACATCTGGGGATTTACCGTCTTTTAACTCAGTGACTTCAGGTGTGTCATCCGAAACCGAACGATCTGTACCACGAACTTGTGGTGTTACTGTGATGATAACCCCATCGTTAGTAGCATTCCGGCGGGCTGTAATTTTAGGTGCTAAACCGTCTAGACCATCCTTAACAATGGCTCTGGCAACAGGTTCCTTAGAGGTGTCCACCTTACCCGTTTCTGGGTTGACTGGGTAGAAATTAATTAGATTCCCATAGGAGGTTCTTTCTACCACTGGCAGGTAGGTCTTGCCGTCCTTACCGTCTTTACCGTCTTTACCGTCGCTTCCGGCGATACCTTGGGCGCCACGTTCACCGCGGTCACCCTTGTCACCTTTTTCACCTTTATCGCCTTTTGCGATGGTGAGGACGGTGCCGTCGGATAAGGTAACGAGGGTGTTGCCTTGGTCGTCTTTAGCAGTGTGGGTGACGGTAAGAGATTTGCCGTCTTTACCATCTTTACCATTGGTCCCAGCGACACCTTGAGCGCCGGTTTCACCGCGGTCGCCCTTATCACCTTTATCACCTTTTTGGCCGTTTTTCACTTCAAATGAAGTCGTGCTGCCGTCAGGGTTCTTAATAGTGATAGTGTGACCATCTGGGGTTTCAGCGGTTGAGACTTCTGGGGACTTCCCATCTACACCGTCTTTACCGTTAGCTCCAGCTGCTCCTGTGTCACCTTTATCTCCCTTGGCGCCTTTTTCGCCTTGTGGACCTTGGTCACCTTTGTCCCCTTTTGCAATATTGAGAACTGTGCCATCAGATAAAGTAACGACTGTATTGCCGTCTTTATCTTTTTCGGTCTTGGTTACTGTTAGTGGAGCGGCGTCTTTACCATCGCTTCCATTTTTACCATCTTTGATAGTTGTGGTAGTTGTTGAGCCGTCCGGATTGGTGATAGTGATGGTGTGAGATCCATCGCCGTTATCTTTGGTTGAGATCAGTGGGGATTTTCCGTCTGCACCAGCTGCTCCTTGAGCGCCACGTTCACCTTGCAGACCTCTTTCACCGCGGTCTCCTTTGTCACCCTTTTCACCTTTTTGGCCGTTCTTGACTTCAAATGAGGTAGTTGTGCCATCTGGGTTCTTGATAGTGATAGTGTGACCGTCTGGGGTTTCAGCGGTTGAGACTTCTGGGGACTTCCCATCTACACCGTCTTTACCGTTAGCTCCAGCTGCTCCTGTATCACCTTTATCCCCCTTGGCGCCTTTTTCGCCTGGAAGACCTTGGTCACCTTTGTCCCCTTTTGCGATGTTTAAGACTGTGCCGTCAGATAAAGTAACGACTGTATTGCCGTCTTTATCTTTTTCAGTCTTGGTAACAGTTAGTGGAGCGGCGTCTTTTCCGTTGGCTCCAGCGGCACCTTGAGCGCCGGTTTCACCGCGGTCCCCCTTGTCACCTTTATCACCCTTTTGGCCATTCTTCACTTCGAATGAAGTTGTGCTGCCATCTGGATTGGTGATGGTGATGGTGTGAGAGCCGTTACCGTTATCTTTGGTTGAGATAGTTGGAGATTTGCCGTCTACACCATCTTTTCCATTGGTTCCAGCTGCGCCTTGATCCCCTTTTTCTCCTTTAGCACCATCTGGAATAAAGATGTTGTTGGTGGTTTCAAAGGTATCTGGGTTCTTGATACGCAACCAGGTCCCTGGAACTTTCTTGGTACTGTCAGAGAAACCGCGTTGGGCGAATACGATTGGCGATTTGCCATCTTTTCCTGGGGATCCGGCTTGACCTTTTTCACCGTTCTTTACGACGAATGAAGTTGTTGTCCCATTTGGATTCTTGATGGTGATGGTATGACTGCCGTCAGCATTTTCGGTAGTGGAAATTTCTGGGGATTTGCCGTCTAGGCCGTTCTTTCCGTCTTTTCCGTTGGTTCCAGCAGCTCCTTGTGCGCCGGTTTCTCCACGATCTCCCTTGTCACCTTTATCGCCCTTGTCACCTTTTTCACCTGGAAGACCTTGTGGCCCTTGAGCACCTGGTTCACCTTTGGCTCCATCTTTGATTTCACCTGTGGCAACCGCTTCTTTACTGGTGTCAGCCTTACCGGTTTCTGGGTTTACTGGATAGAATTTGATAGTAGTTACGCCATTATTGTCTTTTGTGATCACTGGGGCGAAGGTCTTGCCGTTGTCACCTGCAACCCCTTTATCTCCTTTGATACCATCATGGACTTCCACGGTTTGTGGTTTACCGTCAACAATATTCCCTTTGTCATCACGGATTTGTGGGGTAATAGTTAAAGTGACACCATTGTTGGCATCGCTCCGTTTAGCAGTTACTTTTGGAGCCAGACCATCTTTTCCAGCAAGGCCTTGGGCACCGGCTTCACCTTTAGCTCCATCTTTGATATCGACACTTTGTGGGATGCCATCTACAATGTTCCCTTTGGCGTCACGACTTTGTGGAGTAATGGTGAGGGTTACACCGTCATTGGCCTGATTACGAACGGCGCTTACTTTCGGTGCTAGGCCGTCTTTGCCGTTTGCTCCAGCTTCACCTCTATCACCCTTATCACCTTTTTGGCCGTTCTTGACTTCAAATGAAGTCGTGCTGCCGTCTGGATTCTTAATGGTAATTGTGTGGCCATCTTTTGTTTCAGCGGTTGAAATTTCTGGGGACTTACCGTCTGCGCCATCCTTACCTTTTTCGCCTTGTGGTCCTTGAGCGCCGACTTCACCTTTGGCTCCGTCCTTGATTTCACCCGTGGCAACCGCTTCTTTAGTCGTATCAGCTTTGCCGGTTTCTGGATTTACTGGATAGAACTTGATGGTTGTTACGCCATCTTTGTCTTTTGTAAGGACTGGGGCGAAGGATTTACCATTATCACCTGCTAGGCCACGTTCACCTTGGTTTCCTTTTGGACCTTGAGCACCAGTGTCACCCTTATCACCTTTGGCACCATCGGGAATAAAGATGTTGTTAGTCGTTTCTAGGGTGTCTGGGTTCTTGATCCGTAACCAGGTTCCGGGCACTTTCTTCGTATTATCAGAGAAACCGCGTTGGGCAAATACAACTGGCGATTTGCCGTCTTTACCTGGCGCTCCGGCTTCACCGTTTTTCACAACAAATGAAGTAGTCGTGCCGTTTGGATTCTTGATGGTAATGGTGTGAGTGCCGTCAGGATTTTCAGCGCTGGAGATTTCTGGTGACTTACCGTCTACGCCATTCTTACCATCTTTTCCGTTGGTTCCTGCAGCTCCTTGAGCACCGCGTTCCCCCTGGTCTCCCTTGTCACCCTTTTGACCTTGTGGGCCTTGAGTACCTGTGTCACCTTTATCTCCCTTGGCACCTTTTTCGCCTGGGAGACCTTGATCACCCTTGTCCCCTTTTGCGATATTTAAGACTGTGCCGTCAGATAGAGTAACGACTGTATTGCCATCTTTATCTTTTTCAGTCTTGGTGACAGTTAGTGGAGCGGCGTCTTTACCATCCTTACCGTTAGTTCCTGCGACCCCCTGTTCACCGTTCTTAACAGTAAATGAGTTGGTGGTACCATTCGGGTTCTTAATAGTGATGGTGTGGCTGCCGTCAGGATTTTCAGCACTAGAGATTTCTGGTGACTTACCGTCCACACCATCTTTCCCTTTTTCACCTTGAAGACCTTGTGGCCCTTGAGCACCCTGTTCACCTTTGGCTCCATCTTTGATTTCACCTGTGGCAACAGCTTCTTTAGTAGTATCAGCTTTGCCGGTTTCTGGATTCACCGGATAGAACTTAATGGTGGTTACACCATCTTTATCTTTTGTAACAACTGGGGCATAGGATTTACCGTCGTCACCTTTTAGACCATCGTGGACTTCAACGGTTTGTGGTTTACCATCAAGGATATTGCCTTTGTCATCACGGATTTGTGGGGTAATAGTTAAAGTGACGCCATTGTTAGCTTCATTTCGATCAGCGCTTACTTTTGGTGCCAGACCGTCTTTCCCAGCAAGCCCTTGAGCTCCAGCTTCACCTTGGGCTCCGTCTTTGATATCCACAATTTGTGGGGTGCCATCTACAATGTTTCCTTTGTCGTCACGACTTTGAGGGGTGATAGTGAGGGTCACACCATCATTAGCCTTATTACGAACGGCGGTTACTTTTGGTGCTAGACCGTCTTTGCCGTTTACGCCAGCCGCACCGGTGTCGCCCTTTTCACCCTTGGCACCTTTTTCACCATTCTTCACAACAAATGAAGTGGTCGTGCCGTTCGGATTCTTAATGGTGATTGTGTGTCCTTCTGGAGTTTCAGTGGTGGAAATTTCTGGAGACTTGCCGTCTGCGCCATCCTTACCTTTTTCGCCTTGTGGTCCTTGAGCGCCGACTTCACCTTTGGCTCCGTCCTTGATTTCACCCGTGGCAACCGCTTCTTTAGTCGTATCAGCTTTGCCGGTTTCTGGATTTACTGGATAGAACTTGATGGTTGTTACGCCATCTTTGTCTTTTGTAAGTACTGGGGCGAAGGTCTTGCCGTTAGCTCCTGCAGCACCACGTTCACCTTGTAGACCTCTTTCGCCTCGGTCACCCTTATCCCCTTTTGGACCTTGAGCACCTGGCTCACCTTTTAGCCCTTGAGCACCTTTTTCACCGTTCTTCACGACGAATGAATTGGTAGTACCATTTGGATTCTTGATGGTGATGGTATGAGTGCCGTCTGCGTTTTCGGCACTGGAAATTTCTGGTGACTTGCCATCTAGGCCGTTCTTACCATCTTTTCCATTGGCTCCCGCAGCTCCTTGGGCGCCGGTTTCTCCACGATCTCCCTTGTCACCCTTTTGACCTTGTGGACCTTGAGCACCTGTGTCACCTTTATCTCCCTTGGCACCTTTTTCGCCTGGGAGACCTTGGTCACCTTTATCACCTTTTGCGATATTGAGGACTGTGCCATCAGATAAGGTAACAACTGTATTGCCTTCTTTATCTTTTTCAGTCTTGGTAACAGTTAGTGGAGCAGCATCTTTTCCATCTTTACCGTTAGTTCCAGCAACCCCATTTTCACCGTTCTTAACAGTAAATGAGTTGGTGGTACCATTCGGGTTCTTGATAGTGATGGTGTGGCTGCCGTCTGCGTTTTCGGTGGTAGAAATTTCTGGGGACTTGCCGTCCACACCATCTTTCCCTTTTTCACCTTGTGGGCCTTGAGCGCCGGCTTCACCCTTTTCGCCACGCTCACCTTGTAAGCCTCTTTCACCTTGATCACCTTTTAGACCTTGCGGACCTTGAGCGCCTGGTTCACCTTTAGCGCCATCTTTGATTTCACCTGTAGCAACCGCTTCTTTACTGGTGTCAGCCTTACCGGTTTCTGGGTTCACTGGATAGAACTTGATGGTGGTTACGCCATCTTTATCTTTTGTGAGCACTGGAGCAAAAGATTTCCCATCGTCACCTTTTTGACCATCTTTGACTTCAACAGTTTGTGGTTTACCGTCAAGGATATTGCCTTTGTCATCACGAATTTGAGGAGTGATGGTTAAAGTGACACCATTGTTAGCCACATTTCGCTCAGCTGTTACTTTTGGTGCTAGACCGTCTTTACCAGCAAGCCCTTGGGCACCGGCTTCACCTTTAGCGCCATCTTTGATGTCGACACTTTGTGGAGTACCGTCAACGATCTTGCCTTGGGCGTCACGACTTTGAGGCGTGATGGTGAGAGTTACCCCATCATTGGCTTGGTTACGAACAGCGGTTACTTTTGGCGCAAGGCCGTCTTTACCATCAGCACCCGCTGCGCCTTGAAGACCACGTTCACCTTGGTCACCTTTTTGGCCGTTCTTGACTTCAAATGAAGTCGTGCTGCCATCTGGGTTCTTGATGGTGATGGTGTGTCCATCTTTTGTTTCCGTGGTTGAAACTTCTGGGGACTTGCCGTCAGCGCCTTTTTCGCCTTGTGGCCCTTGAGCCCCTGCTTCTCCTTTAGCGCCATCTTTAATTTCACCGGTAGCAACGGCTTCTTTGCTGGTATCAGCTTTACCGGTTTCTGGATTCACTGGATAGAACTTGATGGTGGTTGTGCCATTATTGTCTTTTGTGAGCACTGGGATGAAGGATTTACCATTATCACCTGCAACACCACGTTCACCTTGTGGGCCTTGAGCGCCGGTTTCACCTCTTTCACCTTTAGCACCGTCTGGAATAAAGATATTGTTGGTGGTTTCTAAGGTCTCTGGATTCTTAATGCGTAACCAGGTTCCTGGAACTTTATTAGTATTGTCAGAGAATCCACGTTGTGCTGAAACAATTGGTGATTTGCCATCTTTACCTGGGGCTCCGGCTTCACCTTTTTGGCCGTTTTTCACGACAAATGAAGTGGTCGTGCCGTTTGGATTCTTGATGGTGATGGTGTGACTGCCATCTGCGTTTTCGGCGCTAGAGATTTCTGGGGACTTGCCGTCTGCGCCATTCTTACCATCTTTTCCGTTGGTTCCTGCAGCTCCTTGAGCGCCGGTTTCACCTTTATCTCCCTTGGCACCTTTTTCGCCTGGAAGACCTTGGTCACCTTTGTCACCTTTAGGACCTTGTGGGCCTTGAGCTCCTGTGTCTCCTTTTAGACCTCGATCCCCTTTGGCTCCATCTTTAATTTCCACTGTTTGTGGTGTTCCAGATACGATATTGCCTTTTTCATCTCGAGACCGTGGGGTGATGGTTAGGGTGACACCGTTATTATCTGGGTTACGCTTAGCTGTTACTGTTGGTTCAAGGCCGTCTTTACCATCGACACCATTCTTGATTACTGTGCTATTGGTTGAACCATCTGGATTGGTGATTGTTAATGTGTAGCTACCATCACCGTTATCCTTAGTTGAGATGGATGGGGACTTGCCATTTTCGCCATCTTTTCCTTTTTCACCTGGGGCGCCTTGTGCACCTGTGTCTCCTTTTGGACCTTGGGCACCGGTTGCACCTTGTAGTCCTCTTTCTCCTTGGTCACCCTTGTCCCCTTTAGGACCTTGAGCGCCTCTTTCCCCTTGGGGACCGCGTTCACCATCTTTGATTTCACCTATGGCAACGGCTTCTTGGCTGGTGTCGGGCTGGCCGGTTTCTGGATTCACTGGGTAGAACTTGATGGTGGTTACACCGTTTTTGTCTTTTTTGATAACTGGTGCGAAGGTTTTACCATCTTTACCGTTTCTGATTGTAGCTGAGTGGGTGGTCCCATCGACATCTTTAACTTTTACGGTATAGGTGTCATCTTTATTATCCACCCAGTCAATTTCAGGAGACTTGCCATCCTTACCATCTGCAATAACGGCTTGGTGGCTGGTTCCATCGGGGTTAGTAATCTTTATTGTATAAGAATTTGGCTCTTGGGGATTTTTCTTCTCATTTTTAACAATGGCTAAGCGTGGCGTTCCACCGTCTTTTCCTGGTTCACCTGGAGCACCTTGAGGCCCTTGGGCACCGGTATCACCTTTAGCACCGTCTGGAATGAAGGCAGTCTTGGTTTCAGTGGTTTTATTGCCCTCTTGATCATATTTTGGATAGGTAAAGGTGACATAGGTTCCCTTTTTGCCATCTTTTTCCCCAGGCTTGGTTTGGACATCGATAGCCAGATCTGGGAGAGCTGAACCAGTTCCTTCAAGAATGACTTCATCTTGACGCTTAATCAATTCCTTGGAATTCTTCTTGGTGTAGTAATCGGTAAAGTTGTCTTCGGTTAAGTTCTCATCGCCTAAGACATCACGGGTTTGTTCATAAATCACGCGGTTGACGCCGTCATGGCCGGTTTGTTTAACCACGCGGACACCCTTAGGAAGGAGAGGGGTTGTCTCGACCGATGAGCTGTGCTTGTCAGTTTCAGTACGCACTTCATAATGCTTAATCTTGCGAAAGGCTGTGTCAACCACTTCATCTTTCTTAAGATTCTTAATGATTTTTTCCGTGCCGACAAATTGCTTGCCTGCCTTAACCGTGGAAAAACGATTGGGTTCTTCAAATTTCACCACATAGCTATTGTATCCAGGTAATTCTTCAAAAGTATAACGGCCATTCAGGTCGGTGGTTGTGCTGGCTAGCAATTTCCCATCGTCAGGGTTGTAGAGGTTGACCTTAATGTTACTTAGGGTTTGGTCGCCAGTACTTGAACCATCACCATTGCGGTCATCATAGACTGTCCCAGAAATTTTATAGATATCAACAATTTGTGGAACGTTCGTTAGTGGTAGTCCATCAAGAACATTGAAAGTACGTTCTTTATTTTTATACGCTCTTTTTACCGATTCTCTAGTGAAATCGTTCAGAACGATAGGTTTGCCATTTCTATCTACATAAGTTATTTCAATTCCAGAATTAGCATAATCATTTAATTGAGTCCCTGGTAACACTTTTAGTGGAAGATGATTTTTAGGAATCCTAACAGTTACCTTATCTTCAGCAGTATTTATTGGAATTTCTTGTGGTTTTTCCTCTGGGTCTCCGTCAGGATAAGTAACAATTACTCTAGCTCCAACAGCAGACAATTGCTTGCCAATGCCATCAACAAAACCAATGTAAAATTCTTTGCTAGCTAAGGTTAAATTACCATTTCCCTTTTCATTGACAATTTGAGGAGAGTGACTAATGACTGCTCCAAATTTGCTATCAACAGAAACTTCTTTGCTTGTTCTTCCATCTGTTACTCGAACCTTATCACCATCACGCAATTCTTTGACGGCGCCTAATGGAATTTTCCAATAACCATCGGACTCAGCAACAGTCTCTCCAATTGGCGTTTCTACACCATCATGGATATAAACTGCCTTAATGGTTTTACCTGCTTCTGCTTGACCACCAAAATAATCTTGGTAACGTTGGCCATTCTTATCCCCTTCAAGATTCTCATTTTCAATTCTTAATGAATTAGCCTGATTATCAGTAACCACAGGCGGTTGATCGTTTTCTGGCGCTTCATAAGTAGTCGCAAGTGTTTCTTCTGGAGCAAGACTTGTTGTTTCTTCTATCGAACTTGAAGTTAGATCGTTACTTGGCGCTGATGTGCTTGTCACTTCAGCTTTTGGAGTTTCTGGAAGAGAAACGGCTGTTGGACTGGCTGGGGTATTTTCATCTAAGGGAAGCGCGGCTGGCTGATTGTCATTTTCTTGAGGACTTACTGGCTGACTTGCTGTAGCCTTTTTGTCAACGGCTTGACCCTTGTCCGAACTAGCTAAGTCAGCTGGACTGATTTGTCCTTGACTTGAGCTTAGCCCTTGGTCTTGACTACTTGGAAGGCTGACTTTTGTTTCAGCGGCGGCTGCTTCATTAACGGCGGCTTGAGCTACCGCAGCGTCTCCCATAAAGAGCAAACCAACAGCGACTGCCACAGAAGCCACTCCGATATTTAAGCGTTTAATAGAATAGCGATAGAATTTATTCGCCATTTTTTCACGGTATAATTTGACATTGTTCTTTCCTAACATATATGTTTCTCCTTTCTTATCTTCTAAAGGAACCTGAGTAAGAAGGTCTGTAATAATGCGCTCTAGCAGAACGTCTCACGCGAGTTGGACGATAGGTTGATGGGCGATATCTTCGAGAATTGGAATAAGCTGTTGGAACTGAACTTCTTTCACTTGAACGACTAAAGCTGTCAAAAGTGAATCCTCGTCGAATAACTCGATTCATTGGCGTTGCAAGAACTGTTCGAATTACCTTTGGATTGGGTTGAGGGACTCCATTAATGTAGGTCGTTTCAATGATTGTCTTAATTTTCCCTTTTCGACCAGGATTAACAACGACTTCTTCTCGGGGAGCTAATGTTCTATCATCTATCACAATTACTCTCGGATCAGTTGTTTTAACTATAATTTCTCTTCTCACTTCAACAACTTGAGTTCCCACTTCCACGATCTCATCGCGTTTGTCGCGGAGGACACGGCTGGTAACTTCGGGGTTAGGTTGTGGACGCCCATTGACGTAAGTGGTCACGGTTCTTTCTTCTACGCGACCAGTAATTCCGCTTTGAATCACACGGCGCTCACCTTTTGGAAGGTTAGGATTCTCGCGAGTGATGGTTTGATAAGGGATTTCCTTGACAGTTACTCGGGAATCTTTACGAACTTCTTGGGTACCGACTTCCACAATTTCATCACGTTTGTCACGGACTACTCGGCTAGTGATTTCTGGGTTAGGCTGTGGACGTCCATTGACGTAAGTCGTTGTTGTGGTTTCTTCGACGCGGCCGGTGATTCCGCTTTGAATCACGCGACGTTCTCCTTTTGCAAGGTTAGGATTCTCACGAGTGATGGTTTGGTAAGGAATTTCCTTAACGGTTACTTGAGAGTCTTGGCGAACCTCTTGGGTGCCGATTTCGATAATGCGATTTTGCCCTTGTTGAAGGACTCTTTCGCTCACTAAGCGGCGACTGACTTCTTTCTTGTTGATGGTTTTGATATGGATTTGACTTTCGACAATAGTCTTCTTGCCTTCTTGGATCGTCCGTCGCAGACCCTTGCCAAGATTGGGGTTGTACTTGTAAATGGTATCGAAACCACTCGCTCTTTCTTGGCGGACTAGGCGGGTTTCTTCGACACGCCCTTTCTCTTGCTTAGAGTATGTGATCCGGGCCGTACCGTCTTGACGAACAGCCACCCCAGCACCTCCACGGTAGTAGGGGGCTACTTCAGAGGTAATGGCGAAAGTATATTGCTTACGGCGGTCAATCCCCAAGGCTTGGGCATTGATGGATTGGACAATGCGGCCAGCCCCGTCCCCATAGATGGCTTGGAATTGACCACTACGGGCGCTGTATTTCAAAAGCAGTGGCTCAAATTCTTCAGGACGGAATTGATCAGCGTCACGTTCATAACGGCCTTGCATCCGCTTGTTGTTGTATTCAAAACCATGGCTAGACCCGACAATCCGACTGGTCCCTGCTTGGTCATTGCGAACGAAGGCTGTGTAACCACGATGTTGGTTGCCGGCAATGCGGTTAGACATGCCTTGCTTATCCATCTGATTGGTTTCTGGGTTGTAACGAATGTCAATCTTATAACCAAATGCCTTAGCGACGCCGCGGTTCTTGAGAATACCGCCTTGATTGAGGTAGTCTTGACCCTTGTTGGCGCCTTCAATAAATAAGAAACCAAAGCCGTCTGCAGCCGTGGTATTGTTGTGGTGGTCCAGGCGAACTTCTAAATTCAACTCAAAGTCTTTGTCGAAGCTCACCGCCTCCTTCTTCACCAAGGCGCCGCGTTGGCTTTGAACATTGTGAATCATCCGTGATCCCAAGGCATTGCTATTGCCAAATTGAACTGATTGAACATTCTCAGGGCCACGGTCGGCCTTGGCTGGGTTATATTCTGTCGGGTCAAATTTGGTCACATTGGGACCTATCCGATCAAAATGATTTCTACCCAGGCCAGTTTCTGTGACGGTTCGGCTATCAGTCACTTCCTTACGGTCAATGACCCGGTCTTCGACGGTGCGCGTTTGGTCAGCTTCTCGGTTATATTCAACGTAGGCAGGTTGCTCGTCTCCACCCACAAGCACTTCATCGCTGGCTTCCAGGTCGGTATAGTAAGTCGCCCGATTTTCTGTACTGAAGACTGGTCGGCTGGTTGATTCGCTCACCTTATCAGTCAAGGAATAACTGCTGTCTGGAGAAACTGCCTTATCTGCCTCTCCTGATGAATGGCCTTGACCGTTTGCAAGGTCGGCTACATTTTCACTTGCTACGCCTTCAATTGAAGCTGCATGAGCCACAGAAGTCTCTCCCATAAAGAGCAAGCCGACAGCAACAGCGACTGAAGCCACACCGATATTTAAGCGTTTGATGGCATAGCGATAGGAGCGATTGCTACTTTTTTCACTGATCATTTTAAAGTTATTCTTCCCTAGCATATGTTTTGATTACCCTCTTTATATTCTTCTTAGTTTTTAAGTGTAAAAAGCAAATAATGTATAATAAAATATAAAAATTCGCTATTAGTTAAGCAAAAAAGAAATTGAAAAACTAGCAGATTTTTAAAAATAAATCAAAACTCCTGATTATTTTTTAAACTAATAAGTATTTATCGCTTGAAAAAGTCCAGGAAGCTTGATTTAACGGCATTTCTCTTTTGCTTATGGTATATATTTTTCAAGAGGATAATAGCCCAAAAACATTTTATTATATTTATTATTAACTTTATTTGGAAATAATTTAATTATTTTTCGTTTTGCTGAACAAAAACTTTTTTCACTTGATAAATATAATCGATTGCATATCATCGGATAAAACTTTCACCGCTTAGCTAAACAGAACTCTCCAGAAAATCTCAAGCTGAAAATTTCTTCTCTGAGCGCACAAAAAAAAGAGACCAGGACAAAAGTTCCAGTCTCTTAATAAAATATAAACTATATCATCAAAACTTGTTCTTCGACACGCTTGTCGCACTCTATCCAAACCTGCTCCAAGCGCAGAGCAAGCGTCCGCTTCAGAAAAAGGCGCTAAATTCTCTTTGAGATTTTAGACGCCTTTTTCTTCCAGCGGTCTTGCTCTTCGATGCGCTTGTCGCACTCTATCCTAAGGCTTCCACGTATTGGTAGGCTTCTTGTCCTGCGCTGCCGGCGTCACCGACTGCGGTGGAGACTTGGCGTAATTTCTTCTTGCGGACATCCCCACAGGCAAAGATTCCTGGTACAGTGGTGGCCATGTTTTCATCGGTTAGGATCCAGCCTTCTTCATCAGTAATGCCTAAATCACGAAATGCTTCACTATTAGGCAGGAGCCCCACATAGATGAAGACCCCGCCAGCTGGGACTTCAGTCAGATCATGGGTCTTAACATTTTCCACCACAATGCTGGTAACTTGCTTACCGTCGCCTTTGATTTCTTTAACCACGCTATCCCAGGTAAAAGAAATCTTGTCGTTAGCAAAGGCGCGGTCTTGGAGAATTTTTTGGGCCCGTAATTGGTCCCGGCGGTGGATAATGTCGACCGTGTTGGCAAATTGGGTCAGGTAGCTCCCCTCTTCCACAGCCGAGTCGCCGCCACCGACCACCTTGATGTCGCGGCCCTTATAGAAGGCCCCGTCACAAACGGCACAGTAGGAAACCCCGTGACCATTGTATTCTTCTTCTCCAGGCACATCCAAGGTTCGATGCACTGATCCGGTAGCGATAACAATAGCCTTGGCCTTGTAATCCCCATTATCGGTTTCAATCAGGTGGTAAGGTTTACCAGGGATTACTTTCTTCACATTACCAAAGACATACTCGGCTCCAAATTGCATGGCGCTTTCGTACATCTTGTTGGCCAGGTCCGGTCCAGAAATACTCTTGTAGCCGGGGTAGTTTTCCACCGTGGCAGTATTAATCAGTTCCCCACCAGGAACTCCCCGTTCTAAGACAGCCACCGCTAAATTAGCCCGGGAAGCATACAAGGCGGCCGTTAAGCCGGCTGGTCCGGCACCGATAACAATCACATCATAAGTCTTAACTTCTTCACTCACGTTGATTCCTCCACTTTTTCTCTTTAGTCACACTGAATCCCCAGCCTCCAAACGATCTGCGCGACAGGAACCCAGCGGACTAAACAATTATTTCAAGTCCTTCTCTAAGTCAAGTAGGTAGGCGCGTAAGTCGTCTTTGATTTCAGGATGGCGGAGGCCATAGGAAATACAGGTTTTCATATATTCTAACTTATTGCCGACATCATAGCGTTGGCCGCTGAATTCCAGGGCGAAGACCCTTTGTGTTTTATTCAAACGGTCAATGGCATCGGTCAATTGGATTTCATTACCGGCCCCAGGCTCTTGGGTTTCCAAGAGGTCAAAGATTTCTGGGGTCAAGAGGTAGCGACCGATAATAGCCAAGTCACTCGGTGCCTCGCTAGGGTCAGGTTTTTCCACGAATTGGCGGACATTGTAGATCCCGTCCTTATATTGGGCTTCGGGGTCGATTATCCCGTACTTACCCGTATCTTCATGAGGCACCCGCATGACGGCAATATTTGAGGCATGAGTCTCATGATAAGCGTCGATCAATTGTTTTGTCAAAGGAACTGCATCTTCCATCAAGTCATCGCCCAGCATAACCACAAAGGGTTCGTCGCCGACAAAGGCCTTGGCTTGTAAGACCGCGTCCCCTAGTCCCTTAGGATAGGATTGGCGCTTGAAGAAGAGGTTGAGGCCAATGGTTTCTTGGACAATTTCCAGTAAGTCATCCTTGCCCTTGGCATGGAGGTTTTCTTCCAGCTCAATATTGGAGTCAAAGTGGTCCTCGATCGGACGTTTGTTCTTTCCAGTAATGATTAAAATATCTTCAATCCCACTGGCCAGGGCTTCTTCCACGATGAATTGGATGGTGGGTTTATCAACAATTGGTAACATTTCTTTGGCCATCGCCTTGGTGGCTGGTAGGAAACGGGTTCCTAAACCAGCGGCAGGGATAATGGCTTTTCTTACTTTCGTCATAGCTACTCCTTTATTCGTGAATCCATCTTCACGGTAATTATTGTGACAGTTGGCGTCACTAGTCTCTTCTCTTAATGTAAAAGTTGTTTTGCAATTTAGCAAGCCTTAAGGGGATTCTTAGTACTTTTTTATCGATTGCTAGTTCCCAATAAACTCTTAAAAAAGGCGCTTAATCGTTCAATCGAGCTTGTTTGGCCAAGGATTGTTCTAAGGCCAAGCGGTCTAATCCGACTTCTTGCTTACCTTGGCGTTTCATCAGGTCTTCCACCAGTTTTCTCAAGTCTTTATGGTCATAGAGGACCTGGTAGGTGGTTTGGGTGATGGGCATTTCGATACCGACTTTTTGGGCCAATTCATAGGCCGACTTGGTGGTGTGGACGCCTTCAACGATCATGCCCATGTGGTCGAGGACTTCACTGACGGACTTACCTTGACCAATTTGATAGCCGGCCTGCCAGTTCCTAGAAAAAGGCGAGGTACAGGTAACGATTAAGTCCCCAATCCCGCTCAAACCGGCAAAGGTAAAGGGATCTGCCCCCAAGGCCACACCTAGCCGGGTAATCTCCGCCAGACCTCGAGTCATTAAGATGGCCTTAGCATTATCACCAAAGCCAAGTCCTGCGATAGCCCCGGAACAGAGGGCAATAATATTTTTCAAGGCACCACCGAGTTCCACCCCGACCACGTCGTCATTGGTGTAGACCCTAAAATAAGCATTCATAAAGAGGGCTTGGAGGGCTTCAGCTGCCGCCAGATCTTGGCAGGCAGCGGTAATACCGGTGATATCATGGCGGGCCACTTCTTCCGCATGACTGGGTCCTGATAAAACCACCGGTCCTTGGATGGCTAGACCTTTCAGACTTTCTTCTAGGATCACTGATACTCGTTCATGGGTTTCTAACTCCAGTCCCTTAGCCGCATGGAAGACCAGGGGCATGCCTGCATCCGCATCGGCTTGTCGCAAAATGTCGGCCACTTGCCCCGCCACTCCGCGAATGGCATTGGTCGGCACCACAAAACCGATCACTTGGGCCCCTTTAACGGCCGCTTCCAAATCAGAGGTAGCGACAATGTCTTTGGGCAAAGTGACCTCTTTTAAATAGGCGGCATTGGTGTGTTCTTGGTTAATTTCATCCGCCTGATTTTGCCGGTGGGTCCAGAGAGTCACCTGGTGGCCATTTTCCGCTAAGACCATGGCCAAGGCGGTCCCCCAGGAACCAGCACCCAGTAAGCTAATTGCTTGTTTTACCATTATCTTCTCCTTTAATTCACTTTCATACAAATTGACTTGCCCTTAGGCTGATTTTTTGGCTTGGGCCCGCCGCTTACTTAAGTAATCATAGTCGCTGTAATAAGGCAGGTCTGACTTTTGGCTGCGACGGTAGATCAAGAGGGCAATCCCCACGACCACCAGAACTAAGGACAGGGCTTGGGAGACCCGGATCGGGCCTAGGTAGAGGGAATCGGTCCGTAAGCCTTCAATGAAGAAGCGTCCGGTCCCGTACCAAACTAAGTATAAGAGCCCGGTTTCCCCGAGTTTTAAGGTCTTATGATGGTGACGGAGGAAGAGTAAGACCCCTACCCCCAGTATATTCCATAGGGATTCGTAGAGAAAGGTGGGATGGTAGTATTGGCCGTTAATAAACATTTGTTCAACAATAAAATTAGGTAAGTGGAGAGCCTCCCGCAAGAAGCTTTCGCTCACCGGACCTCCGTGGGCCTCTTGGTTGACGAAGTTGCCCCAGCGGCCAATCCCTTGAGCTAAAAGCAAGTAAGGCATGATCACATCCGCCAAGAAGCTCACCTTCATCTCGTGACGCTTGGCATAGATAATCGCCGTCAAAGCCCCCGCAATCACGCCCCCGTAAATAGCAATGCCGCCCTGCCAGATAGCAATAATTTCGCCCAGGTTTTCCCGGTAGTAGTCCCATTCAAAGATCACATAATAGAGCCGAGCCCCGATAAAACCGATGGGAATGGCCCACATGATCATATCCATGACCTGGTCACTATCAAAACCCTTGCGTTCAATTTCTTTAAGGATCAATTCCACCGCCAAAAACATACCCAGGGCAATAATAATCCCGTACCAACGGATCTCAATTCCTAAAAAGGAAAAGGCCACTGGATCAATGGTCAGGAGATTAAAGCTAGGTAGCAAATTTCCCAGTAAAGTCGTCATCATGACTGATCGCCCGCTTCCGCCTGGTCGTTTTCAGCGTGGGTCTTGGCATCTGCTTCCTGGTTGGCTTGGATTAAGTGGGTCAGTCTTTCCTCGAATTCCTTACCGGCATTGTAGCCCATATTATTGGCCCGAAGATTCATGGCCGCGACTTCGACAATATTGGAAGAATTCCGCCCTGTGCGGACAGGCACGGTAATTTGAGGCACATCCACTCCTAAGAGCGACACCATTTCCGGCTCCGAGCCCAAGCGTTCATAATCTTCATCATCATCCCACATCACTAAGCGGACAATCAAATGCAGTTGTTGGGCTTGTTTAACCGCCCCAGCCCCAAAGAGGGTAAGGACATTAATAATGCCCAGGCCGCGGATTTCGATCATATTTTGTAAGATGGCCGGCGCCTCACCCACGATAGAATAGTCATCGCGTTTATGGAGTTCCACCCGGTCATCCGCCACAAGACGGTGGCCGTTCTTAATTAGCTCCAGGGCGGTTTCGGACTTGCCGATCCCGCTGTCCCCAATAATCATAATTCCCAAACCATACACGTCTACAAAGACGCCATGCTTGGACACCCGGGGCGCCAAACGCTCCTGAAGATAGGTAGTGATATTAGAATAGAGCCGGGTGGTCACCGCACTCCCCTGTAAAATTGGGATCTGATTTTCTTCAGCCGCTTGAAAGACCTCATATTCCGGCATCAAGTCGCGGGAGAAAATAAAGACCGGCGTATCTTCCCGAGACATCCGTCGCATGATCAAGAGCCGCTCATCACTAGTCATTTTCTTCAAATAGGAGTGCTCATTACGGCCAAACAATTGGACCCGTTCCGAGGGATAATAGTTAAAATAGCCCGATAATTCCAAACCCGGACGGGAAATGTCGCTGGTTTGAATCAAACGGTCTAAATACTCCTCTCCCTGGAGCACCTTTAGCCCAAGCTGATCCCTGAGCTCTTTAACGGTTACTGCTTCCATAATTGTTTCCTTTCTCTTTTTAAATCTCACTTCATTTTACCATAGGCCCAGGCCATTAGTAAGGCTAGAGAGTGTGACAGTCACAACAAAGGACGAAATCGCTGGAGGAAAATACCATAAGCACAGCTATGAGGATGTGAGGAAGGATCAGGGAGGGAGATTCCTTGGAGGAAAAGATGATAAGATCAGCTTGCTGATCGTTCAACTTTTCTGAAAGGACATCCCCTCACCCTTCCAAACTCAACTGTCTGTGTGTTGGTATTTTCTGAAGCGGACGTTCGTCCTGTGACTGGAACACGTTTTGAGAGTGTGACGGGTGCACCAAAAGCCAAAAAGAATCCTGAACCAAGGCTAACTAATAAAAAAGACTGCAACAGCCGTCGCAGTCCATTAACGATTAATAACACTTAAGTAAAAGCTATTTCCATCGCACTCTCTAGTAGTCGCTTCGGTAAGGGTTAAAGATCTTCTTCAACAACTCTTGAGCCAGGCCATAAATTAAGGCCAAAACCATACAGTAGAAGAAAGAAGATATCCAGAAATAAGCCGTCCCCATCAAAGAGGAAGCCAGCCAGAAGATAAAACCATTCAGGACCAGGTTAAATAAACCCAGGGTGAGAAAGTTTATCGGCAGGGCTAAAATCTTCAAAATCGGGTAAACCAACTTGTAAAGGATAGCGATGACTAATACCACAATCACCGCCGAGGCAAAGTCTTGAATATAGACCGCTGGCCAGAAAATCCGACCCAGACCTTGGAGGAGAATGGCTTGGATCAAGAGACGAATAATATTTCTAATCATGGTCGACCTTAACCTTCTCCACTTCCTTAATTTGGCGTTTGTTTAACTCTCGGTAGACCGGTTCCACATCATCTTCACGCTGACTATAAGCTTCTTGGCGCGGATTGGTCCGCTGTCTAGCCCCTTGTCCCCCACCAAAGAAAGTCCGCTTAAAGTTAATCACACTTTCATTAGGAATTAAAACCATCAGGGACAGGTAGATAAAAATAGCTAGGTAACGTAGCGGGGTAAAAAGAGCCACCGCAAAGGCAATCCGAAGCCAAACTGCGGAAATACCAAAGTAGTCAGCAAAACCACCACAAACCCCAGCAAAAACTCGGTTGGTTAATGAGCGTTTCAGTGCTTTCATAAAATCTCTCCTTATCTTGATTAAAACAAGTACTATCGATCCCGTCTGTTCAAGCGATTAAAGAACCGCCACTAAGATATAAACAAAATTAGGTATTAGAACGCGGGATATAAGAATATTTTACCATAAGCACACCCAAGACTCGACTCTCCCCACCTAGCAAAGCGCGAATTTAAAGGATTCTAAAGAAATAGAGTGCGACAAGCGCATCAGAAGGCAAGACCACTGGAAGAAAAAGACGTAAGAATTCTCAAAAAGGATGAGAGGGCGCCGCTAAAGACTTGAATTGCTGGAGGAAAATACCATAAGCACAGAAAACTGTGCGTTGGAATTTTCTGAAGCAACTTCAAGTCTGGCGCACGAACTCAACTAGAGAATTTGTCGTCATTTTCTGAAGTGGACGCTTGCCTTGCGCTTGGAGCATGTTTGGATAGGATGTGAAAAAGCCTCTACTCCTCTGCTCCCGGCAAGCCTTGCCAGTGACATTGGCTACCGCTAGGGGTCATTTCGACCGCTAGCTGGATGGGTAATTCCTGTTTCAATTCTTCCCGGTGGGAGATGACAGCAATCAAGCGGCCCGAGCGTTGGTGGAGGTCCACCAGGGTATCCAGGGCCTGTTGGAGGGTTTCCGAGTCCAAGGTCCCGAAACCTTCATCAATAAAGAGCATGCCCACATCCACCGTCCCGGCTTCTTCCTGGATCACATCACTGAGTCCCAGGGCTAGAGCAAGCGAGGCTTGGAAACTTTCGCCCCCTGACAGGGAGTGGACGCTGCGTTCGCTAGCCGTATAGGAGTCAAAGACATTGAGGTTGAGCCCCTTGGCCTGATTGCCACCGATCTGGTCTTCCGCTCGTTTAAAGTAGTACTTGCCATTGGTCATTTGGTAGAAACGCTGGTTGGCCCGGTCGACGATCCAATCCAAGTAAATCCCTAAAATATAACGTTGGAAGGAAATCCGCTGGCTCTTGTTGAGCTTCCCATTAGCGACATCCGACAACTTCTTCAAATCGCCAAAGCTCTGGTAGCGGTCTTGGTAGTCCTGCCATAAATCGGTTAGGATGGCCACTTGGTCCTTGAGGCGGATTAAATCTTCCCGCTCCTGACTTAATTGGCTAGCGGCTTGGTCATAGCTTTGGTCGAGCTCGCTTTTTTCCTTTTGGTAAGTGGCTTGGTCTTGATCAATCGCCAAATCCTTTTCTTTTGCCTTTAAGGCCTCCAGCGACTTTTTATAGGCATAGACCTGGTTAGAATAGGCAGATAAGGCTTGACTGATGGCCTGCCAGTCACGGTCACTTTGGTGGAGGGCCTTGACCTGGTCATCACTAAGATCTGAATCTCTCCGAGCTTGGTCTAAACGCTTAGCAATGGCCTTAGACTGTGCTTGGTTTTTCTTGACCGCCGCTTCTTGGTAGTCCCGCTTGGTGGTTAAAACGGCAGCTTTTTCTTTCAGGGCTTGTTCTCTTTGGGCTAAGGTTTGGCCTAAACTTTCTAAATTGGCCTGGTCTGTCTTAAGTGCTTGTTTTTTTTCTTCTAAGGCAACCTGAGACTCTCCAATCAAGAGGGACTGGGTTTGCTTGAGCCGCTCTTTGACTTGGTTTAGATAAGCTTTTTGCCGGTTGACCTGGCCTTCATTTTTAGAAAGTTCCTGCTTGAGGGCTTGCAACTTAGTCTCTTGCTCTTTAACCCTTTCCTTTGCTTCAGCCAGGGCTTCTTGATTAGCCTGGTCTTTTTCCTGTTTCTCTTGGTAGGCAGCGCTGGCTTGGTCATAGGCGTCTTGGGCTTGATCTAAGCGATCTTGCCAGTCCCTAGCGCTAGCCTTAGGATCAAAGTTATATTGTTTGCATAAGTCGGCCCGGCTCTGCTTGTGGTAGTTAAGAGCTTGGCTGGCTGTTTGGTAGGCTTGGCTGGCATCTTGGGCCCGGGCTTCTAATTGGTCCACTTGCGCTTGGTCCAGATGCTCAGCAGAAGTGTCGGCACTGACTTGGGCTGGAGCGGGATGGTCCAAACTTCCGCAGACGGGACAGGGACTATCTGGCCTTAGGTCCTGGGCCATGATCCCCGCCAGATTGCGTTGGTAGGCCTGCTTGGCTTCCAGATAGGCCTGGTTAGCTTTTTGCCAGGTATCTTCCGCCTGGAGAAAGTCCGCCTTCCCCTTTTCAATGGCTTGGTCCCATTTTTTAATCTGGTTCAGTCCTGCCTTTAAATCAGCCAGTTGTCGCCCAGATTCTTTGACCGCTTCCTTTTCTTGGCTCAAACTGTCGGGGTCAAGAATGGCCTGGCTTAATTGTTTCACCTGGGCCTGACCTTTGCTGATGGCTTCTTCTAGACTAGCGACTTGGCCTTGCCCTTTTTGATAGCTGGCCTCTAGGTTTTCTAATTCAGTCTGACCGTCCTGGACTTCCTTTTGGGTGCTTGTATAAGTGGTCCAGTCCTTGAGACCTACTTGGACCCGATCGATCTGTTCTTTAATTTTGGGCAGACGGGCCAAGTTTTCTTTTTGGGCCTCCCATTCCTTATCATAGTCGGCTTGGGCAGCTTGATAATCTTTTTCCTCCTGATCCAGTCGGGCCTGACTTCGGGCCAGGTCCTTGGCCTCTGCTTGAGCCTGGGCTTGGTCTTTTAAAGCCTGGTAAAAAGATAAAGACGCCTGGTAGTTTTGATAGGCCGTTTTTAAATCAGCCATCTGGCTTTGCTTGGCTTCTAGGCGATCTTTTTCCTGGGCCAGGTCAGCCTGAGCGTCAAAGTAGTCTAAGACCTGGCTAAGATGAGTCCGCTTGGTCTCTAGGTTTTCTAACTTCTGCTCAGCTTGCTTGAAGTCTGCCTCTTTAGCCCCTAAGAAATCAGCTAAAATCTCGCCTATCTTGGCCTCTCCTTGGTCTTTTAAGCGACCTTCTAAAAGGGCTTGGTCTTCTGAACTAAGCAAAGTCTTTAAGCGTTCTTGGGCCGCATCATGGTTTTTCTTGAGGCGGTCTAAATCGCTCTTGATCTGGCTGTACTGGTCTTGCAAATAGTCCTGGAAGCGATTAATAGCCCCAGTATGGAAAATATGGGTAAAAATTTCCTCCTTGTCCCGGCTTGAAGCCTCCAGTAGGCGCTTAAACTCGCCCTGGGGCAGCATGACGATTTGGGTAAACTGGGACTTGTCTAAACCAATGGCTGCTTTGAGATAGTTTTCCAATTCGTTCTTCTTACCCGACACCAACTTGCCGTCGATTTTGACTTCCAGCACTTCAGAAGGATAGGCCTTAGACCGCCCTTCCACAGCACCGGGACCAGTTTGTTTGGGTTGGCGGTAGACCTGGTAGTGGTGGCCATCACTATCAAAAGTAAAGCGCACATAGGCCAGGTCCAAGTCCGTGGCAAAACGCGACTTGAGTTCGTTGGCTTCCCGGCTGGACCCCGAGGCACCCCCGTAGAGGGCATAGGTAATGGCGTCAAAGAGAGTGGTCTTGCCCGCCCCGGTATCTCCTGAAATCATAAACAAGCCATAGGGCCGGACCCGGTCAAATTCGATCACGGTCAGGTCCCGGTATGACCCAAAGGCATTCATTTCTAAACGTAAGGGAATCATGGTCCACTTCCTTTCTCACTCAGCTAGTCGTCTTCCTGGTCTTTTTGCGCCGCTAACCAGGCCGTCTCCACTGCTTGACTTTGTGTTTCGGTCAGAGGCTGGCCGAGTGTCTCTTGGTAGAAATCAGCAAAGAGCTCTAAGGGGTCAGCCACTTGGCGACTGAGTTTGTCTTTACTGATCTTTCCCTCGATCTGGGCGCTGACCTGGCCGATATTGACGTATTCCAGGTTCATAATATTGGGATACTTATCCCGCAGGCGGTTCATTCCGTCATGGACCGGCGTCTGGTCAGTCAGTTCAAAATAAATATAGTCCTCCGACTGCCCCGTTAAAGCCTGGTCAAAGCTAGTCTTAATGACACGAACATCGTGTTTGGGCTGAATCATATGCTTGGTGACTTGGATGGACTCCTTGGTTAAGTCAAGCTCCAAGTACTGCTTGTGGTGGTGGGCTTCGGACTTGGAGTATTTGAGGGGACTGCCGCTGTAGCGGACATTTTCCCCCTTGACCCGCTGCGCCCCGTGCAAGTGACCCAGCGCCACATAGTCAAAGGCTTGAAAGACCCGGCTGGGTACATATTCAGTCGTTCCAATAGATAAGGGCCGTTCCGACTCCGATTCTTCCAGGTCCGCCCCAGCTTCTTCCAAGCTAGACGAAGTCACATAACCATGGTAGACAATCAGGTTGAGACGGTCAGGATCAAAAGCTTCCTGGTCAGTGATAGCTTGAACCTGTTTGGCTGCGGCCTTTTCCAAGCTGTCAATACTTGGATCCTGGTAGAGCTCACGGATGACCTGGTAGTCGGCATAGGGGAGGAGGTAGACCCGGGCCCCTGGTAAATCGACGTGTTGAGGAACTTTTTGCGGCAGGCCCGCCAGGTGGACATTTTGCCGCTCATAGGCCCTAGCCCCATAAGCAATCCGTTCGCCAGCATCGTGGTTACCAGCAATAATGGCCACGGGGCAAGCTAATTCCACCATCAATCGGTCGATCAGGTCATTAGCCAAGCGGACACTATCGCGGCTGGGAAGCGACCGATCGTAAAAGTCGCCCGCAATAATGACTAGGTCCGGCACAAGGGCCTTAAACTCGTCAATTAGCTGGTGGAGGACCACTTCCTGGTCAGCCAACATGGACCGGTCATTGACAATCTTTCCAATATGCCAGTCGGAAGTATGGATAATTTTCATAGGGTCAACTCCTTATAATAGTATTTAAATTGATAATTAGTCTTGAAGAGCATTCGTTCTGCTTTTGAAATTTGGTCCTTGAAAAGCCATGGCACCGGTTCAAGCAGCTATAGCTCTTGGAGCAAAGCGACTTAGAGATATAGTTCAAGGTTGCGTATGCAACGTTGCTACTCTTTTCTTCTCTCACCTAGTGAGACTCAAATGGCTCGTAAGGCGGCGCGCCAACGATCCAGCTACGCATACTGAATCCG
The DNA here is from genome assembly GCF_001543175.1 of Aerococcus urinae. Classification (NCBI taxonomy): domain Bacteria; kingdom Bacillati; phylum Bacillota; class Bacilli; order Lactobacillales; family Aerococcaceae; genus Aerococcus; species Aerococcus urinae. Next base: position 1,712,942 of record NZ_CP014161.1, read on the forward strand.
TAACTCGCTTTGCTTCGAACGGCTTCAGCATAATTCGCTTCACTTGCTTGTTCATGGCTAAGGACCAATTTCAAAGCGCCACTACTGCTCACAGCTATTTAACAAAACACACTTCTACCATAACTATCCCTAAAAAAATAGGATAACCGCCTTTATAAAAACCAAGCTCCCCACTTGGAGAGCTTGTCTACTTGATAAAATGTGCTTATTTCTTCTTCAGTAATGGCTTGAGATATTGGCCGGTATAAGAATCCTTATTTTTAGCCACTTTTTCAGGGGTTCCGGTGGCGACAATGGTGCCGCCGCCGTCTCCGCCTTCTGGTCCCAAGTCGACAATATAGTCGGCGGTCTTAATCACATCTAAGTTGTGTTCGATGACTAAGACGGTATTGCCCTCGTCCACCAAACGTTGGAGAACGCCAATCAGTCGCTTGATGTCGTGGCTGTGGAGACCCGTCGTGGGCTCATCTAAGATATAGATGGTATTGCCACTAGCTACCCTTTGCAGTTCACTGGCCAGTTTCATCCGTTGGGCTTCCCCACCAGACAGGGAGGGCGCGGGTTGACCCAAGGCCACATAGCCTAGGCCCACGTCAGCGATGGCTTGGAGCTTGCGGTGGATTTTCGGGATGGATTGGAAGAATTCCAAGGCTTCGTCCACCCGCATGTCTAGAACTTCGGCAATATTCTTGCCCTTGTAGTGGACTTCCAGGGTCTCAGCATTGTAACGGGTCCCCTTGCAGACTTCACAAGGCACGTAAATATCCGGCAGGAAGTTCATCTCTACCTTGACAATCCCGTCCCCCTTGCAGGCTTCACAACGACCACCCTTGACGTTAAAGGAAAAGCGGCCCTTCTTATAGCCCCGCAATTTAGCCTCATTAGTTTGGGCAAAGAGGTCACGGATATCGTCAAAGACTGAAGTATAAGTAGCTGGGTTAGAACGTGGGGTCCGGCCGATCGGACTTTGGTCAATATCGATCACCTTGTCCAGGGATTCATAACCTTCAATAGCCTTGACCTTGCCAGGAACCACTTGGGCCCGGTTGAGATGGCGGAGTAAGTACTTCTTGACCACTTCATTAACCAGGCTGGACTTCCCGGAACCGGATACCCCAGTTATCAGGTTAAAACAGCCCAGCGGAAACTTGACGTCAACATCTTTTAGGTTGTTAGCCGCGGCGCCCTTAACTTCCAGCCAACCCTTGTCAGTCTTGCGCCGTTTTTTAGGCACTTCAATAGCTTGTTTACCGGATAAATATTGGCCAGTCAGGGAATCAGGGTCTTGGGCGACCTCTTCTGGAGTTCCCGCTGAAACCACTTCTCCCCCATGGGCTCCGGCGCCTGGCCCCATATCGATCAGGTAATCGGCCTGGCGCATGGTGTCCTCATCGTGTTCCACCACAATCAGGGTATTACCCAAGTCGCGCATCCGTTTCAAGGACCGGATCAAGCGGTCATTATCGCGTTGGTGGAGGCCAATGGAAGGTTCGTCCAGGACATACATGATCCCAGACAGGTTGGACCCAATTTGCGTGGCCAGCCGAATCCGTTGGGCCTCTCCACCCGATAGCGAGCCAGCATTACGGTCCAAGGTCAAATAATCCAGGCCCACTTCATCCAGGAAGCCTAACCGGGCATGGAGTTCTTCCATAATGGGACGGGCAATCTTTTCGTCTTGGTCTTCTAGATCCAGGTCCTTAAAGAATTCGATGACTTGGCCAATGGCTTTTTCTGTCACTTCGGCGATATCCAAGCCTTCCACCTTGACCGCCAAGGCCCGTTCATTGAGCCGTTTACCGTGACACTTAGGACAAGGCAGTTCCGCCATATATTGGCGCATGCTTTCCCGGATCATATTAGATGAAGAATTGTGGTAGCGGCGTTCGACGTTGTTGGCCACCCCTTCAAAAGTCATATCCTTATCGGTGACATTACCAAACTCATTTTGATAGTTAAAGTGGAATCTTTGGTCACCAGACCCATAGAGGAGCAGGTTTTGTTGGTCTTCACTGAGTTCTTCAAAGGGCTTGTCTTGGGGAATATCAAAGGCCTGGCAAGCTTGGTCCAAAAGGGCCGGATAATAGCCGGAAGCCTTATTATACCAAGGTACCAAGGCCCCCTCTTCTAGCGACTTGGTCTTGTCGGGGACTACAATATCGACGTCCACCTTCATCTTGGAACCAATCCCGTCACACTCTGGACAGCGGCCAAATGGCGCGTTGAAGGAGAAGAGCCGGGGTTCCAGTTCCCCCACCGTGAAACCACAAAGGGGACAAGCATAGTGTTCGGAGAAGAGAATTTCTTCCCCGCCAATAATATCGACCAAGGCATAACCTTCAGTCAGACGCAGGGCGGTTTCTAGGGAGTCTGCTAAACGCGCCCGGATGCCTTCCTTAATCACCAAACGGTCAATGACCACATCAATGTCATGTTTTTTGTTCTTATTGAGTTCCGGCAGGTCCTCCACGTCATACATCTCACCGTCGATACGGACGCGGACATAGCCTTGTTGTTGGACCTTTTCCAGGAGCTTCTTGTGTTGGCCCTTCTTACCATAAACGATGGGCGCCAGGATCTGGATCCGAGTCCGCTCTTCTAAATTCTTGACCCGGTCAATCATCTGGTCGATGGACTGACTTTGGATCTTGGTCCCGTCATTAGGACAAATTGGGTGACCCACCCGGGCAAAAAGTAAACGCAGATAGTCATTGACTTCGGTAATGGTTCCCACGGTGGAACGCGGGTTACGGTTGGTGGTCTTTTGGTCAATGGAAATCGCCGGACTCAAACCATCAATGGAATCGACATCCGCCTTCTTAATATTGCCCAAGAATTGACGGGCAAAAGCTGACAGGGATTCCACATAACGGCGCTGACCCTCGGCATAGAGGGTGTCAAAGGCCAGGGAAGACTTACCTGATCCGGATAGACCGGTAATCACCACCATTTGGTTACGGGGAATGGTCACATCAATATCTTTTAAATTATGAGAGCGTGCACCACGCACGACAATTTCTTCTTTCAAATCGGTCACTTCCTTAATTGAGCAAAAAGGCAGCTTAAAGCTTTTCCCTTTCACTCCTTACTCTGATACAAACTGGTGTTCTGGTAATAGTTTACCATAAATCAAGTCCCAGACCTAGGAAAGCCATCTCAGCAGCACGGTCGGGATTGCACCCCTCATTATAACCAGCCAAGAGACGGAATTAAAGCAAAGGACTCTCTTGTATCTCCTAGATGACCTGATCTATTCTATTTCTTCCAAAATTCCGAAATCAGCTCAGCTAATACTTTGGGATTGTCGACATTGACTTCATGGCCTGCATTTTTTATTAGATTAAGTTCACTATTTTTAATCTGGGCATGAAAATGTCGACTACTCTTGAGATTAAATCGATCTTTTTCTCCACAGATTAATAAGGTCTTACAATCTACTTGTTCTAAATTTGTAGCTATGTTTAAATCCTTCGTTGAGGCTATCAAGCTAACGAATTCATCCTTGGCTAGACCTAATTTTTCAAAAGTTCTTTTGGGCATGAGCCTAAAGATCATTGCCTGGATGTCCATGAGTAATTTGGGAATTTTGTAGGGAACCCCGATTAAAATTAAGGAATTGACCTTGTTAGGGTAATTTTTGGCATAATCTAAAGCCAGTAGTCCCCCTAAAGAAAGGCCACACAAGTTGACCTTGCTATCATAATGATTGATGTGAGTTTCAAACTGATTATAAAGATTTTGGTAAGTGTAGCGGTCATTTTTGACTAATTCAAAGAGATTGGGACAGTGAACCGCCAAATTTTCTTCACCCAAATGCCCTTTCACTGGGTCCCAACTTGTATGGTCTTGGCCTAAACCATGAATTAAAATATTTTTCATCTATCGCCCTCCGTAAATTTGTTTGTAAGTATTATATAATCTATTATTTCATATCAGCTAACAAAACCAAATATAGACTTAAAATCGGCCTTATTACCTATGACAATTGTTATATTTATTGCTTTAATATAAGTAATAAACACAAGAAGGTAGAGGATTATGACTAAAGTATTATCCGCTAGATTAATCAAAATTGGTAATAGTCAAGCGATTATTTTAAGTAAAACTGCTTCCGAACTCGCAAACTTTCACGTGGGTGAGCCTGGGACTTTTGTCACACTCTTTAGGACGCTTAATCCCAACATCTACCATGATTTATCTTTTTCTTCTCATTTTTAATCCATTTCAACAATATCGGCTGCGCCCATGCCACCACAAAAAAGCCGCTGACTTTCGCCAGCGACTCTAGTGAATTTGACTGCTGTCACAGTCTATTTAAAACGTGTTCCAGTCACACTCTACTCAAACGTGTTCCAGTCACAGGACGACCGTCCGCTTCACACAGGGTGTGAGACTTGGCGCCTAGACTTGGATGATTGGAGCAAGTCAGAATAAAAGCGAAACATTCGCTTGTTTCTGACTTGTGAAATCACTCCAAGTCTGCCAAGTCAAACCCAACTAAAAACTGGTAACGCTCAGACTAGTTGAGTTCGTACGCCAGACTTGAAGTTGCTTCAGAAAATTCCAACGCTCAGACTAGCTGAGCTTATGGTATTTTCCTCCAGCAATTCAAGTCTTTTGACGGCGTACTCACATCCTTATAACTGAGCTTATACCAGTTTTCTCCAGCGATTTCGTCCTTTATTGTGACTGTCACACTCTACTTCTCTTTCTTAATCCCGTAAGAATCAACTAATTCAACGGTCCGTTCTTCCCCTTCGTGGAGGTTACCGCTCATTTCATAGAATTCGATTAAGAATTCATCTTCGGTGACGGTGTAAACCGCGAAGTTTTGGTTTTGGGATTGACGGAAGTTTTCGTGTTTGTGGTCGAATTTTGGTGATTCGTCGGGTTGTTTAGCCACATCGAAGAGACCGTTCCAGAGCTCAACATCATCTTCAGTCATCCAGTCTAATTTAGGACGGACTTTGTGAACATGGTCAGCCCCCTTCATGTAGATGGCATCATAGGCCTTAGTTCCTGAGGTATTCGGGATGATGTAGGTCACGCCTTCTGGGTTCACGTGGTATTCCACCCCATCTTTTTCGACTTTTTCGGTGTCTTCAACTTCCCCATAAGAGAAGTTATCGGAGGTGTAAACCAGGGACTTAGTCCGGGTTAAGTTGTGGTCGTGACCTTGGAGAACCACATCAACATCGAGTTCGTCCGCTAATTTAGCGAATTCTTCCCGGGTCACTTGAACGTCCTCATCTTGGAGGGCGTGGTAGGAAGCTGAGTAAATGGGTTTGTGGTAGGCCAGGATGATCCAGTTAGCTCCTGCATCACGGGCTGCTTGGATATCTTGCTTGGCCCATTCCATTTGTTCCTTACCGATAGCGCCTTGTTCAGGATTATCTTCCGATTCCTTATTGTCGTTGGTGTTTAAGACCACAAAGTGAGCGCCGTTGTAGTCGTAGGAATAGTAGGAGCCCCCGGTCATAGCATCGTTAGTAATTGGCACATTGGTATGTTCGTTGAAGGCGGTTAAGTCCTTTTCATCCCCTAGAACCGTGTATTCATCGTGGTTACCTGGGGTGTAGGCATGAGGTAAGTGGAGGTTTTGGTCTTGAGACATATCCAAGTTGTCTACCCACTCATCTTCCACTTCGGCCACTTCAACAAAGTCCCCAGTATGGAGGGCAAAGTCTGCGTCTGGCGCAACTTCTAGGGCATGGGCTAAAGTATCGGCCCCGTAAGCGGCCTCGTTATTGACATTAGCATTCCAATAAGCATTCTGGGTATCGGTATAGTGGATAAATTGGAAAGGCTCGCCCTTTTCACCGGAAGTTCTAAAGGATCCAGTCTTAGAATAGCCCCCCTCGTCAGAACCGACTTGGTAGTAGTATTGGGTGTCGGGTTCGAGGTCATCGGCCTCTGCCTTATAGGAGTATTCTGTCACATCTTGGAGTTCCAAGTAACCTAAGGAGCTCCCTTCAGAAGTCCATTCGGTATTGTCTGGTGTAATTTGTTCGTCGGTGAAGTAACCTTCAACTTCTTTTGGTGCACCATTCTCGTCAACAATGAAATTACCCTCGTCATCTTTTTTCGCCGCCGCATAGATATAGTAGCCATCCTTGTCGCGCTCGGCATATTCAGAAGTCACTTCGGTCGCTTCTGCAGCAAATTCAACTGGATCGGACATATCTTCAGATTTGGACACTTTCACCTTGGCATCTGGCATTTTGTCGGTGGTATACCAGTTAAAGCCCATGGCATCCGTGGTTTCTTCCAGGAGGTTGGTGGCAATCCGGTTAGGTTCATTATTGACAGGAACCGGTGCCACTTCAGGTTTATCGTCTTGGAGTTCGATTAAATCTAAGCCATTCTCTTCCCCATAGACTGGGTCAACTTCCTCGGACCCTTTACCTTCTTTAGAATCCTTGGATTCCTTAGCGCTTTCTTGCGAACTATTATCCCCTGAAGCCACGCTCTCTTCAACTGCACTATCGGCCGAAGCATTATCGCTGTTGTCATTCGTTTCGGCGCAGGCTCCCAAGACAAAAATCGAAGTCAGCAAGAGCCCCACTTTCTTAATACGATCATCCCAATGCATACGGTCTGTATCTCCTTTCAAAATATCATTTTTACTTTAAGTAAATCCAACTTGCCCTCACTATAGCAAAGCATTGTAAAAAATCTGTAAATTTACCGTAAGTTTTAAGTAAAAGTGAAATTTTGGTGAGAAAAGCGAATAATACTAACTATTTTTAAAATAAAGTTCATTATTTACTAATCATTGAGATAATAAAAAGCCTATAACCTTTCGTCATAGACTCTTTAAAATAGATACTTCAGCTAAAATTTTTATTTATAAATATCTCCGCGACTTCCGATATTCAAAATTTCAATACCTTCATCCATCTCAGTAAAAAGAATGCGATATTTACCTACTCGCAAACGCTTTAAATTGTCATAGTCAGCCATATTTTTAATATCACCTTTTGGAATCCGATAAATAGCTGTAATAAGACGATCTTGATCGATTTTACTTTGTTTTTTGAGAAACTTCAGGGCCTTTTTCTTAAAAATAAAGTCTTGCATGGCTATAGGGCTAATCTTTTACGCAAATCAGATTCACTTAAGCTCTCTCCAGAATCCTCTTCATCCACCTCATTAATTAAATCACGATAAAAATGATCGACAATGACCTGGCCTTTTTCGTCATAGAGGTCTTGATCAGCGGTTTTTAGATAGTCAATCAAAGTAAGAAGATTCTGCAGCTGCCCTTCATCTAAATGATTTAATTCATTTTTAACCTTATCTAGAGTAGTCATGGAATCACTCCTTAATTATCAATAATTCGCTTATTCAATCATAAAACTTTCCTCCTCATTATAACATAGTGCACCGATTAATCGATAATATGAGATGAGCAAGAATTGACTTTCTAACTATTGTGCAATGCAAGCTAGTGTGCTATACTTTACTTGAAGAGGTACTAGGCATTGCAAGATACTAATTGAATTAAAATAGTGAGGGGAGTTGTCCATGTGAACAGTCAATTGAAAAAAGGCGTTTTGGAAATGCTGGTCCTCCAGCAGTTACGAGAGCGGGATTGCTATGGCTATGAATTGGTTCAAGAAATCTCAGAACACATCGCGATTTCTGAAGGCACCATCTACCCACTCCTACGCCGACTCAACAAAGAAGCCCTGGTAACAACTTATCTGAAGGAATCCGAATCAGGTCCGCCCCGGAAGTACTACAAAATTTCCAGCCAGGGTTTGGCCACGCTCCAAGAACAGATCGCGGAATGGCAAACTTTCGTCCAAAGAGTCAATGCCATCCTTGAAGGAGGTTAGCTCATGAAAAAAGAAGAATTTATTGACTTACTACGTTTCTACTTACATAAACTGCCCAATTCAGTCATTAATGATATCCTGAGTGACTACCAGGAACATTTCCAAATCGCTCTCAACCAAGGCAAGTCGGAAGAAGAAATCTGCCAGGAACTGGGGAGTCCCAAACAAATCGCCAAGGAATACTTAGACAATGAGCGGGTCTTTATCGATGAACGGCCAGCAAAAGAGCCCACTAGCCACAAGACCCGGCGCAATCTTTTAATCGCCCTCTTGGTGATCGTCTGCCTGCCCTTGATTTTGGGTGTACTCTTAGGCTTAGGCGGAGGAGTTCTGGGACTACTCACCGGCTTTCTGGCCCTGGTTTTTACCATTTTTGTGGTCGCTATCACCCTGCTAGCCAGCCTGGTCAATCCCCAAGCCTTTATCAGTGGCCCCATCCAACTGGGCTTATTGAATACGCTCCATCCCTTAACCAAGGTTTTTGCGGTAATCTTCTGCTTCTGTATGGTGATTATCCTGATCTACCTCATCTTCCGGTTGATCAAGGGTTGCTGGAATATGATCAAGAAAACTTGGTATGCCATTCAATGGCGGCGCAAACGAGGTGATTACTAATGAAAAAACAAAGGAATACAGTCGTTCGTAGCATCTGGACCCTCTGTGGGGTCGCTTTCCTAGCACTAGTTTTGGGCTTCATGTCCTTCTTCTACTTTGACTATGACCATATCGTCAGTGAAATCCAAGCCTACCAGGTCGAACAAAACGCTGACCACCGGCAATTGGTCTATGAAAAGAACTTTGACCAAAGCTTTGACCTGATGGAAATCGACATTAGGGACCACAGTGAAATTGAAATCATCCCTGCCGATAGCTATTCCATCAAGATCTGGGACGTTAAAGGCGAGGACTTGGATAATGACGAAATTCCTAATGATACCAAGTTCTTCGATATTCAAGCCGATGGGGCCTTCTTAAAAATTAATGAGAAGATTCTTGGTACCGGTCAATTCCGCCGCCACCCTATCCGGATTCAAATTGCCGGACCGGACTTCACGCAAAGCCGTCTCAACGCCAGCGGGAACTATGCTGACCTCAGTCTCAACCAAGCCCTCAAAGACCTCTATTGGGAAGTTTATGACGGCCAAGTCACCATCAAGAGCCCATCCACCTTCCCTATGACCTTTAGCGGCGACGATGTGGCTGTGGATATGACGGTCGACGAGGCCAATGCGACCTTATCCTTCAACCACGGTTATTCCCAAGCAACCATTAATGGGCGAAGCCTGGAAATCCCAGTCAATCAAGACCTTGACGACTTGGCCACTGAAGAAAGCACCAGTCAGCCTAGCGAACCCGAACCCTTTATCCATCAAATTGGTGAGGGGCGTGACCCTATCCACTTTAATGGCGAAAACAATACAGTAAGCGTCCGCTATCCAGAAAATTAAATCCCCAGAGAAGAAAACAAGCCCAGGAGTTGATCAAAAGCTCCCGGGCTTGTTTTTTTAGTTGGTGGTTAATTATTGTTGTAGTAGTCACCTTTTTTCATGTCGTTAAAAATCACGTGGACATGGTCTTTAGGCGTCTTGGCGTGCTTAGAAATACTTTCGGTGATCTCCTTAGCAATGGCCGCCTTGACTTCCTGGGACCGTCCTTCGATAAGTTGAATGTTTACAACCGGCATAGGTAAAACCTCCTCCTAAGAATTTAATTTAAATTATACCTTAAAAAAAGAGGAGCGATCAATCTGAGAAATTGATTATTGACTATATTTTTAGCTAATAAAGCAGGTAGTATTGTTTATAATCCTAAATATTTAGAGAATAAATAATCAGCGACTTCTTTAGAAATTTCTTTATCCCACATGGCCGAATTAATGGACCCATAGAGTTCACAGGCAATTTCACCAATAAAAGGCCCTTCCACTTCTTGTTCATGAAGAAGGTCACGAATATCTTTTTCAATATATGTTGGTAATGTTTTTAAATCAAGTTTCATCCGAGTCCCCCTTATCTAAAAAATTTAGTGCTCAAATCTATTAACAATTATAGCATATTAAGATAAAGACTCACTATTCTAAAAGCGATCTACCTAGGGAGAACCACTCGGCAGATCGCTTCGATTTTAAGACTATTAGACATTCTTATTTTGCTAAAACATGCACCCGTCGCACTCTATTAAAACCTGCTCCAGGTGCAGATCGATCTCCACTTCAGAAATATTTGGCAATCCTTTTCAAGGATTTCCGCATATTTCTTCCAGCGTTTCGCTTTTTTGTCATCAGCTCGCACTCTATAGTTGAGCTCGGTCGCCAGTCTTGAAGTCGCTTCAGAAAATTCCAAGGTACAGTTTCCTGTGCTTATGGTATTTTCTTCCAGCGATTCAAGCCTTTTGCGGCGACCTCACATCCTTATTTACATTTCAAGATGCTTTCTTTGAACCATTCTTTGAAGCGGGCGGTGTCGATGGTGGTGGGGACGACGCAGTTAACGGGGCGGTCAGTTTTATGGTCGAGGTCGACGACGGTTTGTCCGTAAGTCAGTGGACTAGCGAGTTCGACTTCGACATTACATTCGACTTCTTCAAACATTTCGGGTTCCAAGAGGTAGGCGATGGCGGTTGGGTCGTACATTTCCCATTCTTGGTTCTTTTGAGCTGACCGGTAGTGTTGGAGCATAGAATGGATCATTTTCCCGGTTTCGGTTTTTTCCGCTAATTCCGCAGCCTCTTTTAAGCCAATGGTGGCATTGTAACCAATATCCAATCCTACCATGACGGTTTTTACCGAGGATTGGAGCACCATTTGGGCAGCTTCAGGGTCAGTTCCGATGTTGAACTCATCCATAACGTGCTTGTTGCCCCGGGTGAAAGACCCACCCATGATGATAATCTCTTCGATCTTGTCTTTAACTTCTGGATACATGGTCAAGAGCAGGGCCACATTGGTTTGGGGGCCAACTGCCACGATGGTGATTTTTTCATCACTTTCCATTAAAACCTTGCGCATGGCTAGAACCGCATGTTCTTCTAAAAGTTGGCTCTTGTCGGGTTCTGGAAAGTCGTAACCGTCCATGCCAGATTCGCCGTGGACTTCAGATGCATCGGTAAATTCGGTCAAGAGCGGGCCGCGGTTTCCGGCAGCGACTGGAATATCTTTTTCAAAGAAATTGACTAATTTTAAGGCGTTGGTGGAGGTCTTTTCTAAGGCCACGTTCCCACCCACAGCAGTAATCAATTCCACTTGGACCTGGTCAGAATTTAAAAGAATAGCGGTCGCAATCGCGTCATCAATGCCTGGGTCTGTATCAAAAATAACTTTTCTTACCATGAAAAAATTCCTCCTTGTAAATACTCAGTAACTTTTTTATCTAATTTCATTATAATCGCTTGGTCTTCGTCCTTTGATGTGACTGTCGCACTCTAGTTGAGCTCGGAAGGGTGAGGGGATATCCTTTCAGAAAAGTTGAACGATCAACAAGTTGAGTTCGGTTGCCAGTCTTGAAGTCACTTCAAAAAATTCCAACGCACAGTTCCCTGTGCTTATGGTATTTTTCTCCAGTGATTCAAGACTTTAATGGCGCCCTCACATCCTTATAGCTGATCTTATCATCTTTTCTTCCAAGGAATCTCCCTCCCTGATACTTCCTCACATCCTTATCCCTAGAACAAGAATCCAACAATGGTCGCAGTAACCATGGAAGCGAGGGTGGAGACGAGGACGATCTTGAGAGAATATTTGGCGACCACGTTTCCTTGGTGGGCGTCGATGGCTTTGACCCCGCCGATGACCATGCCTAGGGTCCCAAAGTTAGAGAAGCTCATGCAGTAGGTTCCCATAATGGCAGCGGTCTTTTCACTCAAGCCTTCTAAACCGGAGAGCGAAGTCATAGCCACGACTTCGTTAGCCAAGACTTTTTGGGCCATAACTGAACCGGCTTGGACAATGTCTTCTTTAGGAACGCCCATTAAGAAGGCGAATGGGGAGAAGACATAGCCGACTAATTCGGTAAAGGAAATATTGATGAGACCTTCAAAGAGGCTGTTCAACATGGAAATTAAGGCCACAAAACCAATCAGCATAACAGCCACAATCACGGCGGTGTTCCAACCGGTTACCATATAGTCACTGAGCATGGAGAAGAAGGGTTCTTTTTCCTTTTCCCCTTGAGCTTCCTCAGCTTGGTCGTCTTCAATGCCTTCCCGTTCATGGTAGGCCTGGGTTCCTTTGGCAATCTCTTCCTTGTCATCATAGGGGTTGACAATGACTGAAACTGCTAAGGCTGACAGGAGTTGCATAAGAACACCGACCACCACGTATTGGGGTTTGACTAATTTCATATAGGCCGCCAGCATGGAGACCGTCACCACTGACATAGGAATCACAGCCAGGGTAAATAATTGCTTCTCGCTGGCCCGTCTAACTTGGTCAACCACCGATAAATAGTTAGTCGGCGTCCCAAAGACGGTAGAGGCAATGGGGAAGTAAGACTCCAGTTCCCCGGCCCCGGTCAGTTTGTTGATGCCAAAACCAACCCATTTCACCACAAAGGGCAAAACGCCCAGCCAGTTTAAAACCCCGATCAAGGCGGTAATAAAGACTAGGGGCGCTAGAACGTGGAGGAAAAAGACAAAACCGTCAGCGGTCAATTGAATTCCGCCAAAGACGAAGTTAACCCCTTCAATCCCTTGGGCCATCAACCAGTCCATCCCACTGGCAATCCCGTTCAGGATAGTTAAACCCAGGCTGGTCCGGAAGAGGATCAAAGCCAAGACCACTTCTGCCACTAACATAATCGCAACATTTTTATATTTAATGTTTTTCCGGTCAAAAGACAGAAAATAACATAAGCCAAAAATGACCAGTAGACCCACAAGGCCTTGTACAATACTCATTGAATCACTTACCTTTCCAAAGCTTAAAAGCTTATCCATTTACCTAGAAAAGAAAGTCGACCGCCCCCTTTTGGCTTAAATCAGGAATTAAAAACGCTTTCACCCATATTTTACCCAAATTTTCGAAATAATGCTATAATCTCTAAATAATTTTTAAATCATCGCCTGTAAAGGCAAATCGATAACGCTTTCAGGTAGAATAGAAAGAGATTGACAGCGCCAGCGAGTTTAAAAAGCTCCCTGGCGCCTAGAGAGGAAGGAAAGTCCCATGGCATTTAGTCCTGCATTTTTACAATTACTGGCCGAAAAATTTCCCAACAAGGCTGCCGCATCCACGGAAATGATTAACTTAGAAGCAATTATGTCCCTCCCCAAGGGCACCGAGCACTTTATGACCGACCTACACGGCGAATTCGATGCCGTTAACCATGTCCTCCGCAACGGCTCGGGGAATATCAAGGAAAAGATCAATGAAATCTTTGGCGACCGCCTATCCACCAAGCGCCGGGCTGAACTGGCTACCATTATCTACTACCCGGAAGAAAAACTTCGCGCCCTGACTAAGGAAATGGACTCCCAGGCTGAAATCGATGAGTTCTACACCCTGACGACTAGCCGGCTGGTGGAATTGACCCAATTTGTGGTCTCTAAGTATACCCGGTCCAAGGTCCACAAGGCCATGAACCCGGATATGGCCTATATCATGGACGAGTTGATCTTCAAGGACTCTATCCTCTCCAACAAGGAACACTACTATAAACGTATCATCCAATCGGTCATTGACCTGGATGAAGCCCCCCGACTGATCACCTGCCTGGCGGAATTAATCCGGGAACTGGTCGTCGACCACCTCCACATCTTAGGTGACATCTACGACCGCGGACCCGCTCCCGACCGGATACTCGATCTCTTAATGGAGAAGAATTCCCTGGACATTGAATGGGGCAACCACGACATGATCTGGATGGGCGCCGCTTCTGGCTCCAAGGCCTTAATCGCCAATGTGGTCCGGATCCAAGCCCGCTATGATAACCTCTCTGTGATCGAACATGCCTATGGGATCCCGCTCCGGCCCTTGGTCAATTTAGCTGATACGGTTTTCCGGGAGGCCGACCTGACTGGCTTCATGCCTAAATTAGCCGATGACCATGACTACCACCATGATGAGGTGGAACAATTAGCCCGCATGCAGCTAGCCATGGCCATTATCCAGTTCAAGTTAGAGGCCCAGGTCATCCGCCGCCACCCTGAATTCGGCTGTGACAACCGCCTGCTCTTGGATAAGATCGACTACCAAGCCGGGACCATTCACTGGCAGGGCAAGACCTATCCTTTAGTCAATACTTCTTTCCCCACCGTGGACCCGGATGATCCCTATGCCCTGACTGAAGAAGAGGACGCGGTCATGGAAGCCCTCCAAGCCGCCTTTTTGGATAGCCAACGCCTACAAAAGCACGTGGCCTTCTTGATTAATAAGGGGTCCATGTATAAGATTTATAACAATAATCTCATGTTCCACGGCTGTATCCCCATGAACGAGGACGGCAGCTTTATGGCAGCCACTATTGATGGGCAAACCCTGGCTGGCCAAGACCTCTTGGATAAGTTCGACCAGGTGGTCCGGCGCATGTATGCCAAACGCCAAAGTGATGAAAGTAAAAACCCCGACCTGGATTTTGCCTGGTATCTCTGGCAGGGCGAAGGGTCTGCCCTCTTTGGAAAGAAACAAATGGCCACCTTTGAACGTTACTTTATCGCAGACAAGGAGACCCACCAAGAACACCGCAATGTCTACTACTCCTGGCGGGAAGACATCGACTTTATCCGCCGGGTCTTAGAAGAGTTTGGCATCGATCCCGACAAGGGCCATATCATTAACGGCCATACCCCCATTAAGGCCAAGGACGGAGAAAATGCTATTAAGGCAGAGGGCAAGATGATTGTGATCGACGGCGGTTTTGCCCGGGCCTACCAAAAAACGACCGGACTGGGGGGCTTTACCCTGCTCTATAACTCCTATGGCATGCAGCTGGTCGCCCACCATCCCTTCCATGGTAAAGAAGACGCTATTAAATACGAAACCGATATCGAATCCACCCGCCGCGTGGTCGACAAGGAGTTGGAACGGATCTCAGTCAGAGAAACGGATATCGGTAAGCAGCTCACTTGCCAGGTCCAAGCCCTCAAAGCCCTGATTGAAGCCTACCAAGCTGGGCTGATTGGGGAGGAAGTGCATTAGGCGAGTGTCATTACTTCATGACTAGGAGGTCATTCATTTGGAAGTTCAAGTTAGACAAGTTGGGAATTCATTAGTTCTTCCCCTACCTAACAACGATAAGCTTAGCGTGGGAATGAAATTTTCGGTTGCATGTCACAATAGTGGCGCCATTGTCTACACCCCAGTCAAAGAGAACCTCTTTGAAAACCCAGCTATCTTAAAATATGCTGACGACTATAGACAAAATGAACTTTTACTAGAAGAGGATATCGAATAAAATTTTTTGCGACAAGAAAAGGACTAGGTGTCAATTCCTAGTCCTTTTTAATGTGTACAGTTTATGCAGAATGTGTTTTAATCACACTCTATCCAAACCTGCTCCAGTCACAGGACGAACGTCCATTTCAAAAACTGCCAACGCTCAGGCTAGTTGAGTTCGTACGCCAGCCTTGAAGTTGCTTCAGAAAATTCAAGTCTTTGACGGCGTTCTCACATCCTTATAGCTGAGCTTATGACAGTTTTCTCCAATTGCTATAGCTGTTCGAAGCGTTAGCGAGTTACAGATATAGTATGCGTAGCGTTTTCGTCCTCTAGTGTGACTGTCGCACTCTTAGATACTTGGCATGTTTTTCAGAGCTTCGCGAGCTTCTTCGACGATGGAGTCGATGATTTCTTTGACAGGGCGAATTTCGGTGATGTTGCCGGCTACTTGACCGATGGTTACGATCCCGTTTTCGGTGTCGCCTTTGGTGATAGCGGTTAGTAACATTTGAAGGTTGGATTTTTCGAATTCATCACGGGTAGAGCCGTTGTCGATTTCTTCTTGGAGTTTAGCGACCATGTCATTTTGGATTAAACGCACAGGGGCGCCGATGGAACGACCGACAACAACAGTATCGGTTAAACCACAGTTAACGATGGCTTCCTTGTAACCTTGAGCGATTGGAGCTTCTTCACTGGCGCAGAAGACGGTCCCTAATTGCACCCCTTCACCACCTAAAGCAAAGGCTGCAGCTAAACCATGACCGTCAGAAATCCCACCAGCAATGATCACTGGAATGTCAACGGCTGCGATAACTGCACGGGCTAAAGGCATGGTGGTCACTTCACCCACGTGGCCACCCGCTTCGGTCCCTTCACAGACCACGGCATCGGCACCAGCGTCTTCCATTTTCTTGGCTTGACGGGCATTAGCGACAACAGGAACGACTTTGATGCCCGCTTCATGTAAAGGTGCGATTAATGGCGCAGCATTCCCAGCACCGGTCGTTACCACTTTAATGCCTTCGTCAATAATCACTTCCATGATTTCTTCGGTGTTGTGAGACATTAACATTAAGTTAACAGCAAAGGTTTTGTCAGTAATTTCGCGGACAGTTTTAATTTGTTCACGTAACCAGTCCCCTTTACGGCCAGCGGTAGCAATCACTCCTAAACCGCCTGCTTCAGAAACAGCGCCAGCTAAGGGCGCTTCAGCGACCCCTGCCATGGAACCTTGGAAAATCGGATAGTCAATATTTAATAATTCACAAACTCGGTTCATGCAATCTCTCCTTTTTAAGATTTTTAGTCAACAATTTTATACTGTAAAAGAAATAGTTCTAACAATTCTATTATGTGCTTATATTCACAACATGTAAAATAGTAAGTTTAGAGTTCTGGGATAACTATATTGTTATGGAAGAGATATAAGAACGCCCACTGCGATCGATGACAATAATTCCCCCCTGATTTAAAAGCGAATGAGCACAAGGTTCGCAATCCTAGCTTAGTCATGCTAGGATAAAAATGTAGTCGTAAAAAGACAAGCTGTCCGTCAGTGGCACTCGATTAATCACACTGACGCAGAAAGACCAATAAGGAGGAAACAAACTTATGGCAAAAATTGCAAGTATTATGACCGACCTCTTCGAAGATTCTGAATACACCTCACCAAAAGAAGCGCTCGAAGCGGCAGGTCATCAAGTGGTTCCTGTCGGTTTAGAAAAAGGCGCTACTGTCACTGGTAAAAGTGATGGCACCGAAGTCGAAATTGAAGTTGGAATTGACAACGCTAAGGGCGAAGACTTCGACGCTTTACTGATCCCTGGTGGTTATTCTCCCGATAAGATCCGTAAGTATGAAGACGTTCTAAACTTCGTGCGTCACTTCGCTTACAAGCATAAACCCATCTTCACCATCTGCCACGGCCCACAACTCTTAGTCAACGCCGATGTCCTCCACGGTAAAGACATCACTGCGGTGGCCCAAGTTGCCGTTGACGTGAAGAATGCCGGGGCTAATTACTTTGATGAAGAAGTGGTGATCGACTCCTCTGGTATCATTTCCAGCCGGACCCCAGATGACCTTCCTGCCTTCAACAAAGCCATTGTTGACGCTTTAAAATAGAATAAAAAATAACCAGCGCCTGCCACAGCTTATTTGAGCTTGGGGGCGCTGGTTTTGGTTTGAATTTTCATTCAAATTTATCAATAAGTAAAAGTCCACTCATAAACAAAGATGAGTGGACTTTTTGAATTCTCTTAGTGAATCGTTACTTTGGTACCAATGGTAATTTCTGGAAGTGCTTTTTCTTCCACATAGATAGTTCCAGCCAAATCAGCATCGCTTGAATTGTCGAAACGAACAGAAATGTGGCCTAAGTCAGTAAGGTTCTTCTCTACGACGCTACCAACAGCAGTGATTTTATAGTCTTGGTCATCAAAGGAGATGGTTTGCCCTGCTTCAATAGTTCCTTGGATAGGATTAACGTCGATATTATAGCAATAATCAGCTAAGTCAGCAGGGGCGTCTTCTCCAAAGAGGATGATCATGTTTTCACTTTTAAATAATTCAGCATCGGCACCAATATTTTTTACTTCTGTTTGATAAATAGTCATCGTAGATTTCCTTTCTGTACTTTTGTTTTTATGAGCGCATTTCTTCTTTGATTAGCTATAGAGACCAATACTTGCTAACCATGCCACTAAGACACGGGGCACACCGTTTAGGAAACGGGAATAAAGGATAGCAGGCACGCCGACTTCAACAGTTTCAGAGGAAGCTTCTGCTAAACCTAAACCAACCGGAATGAAGTCACAACCGTTTTGGGTATTGATGGCAAAGAGAGCAGGTAGAGCCAATTGTGGTGGAATATTTCCCTTACCAATTTCTACCCCGATTAGGGTCCCAACAATCTGGCTAATAACTGCGCCAGGCCCGAGTAATGGGGATAAGAATGGGAGGGAGCAGACAAAACCAATAACCACTAAACCAATTCCATTCCCAGCTAGTGGGGTTAGGGCCCGGGCGATCCAGTCACCAACCCCTGAGCCTTGGATAAGTCCAATGAGTAAGGAAACAAAGGCCATGAAAGGAATCACGGTATGTAACATGGTTTCAATCGCTTCCCGGGCGGATTGGTTGAAGACGGCAACAATTTTACCAGCGCCCATCCCGATTTTAGCGATAAAACTAGGATTTTCAGTTTGTTCGGTAATCTTCTTAGAGGTGTCGTAACCAGCCTTTTCACTACTGTCTTCAGCTTGGTCATCTGCTTGGCTAGCCGCTACCGTACTTACTGGTTCTTGGCTACCATCTGCCAGGCCAATTTGGTTAACGCCAACATTAGAAACATAGATATCTTCGGTAATATATTGGGCTAAGGGACCAGACTTCCCAGTAGCGATAATATTAACGGTAGGAATCCCCTTCTTAGGATAGATCCCGCAACGGAGGGTCCCTCCACAGTCAATAATCGCTAAGGCAATTTCTTCATCAGGGATGGAGGTTTTAAAACCGTTCACCGCCTCCATACCGGAAAGTTCTTCAATACGATCCACAATAGCTGGGCGCTCACCGCCACCCACCACATAAATGAATTTGTGTTTTTCTTCGGTTGGGGTAATGACTAGGGGGCCACCAAAGCCGCCTGACCCTTTTACAATTTTTATGCTTTTGTATTCACTCATGATAATTCTCCTTAATCAATGTTCCCGTCAACGGTTTTTGAAAGGGTAATTCCTTGTTGTTTACATACCCGCGCGGTGATAAAGTCTGTGACCCAACCACCAACAAAGTTCATCACTAACCCCACTAAGAGGTAGCGAATGGCCAGTTCCATTTGGTTAAGGCCTAAAGCTTCAATCCCTTGGGCGATCCCTAACCAAACGAATAATTCACCTGGGTTAATATGAGGGAAGACCCCGTTGGAGGTATGGCAGAATTGCATTTGTGCGGCAATATAACCGGGTTTATAGAATTCAGGCAGGAAACGTCCCATGGTCATTGACATGGGGTTCCCTAACATAAAGGCAGACACAAAGGGTAGGATCATGTAACGGGTAAAGACATTCTTAGAAGCCACCCGGGCTAAGCTGGTTACCCGTTCTTCCCCTAAGAGATTAATAATAGCGTTCATGGCAACCATTAACATTAATACCAGGGGAACAATGGATCCCATCCAGGCAATGAAGTTATCGGCACCGGTTTGGAAGAGGTTCATGAACCCTTCCGCAAATTTAACAATATATTCCATTTTTTATCCACGTCCTTTAACTTTATTTGACAGTGTGTATTTCATCTGTGTGGCAAAATTGCCTAATTGTTTGAAGGTGGATTGCGGTTTTTCTTCCTTATAGTCACCGATTTCCACCCGAATGTAGACTTCGCGGGCGTCTTCCATGGCAATTTGGGTTAATTTATTTTCTTTCTGTACCAGGGGATGCTTGCGATCGATCAAATAGAGATCTTGACCAATATATTGGGGGAGGCGCTTGAATTTCGCTAATACCGTGACTCCCTGCATCTTATAGGCATCAAGGATTCTAGCTTGGTCATTGACAGCAAACATCACGATAGTACCTTGGCGAAGCTTGCCAGACCGTCTCCCGATGGCGACTTTGCCTTGTTTACGCAGGTCTTGATAAACTTGGTTAAAGTGTTTGATTTGCAGGAAACCAAGAAAGGCTTGGCCCAAGTAGGCCAGTAAGGCCATCCCACCAAATACGATCATAAAGCTCACAATGCGTCATCTCCTTGTAAAATATCTTGAATCTCTTCCAAAGAATGCGTAGTTTTTAATAAGGCCTTTAAGTCTTGGTTATTGGCCACCGCAAAAATCGCTTCATAGATATTAATCAGTAACTCATCCATGACTTGGTTGGTCTGACTGGGAATTCCTAAGAGAAAGACCAGGTCAATGGGTCGGCCCTTTTCTTTGATATCAGCTTCAACTTGCCCGATGAATAGGATGATTTGATCAAAATCTTCAACCACCGTATGGGGCATAGCTATTCCTTGGTCAAAAACTTTATCACTAATGGCTTCCCGGTCAAAAATCGCTTGTTGAAATTCAGCCGAAACTCCGGTCTCTTCAATGACTTTGTCCGTCATGACTTGGAGCAAATCTTCGTAACTTTCCCCTTGGTCTAAAGTAAGAAAGTCCAAGTAAACCAACTGGGAAAAGAGAGGATTATGCCGTTGGACACTATTCCATTGCGACCGGATATAAGACTCATCGAATAAATTATCCAGTTGAATAATAGGCCGTTTGATCCTGGTCTTGTCTAAAGGAATAGTAGTGAAGATGGCAAAGTATTGACTAGGGTCTTCCTGGTTAAATTCCCCTTCTGAGAAAGTGGATAACTCTAAACTGGTCCCTAAGATGCGCTGAATCTGCAGCTTAATCAAACGGGCTGTGCCCTTACCGGTGTGACAAACGATAGCAATTTTTTGACTTTTCAAACTCACTTGTCGGCTAATAACCAACTCGAAATAAAGACTGAGATAAGACAGCTCAATGCCTGGTACCTCACGGTCTAAGACTTCTTCTAAGACCTGGCCAGTAATCTCTGCCAGAGTGAAGGATAGTGGGTATTGTTTTTGGACCTCATGGAAAAAGAGATCCTCACTATTAACCCGGAATAACAAGCGACGAATAAGAAAAATTAAATGATTACGCATAGCTTGGTATAACTTTTCCTGGTCAAATTCAATGGCTAAGTCACGTTGAATGGCTTGGAGGACTTCTTGGTAAACATGGTCAACAAAGGCTGAGTTAAAGCTCTCCGGTACAATGTCTTCCTTATTGTAAATATTAAACGGATAGGCCAGGTACTGGTATTCATAATGACTTAGGGTGAGGTTGAAATAATCTTCAATTTCAGCAATAAAGACTTCATAGTCCTCTTGTCCTTGTAAGAAGTTCTGGTAGTGAAGTATCTCACTCGTCAAACCGTGCCCTTGACGGACACGGAGTAGAGTGACATAAACAACTTTTAAGAGTAAATCTTTGGTGAAATTGGTCATATTAAAATTAGGGGCCAAATTCAACAAATGCGTCTTATCTTTGATAGTGAATTGATCTTCCTTGAAGTAAGAAAGAACGATATTGACATAGGCCGTGCGGATATCGAGCTCATCCCCTTCCAGAGTCAAACCCTTATTGGGGGTGCCCACAATGGTGAGGTGATAATCCGTTAACTCTTGACGAAGGTGACTGATATCATTATTCACCGTCCCGCGACTAACCGTGGTCACTTCAGTAAGGTCATCGATAATCACAGCCTCTTGGTCTTCAATCAGCTGTTTAAGAATATAGGCTTGCCGTTTATTGGAAGAATTAAAGTCAGTATCTTGGCGAAATTTTCCTGCTAGAATTTTCTTGAAAGCAGCAAAATCTTTAATGGTCAAGTGATAGACCTTGTCTTCTAAAGTAATGCTGGCAATGCCTCCCAGCTCCTGGTTGAGGAGTTGGATATTCTTTTTGAGGGTTTGGCGACTTGTCTTCAGCCCCGCTTCAAACTCCGCTTGTGAAATCTTGGGGTGCATATATAAATTATTTAAAATTTCATACCAACGATCAACAAGTGCCATAACACCACTCCTTAACTAGCCTCTTGTCTTGCCTCCCGCAACGTTGATGGTTACTCCGGTAATATAGGAAGAATGGTTAGATACTAAGTAAGCGACCACATCGGCCACTTCACTTAATTTACCGCTGCGGCCTAAAGGAATTGTGGTGGTCTTTGAATACCCGGCACGTAAATCATCGACCGTAATGCCACGGGTATAAGATAGGGATTCTTCATAAGCTAGGGTTCTTAGACCAGTTTCTTCTAAAATCCCAGGAGCCACACCAACCACACGCACATTGTGTTTGCCTAATTCCTTAGACCAAGAGCGGGTAAATGAGTAAACAGCTGCTTTTGTTGCTGCGTAAGGGCTTTGACCTTCGGAACCTTCTAGTCCTGATTCAGAACCCATATTGATGATTACGCCTTCGCCTTTATCTACTAAGATCCGACCCACCGCTTGGGCAACCAAGAAGACACCTTTTTGATTGATTGCTACCATTTTATCAAATGTTGCGTCATCCAGTTCATATTTTCCGTTAGGGTCTTTAGGATCCACTAATAAACGAGGTACGTTAATCCCAGCATTATTGACCACAGCATCCACAGTCCCAAAGTGGTCCACCACTTTTTGAACACTGGCTTCCACATTTTCTCGTGAAGAGACGTCGGTTTTCACAAAGAGTAAGTTATCATGTTCGACATGGTTGTCAGAAATATCAAAGTTGGCTACCTTACAGCCATCATTTAATAGTTCTTCCACTACGGCAGCCCCAATTCCTGAAGATGCCCCTGTAACAATAACTACCTTACCTTCAATACCTAACCAATTTTCCATAATCGATTCACCTCTCTAAATTTTTTGTTCTTTTCTTTACACTTAGTATTGTATCGGTAAGCGCTGTCAAAATTAATACAAGGTTTTTTCGCTCGATAAAAAAAGTCTTTGACTAATCCTTTTCATAAAAGCGCTGATATAAAAAGAACTAGCAGTCTTTTCACGTACTGCTAACTCCGCAAGCAATGCATAAAAAAATGCCATACTCTTTTGAAGTATGACATTGACTAATGAAAGCTAATATTAAAATCATTCAACCAAGAACTAAAAGGTGTGCCAATAGAGAGCCTAAGGTCTTCATCAATACAAAGTATTTCTACCTCTTAGTTTTTCAAAAAGTCTTTTATTGCTTTTAAGGAAGGGTAAACGCCGATTAAGTAATCTTCATTTACATGATCAAATTCACCATTTCTTAAAGGAATTTCTGGCACGTAAAAAGTAGGGATTTTCGCCCGCGTGCTAGCTAATAAACCGTTCAACGAATCCTCGATAACCACTGCTTCCTGGCTACTTACTTGGAAATGCTCCAGAACTTTAAGAAAAATATCTGGCTGTGGTTTACCATATTCAATTTGATTACCATATATTACAAAATCGAAATGAGGCATTAACCCACTAATTTCTAAGATATCTTCTCCGCGATCGATAGGAGAAGAAGTAGCTACGGCTAGTGATAAGCCATTAGCTTGTAAGTATTCTAGCAATTCAAAAGCTCCCACTTTTAAATCAATTTTACCCTGGCTAATAACTTCTTTAAAATAAGCGTTCCGCTTTTCTCTTGCTTCCTGTGCTAAGCTTTCGTCTCCACCTAAAATATCTTGAATTAAACGATTATTATGTTTTCGGGTTCCTCCACGCATTTTTTCAAGCATT
Organism: Aerococcus urinae; assembly: GCF_001543175.1. Classification (NCBI taxonomy): domain Bacteria; kingdom Bacillati; phylum Bacillota; class Bacilli; order Lactobacillales; family Aerococcaceae; genus Aerococcus; species Aerococcus urinae. The sequence goes on from NZ_CP014161.1 coordinate 1,736,438, forward strand.
TCTTGACTAATAGTAGCATTATAATCTTTTAATACGGTTCGCCAGCCTGCTTGGTAAATCTTTTCCGTATCCACTAGAGTGCCATCTAAGTCAAAGATCACTACTTTGATTTGGCTAAGGTCATTCTTCATATTGCTAATCCCTAAACAAAACTATCCCGGTCATGAACAGCGGTCCAATCGGCAGAAAAATCGCTGACCGCTTTTTCAATATTGGCGTTTTCAACAAACTTATCCACAACATCATCCCCAACCGTAATGTATTGAGCTCCGGCTTCTAAAGCACTAGTCACCTGATTAATATTCTTAAAGGAAGCGGCAATGATTTCGGTGTCGCTGTTGGTCCGCGCTAATTGATAGGAAACAGAGGAAATCACTTCATAAGGATCGGTATCTAAGTTAAGCATACGGTTCACGTAAGGAGCCAAGAAATCAGCGCCTAATTCAGCCGCCAACAAGGCTTGAATTTTAGAATAGATGCCAGTGGCGGTAATACGAACCCCTTCTGCCTTTAAGGTTTTAATAGCCCGCAAACCTTCCTTATTCACTGGGATTTTAACACATACTCGGTCATTGACTGCTTCTAAGATGGCGTGAGCGTCCTTAACAATCCCTTCATAGTCCTTAGCCACTACTTGGACATGGAGGTCTTTGTCTAACCCAATCACTTCTTGAATGGCATTTAAACGCTCGACCACATCAATGTCGCCAGCTTTTTTCAGGATGCTAGGGTTGGTGGTAACCCCCTCTACCGGTAAATAAGTCACATAATCCTTGATTTTGTCTAAATTAGCGGTATCCAATACCAACTTCATTAGAATCATCCTTTCTTCTAATATTAAACGAATAAACAATCGTTTTTCTTTTTCTACTACCTCTAGTTTACTAGAAATATTAGAAATGTCAGCGCTTTTATAAAACTAATGAGTGCTTTTTCTTATTAGTAACTACTTTAATTTTCAACATAAAGGTTCACATATAAAAAGCACCAAATCTGTGGAGACTATTACAGTATTTAGTGCTTTATTGGTCATAACAAGTAAATAATCATTAATCTATTTTCCTATAATCGCATACATTTCATCCGCCTTTTCTTTATAGGATCTAGGATCTTCATTAAACAAGGCAGATGTCCCTAAAACATAGAGATCGACAGCATAATCTTGCATTTTTGCCATGGTAACCGGGTTAATATTACCATCCACTTCGACCAAGGGACGATTCTCATTGGTAAAATTCTCCTCAAAGTATTGGGTCAATTGGTCGAGTTTCTCTAGAACATCCTCTCTAAAGGCTTGACCGGCAAAACCCGGCTTCACTGTCATCATTAGAACTAAATCCACTTGATTTAGATAAGGAAGGATCGTTAATAAGGGAGTATCCGGGCTAATAGCAATCCCCGCACCGATCCCTTCATCCTGAATCAATTGAATGACAGCATTTGGATCTTCAGCTGCTTCAACATGGAAAGTAATATAATCAGGCCGACAAGGGGCAAACATTTTAACGTATTTTTCAGGGTTCTTTACCGCCATATGGATATCTACAGTAAAATCCGGCATCTTACCAAAATACTCCACTTCATAAGGTCCCATCGCTAAGTTATCGACAAATTGTCCATCCATGACATCACAATGTAGCCAGTTAATTCCCGCTTCCTTTAGCTCGTCAAGTTCTTTGGCTAAATGTAACTGATCAGCAGTCATAATCGAACATACTAGTTGTTTATTCTTTTTCACAGTGTCACCCCAAACTATTTCATAATAAAAAAAGCAGGCACAATGCCTGCTAGAATTGATTACTCACCATCAAAGTCGTTTGATTTAATCATCACTTTGATATCATTACCAGCCATAGTAGCATCAAAAGCGTCTTTCCAGTCTTCAAGTTCAACAACCTTGGTGACTAAAATTTCAGTATTTACCTTACCTTCTTCGAGAAGTTTTAAGGCTTTAGGCCAAGAATGTGAATTTTGTGAACGAGAACCAATATATTCAATTTCACGGTTATAAATTGTAAAGGTGTCGATTGGGACTTCATGTTTAGGGAAGAGGCCAACTTGGATGAATTTTCCTTTTTTCTTGGTTAATTTAAGGGCTTGGTTAACAGCAACATGTGAACCAGAACAGTCAAAGACATGGTCAACACCAAATTGATTGTCTTTATCAGTCAACTCATGAACTAGGTCTTCTAAACTTTCAGATTGGGAAGAGATAGCATAGTCAACACCCAATTCATTTTTAGCAAAGTCAAGACGTTCTTTATCTTTATCAATACCAGAAAGAATAACAGTGATGTTTTTACCTTGAGCTTTTACCACTTGAGAAGTCAATAGACCCATTGGACCAGGCCCAATAACTAAGACAACTTCACCTTCTTTAACGGTAGTTTTTTCCATAACTGCGTGAACACAGCAAGCTAGTGGCTCCATAAATGCTGCTGCTTTTAGGGAAACATTATCAGGAACTTTATGCATATGTGGTTGGCGAGCTAAGAAATACTTAGCCATTGATCCATTAACTTGGGTACCAATCCCTTTTCTTTGGGAACAAAGGTTGAAGTCGCCTTCTTTGCAGAATTCACAGATCCCACAAGTTCTAAAAGTGGTTTCACTAACGATGCGGTCACCAGGTTTAAATTCGGTAACATCAGGACCTACTTCAGCAACAACACCTGAAAATTCATGGCCTAAAGTTACTGGAGTGACAGGGTTACTGTATTCCCCTTTAAAGGTATGCACGTCAGAGCCACAAATTCCTGTGTAGGCTGTTGCCACCTTGACTTCATCTTCTTTTGGTGTAGGTACTTCTACATCCAATAATTCCATATCGCCGTATTCTGGGGTCTTTTTAACAGCTGCTTTCATCATTTCAGTCATTTAGTTTTTCTCCTCCTGTGGTAAAATTATTACTTTGTTAAAGGTTTGTTCACGAGACAACATCATCTTAAAGGCTTCATCAACTTTATTTAATGGATAGCGGTGAGTAATCATCCCTTCTAAATTAACACGTCCTTGGTTTATATAAGCAATTAAATTCGTCCATTCCTTTCCAGGGAAAGGAGCGGAGTATGAATTCCAAAATCCTTTTAATGTTAATTCATGGCGGAAAATGCTTTCAAAATGACGTTCATGTAATAGTACGTCACGGTAACCAATGCCAGTATAGCCGACTTTACCGCGTTTCTTAGCTAAAACGAGGGCTTGTTCTTGGGTAATTGGAGTACCCGCACATTCCATGACAATATCAGCGCCCAAGCCGTTGGTGTATTCTTTCACCTTAGCTTCGAGATCTTCCTTGATAGAATTAATCCCATAACTAGCACCGTATTGTTTAGCAACTTCCAATTTATCATCATTAATATCTACAGCAATGACATTCTTACAGCCGGCTAAAAGTAAGGCTTCGATGGTAAAGATTCCAATAGCACCAATACCTAGAACAACTGCAGTGTCACCCAATTCAACATCCATGTTCATGACACTGTGCATAGAAACAGCGAAAGGCTCAATAAGCACTGCATCTTCATAATCCATCTCACCAATAGGTAAAATATTAGTTTCAGGAGCGACTAATTTTTCAGCAAAACCACCAATATAGTGTGTTCCAATCATTTTATAGTTTTCGCATAAGCCATACAGACCTTGTTCACAATACTGACAGGAAAAATCTGGAATAAGTGGAGGAACGATTACTCGTTCACCAACTTTTACTCGGGTGACTCCTTCTCCAACTTCAACAACTTCCCCGGCAATTTCATGACCCATAACTGCGGGAAGGTCATATTTCCAGCCAAATTCAATTTTATGAGTATCTGAGCCACAAACCCCGGTAGCATGGACTTTTACTTTAACCCAACCCGGTTGACATTCAGGCTCATCGATTTCAACATATTCGAATTCTTGATTTTCGTTTAATTGTGTTGCCTTCATTTTTTCCTCTTCCTAATATTTATTCTACTAGTAATCATTTCTAAAAAAATAGTGACTGAATAATTGAAATATCCAGTCACTAATGAATACGCATTATTAACATCAGTAACTAGTAATTGCCTACTTTATCTCCTAGAAAGCACCAGCAAATAATCTTGAAATTTCTACAAAGATCCATTTGAGGAAGTTACCACCAGTATCTAACGATGCCATTTGTTGGGTAATATTTGCAGTTGCATCAAGACCTTGTAAAAGCTCTGTATGAGGACCAGCCATTGATGTTGCAAAGTATAAACCACAACCAATTACAATAGTACCAGTAATTAATGAGTGTAGGATGTTACCTTTTCTAGATGCGGTAATATAACATACATAAAATGGAATAGTTGCTAAGTCACCGAATGGTAACACTTTATTACCAGGTAAAATAACTGCAATTAATAATGTAATAGGAACTAATAATAAACCAACTGACATATTTTCAGGATTACCGATTGCTAGAGCAGCATCTAATCCGATATTAATTTGGCGTCCAGAGAAGTATTTATCAGCAAATCCTTGGGCGGCTTCTGAAATTGGGGTTAACCCTTCCATTAAGATCTTAACCATACGTGGCATAAGCACCATAACGGCTGACATGGAAACACCTAATTGGAAAGCTTTACCAATATCATAGCCAGCTAATAGACCAATAATGAATCCGATTACTAAACCCATAATAATTGGTTGCCCAAAAATACCGAATTTTTCTTGGATCTTTTCAGCATCCATTTCAACATTTTTAAGTCCAGGAATCTTGCTTACTACCCAACCAATTGGAATACCAAGCATACCGTAACCAATGGAAGATCCAGTGGTTAAAGAGATACCTTCTAAACCATAGTACTCTTGAATCATTGGAGCGAAGTAATCCGCAAATTTCAAGCAGGCAATTTCCATCAAAACACCCATAGCCAGTGAGAAGATGAAGTTACCAGTAATGATTTGTGATAGAGCAGCCACAACAATAAAGTGGTGGAAGTTCCAAATATCGATATTTAGGGTGTCGGTTAAACGCGTACCTAACATAACGAAGTTAACTGCTAGAGCTAAAATAATCATAGCTGGTGCAACAGACGATGCAAACGCACCTGAAGCAGTTGCTGGCCACCCAATATCAATAACTGTTAAAGAGAAACCAAAACGCTCAACCATAGCTTGAGTTGCAGGCCCTAATGAGTCTGACAATAAGCCAGTAACCAGGTTAACACCCGTAAATCCAACACCAATTGTTAACGCTGATACAAAAGCTTTACCCACTTTAACTTTAAATAGTAAAGCAATTAAAAATATAGCAATAGGAATAATAACTGTTGGTCCCAGACCAAGGATATATTGAACCACATCTAAGAATGAATCCATGATGCCCCCCCTTACTTTCTATAATATTTTATTAGTCTTTTAAGACATCCAAAATTTGTTGGTCAATTTTGTCTTTACCGATACCTGAAATGTATCCAGTAGCAACAATTGAAGGAATATCGTATTTAGTTGGTAAAGCAGTTGTTGATACTAATAAGTCTGCTCCCTCTTGTTTTCCTTTTGCTTCAGAAATTTTAATTTGTTCTACATCAGCAGCAATATTATTTTCTTTTAATAAATTTTCAACACGTGTAGTTACCACTGTAGAAGTTGCAATACCTGCGCCACATGCTACTAAAACTTTTTTCTTAGCCATTTAAAATCCTCCTATTTCAATGCATTTAATGCTTCATCAACATCTTTTGCTTCAAGCAAGTTACTAATTTTATTGTCATCTTGGATAATTTGAACAATTGTCTGTAGAGTTTCTAACTGATCTTCAGACTTAGTTAGTCCTAAAGCGAAAACAATATCTGCAGCAACCGTTTTGCTTGGATCCTCCATTGAATGAAATTCCACTGGCGAATCTAAAGTAACTAAAGCAATAAATTCTTCATTCAAGTGTTCCGCATCTGCGTGTGGAATAGCTACGCCCACCTTTTCTAACTGTAAACCAGTTGGAAATTGTGCCTCTCTATCTTTTAAGGCCTGAACATAGCTGTCTTTAACAAGACCATGCTCTTGCGCTTTTTCACCTATAAACTCGAAAAGTTCATCACTTGAAGCGATATCTTGGTTTAAGAAGACCATATCTTTTCGAATGGTTTCGGTAATTTCCAATTTATAAAACTCCTTTCACTGTTTTTTTAGCACTACATGATGATTCAAAGACAAATTCCTTGTTCAGTGAAACACTTTCATGTATTAACTTCACTGAGTATGATAAATTATTTTGAAAGCGTTGTCAAACAAATTTAAAGAAATAATAAAATATTCTCCCCTATCCCTGTCATTAAAGGAATCAGCTATAGATAAAAAATCACTTCAAAACTAAAAGGTGAATTTTTTTCACAGCTCGATTTTGTGAAAGCCTTTACTACTTATATATTATAGCAAAAAAATAAAGCACATCGTTTGTTTTTTACGATGTGCTTTTTGCGAAATATTTATTCAGTTTTATTCGTTCGAACTGTTCATTTGTTCAAGTATTTTTTTCGTACGACTGATACCTACTCGGTCCGCCCCTGCTTCAATAGCTGCTAGACAGTCCTCGTAAGTCGATAGACCTCCTGCCGCTTTGACTTTTACCTCGTCAGAAACACTTTGTCTCATTAGTTTAAGGTCTTCTACTTTTGATCCTGAAGCTGCAAAGCCTGTCGACGTTTTAACAAAAGCAGCACCAGCCTCTTCAACTAACTTAGATCCTTTGGCAATTTCTTCATCAGTGAGATAGGCGTTTTCAAGGATAACCTTAACACAAGCAGGAGTTGCTTCAACAACGCTTTTTATATCTTCTCTTACTCGATCATAATCGCCGTCCTTTAAGGCACCAACGTCAATCACCATGTCAAGTTCTCTAGCACCATTAGCATAAGCTTCAATGGCTTCAAAGACTTTACTTCTCGTGGTGTGAGCTCCTGAAGGAAAGCCAATGACCGTTCCGATAACGACATCACTATCATCTAAAATCTCGCGAGCTAAATCTAAGCGATGAGGGTTGATACATACAGAAGCTACTCCCAGTTCTTTGGCATAGTTTAAGCCCTCAATGTAATCTTCACGTGTTAACTCAGGCTTGAGGAGGGAGTGATCAATATATTTTACAAATTCTTCTTGTTTCATTTTTATACTTTCCTTTCTTACTTAAGGGACCTTATGACCCTTATAAGCTGTCCAAATCATATACCATTGTTCATTAGTCAGTTGATAATCTAATGCTTTAACAGCAGGTTTCACATAATCAATGCGATAAGAACCCACAATAGGAATCATCTTGCTTGGATGTCTTAATAGCCAGGCATAGGCCACTTCAGCAATTGATTCTGCTCCAATTTCTTCAGCAATCTCTTCCATCACCGAGCGAACCTTCTTAATATTCTCTTCTTGACTGGTAAATAATTCCCCACCTGATAAGGGTGACCAGATCATCGGGTGAATTCTTTTCTCCATACATAGGTCAATCGTTCCATTCTCAAAATTTTCATAATCAATAGCAGAACATTGAATTTGATTAGTCACTAAAGACTGATTTAAATAGCTCTCTAGCGCCCGATACTGTGAAGGCAAATAATTCGAAACGCCAAAACTTTTTACTTTTCCTTCATTATATAGTTGGTCAAATGCGAGGGCGACTTCTTCAGGATCTTGCAGCCAATCAGGACGATGTAATAGCAAGACATCGAGCTGGTCAATATCCAATTTCTTTAAGCTTCTCTCAACTTGCTTAATAATGTAGTCCTTACTATTGTCATAATATTTTACTCTAGCATGTTTCCCAGGATAAACGAGACTGACCTTAGAAACAAATTCCATCCTTTGTTTTAAGTCTTTTCTACCCTTTAAAAAATCGCCAAAGATTGCTTCTTCAGTATAGCGTCCATAGCTATCTGCATGGTCCATGGTCGTAATCCCTAGGTCTATAACTTCTTCGATAAACTTTAAAAAGTAGGACTTCGAAAGTTTCTCATCCGCTAAGCGCCAAAAACCTAAAGCAATCCGTGATAAGGAAACATCCGGTGTTAAACTGACTTTCTCCAAGGCTCTCCCTCCATCGATCATTTGTTCACTTTTAACCTGACCAAATAAGATCATATGTTCATTAAAAATTACATTTGTTACTTCAAACAAATTATACTTGTCTTTTTAAGCGCTGTCAATTAAAATCATAAATTGTAAGGGGAGTTGAACAAATGAACAGTAAGAAAGATTTGATTGCGGTTTCTAAAATGTATTACTACCATAATATGACCCAAAATGAAATTGCCGAAGAATTGGATATCTCTAGAATTAAAGTATCACGGATGTTGCAACAGGCTCGGGATGCCGGAATCGTCACCGTAACGGTTAATGATTCCCCCTCCTATGAACATCTCGAAAAAGTCATTAAAGAACATTTTCATTTAGAAAATGTCATGATTACTGATATTCATGACCACGATGTTAGAGCAAGTTTAGCTAAAATTGCTGGTAATTATTTAAATACTATTCTTGAAGAAAAAGAGATTATTGCCGTCGGTTGGGGTAAAACTTTAAAAGAATTAACCAAATATAGCTATGGTAATTTAAATAAAAGATCTACCTTCACCCCTTTAATTGGCGGTCATGGTGACCAAAACTTTAACATGCACTCCAACTCAATCGCCAACCAATTAGCAGAAAATTACCTAGCAAAATCGACAACAATACTTGCTCCAGCTTTTGCTCAAACAAAAAATGCAGCAAATATGTATCTCAACGATCCGAATGTTATCTCGACAATTCATAAAACCAGTAAGGCAGATATCGCCTTATTTAGTATCGGTAATCCTAATGATGAAGAAACAACTATCCGTTCAACTGGCTACCTGTCTGAGGATGAACTTTCTCTTATCCAAACAAGTGAAGCTGCCTGTGATATCGCTTCGATTATCTTCCTTAATAAAAATGGTCAGGAGGTTTTACCAGAATTAGAAGAAAGACGTATCAGTATTTCAGCCCAAGACTTTATTCAAATTCCACGGAAAATTTGTGTCGCTGGCGGAAGAAAGAAACACAATAGCATCCTCTCTGCTATCAAAAGTGATTATATTAATGAATTAATTATCGATATTGATACTGCTCGTTTTATAATGAATAATATATAAAAAATGACTTTATGGTTACTCGGCCATAAAGTCATTTTTTTATTTTCCCCTAAAAGGTTCTACCACCATCAGCTAATAAGATTTGCCCATGAATATAAGAACTTTCTTCTTGGGTTAAGAAAAAGGTTAAATTTGCAATATCTTCACCTTTTCCAAAACGTCGAATCGGTATTTTTTCTAAGAGCTCTTGGCGGCTGGCTTCGTCTGGATAGAGTTGGTCTAAGATATCTGATTCAATAACACGTGGTGCCACACTATTCACATTAACCCCTTGCGGACCTAATTCCTTAGCCAGGGTTCGAACAAAGCCCATTTGCCCTGCTTTTGAAGCAGCGTAGTGCCCACCGCCACCAGTCCCAGTGATACCTGAGCCTGATGAAATCACCACAACTTTTCCCTTATTTTTAACTAAATCATCGTAGCAAGCCTTAATGAGGTAGAAACTACTACTGAGATTGACCGAAATTACTCGGTCCCATTCACTCACGCTAATCTCTTTGAGACTATGTCGATAAGTAATCCCAGCGTTGATAATTAGGAAATCCAATCGATGAAATGAATCAATAATTCGATTACGCGCCTCAAGCACTTGGTCATAGTCAGAAACATCCGTTTTTATGAACTGACTGGGGGCTTGCTGTGATAATTTTTCAGCTAATTCATTTCCAGCTTCAGCATCTAAATCTAGGTTAACGGTCAGATAGCCGGCTTGGTTAAATTTTTCAAGGATGGCTCGACCAATCCCTTTTGATCCTCCTGTCACAACAACGACTTCTTCATGCATAAGACTTAGTCACCCATCACTTTAATCACACATTTTCTCTCGCGCGGTCTAGCACAGTCAAAATCCGCAAAATAGATATGCCCCGTAGAACCTACCCCTAATTTGCCTTCATCCACGTCAAAAACTTGGCTGGAACCAATCAGAGTTGCTTTTAAGTGAGCGTCACCATTCCATAAGTCTGATGGTGAATTATTAGGCAGATAGTCTTTTACATTTGGCCATTCTGCAACTGCCTTATAATGTTCCTCACCCGGATAAATATAAGTATCGGCACTGGTATGGTAAGGAATAATCTTCTCTAAGACATTATTTAAGTCAGCCTGTAGAGACTCAATCCCGTCTTCAGTCATATCATGGGCATACTCTTCATAGAAGACTGAACAAGTGGTGTGGGGCGAAATCACTGCACAAATGCCATTTTGAACGCCACTGTTTTCAATAGCTTCGCGAACTTGGGCACTAATGTTAACATAGGTTGGTTGCCCTCCAGTGGATTGGACTTTAATGGTTTCTTTATAGACTGTCATGATATCCTTCCTTTCTATTTTGCTTTGGCAGCAGCTTCAATCATATCTTTTAACATTTGTTTGGGATTGTCGGCCTTAGTAATCCCACTGGTACAGCCAGTACCGTCTGCTCCCATTTCAATGGTGCGGCTAACATCATTCGCGGTCGAAATCCCAGCCGCTTGCATGACTAAGATATTGTCATCAATAGCTTTTATCGCTTCGTTAGTTGATTCGATATAGGAAGCATCAGAAGTTTGGCCAGTCCCAATAAGTTCAGTCGGTTCACAGAGAATAATGTCAGGATGCAAGGTCGCCAAAGCCTGGGCTTCCTTCATGGAATCCGCACAAACAATGGTAATGATATCTAAGTCATCGGCCCTTTGGATGGCTTGGACAATCTCAGCAATGGTCATAGGATTTTCAGCGTGATTTAAGAAAGTCGCTCGAGCACCGGCAGCTTGTAATGACTCAGGGAGGACTTTGCCCATCCCCCTACCTGGTTCAATGCCGTCCAGGTGTTGAGCGGAGACAATAATATGGTCGGTAGCTTGAGCAACTGCCGCTAGATCCGCATAAGGGCAAGTCAGAAAAACTGAAATTCCTGGGTGTTTTTCGGCTTCTTGGTCAGCTACTTTAGCAAGTTCTAAAAGTTCCTCGCCGTATAAGAATGATTTCGGGTTAAAAATGAAAAATGGCGACTTTACTTGTACTTTAGACATGGCTTATTTTCCTTCCTTATAACGCTCGGTTTCAAAGACATCATAGTAGTGATCAAGCACTGCTCTCATCCCTTGGTCAGCGGTCTTTTTCAGTTCCACATAGCCTTCAGGTTTTTCCTTTTGAATGGCTTCATAAGCCGCCACAATGAAGTCTGTGTAGACATTGATCTTCGCAACGCCTTTTTGGGCACATTTTTTCAGGTTTTCATCTCCTGAGGAAGAGCCACCATGTAAAACTAGAGGAATATCGGTGGCTTGGTTGATTTCCTCTAAGCGGTCGAAGTTGATTTCCGGCGTTCCGGAATAAACACCATGAGCAGTACCAATGGAGACTGCTAAGGAATCAACGCCTGTTGCCTCAACAAAACGAACCACATCCTTGGCTTCGGTGTAAACAGAATCGGTTAAGGCCCGGGCTTCTGACAAGTCATTGGCGCCTACGTGACCCAATTCAGCTTCTACGGGGACATTGTATTTATGGGCATAGTCAACCACTTCTTTAGTAATTTTGACATTGTCTTCAAAACTCGCTTCCGAAGCGTCAATCATAGCTGCAGAAAAGCCTAAATCAATGGCTTTAAAAATAAAGTCCTTATCAAAGCCATGGTCCAAGTGGAGCACCACGGGAACACTGGCCTTCTCTGCTAAGAAGTTACCGACTAAAGCTGCTTCTTCTAAGGACATAATATCAACGTGTTTTTGAGCATAAGATAAAATAACGGGTAACCCACGTTCTTCCGCCACCTCAACATAAGCACGAGCTGAATCTAGGTCAATATAATCAGGCGCAGGAATGGCGTATCCCCTTTTCTTAGCATCAAGTAATAGTTCTTTTGAATCAACCTTCATAGTGTTTAACTCCTTTTCTATTAAATCTCTTCTTATCTGTATTGTAAGCGTTTTACAAGATGGAAGTCAAGTGAAATTTTACTTTTGATAAACTCTTTTACGAATGATAAAATAGTTAATAAAGAAATTATCATTAGAAAGGGTCAGCAAAATGTACGACCGCAACGATTTAATTATTCAAGCAGCTATTTTGTATTATAAAGATGATAAAACTCAAACTGAAATCGCTAATCAATTAGGGATATCTCGACCAACCGTGGCAAAATTTTTAAAAGAAGCCAAAGAACGAGGTATTGTTCGAATTTCTATTCAACACAACAGTAATTCCTATGCCGAACTGACTAAAGCAATTAAAGAGAAGTATGAACTAAACAATGTCATTATTATTCCCACTAGCGGGAATAATAATGAGGATAAGCAGGAAGTCGGCTATCAATGTAGTGAATTCATTCAAAGCAATATCAAAAAATACAGGTCGATAGGAATCGGTTGGGGGACAACGATTTACGAATATGTGCAAGCAAGTAACTATATGGATTCAGCCGTTAAGGAAATTATTCCTTTAATCGGTGGCATCGGTATCAACGATGTCAAATACCATTCCAATCACTTGGCTTTTCAATTAGCAGAAAAATATCAAAGTGAAGTTTCCTATTTTTATGCACCAGCAATCGCTGAAAACACTGCCATTTATCAAGCTTTCAACTCATCTGAATTAGTTAAAAATGTCAAAGAGAAGGCCAAGACGGTTGATGTAGCCGTCATAGGAATTGGTAACCCTACTGACCCCATTTGCTACCGCAATCTCGGCTATTTGACTGATGAAGAAGCCGAAATGATAAAAGAATCTGGCGCCGTTGGGGATATCCTAGCCTCCTTCTTTGATAAAGAAGGAAAAGAGGTGGACACTGAATTCTCCAACCGTATGATAGGATTGACTATTGACGATTTAAAACATATTCCTCAAGTTGTTATACTCGCCACTGGACAAGTCAAAGCCCCAAGTATTAAAGCCTTACTCTCTCACCCAGGGATTGTTAGTGATATCATTATTGACAGTGAGATTGGGAAGTTATTGGTAGGAGAGTGAAGGAATTAAAATATATAATATTTATATTAAAAAGCCTCTAAGAGTGTTAGTAGCATTTACTTTTCAACTCTTAAAGGCTGATCTATTTTCTAGTGGTGATGTATTTTAGTAGTTACAATATAGAGTTTGGAATATTTTATATAACTTATCATTAAGACAATATAGTTATTATTAGCCTAACAAATTAAAATATCTGCCAATAATTCCTATTACAAAAATTGATACAATAATTAACAAAGGGTTAACACCCTTTTTTAATAACCATGAAACAATTAAGGTAAGTCCTAAAGCAAGCATACCGGGTAGAATACTGTCTAAAACATCTTGAACAGTCTGGATAGTTTCAATGCCATTAGAATCAATAATTTTTGTAGCTACTATAGGAATATTAATATTGGTCCATGTATTAACTAATGCTCCCATTACAAATAAACCTACAATTTGAGCTGCTTCAGTAATTTTATTAATCTGGCTACCGGTTAAATCATCAACAATATCAGCCCCTCGAGCATAGCCAAATTCCATGCCATAATGTATAGTTGCTAATCTGATTATATTGATTCCTACAAAGAATAATATCGGCCCAAATATGTTACCAACCATCGCTAGACTTGCACCAATTGATGCTAATACAGGTCTTAAAGTTCCCCAGAACAAAGGGTCCCCTATACCAGCTAGTGGGCCCATTAACCCTATTTTCATAGCTATTATGCTTGACCCTTCTAGATTGTCACTTTGGGCCTTCTTTTCTTCCTTAGCTGCTGTAATACCAAATACAATACCTGATAGCCAAGGATGATTATTATACCATTCTAAATGCCTCTGTAGAGCTTCAATCTTTTTATCTTTATCCTTATATAACTTATCAATAACTGGGTTCATTACATAGGCTACTCCTAAATTTTGCCCCCTTTCAAAATTAAAAGCACCATTATAAACATTTGCTCTTATAAACATTTTCCTTTTTTCTTTTTTAGTTATAATCGGATTACCGTTATTTTGTTCCACACTAGCCATCTCCTATCTAATCAATATCTAGGTCATCGTCTAAGTCATCATCCAAATCTCCTGGAATATAATTATTATCATTACTTTCAGTAATCAATTGATGATTACTAGACGGATTGTACTTCAAGTAAACGAAAACTGCAGCCAAACATGCACCTAATATACCGTATCCGACTAAGTTAATTTCAGAAAATGCTGCTAATATAAAACCTATATAAAAGAAAGGTTTTAAATACGGAACGTCCATCATATTAATAATCATTGCATAACCCACAACCATAACCATACCACCACCAATGGTTAGACCTTCTGTTATAAAAGTAGGTATTGATGTTAATAGTTGATTTACTGCTTCAATATCAATTAACAAGATTAAAGCAGTTGGAAGTAAAACACGGAGTGCTTGTAGGAAAAGCCCAATGTAAAACATTGCATCAATACCTCTGGTATTCCCGTCTAAAGCATACTTATCTGCTTGGTGACTAAAAAATGTTGTAATTGTTCTTACAAATATAGTTAAAGCTTGACCAGCAGCAGCTAGAGGAACTGCAATTGCTATACCTTCTCCAATTCCGTTTCCTGTCTGTATAACAAGTATAGAGGAAATCATGGAAGCAATAGCTGTATCTGGGGCCATAGCTAGGCCTACATTCATCCAACCTAGTGACATCATTTCTAAACTACCACCAAGAAGTAAGCCTGTTTTCAAATCTCCTAATATTAACCCAACTAAAGTACAAACTACCAACGGTCTATGGATTTGAGACTCATCAACTATCGCTCCCATACCAACTATTCCGGATAGAATAATGAGTAATATCATTTGAATAGAGGTCATAAATAGTCACTCCTAACTTAATTCCTTAACCAAAGAAATAAAATCAACTTTACTATCGCTAGGTAATTGTCTCATTTCAAGAGCAACTCCCATATCATTTAACTTAAGAAACATTTCAATATCATCATCACTAACATTTACCGATTTCGTAACTTGCTTATTTCCTGCTTCAAATCTCATACCCCCTACGTTAACTTCAGAAATATCCATTCCTCCTTCGATCAGATATACAATATCTTTCGGTTTTTCAAACAACAGAATAACTGATGTATCTGTATATTTTGGAGAATTGTAAGCTCTAAGCATCTTTTCAACGCTAACAGCACTAGTTTTAAAATTGGAAGGAGCAACAGATAAAACTAATTTTTTACGTATTGGATCTTTTGCTACCTCATCACTAACAACAATAATTCTTTCTGCTGGAATTGTGTTTATCCACCTGGTTAAAAATTGGCCATGAATAAACCGATCATCTATCCTTGCTAACTTAATAATCATAGGTCGTCATCCTCCGCAAATAAACTGTTCTTGTTAAAATATTTTATGAATTCTTGAGAACTCGCCTGTATTTTATCTATTAAATTTATAAGATCTGTATCTCTAGATAAATATGTGTCAATTAGTATAGGTAAGTTTACTCCCGCAATTACTTCAACATTTTTATCACTTATGGCATAACGAATAGCAGCATTAAAAGGAGAGCCTCCGTAAATATCTGCAAAAATAATAACTGAATTTAACTTATTAAACTTAATTGTGTTTTCTATCTTATTTAATAAATCATCAGTGCCTTCATCTTCTTTAAAAGATATAGGATAGATATCTGATGAATCTCCAACAATCATTTTCAAGGAACTTTTAAATTCTTGTGCTAAATTGCCGTGACATATAATTATAATTTTTACCATTCGAATCCTCCTCTTTTACTCTAAATTTGCATGGTATTCCCATAAGGATTCTATATCTATATTTTCCTCTTCTACTAACATAAGCGAAATGGCATCTCCTAAAATATATAAGCATTGTTCAAACAACGATGTCATAGGCTGAATAGATACTATTTCATCTGATAGATTCAATTTCGATCTCACTGGTATGCGAACAATCAAATCGCTTAAAGAAGATATTGTACTATTTATATTAGATCCAATATGCACGACCTTAGCCTTATAAATTTTAGCCTTTTTAGCTATCTCAACAGGAATTAAACTTTCGCCACTTCCAGATCCCACGATTAATAAGTCTTTATCAGTAATTGCTGGTTCCGTTATTTCACCTACAACCACACAGTTTATCCCTAAATGTGACCAACGTTTAGCTACAGCCTCTAACGAAAGTAGTACTCTCCCTACCCCTATAAAAAATACCTTATCAGCTTTCTTAATAAGATCTATTAGTTGCTCTACTTCGTCCCCATTAATTAAAGAAAAAGTGTTAGAAATCTCTTTAATAATAGCCTTAGAAGCTTTATCGATACCCACTTTATTTCACACCTTTCTTAATTTCTTCTAAAATAGCCACTTTGTTCTCTTCTAGGGATAACCCTTTTCGAAACAAACTGGTGCTACCTAATACTAAATTGTCCGCTCCACATTGAACTAACTTAGCTATTCTCTCAATCGACACACGACCGTCAACTTGAATATTAAATTTATAATTATATTTATCTCTAATTTTTGCGAGATTTTTAATTTTTCCCATTGCATATGAAATAGGCCTTTCATTTGAATCTCCAGCAAAACCTGGATTTATAGCCATAATTGTGATGTTATCGACTTGACCATACAAATATTCAAGTGTATTTAAAGATGTTGCAGGATTTAAGGCAATTCCCACCTGAACATTTTTTGATTTTATTAAATCAATATATTTCTGAACATGTATGCTAGTTTCAATATGAAAAGTAATGTTATAAGCTCCAATATTCAAAGCTTCTTGTATAAAAAATAAATTATTTTCAGACATAATATGAAAATTAAATTTTAAATTTGTTATCTCTCTCATCCTGTATATTGTCTCTAATCCAAGTGGCATACTCGGACTAAATTTCCCATCGATAATATCCACATGTATGTTCTCAAACCCTAAATCTTCTATTAATTTTATATCTCTCTCAAGGTTCACCAAATCAGCGCACATAATAGATGGACTTAAAATTATATCTGACATTGTACTTCTCCTCACAAATAAAGCTATATTTCAATCTACTTACCGCCTATTTTATTAATTATTGTTTACTAGAAAACGTTTGACTCTATATCCAAATTGTAAGCGCAAACAATACCATAGTCAATAGATTTATCGCATTTTTCCGCAAAAATATTGCAATTTTATGCAATTTATTAGAATAATACGCCTTAAAAGTTAAATTTTTAGAGACTTTAAGCAAATTTACGACAAATATATTGCAAATTAAAAAATATTTTATCTTGAAAAAATGACTCTTCGTATGTATTACTGACACTTCGACTAAAATTCATTATAATAGTCTTAATAAAGTATCAGCACTTTTAACAAATAATTAAAACTAAAATTCGATTTGCCTATCGCATTTAAATAATAGTTATGCTTGTTTTATAGATTAAGATTGGAGAATATCATGCACAAAATTGAACGCCAGCAGATTATCGTCAATTTGATTTCGACTGAAGGAAAAGTAACCATTGTAGATTTATCGAAACGATTTCAAGTTAGTGAAGACACTGTTCGACGCGATTTACAAGAACTAGAAAAACAAAATATGTTAAAACGAATACGAGCTGGAGCAATAAGAATTGGACCACCCGTAACAAGTTTTGACTTTAGAAAAAAATTTAAAACAGATGAAAAAATTGAGATTTCAAAAAAATTAGTAAAAAATATTCCCCAAAATAAAACCATATTAATAGATGGAAGTACTAGTAACTTAGAGCTGACAAAGTTATTTCCAAATAATTTTTCAGCTACATTCATTACCAATAGTCCACCTGTCGCATGTGAACTGTCACGTTTAGAATCAAGCGAAATAATTACACTAGGTGGGGAACTTTATAAAAATTCAATGATAAATATTGGGTCCATTACCTATAAAGAAATAAAAAATATTCACGCGGATATATACATTATGGGAATTTATAATATAGATTCATCTATCGGAACCTCTGTTCCAACACTTGAAGAAGCAACTATTAAAGAAGCAATGAGTAGCCAATCAGATTCTATTTTTTCTATCGTTACAAATGATAAATTTGAAACAATAAGTAATTTTATAATTAATTTAGATAATTCATCATTTAATATTTATTCTCAAAATGTCTCAAATGATTTAATTGAAAAATATAGAGAAAACGGAATAACAATTTATCAATAAATAAAAAAGCCGCCCTAGCAATAACCTATACTAGTTATTACTAAGGCAGCTTTTTAATTTCATTATTTTAATCTATTGTCTGTCTTTCAAAATTTCATTAAAATATGCAATGCCTTCTTTTCCGACAGACATAATATCATCGACACTCGGTGAACCTGTGCGACTGTTTGTATATTCTAATACCATCGGTAAATTCATACCGGTAATAATATCTACTTTTTCTTGATAAAGCTCATCTTTTAAGAGTTTGCCACTTAAGTTATTTGGGGTGCCAAATAGTAAATCAACAAAAACAGTTACACCATCACCTGAATCAACTAATTTTATTTTCTCTTCTAGTAAGTCAATAAATTCTTTTAAATCAGCTTCTGGTTTTAAAGACAAGGTAGCGATCTGCTCGATATCCCCTGAAAACATTTTTAATGCATCATAAAGTCCATCTGCTAACTTTCCATGACTTGCTAAAATAATACCCTTCATATTTTAAAACCTACCTTAAATCATTCTATACAATACCAAATAGGGATAGTACTAAGGATACTGCTATAGTCCCTAAAACAATTTTTGTAATACTTAACTGCTTCTTATTAATTAGATAATAAAATATGAATAAAACCCCTAAGGTTAATAGACCTGGCATTAAATTATCTAGATTATCTTGCAGAGCAACTGCTGTTTCTCCAAAGGTAACACTTAACGGAGTAGTTAAATCTACCATTGTGGCTGTCAACGCCCCCATCATCCCCATACCAAGGATATTAGCACCCTCGAGTATGTAATTCATAGTTTTTGATGAAAGAACATCTTTAATAGCTTCCCTACCACGGTTATAGGTTAAATTTGTGGTTATAACTAATTCAGCCATAAGAATAGCATTACCAATGAATAGTAATAAGAGACTCAAGAAAGATCCTGCAGCAGCTGCTGCACTAGCAGCTAATATAAAAAGCGTTTGCAGTGTCCCTGCACTGAAAGAATCCCCAAATGCTGCAACTGGCCCCATCAAGCCTGTTTTTATCGCTACGATGGCATCGCCACTTATTGAGCCATTATTAGCTTTCTCTTCTTCCATAGCCAAAGTTGTACCTAGTATCAATCCACCGGCCGTAGCATTAGTATTAAATAATTCCAAATGACGGTTTAAAGCCTCTTGAAGATCATCTTTATCAGGGTATAACTTCTTTAAAACAGGTAAAAAAGCATAAGTAAAAGCTAATGACTGCATACGTTCGTAGTTTAAAGATATTTCTGTCGCAAAATACCATCTCAGCATAGTATTATTAATATCTTTTTTTGTAATCGTTACATTATTTTCACTCATAATTATGCACCAACCGTTTCATCAATATTTTTCTTATTAAAGACAACAATTAATGCAATACTAATGATCAAAATACCAGTTACGATATTATTTAACCCAAGTACTTTCACTAAAATAAATCCTATTAAAGTATAAGGTATTAATCTTGGCTTCCCAATAGAGTTAATAATTAGAGCAAAACCTACAGCAGGCATCACGCCACCGGCTACTTCTAAGCCATGCAAAATCCAGCTTGGAATAAATTCTAAGACTGATAGCATTACATTTTGCCCTAACAGAACGACTAAGAAAACTGGTAAAAATAGCAATGGGAATGCGGTAAGTGCTGGATATAATACTGCATCTCTACTAATAGCTTTTGTGTCACAGCTTTCGACCGCTTTATCGGCCATGTGCACAAAATTCACATTAATAATTTTTCTTAAGTTGATTAATTGTGCGCCTACTAGTCCTAAAGGAACAGCAAAAGCTACTGCTTGTTCTACAGATAAATTACTTGCTAGTGCAATAGGAATCATTGTAGTAGCAGCCATGGTTTGGTCGGTAGGTAAATTCCCACCCGGAGCAATAATCCCAGCAAATACAGCTGAAATACCGCCACCTAATATCAAACCTTGTAAAACATCACCGTGGATAAGTCCAGCGATAGCTCCTACGACAATTGCGTTACCTACAAAGAATAAGGCAAAATAGCCACCAATCATACTTCTTGATAACCAATATATTAACCCCATTGCGATAGCCATAACTATCAATTGTCCGTCCATATGGTTAGTCCTTTCACAATTTATAAATTTTATTTAACTTTACTTTCAACACTTTCTAAGCTTACCTTAGAATTTTCTGGTATTGGTTGTAAATAAACATTTACTCCCGTTTCCTGTAAAGCCTTTAATGAATCAAATTCATCCTTAGACAAGGAGACCCCTTGAATAACAGTTGTTCTATCTTTAGAGCTTGGCACAGCTCCTACGTTTAATTCAGCTAGCTCAACTCCGCTGTCTGCAGCTTCTTTAGCACTTTTTATATCTTTAAATATAATCATGACATTGTCATCTTTTTTATCTAAAGAATTTTGTAAGTCACCAACAGCTACGATATCAACTTCTTGATCTGGAGCCGCCATACGGTATATATCTCCCATGAAATCATCATTTACTAGATCATTATCTACCAATATTAATCTTTTAACAGGATTATATTTTATCCATTTAGCGACTACTTGACCATGAACCAAACGATAGTCTACCCTAACCATTTTTTGATTAGCCATTAAATTCACCTTTCCTAAATATTACTTAATCTTTACGCGTTCACCAGTATCTAAACTCTTGTGAATCGCTTCTGTAATTTTTGTAGCTTGCAAGCCATCATTACCATCCGCTACAAATTCTTTATCATTAATCAAACAATCAATGAAACTATTAATAGGATCAGCACCAAAACCGAAAACTTTACCATAGAAGTTATTAAAGAAGAAGACGTTAGGCGTATGTTGTTTTTCGCTATCAAATACTTCAATACCTCTATCTTGGTTATCTACACGAATATAGTTATCTGTGGTTAAAATACTTGTACGTCCATCATTGTTCTTAGCAAAGCCAGAAGGTAATACCCATGAGTTTTCTACAACCCAATTGCAACCATTCTCAAAGGTAATTAAAGAGGTAACACTATCATAGGAGTCGATTCCTTGGTCAGCTAATAATTTTTTAGTACCTACAGCATAAACTTCTGTAGCTTCACAACCCATATACCAACGGATCAAATCGACACAGTGGATTCCCAGGAAGTTGACAGGGTCAGATTGGTCAGCCCATTTAAACCATTTTGTTGGTACATCAACAATATCATCCATGCTCATATAACCTCTTATAGGATAAGCATCACCATCATTTAGAGTATTAAAGACATGAATAGCTGTTGGATCCCAGCGTTTATGGAAGTCAACTGCAACTCTGACATTGTTTGCTTCAGCAGTTTCTAAAATTGCTTGACAATCTTCTACAGTAGAAGCTAAAGGTTTCTCAATTAATAAGTGTTTACCCGCATTGGCACACTGGACAGCAGGTTCTCTATGCAAGTGGTCCGGTGTTACGATAGACACTGCATCAATTTCTTCTTCAGATAGCATGGTTTCAACATCACTATATGTTTTTACACCATATTCTTTTTCGATATTTTCTCTAATTTTGCTACTAAAGTCACATACTGCTACTAAGTTTACATAGGGGCTTTGATTATATACATCAACGTGATGAATACCGTAAATCCCCGCACCAATAACTGCAACATTTAATTTTTTATCCATGTTTATTATCACCTTTCATGTATACGTTTTCTGAATGCGCTTACATATAATTTAATATAAAGTGTTTAATGAGTCAATATAAACTAGGTATTTATTTTATGTTTTTAATATAAATTATAAATAAAGTCAGAGACTTAGTTTACAATCTTACTACCAGTATTTTTTTAAGTCCTTCACTAAAATTTATCTATTATTTCTATTGGATTCAATCAATAGTTATCCTCCTCTCTATGCTAGATATAACACAATTTAAATAATACTAAATAATTTTTTATACACCATTAGTGTCATTTATTACACTTTCAAATTAAAACCGATAAGTACCGCTTCGCTCAGTACTTATCGATTCCCTTTTATACTGGTAAACTGCCAGTTAAAATGTAAATAATGCAGAAAATGGCAAAAATTGGCCAGAGATATTTAATATAGCGTTTTTGGTATTCAAAGAAAGTTTGTTGGGTTTGGGCGGTTAATATGTATAGAGCAGGAATAATCGGAGAAATCATACCAAAAGCCTGTGGAATCATGGAAGCTACTCCAGTTTGTAAAGGAGTTACTCCAAACTGTTCCATAACATTAACCATGACGCTTGAAATACCGAAATAATAGGCTTCTTGAGGAAGAAAGACTAGACCTGGAATAGTAATTAGGGTATAAACCAAAGCCATATGTTGCCCTAAAAATCTTGGAATCGCCTTGACCACCCCAAAGGCTAGGGCTTGGGACATACCAGAGCCATAGAGAATCCCACTAAAGGCCCCAGCACCCAAAGTTGCCATTGGCGGTGCAATAGCACTAGCCACATATTCACGGATCCGGTCCATAACAACTTTAGAATCTCCAAAGTTAATCGTTGCGCCTATAATACTACCTAAGAGGAAGAGGACTGAGCCATGTCCGTAGCCTAAAATAAGCAGACCTATGATAGTAAAGGTTAATAGTAAATTCACCCAATACAAGTGCGGCCGTTTATAATCCACTCGCCGATTACGGATGGATGCAAGCATTTTTTCTTTTTGATCTTCATCTAGTTCAGCTTCTTTATCAAAATTGAGACGCTGACGCTCCTTATAACCGAAATAGAAAGCTAAGCAAATCGTATATAATATGCCTCCTGCCATACCTGGAAATAGAGCAAAGGAGAGATCCATTAATTCAATATTCAAGGCCGAAGAAATGACCGCTGCTGGTCCACCCCATGGCAACATATTTAAAATAGTATTAGGACCAATAATCAATAATGCCAATATAGGTAAGCGCATTTCCATTTGTTTATATAAGTCAACAAAAGCAGCGAGTAAAATAATTACTGCAGTTGTCGTGTCTCCGGTTGACGAAACCGCAATTGATGAACAAACAGTCAATATAGTCACTCGTAGAGGATCGCCACGCATTTCTTTAATAAAAAATTCAATGATAGGATCAAAGAGTCCCACATCCAGCATCATATTAAAGTAAAAGATAGCAAATAATATCAGAAAGACTGCTGGAGCGACCCCAGACACAATTTCTCCACTGACTTCATCAATACTGTAAAAGATTCCTTCATAGATCCACTTAAAAATCGCATCTAATCCACTATTAGTGAACAAAGCGATCCCTACTCCAAATACCAGTGGAATGATTAATAGTGACCCTACAACAGTTAATTTTTGACTTAGTAAGAAATAAACAAAGGTACAAATCATTAATAAGGCAATAATGGCTAACACAATTCTTCCTCCTTCCCCAAAAAGCCGCTCTCTTAAAGAAAGCGGCTTTACTTGCTTCGATTATTCCGCATTTAAAGTCAATAAATTAAGAACATTATGCAGATCTTCTACGGGTGCTTGACCCGGTGCGGAAACTTGACCCAGGGCACCAAAACTCGCTTGGGATCCAAAGAGTTCTCCAGCTAAGCGACTTACCATACCTAATTGTCCCATTGACATCGTAATTAAAGGTGTTTCGGCAACTTGAGAACGTTCAAAAGTTGCGTTAAGCAAGGTCACCACATCACTTTTGTCATTAGGCATCACAGCAATTTTTGCGATATCAGCACCCTTTTCTTCCATCATGGTTAAGCGCTTAATAATGGTAGCTTTTTCAGGTGTCTTATCAAAATCGTGGTTACTTAAAATTACTTTGATATTTTTTTGATGAGCTTGTTCGATCAGTGTAGTAACCATATCATCAGGCATCATCATTTCGATATCTAGTAACTCGAAATCAGCATCGTCAATAAGGGATTGATAAAGTTTTTGATAACCCTCATCTCCTAATTGACAAACGCCACCCTCATGCTGAGTACGGAAAGTAATTAAAAGTGGTTTTGAACAAGCTTCTTTTAATTTATGGCTTAAGGATGCTACAGCTCCTTCTTCTAAGACGTCATCAAAATGGTCAATGCGCCATTCAATTAAATCACAGGGCTCTTGGTTAATTTTTGAGAAAGTATCGATAATTTCTTGTTCACTTTTACCAACCACTGGGATAATGATTTTAGGGCGTCCCTTTCCGATAACAACGTCCTTAACAACTACTTCTTTCATAATTACTCCTTCTTTTATTCGGGCACTTCGCTAGTATCAACAACTTGATAGTAACGGATAAAGATAATCACACCGATTATAAATCCAATTGCAGCGATGATCACTTCAAATAACATCACAGCGCTAATATCATAGTTTTCAATTAACCAAGGACTAATATTAGGGATGAGCCATGAAGCGACACTACCAAAGGTATAGAAGATACTGGTAACGGTACCTTTTCCTTGAGGGAACATTTCTCCCATAACCGTTAAACCTAACTGCATGACACCACCAGCTGCAAAGAAGCCAATCAATGCTGCCCCTACTTTAAGCATAGTAGGCGTTGGGTACAACCACATTAAAACTGCAGCAACTAGAGACATAAAGGTGTATCCCACAACGAGTTTCACTGAGCGGATTTTTGTTGCGATAACAGCAGTCACAAAGACACAAAGTAAGGAACCAACAGAATAGTAAGACATTAAAGCATTGGCTTCATTCATTGATAAGCCTGCTGCGAGTTGTCCATAAGTATTTAATGATTGCGAAATTAAATAAAAAGTGGCTTGGGAAATGAATCCATAAATCACAAAGGCAATCCCTTCGATATACCATTTAGGTTTTGATTTGAATTTAACGGCAGAAACAAAGTCATCGCCGCCGGTTTCTTCCGCCTGCTCTTTAGCGTCTTCATCAGGGAAAGCCATTCTCCACATGGTTAACATGTTAATCCCTAAAACAGCTACGGCAATAATAAATGACCAACCGAACCATAGTGAGTTATTAGTTAAAAAACCAATGATCAATGGTAAGAGGAATTGTCCAATTTGCACGAAGGCTTTGATCAAGACGTTTGCAGTACCCGCATTTTCAGGGAATGACTCCATTAAGGCTGGATACGTTCCTGAATCTAAAAATGAGTTCGATAAACCTGCAATCAAGGCGAAAACAGAGGCCATCGCTACGCTATGGCTATAAATAAGTCCTAAGAAATAGGCCATGTAGGTTGCCATTCCCAAATAAACAAAAGGTTTACGTCCAAATCTATCTGAGAGCGGACCAGAAATTACAATTGCAATTAAACGACCAATACCTAACCAACCAATAACCGAACCGATACCAGCTAAGTCAGTCCCCCACTGCTCCATGAGCATGTTCTGATTCTGGGAAATGATGATTACCCCCATACCGTGGATTATATAGTTAATATATAATCCTAAGGCTGTGGGTAAGTAACGATTATTTCTCATTCTACTTCCTCACTTTCTTCATTAAAGTAGCATTTAATTATCTTTAAACAGTAAATCGTGGATATATTCGACTGGCATATCTTCACCACAGAAGTGTTTGAAAGCTACTGCTCCTTGATAAAGCATCATGCCTAAACCATTAATTGCTTTTTTAACGCCATGTTCCTTAGCAAATTTTAATAATTCAGTTTCCGCTGGAGAATAAACTGTATCAAAAACAACTAAATCTTCACGTAAGAAACTTGGGTCAGTAATGACTGATTCATTTTCAAGTGGGTGCATCCCAACGCCACTGGCATCAATATAGATACTGCTCTTATCCATCGCTTCTTTAAGTGCTTCGCGATTTTCTAAGTATTCTACAGTCGCTTTGCAGTCTGTTCTTTGATTGATACGCTCAGCCACACTCACTGCATTAGGATAGAATTCATCATCTTGGTTAAAGATATGTAATTCTTTAATACCATCTAAAGCACCTTGCACCGCAATGGCTGTCCCAGCACCCCCACAACCAACTAAGGTTACTGTAGCACCTTTAACTTCAACGCCTTCTTCAGCCAATGCCTTCATGGCTCCGACACCATCTGTGTTGTAGCCAACTAAGTGTCCTTTACCATCTTTATTGGTTACTGTATTGACAGCACCGATTAACTCAGCACTTTCATCAAGTTCATCTAATAGAGGAATAACTTTTTGTTTATTAGGCATGGAGATATTTGAACCACGGATACCTAGGGCTCGAATGCCTTGGATAGCGTCAGCTAGCTCATCATTTCCCACTTCAAAAGCAAGATAGGCATAAGGAAGGTTTAACTTAGCAAAGGCTTCGTTATGCATCGTTGGTGATTTACTATGTCTAATAGGTGTTGCCAGTAAGGAAACTAGTAAGGTATGTCCGTCTAAACGTTCTGTCATTCGTAAAACCTCTTTCTCTATCAAATTCAAATTTTCTTTCTAAACAAATTATAGTTTTCACATTCACAAATAACAAATTGATAATTAGCGTCTAATCTATAGATTTTTTGAATAAATAATGGTAAATTATAATTATCCATTAATAAAAACGAAATTATGTTATCTAAGCATTGTAATCGCTTAATTAAGTGCACAAGGAAATCTAACGTTAATAATCATAAATAATTAAAAAATAGTGAATTTACGCACAATAAGAAGAGGGATAGATATGAATCTGTATCACTTAAAATACTTTGTCACCTTGGCTAAGTATGAACACTACACTCTGGCTGCCAAAGACTTACGTATTACTCAGCCTACACTTAGTAATGCTATTAAGTCTTTAGAGACAGAATTGGGCATCCAATTATTTGAGAAAGACGGGCGTAACGTCAAAATAACCCGAGTTGGTAATAACTTTCTTCGAAATGTGAGGGAATCATTAGCTATTCTTGATCTTGGTATCACTAACGCAGAAAAGGAAGGACATGGCGAAGGCCTCATTCGTTTAAATTTACTAAGAGTCCTCAGTAGTTTAGTCCCCAGTCTAGCCAGGCGATTTATTGATCAAAATCCTGAAAAAAATATCAGTTTTGAATTTAGTAATGCACATGGCCTAAGTGGGGAAATGATTAAAAGCGTACAAAATAAAAAAACTGATTTGGCTTTTTGCACTAAAATTGACGTTAATGATCCTAGTCTTAGCTTCATTAAAGTCGCTGAAGAAAATATTGTTCTTATTACTCCCAAAAACCACCCCCTAGCCTCAAAGGAAGAAGTCGATATCTTTGAGACCCTAGCCTACCCTCAAGTGTGGTTTTCTAAAAGAGCTGGCATGCGAACGATCATTGATAAAATTACTCAAGATTTAAATATAAAGGATAGTATTGGCATTGCTTTGGAAGTTGATGAAGACGAAACAGTCGCTGGGCTTGTTTCTGAAGGCTTTGGTATTGCCTATATTGCAAATAATAAAGTCCTCAACAACTATCCCTTAGCCATCCTTCCTATAAAAGATTTTAATTATAAACGTTCCTATTACATGGTCTATCGTAACGATATCTACCATGCCCCTGTTGTTGAGGACTTTATCTCATTTATTAAAGAAGTTTCCTTTAGATAAACCAAAAAGGACTACTAAGAAAATCAGATCCCTTCATTACTGAAGAAGCCTGTATACTTAATAGTCCTTTTTAAATTATTTCACCACAGCTTCAGCGGCTAATTTCCCTGAAGTCAGAGCCCAAGCATTATTAGCGCCTGAAGGGGAGTCGGTGCCCATGACTCCACCAACAACTTCACCTGCTGCATAGAGTCCAGGAATAACTTTACCAGCTCTATTCTTAACTTGAAGCTGATCATTTACCACGAGACCGCCCATCGTTGTCGCAAAGCGTGGTTTTTGTTCAACAAGATAGTAAGGTCCTTCCTCGGAAATCTTTTCTTCTAAGAATTGCTCTTCTCGGCCTAACGGATCTTCTTTCGTTTCTACAGCTTGATTATAGTCTTTAACCGTTTCAAATAAATTATTTTTAGGGAAACCTAGCTTATCTTCTAATTCAGATAGACTATCTCTTTTGACAAAGAGAGGTGCCATCTCGCCATCTTGAGCCAACCATTGATCGATATCGTTCTTAGAAATACCGTCTTCAGATACACCATCTTGGAAAATAGCAAAGCGTTTGTCATCAAGTAATAGATAAAGAATCTTATTTTCTTCTTGCATGAGAGCATTTAAGACTTCATGGTTAGAAGCTCTTTCATTGATCACCCGTTTCCCTTGGTCATTGACCAAAATTCCATTGATTTTCAATACTGGGATATTACCTCCGATGGTCGACTTGGCCCGTCCCAGAGAAACTTCAATACCATTGGGATAAATCTTTCCGTAATGCATCATTCTGGTTCCTGCTTCGACCGGTTCAGTGAGTTTAATTGCATCTCCAGTAGAAGAAGCTGGACCATAATATAGAACATCCTTCAATTCATCAGAAAGAAGTTCTTTGTTATTGCCGTATCCTCCGCTAGCTAAAATCACATATTTAGCATGAATCGTATAGGTGGTCCCATCCTCAGCAAGCGCTTGAACCCCAACAACTTGTGGTACAGCATCAGCGGCTCCGCCACTGACTGAAGCAGAAGACACACTATCAGCTTGATCGAGAAGAAGTTCCTTTACTCGCGTTTCCTTGAGCACTAAAACATCACTATCTTCCAAAGCTTGCCGGGCAGTGGCTGCAAAGCCGTGGCCCCCATCTTTATAGGCCAGTTCACGGTCATAGGAATACTCAGGTAAATTATGGAGTCCCTCGTCGGTATCGTACTGAATGCCAATTTCTTGATTGAGCCAGTCAGTTGTTTCACCTACATTATTAGCCAAAAGTTCAATCAGCTCATCGACATTTTCATAGTTACCATTAGCTTTAAAGTCTTCAACCATGGATTCGGCATTATCATCAGTAACACCTAAGTTTTTTTGTAGCTGTGAACCGTAAACAACTTGGTTACCCCCACTAATAGATATCGCTCCACCAATGAAGCTTTGTTTTTCGACCAAAATAACATCAAGACCTAATTGGGAAGCTCTAAGTGCAGCACTGATTCCGGCCGCTCCGCCACCAACAACAACTAAGTCAGTATCTTTTTCAATACTTTCATTTGATTTCTCAATAACCGGCTTGGGACGATTTTTAAGTGTTTCTACAGCTTGCTCGCCTGCTGCTTCTTTCACGGCTTCCGATACCCCTTCGATAATTCCTAAACTAGAAATCGTCGCTCCTGAAACGGTATCAACATTTAAAGTTTGAAAGTCAACAATTTGCTGAGGGATGATTTCAAACACCTTATCAGATAAGCCCTCTGATTCAGAAGATTGATCGATATCAATAGCCTTAATGGCTGACTCAGAAAAAGTCACCAGCATATCTAAGGCGCTGTTGTGGCCCTTGGCCTTTGTTTTATATTCTCCGGGGGTAAATTGTATATTTTCTCCCATTATTTCTGCTCCTCTCACAAATTACATATTTCACATTATCAATTCTATTATACATGGGTAATTGATTAAAAATAAGAATGAATGCGCTTTTATTCATTGATATTTCTTATGTATCTACTGGGAGAATTCTATTAATCATCAATGTAAGTAAAATATGAAAGATTAAAAGTTACATTAGATGCTTTTATCTGGGAGGAGAACCATAAAAAGAGACCTCGGTGACTTGTTAATAAATCAACCTTGGTCTCTATACTTTAATAATTATTTTTGTAGCTACTCCACCAAATTAGCAACTTTTCCACTGGTGAGATATTCTTCAAAGTTATCCATGGAGTATTCCACCATGTTTTTCACGGCTTCATCGGTATTAGAGCCTACGTGTGGGGTCAATAAAACTCGTGGATACAGCTTAATTAATTCTTGAACCGTTTCATCAGGAACATCTTCTAAACGGTCGAAGTTGTGGAAGAAAATTGGTCCTTCATTGGGGAGCACATCGGCCGCAAAGCCATATAATTTATCTGCCTTAAGGGCATCGATAATAGCTTGGTTGTCTTGGAGTTCCCCACGGGCAGTGTTAACCAAAATAGCATCATCTTTCATGGTTTCAATGAAATGTTGGTTAATCATCTGATCATTTTCACCCTCGATATAGGCGGAGTGAATACTTACGATATCCGCTTCTTTCAATAAGTCATCTTGACTGTCCTTAAATTCCACCACTTCTTTGGCGGCATCCGATTGATAGATGTCATAGCCAATCACCTTAGCTCCTAAACCTTGGAAGAGTTTGGCTTCGGTTAAACCGATCCGTCCGCAACCAATAATCCCTACGGTACAATTTCTTACTTCGCGACTAAACATACGCGGTTTAACCCGAAAATCAAATTCTTTGGCTGTCGCTTCGGTCGTATAGGGAACATTACGCAACAAACTCATGGCCAAGGTCACTGATAATTCGGCAATAGCATTAGGGGAATAACCAGGCACTCTCGCCACAACCTGCCCCAAATCACGGATAGCTTCCATATCAATATGGTTGATGCCTACGGTCCGAGTGAAGACTAAGTCAATCCCCCAGGATTTCAGTAATTCCAAATTTCTCCGGTTAGCCACACAGTTTCCTCTTAATAGGACAGCGTCATGGCCTTTAGCAGTTTCGATATTGTCTTCTGTCAGTAAGTCTTCAATTAAGGTCAGGTCATAATTATATTTATTATATTGCTTAAAAATATCCACTTCATTCGACCGTACCCCATAGCAAGCCACTTTAAAAGTCATTCCAATCTCTCCTTTTCCTTTTTTGATAGTTTTTATATTGTTTTAACGGCAAAGTCTCTAAATCACGCCACTGGTTTTCAAGATTTCAATCACTACTAACCAAATTGGAATCGCCAAGGTGGCGGTTAAAGTCGTGACAAAGGAACAGTTAGAAGCGAGTTTATCTTCCCGTCCAAAACCAATGGCATAGGAAACTGCCACACTGGCTGGTGGAGTTGCCATCATGACAACTGTGGTCCCAATGGCCGCATAGTCCATTGGCAAGATATTGGTAGCGGTGAATATAATCCCACAAACCAAGGTAATTAAAGGCACAATAAGCATTTTATTAAAGGCGTAGTACCAAACCTTGTTGTCTTTGACTGCTTCGGTAATTTCACTCTCACCCAAAGTAGCCCCGATTGATAACCAGGCTAATGGTGAAGCCAATTTAGATAAATAGTTCATCAATTGATAGAGCCAAGGCAAGGTTAAGTCAAAACGTAGAATCGGTGCTTGGCGCTCAACCATTTCTCCGGTTTTAGCCAGGGTTTCTACCGTGACATGAGGCAGATAAGCCTGCATAGCCCAAATCAGTAAACCCGCCAAGGTAAATAAGATCGTCGGATTGAGGAAGATACTTTTGAGGTTGCTCTTTTTAAATTGCAAACCACTCATCAAGATATAGCAATAAGAATATAAGAAGATCCGGTAACCGATGTTAAAGACATTGGCGTAAATGACCCCGTCAGCCCCATAAACTGCTGACACAATTGGAATCCCAAAGAAGGTGGTTGACCCAAAGATGGTTAACATCCTAAGAACCAGTTTGGTGTCGCCTTCATAGCGAGCATAGGTCAAACGCGTAATCGCAATAAAAACTAAATAAATTAACAGGCCCCATACCAAGACACTCATACTTTGGTGGAGTTGTTGGACATTCAAATCTTGCATAAAGGCATTGAAGGCCATACATGGAATCGCTAACTTTAATACTACCGTTGACAAGACTTTAGAAACATGTTGGTTAAAGATGCCACGTCGTCTGCAAATATAACCAATCAAGATAATTCCAATCGTCGAAGTAATTGCCGAAATAAACTTCATATTTGTCAGGGTAGCTATCAATATTTCACCAAACGACATAAAAATAGCTCCTCTTTAATAAAAAATTCACAAGAACTTATCGATAAACTCTATAGTTGAATTCTAGTTTATATAGAGGAGCTAGGAAATATTATTTAATTAAATGAAAGTTATTTAAGTAATTTAAGAGACTTTTCACAAACTTCTATCCAAGGGATGAACTTGTTGGTAATGAATAGTAGGCCGCCCAGTTGTTCCATAGTATTGGAAGGTCTTTAAATAGCCTTTCTTGACCAGATAATGGATATATTTACGCACCGTCACATGGGAGAGTTGGCTTTTCTGGGTGATTTGGGGAATAGTAAAAGATTCACAATCTTGACTTTCGATGGCCGCGGCAATGACTTCCATGGTGGAAAAAGTCAGGCCCTTTTCGATACTATCACTCATTTCCATATTAGTAGATTCCGCTAAACGGTTGTCAGCGACTAAATCATCCGGATAGCCATATAATTGGTCCAAGGTGTCTTGGTTGATCTCCTCCTCTTGATTTAATAATTCCCTTTCCTTTTTAAAACGAAGCAAACTACTTTCTAAGCGTTCAAAGGTAAAGGGTTTGAGAATATAGTCCTGTACCCCTAAATTTAAGCCCTTTTGAATAGCAGACTTAGCATTTTGAGCGGTTAACATAATCACTCCTGGATGGTCGGGGCAAGTCGCCAGGTATTCCACTAATTGCAAGCCAGGGCACTGCGATTCACCCAAATAATCGTCAATTAAAAGCAAATCAAAGTCTTCTTTTTCTAATAAATCAAGGGCCTCTTCATAGGAATCCGTGATTCCAGTCACTTGAAAGCCATCTACCTTTTCCACATATTGTTTATTAATCGCCTGCACCATACGGTCGTCTTCAACAAGCATTATCCTATACATCACTTAACCTCCATAGTTCACTTGATAAGTTAAAACAAAAAATTCCCCATTGTTACTGATTTCTACTTGATTTAAATCGCTTTCAATTTTTTCTAAATCTTGCCCCACTTCAGGATAACATCCTAGGTCAGGATAAACATAGAAAGCCGTCACTAGCTGGTCATTGTCATATTCTAATTCAATTTCAATGGTAACTTGGTCATCGAGTTCATTTAATCTCGCTTCGAGTGCATTAGCAATCTTCAGCCATTCATTATTCTGATTAAAATTTTGCGCTTCCGGAATTTCATTCTTCACCGTAATCCGCCGATACATGGCATAGTGGTTAGCACCTAGGAGCAAATAACCCGCGATAGTCGGATTATTAATCAGTAGCTGCACATTCTGATTAAAGTGACTCTTATCACTGATTAAATCTTGTAAATAAGTCTTCAATTCCTGATACTCACCGAGATCACTTAACCCATAGATAACATGGACCTTATTGAGAAAATCATGGTTCTGCTTGACTAATTGCTTGGCAAAATAGTGAGAATTCTCCAATTGGTTGACTAAATCAATCACTTCTAAGGCATTCCGCAAAATAAAAAGATAGCCCCGTTTTTCCTGGTTGACAATAATTGGTGCCACCGAACCAACATACTCGTCATGCTTTACTGACTTCATGAGGGACATAAAGGCTTTATCCTTTACTTTTAAATCGGGAAAAATTGCAGAATAATGCTGATTGAGGTAATTGCCAATATAAGTAATCGCGCTATTATTCTCAAAGCGGATTTTCCCCGCCGGATCGGTAATAAGAATGGCCATATCGGTATAGTTAAACATGGCATTGCGCTCTTCCACCACCTGGGCGATTTCTTCAGGCTCCATCCCCAGCATACGGTTCTTTAAGGAATAGGCCAGCCAAATAGCCATAGTCCCCGCAACCAGGAAGGCCACTAGGACCGATAGCCTTAAAGACTGGGTCGCTTGATCAAATAAAAGATTTAACTTAGGTAGCATAATTCCTAAAGCCACCGCTCCGACCACTTGATGATCTTGATTGAAGATAGGGACAAAAGCACGCATGGACCGCCCCATAGGTCCTTGTCCCGTCCGGGTATAGGACTTCCCATTAAGGGCATCATACTGGTCTTGTTCCCCTTGAAAGGGACTCCCAATTAAATGACGGTTAGGATGGGTTAGGCGGGTACTATCCTTAGTCATTATCACCACATAATCCAAGCCGAATCGAGCCTCTTCAGCAGAGGCATAATCGATAATTTTCTGGGAAAAATGCGTGTCTTCAGCTGAAGACTGAACAAAGGAATCCGCCGCAATCTCATGGCCCACTTTTAAGAGCATATCCGCTTGGGAGTCGACAAAACTTTGCTTACTCGTCCGGGTTAAAATAAAAAACATGATCAATAGGGTAACAATCACTAAAGTAAAGGTCATGGATAGGAGTCGAAGCAGTAACTTGTGTTTATGAAAAATTTTTCTTAAAGAGATCATTAAATCACCTGGGAGTTAATCTTGTCAGCAAAACTATATATTATAATAAAATAAAACACCGTTTAGTTAAATAATTTCTTAGCTATGAAAACACAAAAAAGCTATGTCAATATCTCCCTCTCATCCCTAAAGGAAGGGTAAATATAATATCCATAGCTTTATTATGAATGATATTTAAATATTCATTTAATCACTTCTGACGACGTATATTCACTAGCCGTTCTACTCCATGACGACTGTTTTCTAAACTAGTAACAGTTTTTTCATAGGTAGTCGATAGGAAATATAAGAATAAGATATCATTTAGAAACAACTGATTAAGTAAGGAGATCGTTGCCCCAGCACGCAAAGGCGCCTCACGACATTGAGCTACTAAGGCCTGATGATCTGCTTGTTTTTGTAAGTTATTATCTGAGTTTGACGTCATCGCAATGACCTTGATATTTAATTCATGTGCCAGATTAGCTAGTTCAATCACTTCATGGGTTTGACCAGAATAGGAAATAGCAAGAAATAGACAATCCTTAGGGGCTGTTCCCATGGCTGAAGCCAATTGATGGGAATCTGCATAATTCAATACCGTTTTTCCTATTCGAGCAAATTTTTGCACTAAATCTTCACCGACAAGGTGGGAAGCTCCTAAACCATAGCAATAAATAATTGCTGCATTACTCATCAGATGAATAATTTGGTTTAGAGTATTTTCGTCAATTAATTGACTGGTCTCTCTAAAATTGTAATAAGACTCTTGTAGTAACATTGTCTTGATATTATCTAAGTTTTCCCCGGGTTTAATATCTGTTAATTCCGCTTCAACTACCAATTGACTCTCTGAGGACAATTTTATTTTTAACTGCGAATATCCTTTCAAGCCAATAGACTGACAAAAGCGTACCACCGTGGAGGTACTCGTCCCAGATTCTCGAGCGAGTTCATTGACATTCATTTGAACGACATCATCAGCATGTTCAATAATATATCTTCCAACCTGAGCTTCAGATCCCGACAGCTTAGTCAATTTTTCTTCAATACCTAGTAAAAAATAATTGGACATGACTATCAACCCGTTATCTTAGCGTTTTTACTAAATGAATCAGCATGCTGCGCCTCTTTCGGCACGCCAAAAAAGTAAGTCGCGGCGAAGCCACCTGCATAAGCAGCAAGCAAGCCTAAGACATAAGCCATCCATTTTCCATCGGCAATTAACGGAATCAAGGCGACCCCACTAGGACCAATCGCTGTCGCTCCAACACTGCCTATTCCTCCAACAACTGCTCCGCCGATACCACCACCAATACATGCAGTGATAAAGGGACGTCCTAAGGGTAGGGTGACGGCATAAATCAAGGGTTCACCAATACCTAAAATACCGACAGGTAGGCTCCCTTTAATAATATTGACTAATTGACCATTACGGCGACACTTAAGCCATAACGCTAAAGCTGCGCCAACTTGACCTGCGCCTGCCATCGCTAAGACTGGCAAGAGTTGTGTAGCCCCAGTCGCATTGATCATTTCAATATGGATCGGTGTGAGTATTTGGTGTAATCCAAACATCACTAAAGGTAAGAAGAAGGCCCCGAGAATAAAGCCACTAAAGGCTCCTCCAACATTGAGTACCCAATTCACCACGCCCACTAAGCCAGCTGAAACCCAACCAGCTATTGGCATAATTAAAAAGATTGTCATTAAGCCTACTGTCAATAGGGAAAGCGTTGGCGTAACAATAATATCTAGGGAATTTGGAACAAACTTCCGCAATTGTTTTTCAACGATTGAAAGTAGGAATACAGCTAAAAGTACCCCAATAATCCCCCCTTGTCCTGGAGCTAAGGGTTGTCCGGTAAATATATTCTTTAAAGGATTTTCTGGCGTCATTCCTGTTAGGTAAATAATCCCAGCAACAATTCCTCCTAATCCTTCAGTAGCACCAAATACTTTGGCTGCATTGATCCCCACATAAATATTTAGATAGGCAAAAAGCCCATTTTTTATAATATTAAGTATGGTTACAGCACTACCCCAAGTCGCCGCATCTAAGTTACCGGCAGTTATGAGATTTTGAAATACCGAGGCAATCCCACCAATAATACCGGCACCTACAAAAGCAGGAATTAGTGGAACAAAGACACTCGCTATGGTACTAGTAAAAGATTTAAAATACGAAGGTTTATTATTTTCTTTATAGGTTTTCTTATTTTGATTAGCAATTTCTTCTGCCCGAGAGCGATTACTCGTCAAATGAGGATCTAAATTTTCATCAACCCTTTCCGTATGTGAAATTCCACTTAATTCGTTCATTTTATCGGCTACTTTTTGTGAGATGCCGGGGCCAACAACAATTTGAAGCGTATTGTCGTCCTTAACTATTCCTAAGATGCCCTCCTCTTCTTCTAGGGCTGATAGGTTCACTGCTTGAAAATCCTTAATATCAATCCGAATTCGTGTCATGCAATTATAGATTTTATTTGTGTTTTGCTTGCCGCCGATATGTTCAAAAATATTCTTCGCTAAGTGTTCTTCTTTACTCATTTTTCCTAGCCTCGCCTTCAATAATTTTGTATATAAAACCATCCGCTTTTTGGAGTAAATTTTGAGATTCTTCAAAAGAAACTTTTTCAGCTAACATCACGACCGCATTCTTCACATTAAAATGACTAGCTACTAATGCCTCATGTGCTTGCTCATAAGAAGCTTCAGTAATATTACTGATAATTCTTGTCGCCCGGTCTTCTAGTTTTTCATTAGTAACATTAATATCGATCATTAAATTCTGGTAAACCTTACCAATTTGTATCATTGAAACCGTTGATAACATGTTCAAGACCAATTTCTGTGCTGTTCCTGCTTTAAGTCGAGTAGATCCGGTTAATATTTCTGGTCCAACGATTACTTCAATACTTATTTTAGCTAGTGCAGAAATTGCTGATTCATCATTGCAAGAGAGCGCAATCGTCTTAGCACCTAGCTGATTGGCATACTTTAAACCGCCAATAACATAGGGCGTTCTTCCACTGGCACTGATCCCTACTACAGTGTCTAGCGGACTTAGCTTAATATCCTTTAAATCATTTTTTCCTAACTTTTCATCATCTTCGGCTCCTTCAACGGCTTTTGTCATTGCCCGTTCGCCTCCTGCAATGAGACCAACCACCATATCAGGAGAGGTTCCAAAGGTAGGGACACATTCTGCCGCATCTAAAACCCCAAGCCGTCCACTCGTCCCAGCTCCCATGTAAATTAAACGTCCATCATGATTAAAGGAATCAACAATCATTTGAATAGCTGCTTCAATCTTGGGCAAGACCTTGCTTATGGCGCTCTGAACATTATCATTTTCCGCGTTCATAATTTTTAATACTTCTAACACAGATAACTTATCAAGACTAAAAGTAGACTTATTTCTTGTTTCTGTAGTTAATTTTGCTAAATCTTCCTTAGACATGAAATCATCTCCATTGGATTAAATACTTTTGCTTACTACCGATCAATTGGATTAGGGGAATATCTTCCGAAGCAATTGCTCCAACCACATTGACTGATGGATCGCTTGGTAAATCTTTCCTTACTATTTCAAACTCTCCTTCATAGCGACCGGCTAAACTGTTATCGACCGTGATACTTCCCTTGTTTCTGAAAGCTTGATTGGAGGGGTCAATTGCCTCTATGATTTTTCTTCTAGCATATTGGCTCCTGACTACATATTCACTAATATCTGGACGACACATCTGAACCTCTTGAAAGTAGGGGTCCTTAGCGCTTTTATAATTATCATCATAAGAGCCTTGTAAGAGAATAATTCCATCTTTTATATAATAGGAAAATTGTTCTAAACTTTGGCCTGATAAATAAGGATCGCTTAGATAAATCTGGTCAACATTATATTGTTTGAGCATAGTTAAACTAGCCATAAAAGGTTTCTTCCCCCTTAACTTTTCAAGGGTAGGTAAACCCTGGTATACCGGTCCGCGATAGGGTTGATCTCCAGAAACGAAGGCTTGCACCTTTAAACCATACTGATGAAATAGGTGGTTTTTTTGTATAAAGTAATCTTCACCGAGTCCGGTATAGGGACGAGGGTAGTAATTATGCCAAGCAGCGATATTCTCTTTATCTGCTCCGTTGGCAATAATTTCCTTAATATCATTTTCTTCAATAGTTGAAGCATTTATCCCTAAATGAATTTTGTGACTCAATTTGGCAATGACTTCGTTAGAAAACCCATCATCTAATCGTATGCCAGTAATTCCCCATTGCGTTAAAACTTCAACCTTGTCCAAACTGATGCCAATCTTCTCTAATGAAGCTAATGACATATCTACCATTAAACTAAGCTGTAGCCTTTTACAAAGGCTAGCTAAATCTTGCAGTCGTTTGAAATACTTTTCTTGATTATCCTCTGGAATCTGTATCGAAGTAAAAACTCCTTGAAAACCTCCCTGTTTCATGTTTTCAATATATGCTCTATCTTCATGACTTAAATCACTATTTAAATAAACAGAAAACCCAAACATCTTTTCTCCTATCTTTTAAAACGCTTACATTTCTAATTATATGCTTATGAAAATAAATTTCAACTATCTATGGTGAATACAGAAAATAAATTACATAGTAATACAAAACAATATGTATTAATTTGACTTGTATAATACAAACAAAAAAGCCAGCAGAGCCTCTATCAAGCCCTACTGGCAATCATTTTCACTATTAAACTTTTCCACCAGACTAAATCGCCGTCCAGCCTCCATCTACCCCGACAATTTGCCCGGTCACATAGGTCGACTCATCAGCGGCTAAGAAGACTACAGCACTAGCCAATTCACCCGGTTTCCCCGGACGTTTCATCGGTGTTCTCAGTTCGATAAAGTCATTCATAGCTTCCATAGCCTCAGGATTATTGGCTTCGGATGCGAAGAAACCAGGCGCGATGGCATTGACCGTCACACCAGTAGTTGCCCATTCGGTCGCCGCTGCCCGGGTAAAGTTGACCACTGCGCCTTTCGCTGCAGCATAGTCAATGATTGGCAGCTCTGGTAAGCCACCGAAGCCGAGAATGGAAGCAATGTTTATCACACGGCCATAGCCATTCTCCACCATCTTGGCCCCAAATTCACGGGTCATGTACATCATCCCGTCAACATCCAAGTTAAAGGTCTTGTGCCAAGCTTCGTCCGTAATTTCAGCCAGGGGCGCATTATTCCCGCCCCCCGCATTATTGACTAAGATGTCTACCTTGCCAAACTTGTCTAAGATGGCTTGGTGGGTGTCCTTGATCGATTCAGGATCAGTCACATCGGTTGAAATCGGAAAGACTTCTGAACCGGTTTTTTCTGCAATTTCTTTAGCCGCTTCGTCGAGCACTTCTTGGCGGCGTGATAAGATCGCTACCTTAGCCCCTTGACCAGCTAGAGCGGTCGCAAATTGCTTACCAATACCGGTCCCGCCACCAGTCACCACAGCCACACGATTGGATAGATCAAACATATATATTCCTCCGTTCAAATAATCAGTAACACATTCATTATAAAGAAAGCTCTTTCAGAAAGCGATTACAACCCTTTGTTCATATAATTAAAACAAACTCTTGATTTTATAATTTATAAAATAAATAGGTGCCCAAAAAGTAGTTTTTACCCTTCTAGGCACCAAAATATTAATTCTTGCTATAAGATATTCTATTTTTCCGATTCTGCTAAAGCTTCCTTCACTGCAGATATAACAGCATTTGAAGTCACTGTCGCGCCAGAAACAGTATCAACCTCTACAGATTGTTCTTGGATGATTGCTTTAGGAATTCTTTCTAAAGCAATGTCACCAATACCCGGTGTTTCATCTTCCTTTATAATATTAATCTTTTCAATTTTATTGCTATCAACGGTTACTTCTAAAGTTATATCATTCATTTGCCCTTTTGCAGTTGCCTCATAAGTTCCATTTTTTAACATTTCAACACCTCACTATAAAGCATCGATATATTGCTTAGCTCTCTTCACAGCAGTCCGACCTGAATTAACATTATGGGCGCAAGCTGACCCTCCGACATTGATGGTATAAACATCATGATATTGCATGGCAGTATCCATTCCGGCTACGTATAGGCCTGGAATTGGGTCATATTGGTCATCAATGACTTCAAACCACTTGTTACTGCCAATCCCACCAATACCAACAATATAGTTAAAATCTAAACGAGCAATATAGTAAGGCCCATTATTAATAGGTACTAACTTATCTGTCTCTTTACCAAAGTCAATATCTCTTCCATTTGTAGCCATCTCATTATAATGTTCAACCGTCCTTAAGAATTCTTCCTTAGGTAAACCAACTTTCTCGGCTAACTCTTCAAATGTATCCGCTTTATATAAAGAATTTCCTTTATTTTCTTCTACAGCTTTTTCTAAAACATCTTTAGCATTTTCAATATCTTTAGTAAAGTCATCATAAATTTCTTGGTTAAAAATCATATAAGCTACTTTATTACTGTTAATGGCTAGTGACTGCAACATAATATTTGTTTGACGAATATTCTCATTAACAAAACGATCTCCATCTTGGTTTACCCACAAGAAAGGCCCTCCTGCAGGTAGTCCCATCATTCCATTCAATTCATCATAGTGTGGGTAAACTCCTTCATATGGTAAAGCTTGGATATAATTCACAATTAACTGACAGGAGTTGGTAATAGTATCCATAGCTCCTGAACTCATGGCTAGTTTATAGCCATCACCCTTAACACTTGGCATACCGGTTAATACTGTGTTTTCTAACTTCCAGCCTGCACGATGGACCAATTCCTTATCGCCACCAATACCGCCAGTAGCTAAAATAACAGCTTTAGCATTGATTTGAATATTTTTATTCTTGGTTTTTGAATAGGCACCAACAACTTTTCCATTTTCTTCAATTAGATCAGTGACTGGGGCTTCTAATAGAAATTTGACGCCTAATTCCTCAGCTTTTTTCTTCATTTGAGGAACATAGCCCTTAGATGCCACACCACCTTTAAACCAGTGGAAAGTTGGCGCTACACAAGTGCCATGATAGTCGTCTACCTGATCATATTCCACTCCCTGATCAAGGCACCACTGCACATTTTCTGCTGAATTATAAATTAAATCTAACCATAAGGACCCGTTTGGTGTATATTGGGCTTGCTGGTGTTCATAACCGATCAATTCGACTGGATCTAAATGGATATCAGCTTCTTTTTGCATCACTGAATCTACACCAAGCATCCCTTCAACGCCCATTCCATTTCCACCACAATAGGCATTAGACTCTACTAGAAGAACTTCAACACCTTCTTGGTGTCCTGCTTCAACAGCAGCAGCTAAGCCAGATATCCCTCCACCGACTACTAAAATATCTGTATCATAGGTCTCATCGATCGCTTGATGCTTATCATTCATCACTTTCGTTTCCATGTATATACCTCCTAAAAATAATTATTTACCATTCTTATTTTCATAAGCGCTTTGAGCAGCGCATCTTCCAAATATCCTTGATCTTCTAAGTCCTTTATAACAATCTTCTTTACAGATATAATAGTAATATAAGCAAATAAGTGTAAAGCTTCACATGATTTAAAATGTTACAAATCTGAACATTTCTCCTTAAATGTTCAATCATCAATAAATTAAACGAGGTCGATCACGATGAACACGCGTCTTTATATTTTTAGCCGTTTTGAGGACTATTTAGACGATAATTGCAGAGATGCTACTGTAAAATCTTTTTGTGAATTTTCAAACATATCAAGAACCACATTTTATCGCTTTTTTCAAAATATCGATGACTTGGTTATTTCTTTTTACCAATACCATGCTGATAACATTCTTCTTCATTCAAAAAATAAGACATATTATGAAATTATGTATTTACATGGCGGATTATTATTAAAGGATAAGTATCGCTCTATGATCTTAAATTATTACAAACACAATCCCAATGAATTTCTGAGATATGTATCTGATAATTTCTTCTCCTTGAGTAAGAAGTATTATTATAATTATCATGAAAAAAAATTAACTGACACACAGTTATTTGCTCTTAAAGTCTATGTAAAAGGTGCAGCTTATATTATTTTAGAAATTCTATTAGATGACTTAGATTATCAATTAGAGGATTTCAATGTAAAACTAGACGCAGTAAAACCCTCTTTTCTTAACACCTAAGCAAAAAAGCAGCCCTCCACAGGCTGCTTTCTCCTTATCCACTCTCCTACTCACCAACATCCTGACTCAACAACCAACCAATGGCAATCCCCCGGTTACTCAACAAATAAACCCAATCACTTTGCGGGTGGTCAATCTCTTTCCGCTCCATCACGGTAAAGACCTTGCCTTTGACCCAGTCCGCTATCCGCTGGCCCGTCTGCCAGTGGGTCGCCCAGTCAGCCACTCGTACTGAAGCCCCCACAGCCACCGGATCAGCTCGTGCGCCATCTTTATCACGCTCAATCACCAAGCGGTTGACCCGCTCTTGAACCAGCTGATAGTCATAACCCGCTGCCACCAAGCGCCGAACCCGGTCGGCTCCATTACCCCATTTGCGATCCAGGACTTCCCGGGCCAACTGGTCCACGGTCTTATCTCTTCGCCTGGCCTGACTACCGTACTTGGGCCGGGCATAGCCCTTGATCCGCCAATCATTCCAGGCAAAACGGTTCCTAGCCACCCGGCGACTGGCGTTACCTTCAATGGTAGTAATCGTCGACCCCGTCACCGCTTCCACAAAACCAATATGGTCAGCAAAGCCACCCCCGTCCCAGTCAAAGCAGACAATATCACCGGCCTGGGGATAGACTCGCCCCAGCCAAATTCCAAGCCCCGCAAAGACATGGATATGACGCTGGACCCCGCACTCACGTCCAATCAAATCTGTCGCTCCCGCTTCATCACTAACTGCAGTCACAAAGAGATCACACCAGTCATCACTATACTTAGCCACATACCCCACCGGACGTGGCAAGACCCGGTTATAGCGGTCCACCATGTCGCGGTGGGCCCGAGACCCCATCGTCATTCCCAGATATTTTTGCGCCGTCCTAAGCACTTGCTGGGCGGTAACCATAGCCCCCACCTCCCTTGTGGTAGTCCTCACTGGATAATTGCAAGACCGATCCCAAGAAAACCGCCAGTAAATTCAAGGTCACGACTACTGTATCTGTCCCCACAAATCCATAAGCTTCACCCAGTCCCTTGACTAAAACACTCAAAGCCGGCATAAAGACCAAGGCCAGCCACTTGAGTCGGTCATAGGTCTGATTACTTAAAGGCATTCCGCCATCATCTCCTTTACTCTCTCGACTAAATGCGTCAACTTAGACTCCACCGCCTGGAAGCGAAAGGCGGTCTCCATTAAAGTGTTTTCCACCACTTGGATGCGCTCATCGAGACGTTTTTGCGCCGTCTTTTGTTGATCCAATTCGGTAGCCATCACGTCCAGGCGAGTGATCAAGCGCTGGATAGCAGTAATTAACTGGATAATCTTAGAGACCAGGGTGATGATGGCTACAAAAGCAGAGGCCAGCCCACCCATTTCAATCACTGTCATGCCTTTCACTCCTTTCTCTTTTCTCATCTTCTCTTCAGCAATTTCTCATAAAAAAAGCCCCGCTAGGCAGGGCTTAGGAGGTCAATCCCTAACTTAGGCGTCGACTTGGTAGATGTCGGTCACGGTGCGACGGACATAGCGGGCGCCAGTGGCTTGGGCATAGGGGTCAAAGCCGTCTTCATTGAAGAAGATATCAGCATCCACAATAGCCGCTAAGGCCGCTTGAGCCACTTCACTAGAAACATCTTCCTTAGGTTCTTTAATAGTAACTTTCTTGGTCTTGCCCTCTTCAGTCTTGAACAAGAGCTCTAAATTGAAATTTTCTTGGCTTGGCATAATTCATCCTCCTTATCTTTCTGAAACCTTATTAAACATAGACATGGCGGCTGATGCTTTCCACTTCGGTTACTGGGTCCTTAGATAAGCTGGCTACCGCGTCACGAACCGCGTAAACCGCTTCAATGGCGGGATGCTCCACCAGGTCATTGAAGGTGGTTTTAATTTCCTTGTCGGTCTCGAAGTTAGTCACCTTGACCACTAACTTGTTATCGATAAATTCTTGCATTCC
Organism: Aerococcus urinae; assembly: GCF_001543175.1. Taxonomy (NCBI): domain Bacteria; kingdom Bacillati; phylum Bacillota; class Bacilli; order Lactobacillales; family Aerococcaceae; genus Aerococcus; species Aerococcus urinae. The sequence goes on from NZ_CP014161.1 coordinate 1,780,940, forward strand.
AATCACTCCTTTTTTTGCTTTAGTAGCTAGCTACACCCTATAAACGAATTGAGGGAGGCCAAGTGTTACCTAAAAAAGGCATTTTTTTAAAATTGACCGAAAAAAAGCCCACCCCAGGGTGAGCTAATGTAAAAATATGATCATTAAGGCCTAGTCTTCTAGTAAATCTTTAAAGGGTAGGAGTAGCTGGGCTAGACGGGTCTTCCATTGATAAATGGTTTTTCTAGCCACACCAAATGTCCGGGCAATCTCAGCAATTGAAAAGTCCCTCTCCGCTAAGGCTAAAGTCAGCTGGTAATCCCGCTCTGACAGCGTCTCTTGGGCCGCCTGAAGGAAGTCAGCAGCTCCAAGATCAAAAGCTTCTGTTTCCGCAGACTCAGTCAGAAGGTCCTGGTGTTCGGATAAAGTCAATTGAGGGAAACGCTGGCTTTGGCGCAGGAGGTCCAGTAAGCTCCAGCGCAAGTAGCGGCCAGCATAGGCCACAAAACGGTAGCGGTCTTCGCCCAGGGGGTTGCCATCGAAAGCTTCCGCCAGGTCCAGGAGCTTGAGCCGCAACTCTTGGGCATAGTCCTGGTAGTCGCCATGGCACTTTCTAATCGTTAAGTCCGCCAGGGTTTTGTGGATCAGGGCTTCAAATTCACGCAATAAGCGGTCGGCATATAATTTGTCGAGTCTCATACTGTCTTCCTTTCTTGCTTACTATCACCGGTATCACAACATTGAGGGTAAGACCTTCCCCACTTCTAATCCTTAACACTTTCATAGAGGGCCATCACCAAGACCGCTAGAGTCGCGCATAGGAGTAAGGGGATAATCATCCCAAAGGAGACCAAAAAGCCCCGTAGTTGAAAGAGTAAAATCGCTAAAACCGCCACAATAAAATCCTTAACCCATTGCCGCATAATCCATCTCCTCCGTATTTAATAAGTCAGTCACTCGCCAGATCAAACATTGACCCAAATCATAGCCTAAGTTTTCTGCCTCCTGCCATAAGTGGGCCACTAAGTCGCTTAAGGCGGGCGTCAAATCCCGGTCAAAACTCACATCTAAAGCCAAAGTGGTAAAAGCCTGGGTGAGCGAAGGTAAGTCTTCCCGAATCCGTCCTTTACTGCCTATGTCTTCCACCCGGGCATAGGAATCCGCCATCATCACTAGGGCAATATAGGCATCCGCCAGGGCCACTTGAACTTGGCGGGAATCCTGGTTTTTCGCTTGGTCCAGGAGGGCGAATTTAGTCAAGACCAAGACACAGTGGTCATAAGCATCCAACAAATCGAAACCATAGAGACGGTTGTAGTGTTCAATTAAATGTATACTATTGCTTAATGTCATGGTTACTCCTTCTATTAAAATGTTATCCATTGGCATGAGAAACAATGAGAAGTCGGGTGAGCTTTGCCAGTCAGAATCTGTCCGCTCCCCGCTCCACTAGGACGTTGATCAGTTCACCTGGCTCTTAGCCCAAGCTGGGACAATCTCCTGGTAGCCCGACTTTTTGGAAAACTTGGGCTTTTTGTCTTCTTCACTAACAGGAGGTAAGTCTTCCAGCCGGTAGATATGGTCCTTATCCCAGCGCTCAAGAATTTTGAAGTAATAGGACAAGGGATACTTGGCTGCCTTGGCCCGGTAGAGGGCTTCTTCCAAGAGCTTGCTTTCAAAGAGCAGGCAATAGGATTTTAATTTCTCCTGGTCCGCTTCAGGCATGGCTTCATTGAAGAGAATCTGGTAGCGGTTAGTGATCCGCTTCATCACCTGGTTTTCATAGTCATCTTGGTAGGGAGCCCTTTGGAGTTTCAGGGACACTGACGACTCGCTGGCCGACTCTTCATTGTCATTTTCATCCCCATTCTCTTTATCACTCTCGTCCACTTCCTCTTTTTCATCGTCCCCGGCCACATAGCGACGTTTTTTGATCTCCTTGACGAAGAGTTGCATAATGGCCTGGTCCACCCGCCGACTCGACTTCAACCAAAAGTCGCGCATGGCTTCAAAGGTGGCCTCAATCAGGTCGCTGTCTTGAACCAGGGACAATTCCTTCTCCAACAAATCCATCACCCGCCGCCCACCGAGAAAGATGGAGTAAGAAAGGGAATGTAAAAGGGTCACTTCCTGGTGGGTGTGAGAATAGGCAATCTTCTTAAAGTCCCCACTAAAGCGCTGGAGTAACTCTTCCACCCGGTCCAAAGTAAAGCCTGTCTCAAAAGCAATCAGCCGCTTGGGCAAACTATAAATTCCCACCTGGCTGCACTTGGGATTAGTCATCAAATACAAGGCAAAATAACGCTCTTCCTGGCTATAATGGTCCAAAGCTTCTAGCGACCGCCAAAAGCTAGTCGGAACCACACGTCTTACTGTCATCATAACCTCCTTGTGATGGTGTCTTTTGACTTATTTTCAGCTTGTCAGAAATTTTCCACCCCAAAAAAAGGGCTTAAGGTTTTGATCTTAGGTCCTCAATTTCTGACGAGAAATATTCTTCTTAAACGTCTTCACCGACTATGCAAAAAGTGACACTTTCTGTCCGCTATACTAATCTTTAAAATTTTTTCCGATAAAAGCCCCTCCTTTACCTTGATACATCCCGGACTGGAGCCATTGAAAAGAGTTGAATTTCTCTTTTCATTTTTAAACATATTATATCCAATATAAAAAAGCAAGCGGTTTTTTATTGTTTTGCATAAATTCTATTCATATGATATATTCATATTTCAATAATATATTAAGACTCTACTTTCCGTAGCTTTTTACGGCTTACTCTACGAAATGTAAAATAAGAGCAATCTGTGATGGTTGAGATTTTAGAATTTAATATAACAAATGTAAATAAACGGTTCACATTTGTGAATGGCTTATCTACGTTTGTTAACATTTCTACCCTTTTTCTTTTACAATTGTGGGCATTTACTCCCGTTTTTCGGTATAATATATGAAAGTTAAAAAAACGTTCTCAAAAAGCAACATTTCCATGATGGTGGAAAGGCAACCTTAAAGTTTTAAAATGAGAAAATTGCCATTATTCAATGGCCAAAGGAGGAATTACCATGCCTACCCTCGCCCAACGCCTCAAAGCCGCCCGTGAAGCGGCCGGACTGACCATCGAAGCCGTCAGTGAAAAAATCGGTAAATCGGTCTCAACCGTCTGGCGCTACGAACAAGGCAAGTCTGAAGTCAACCAAGAAACCTTGACCAAGTTAGCCAATCTCTACGGGGTCTCGGAACTCCACTTGCGGGGCTTTTCCGACATGAAGAGTGCCGATGTCATTGAAGTGCCGGTCTATAAGAAATACAAAAAAGGTAAGCTCAAAGCCGCTAAGAAAAAGCACTTCTTCGAACTCGCTTCCATGGGGCTACCCAATGAGGAGATCTTTGCAGTGAAGATCAATGATCCTGCCATCCAATCCCTCCTCAGTAAAAAGGACTACGCCCTCGTCGATCCCCTGGCCGAAATCAAGGGAGGCGACATCTTGTGTTTAGCCGATAAGGATTCCGGCCACTTGAAATTAGCCCGCTACCAAGTCTACCAAGACCTGCCCCTCTATTTGCCTCTAGGAGACAAAAGCCAAGTCAAGGATAGTGAGGACTTTGAAGTCTTAGGGAGAGTCTTTGCCCACCTCGGTCGGGTATAAGAAAACACCGTTCCCACTGTATGTAAGTGCAGGAGAACGGTGTTTTTGTGTGATTGTTTTAAGTATGTGGGGCCGATTATGAGATTCATATCATGAAGTTCTTATTTTATATTCTAAAAATTAAGTGTTTTTAGCAAATCCGCCTATTTATCATCCCAATGAAAGATTTTGGAGATGAATTTAGCAAGAGCCAGAAATCCTGTTGCAAAAAAGAAGCAGACGACACAAACGACGACTAGGGCCAGTAAGGTACAGACGGTAAAAAAGAAAGCTCTGCCCAACTGGAGGTAGAGGGGCTGGGGATTTCTTAAGGTTTGGGACTCAGCTTGTTTGAGATCTGCCTGCATGAGATTGCTGTTGATCTTACTTTGGTTAGCGGGGTCCTGGGCCGCCTCCTCGTAAGTCTGGATCAGTGCCTCGGGGACTTCCAGCTGGTGGGCCTGGTAGATTTGCCGAGCCAGGGTATTAAAGCTATCAAAGGCGGCCTGGTCATAGTTATTGTGATTATAATAAATATCATCATCATAGTGCTTGACCACTTGCTCGGTCGTTTCGTTAGTCAGCTCGTCTTTTAAGCCCCCACCGATTTCTAAGTGCATGTAAGGATTGTCCACGCTGGTTTCTCTGGGATAAGAGACGTCGGTTTTAAAGAGGAGGAGGGCCCATTCATTTTCAGGCTCATCAGTCATCCCCCATTTATCCGCCAGGGTCTGGCTATACTTGGAACGATTGAACCTCTCAGTCCTTGGTAAAACAGCCACCGCGAGCTTGGACTGGGTTAATTGGTCCAACTTGTAGCCCTCAGTCATGATGTGCTGGGTGGTGAAGTCATTCAGAAGCTGGCTATAGTCTGACACGTAATACTCTTGGCTGGCCACAGGAAAATCCGGTTGCCGGTAAGTATGATTGAGAAAATAATACATGGCGGTAAGTACGAATATAACGACAAAAAAGGACATATTACCAAGGCAACCACTACCTTTAGAACTTTTCTTCTCATCTTCCATTTTTCTGCCCTCACCTAGTGCTTTTTATTTTATTATAACCGATTTTGGGGCTAATCGCCTTTTCTTTAGTTTTGTATTAGAAAAATTTTAGGTGAAGATTTGTTTCGATCATAATCGAAACAACCCTGTCTATCGAAGCTTATTTCGATTATAACTGTCAACAGTCTCCTATTCCCTCTTGTAGAGGTGAAGATGGAGCCCTGGCTAGGTTTAAGTTAAGACTAGGACACGAGGATAAACAGTGGTCACCTGCATGGCTGTCATTTCATTGGCTTCCTTAAGGCAACTCTTTTAGCCAAAGAAAAATTTTCTTTAATTATCAATCAAATAGACTATAGTCTTGGTGCCACTAAATGGAGACCTAATGTTATGTTTCAATTCTTTAGTAAACCTAGCTTTGATAATATCGTATCTCAAAAATTTATCTACGAAGATTTAAAAGAAGAACCCCAATTTATTCAACACGGCTTAAAATTTGTCATTATTTCTGAAAAAGATTCAATTTCTGAAAGAAATAAAAAAGTCGCTAAAGAAGCTGATGTAGAAATTATTCCCTTTAGCCAACAAAGTGAAATACTCGCCCTTAAATAAAGTAGCCCCCCTGCTATTAATAGGGAATTAAAGACTAACCAATATACTAATAAACCTTTGCCAATAACAAGTTAGCTAGTTAATGGTAAATTCCAACATGAATGCTATACTGAGATGTGGAGCGAAGGAGTTCGTTCATAACTAAACACAACACCCCTAGAAGTTAGTGGCTTCTAGGGGTGTTTTTTCTGCCCTCGACTAGTGCTTTTTGTTTTATTATAAGCGATTTTAGGGATAATCACCTTTTATTTATATTTGTATTAAGAAAACTAGGTGAGGAATTTGCAGTTGAAAATTAGGAGATTATATAGTTAAGTTAAGGAAGAAAGACCTGATACATTATGATAAATATTTAATAAACCGCTTTATTTATAACTTATAAAGTAAAGACTCTGTGGATTTTGAAAGGACAGTTAATATGAGTGAAAATTATTCAAAAAAATTTACTGATATAGACAAACTTAATGAGAGAAATATGAGAAAATTGACAGATAGTACTCATATAGAATGTAGTAATAAACACATTACAGTAGAAGAGCTAGATGCTAAATTAGAAAGTAGTTATGCACAACACCTTAAGAAAGAAGGACGACCTATTGACGAGGTCTTTGAAGAGTTAGAAAGTAGATTAAAATAAAAGGACAAGTCACTCGCCTAGAGATAACCTGTCCTTTTAAATACATGTATAAACGTATAAATATTACAGTTTGTTATTTTCCTCAAACTCTTTAAAACTTCCCGAACTCATAAAATCTAAAAGATAATAATCTAAATTCTTTTTACTTAATTTAACACTATCAATACCAACTTCATTTAAAAACTCCATGTTTAATACCTGAAACTCAGGAATTTGAAGTACATCTCGTAATATCCAATGGCCTAAATCTTTATTAGGATCAGACATTAAGGCTTTTCCTCCACCTTGGGCGATTTTACATTTCATAATATGTCCATTGGGTAACTCAACATTAAATGAGGGATAATTTTGGGTAGGTTTACCAGCCTCATAACGGAAAAACTCTTTAAAAGTAGTATGTATCCATGAGGGAATAGGAATATATACCTCATCAGGATGACGTGGCCTTCCTTTAGCATTCCATTGATTTAAACCAGATCTCAGTTGCACTTTACCATCTTTGGGTGAATATAGAGGTAATATTATATATTCTAGACCATCCTGTTTCTGTGACAAATCATTATTCTTATCGTCGTTGTAATTTGATAAGTTTAATAGTATATCGAAAGGATTTTTAAGTATCTCTACCTCAAATTGACATATAATATGCTGTTCACTAGTATTAAACCTTTTTAGCAAAGTATTTTTAGAACGAGAAAAAGAATATTCATTATATTTATCTGAAAAATGTATAGTATTTTTATATTGCTTTTTAGGGATCTTAATTGAATTAATGTCTACTAAATCCATTGGAGTTTCTACAACGTTCATACATCCTTCATCGCGAGTAATAAGATGATAAAGATTTAATTTAGTATTTGTAGCATTTTGAGTCATTTTAATACGCTTATTTCTTAATTCAGATACCTTATATATAACTTCTTCATCCGTGACAAGTCCTCTAAATAAATCTGAATCAGAATTAAATTCTGCTACTTTTTGAAATGTATTTCCATTACCTTGTAAAAAAGTTTTTAGTCCTATCCCTAGATTTCCTTTGACAGCATCAAAAGATATATCGCCTCGAGATAAATTTTTGGCATTAAAGACTTCACAAAATAAATTTTCATGAGCCCTATAATAAAGAAAAGGATTAACTGTATCAGCAAACAGATTAGATAAAGATCCTACTATTTGTAGTAGTTGTATATACCTTTTCTTATCGTCATCAGTTTGTAGATTCCAAAAAAATTCTGACATGATAATCTCCCTTTAAAGCACTCTATAATGGAACAATCATATAAAATTGCTGACTTTTACCTTTTTTGATTAAATGAATATATTCATCATCAGATAGAATATTTATATTCTTGGATTGAGAATCTTTAAATAATTCTGCTTCTTTTATAGTATCAAATGTTTCTACTAATTCTGAATAACCACTATATCTACCATGTATACTTGTAAATATTAACGCAAAATTAGATCTAGTTAATTTTTTATTTTCTATTTTCTTCCTATTAACTTTAATATCTAATGCTTTAGCTATATTTGTTGCAATTCTTTTAATAACAGGAACAGAAACACTATTTCCAGATTGCTTATATAGGTGGCTTTTAGCCATATCTTTAGGTAAATTAAATTCCTCTGGGAAACCTTGGACATTAAATGTTTCTCTTGGAGTTAATTTTCTAATTCCCCCTTTTGTTAAAATAATTGGAACATTATGCCCTCCAGTTCCCATATTTGCAGTTAGAGTAGGAACAACACCTGATTTATTTTCTCTAACATATTGCCTTCTCCATTGATAAACTGAATCCTCATTCGTAACACCTTCAGCGAGAGTAGAATAAAATGGTTGTTTACCTTCCCTATAATAATATGCTTCATCAAATTTATCTTCATAATTTAATATATCATGTAACTTAGTAGTTAATGTTACTTCACCAGGAAATTCAAAGGAATCATACTGAGCTTTATTATTAAACCCCACTATATATATTCTTTCTCTGTTTTGTGGAATGTTTCCATAATCTTTTGTATTTAGAACTTTCCACTTAATGAAGTATCCATTTGTTACTAAAGCTTCACGAATGACTTTAAAAGTGTTTCCATGATCATGAGTAACCATATTCTTTACATTTTCAATAAATATAGCTTGAGGCTTTTTATGATTAATAATTCTAAGCAATTCAAAGAATAAATCCCCTCGCTCATCTTCAAATCCTTTTCGATAACCTGCAATACTAAACGCCTGACAAGGAAAGCCACCTGTGAATATATCTGAATTTGGAACTTCAGATGGCAAAACATCGTGAATATCTCGTTCATCTAATTCCACTTCAGGAAAATTAGTTTTATATGTAATTGCTGCGTTTTTATCGAATTCGTTAGCATAATCAATTCTGAACTTGCCGGTTTGTTCAAAACCTAGCTCAATTCCACCAACACCTGCAAAAAAAGAAGCTAAAGAATATCTTGATTCAGGTGTAGAACTTACAGAATTTGTCATTGCTTTTACCTCCTTAATTTACATATCTTCAAGTATACCATCTTTATTATTTGCTATATAACTATTTATTACTATGTATATATTGAATATAACCCTATAATAATTCACTTTTAAATATTAAAAAGTGAATTTCTATTTATGATTTTAAAACAGCAAAAGCCACCTATAGTGGTGGCTTTTACTAGCTTTCCGATTTAGTTATAAAAATAGAAAGTTATTGACATTCTTATAGTAAGAATATCATCTTTTATAATAATACATATATATTATTTTGTCACGTATTTACTAGAGTAGCTTATGAATGAAAAAGGCTTACTACTTATGAAAAAAATTAATAAAACAGCCACCTGGAGTGATGGGGAACATATTAGGATCTGACGAGACAGAATTAATTGTAATCGGTGCTTTATTAGCATTTTCATTTGCTAGCATAACTTCTTCACCTGCAGAGTATGTTTGTCTATTTACATTAGACAGATCTAGTGATGTTCTATCAGCTTGTTTTTCTGTATTTGCAGGAATTACGTTAAAAAATTTTCTTCTGAGGCTTTATTTCCCTGTTAGTTGAAAGAAATAATTAAAATATTTTGGTAAATAATGTTATCAATTACTATATACTATCTATAACAGAACCTCTCCACGCTTAATGTAATTTCTACATGCGGACCAGGGAGAGGGCTTTTTATATAATATGCATTCATGTTTTAAGTAATTGAAATAAAAACTTTCACCCAGAACTCCTCGCCTCAGCATGTTTTTGTTATACTAATTATTAAATAATATTTTTTGGGTGATATCAGATGACTAATGACCGACCGATAATAGAACAAATAGACTATGATGAAACTGCTCTGAAGAAATTTGAGCAGTCGATGCAAAAAAACACTGAAACGCTGACAAATTCAGTAAGTAAAAGCGACATGTTTTTGGCTTACCCTACTGTCTATGTGATCACCGGGGAAAAGAGCAAAAAATTTATCGGTTATGTTGGCGAAACGACTAATATTATTTCGCGCACCCAACAACACTTAACTAGAGACCCTATTGAAAGACAAGATTGGCGAGAATTTAAACAGGCTAAATCGGCCAGCTTATTTATTATTGGTCATGAAAAATTCAATAAATCGCTGACCTTAGATATCGAAAATCGATTAATGTTATATATGTCTGGTAACCCAAATATCGGTCAATTGAATAACAGAAGAAATAATCCGCAAATTAAATATTATACCCATGAATATTTAGAAGATTTTACTTCCAAAATCTGGCAAGATTTACATGATCACGAGCCTGAAATCTTTCCCGATGAGTCTGTCATTAAAGACAGCGCCTTATTTAAAGCCTCGCCCTTCCATAAATTAACTCTTGAACAAATAAAAGCCAAAAAGAAAATTTTTGATAAGGTCCTTGATAATTTTAAAAAGCAAAAAAGTTCAAAATCAGATGAAGAAGCTGAATTAATCCTGGTTAGTGGTGAAGCTGGAGCGGGTAAGACCGTCTTACTGAGTGCTCTATTTTATGAATTGAATAACCTTAGATACCAAGATAGTCATATTGAAAATGATGAGGCTGAGATCATTGATTCGCTTGACGATCCCTTAGATTGTTATTTATTAGTCAACCATAATGAGCAATTACAGGTTTATAATGATATCGCCTTAAAATTAAATATCCAAAAGAAAAAGGATGAAAAAGTATTAAAACCAACCACCTTTATCAACAAAGCTAAAAAACTTGATCATCCTGTTGATATCGTCTTGATCGATGAAGGCCACCTATTACTCACCCAAGGTAACCAAGGGTATAGTGGAAAAGACCAATTAACGGATATTTTAGAACATGCTAAATTGGTTATTCTGATCTTTGACGAAGACCAAATTATTGCACGAACCCAATATTGGGAAAATCTTAGAATTGATCAGATGATTGATCGAAGTATTGAAAACGATAACTATATTTACTTAGAAAACCGAATGCGGATTCATTCTGGACCGGAAACGGTAGAATGGATCAACACCTTCGTTAAAGACAGAAAGATTACCAATATCCCAAATGACAGCTTGGGTTACGATATCAAAATATTTGATGACAGCCAAAGCATGTATCAAGCGATCATCGAAAAAGCACAAAATCGAGACAATGGGATCTCACGGATGTTAGCTACCTATGATTGGGACTGGAAGGCGCCTACGAAGGAAAAATCAGCTTGGTATGTTGAGGATGGAGATTTTAAACTACCATGGAACTATACTGATACTAAGCAACCAAGTAAAAGTAAGGATAATCAGTCTTGGGCAGAACAACCAAAGTCCCTACATGAAGTGGGGTCAACTTATACCATTCAAGGTTTCGACTTGAATTATGCTGGCGTCATTATCGGCCCTTCGGTAAAATATCGAAATGGTAAAGTCATTTACGATGCTAGTGCCGCTAGGTCTGATCAAATGACTAAAAAACGGACACTGGAATCTGGTGAGAAGGTCGATATTTCTGATAAACTCTTACAAAATCAGTTAAATGTCCTCCTCAAACGGGGAATTAACGGTTTATACATCCATGCTGTTGATAAAGAATTACAAGCAATGCTCCAAAAAGCACAAAACCATGAGTTAAAGGAATGAGAAAATGATGGATTTAATCGATAAAATTAATGCCTTTCGCGATGAGAGAGATTGGCGCAAGTTTCATAACGAAAAAGACCTCGCCCTCTCAATTGTCTTAGAAGCTAGCGAGCTCCTTGAAATTTACCAATGGAAATCAGCGGAAGAAGGTAACAAAAACCTGCAAGCCATCAAAGAAGAGCTAGCGGATGTCTTGATCTATAGCTTGATGTTTGCAGATAATTTAGACCTCGATGTTAATCAAATTATCGAAGAAAAGTTAAAACTCAACGCCAAAAAATATCCCGTAGAGAAAAGTAAGGGCAGCAATAAAAAATATACCGAACTTTAGATAGAGAATAAAAGCTCCGAAAAATGACAGAAATTGTGACATTTTTCGGAGCTTTTTTCATGTGATTTTTTATTAAGCAGAAAATAAGATTTTTCTAATCCTTCTCACCCGAATCATCAGCATCTATCTCCTCCATCGAATAAGCATTCAAATCCTCATAAAAATAAGACTGCTCAACGCCCTTCATATAGACTTGACGACTGTCAATAGCATCGGACAGAGCTTCTTTCAGCAATATTTTAATAAAGTGGGGATTAGTAGGGCTCATGGCCATTGCCGATAGATAATCGGTCTTATTAATTTGTTGCCAATCGACACATAAAGCGAGTTCTTGCTTCAAAATAAGGTCCAACCAAATCCGAGTCGCCCGCCCATTTCCTTCCATAAAGGGATGGAGAATATTCATTCCCACATACTTATCGATGATCTCGTCAAAGGTCTGCTGGGGCATCTTCTCTATCGCTTGTGCCGCACTTCTTAAATAAATCGCACTAGCAAAGCGAAAGCCTTGCTTCGAAATATTCTTATCCCGCAATTTCCCTGCCTGATAACCTGGTAAATCATGGAATAAGGCATAATGGATTTCCTGTAGGCCCTTGATTGTGCCCACTTCAAATGCCTGAAGGGCTCCACTATCCCAAAGCGCAATCGCTTGGGACTTCGATAGGTATTCTTCTTGGTCTAAAGAATTATCTGCCAACCCATTCACCCCTCACTTTAATCGCTTAGTATTATGATTCATTTTACCATATAGACCTCAGTCTATTCCTAGTGGAACATTGATTACTGGACAGTATTCCTAACATAATTCACCTTTTAAATCCAAAAAAGCAATTCCGCTCCAATCCCCTTGACAAAGCCATTCTAACAAGCTTTAATTAAAGAAAGGGTTTTCAAAATATACTTTTTTGAGACAAATAAACACCATACAGACGGAGGAAACAACCATGAAGAAAGCAAATCACAAACTCCTATCCCTAACCGCCCTACTCGCCTTATTCCTTGTCGGCTGCCAAAACGACGCTGACCAATCCACCGCAAGTTCTCAAAGCCAAGAATCAGTAAGTTCTGAAGCCAGTTCAGAGAAAGAAGAATCTAAAGAAAAGGAATCCAGCAAGGAAGAGTCAGAAAGTAAGGAAAAGAAAGAAAAAGCAGAGAAAGCTGCCAAGGAAGAAAAGACTGAAAGTGAAAGCCAAGCAGAAGAGACTGAATCAGACAGTTCCGTCAATGAGTCGTCAGTTCCTACTATTGCTGGTGACCTTGGTCGCACTACTTCCCACCAAGGTATTGATATCGAACAACTCCAACAAGGTGATCACTCCACTTTAGTGGGTACTTGGCGCAATGGAAATGGAGAGGAACTTGTCATTGATGAAGATGGTTATGTCAATGGTAACCTATATATATTTCTAGATCCTTTTAGAATGGAAAGTCAAACTATGATTGTAAATATTAAGGAACCTGATTCGTATGGTGGTGCAGCTTTAAATATTATTCCCGCAGGAACCCAGATGAAAGCTCCCATGCTTGACCTTGTCGATGCCTCTGACTATAGTCGTGACCGATTACTTGTAGCCCAAACCTATGGCACAATGGAAATGCCTGAAGAATTCTACTATAGAGTAGACTAAAACCTCTAACCACACCAAAATTCCAAAGCATAAAAAGACACAGCAATCCCTTCAATGACTAGCGGACTTGCTGTGCTTTTTCATTTATAAAATAAACTTTTCCATCCAAACACCAATCAACTACTAAGCCTCAGTCCGTAGATTAAAGATGCGATCAGTTTCCGCTTTGACTTTCTTGATATAATAGATCAGCTCGGGGTCAAAGAAGCTATTGGTCCCACAAGAGGGGCTAAGTAATAAGCGTTGCCCCTTAGTGGCTTTATAGATTTGGTAGATTTGGTTGCGGATGGCATTACGGTTAAAGTCGTTGAAGCTAAAGCGGTCAACCCCACAATTCAGGACGAAATCGCTATACTGGAAGACTTCCTCTACGCTAGGTAGGGATTCAAAGGCATGCCAGTTAAAGACCTGGATGGGATAATCCTTGATCAGGTCAAACATAATATTAGTCCCATGGGCATGGAAGCTGTTAAACCAACCCGCCTTGGAAGCTTCTAATATTTTTAAGTCATAGGCTTTACCAAATTCTAAGTATTCTTCCTCCGTCACCCGGTCATAGCGGACAAACTGAGAGGCCAGGTAGACGCCTGACGCGCCTAATTCCAAGGCTGCTTGAACATATTGAACTTGGACATTGGTCAAGTTTTCCAGGGTTTGATGGATGAGCTCCTTCTCGCCACTGCGGATAAATTCAACCGCCCGCCCCTGGGTCAGCTTGTCCAGGATGGTTAGGGGACTAAAGGAAATCACCGTAACCGGCACTTGGTCGCCTAGTAAATCCAATAAGTAGGTCAGCGATTTTAACTCGCGCTGGTAAGAGGCAGTAGAGATATCGAGGTCATGGGGCAGCTTTTTTAAATCTTCTGGGTGGTTATAAGGGGTCTTAACCACTTTAGAGACACCGCCCTTATAGACGGGGGAATGGTCCACCTCATCTACATAGTCCTCCACCGTAAAGAGCCCGTTACTGCTGTGGCCCGCATAATCTAGGTCATATTTCTTAACTTTTTCTGCTAGGGCCTGGGCATATTTTACCGGATCATGGTCGACTTGGGGCAGGTGGGATTTAAAGGAAAAGGGGACATAGTCAGTTTCTTCTTTATTAATAATGCGTTTGATTAATTCAATTTTACTCATTTTTGTCTTCTCCATTAGATTCATTTTTACAGCGATTACTATCTTAGGGACTGTTTATAGAGGTAGTTGCCAACAAATTGGGCGCAGTGAACAATGAGGATGATCACCAGGACGGTCCCGTACATGATCACGGAGTCAAAGCTGTTGTAGCCGTAGTTAATGGCCACTGAACCCAAGCCGCCAGCGCCAACAGTTCCGGCAGCCGAAGTGGTTCCGATAATGCCAATAATGGCCACGGTTAAGTTGACAATCACCAAGGGCGCCGCTTCCACTAAGACGACTTCCTTCATGATTTGGTAGTCGCTGGCTCCAAATGAACGGATGGCCTCAATCAAGGGCCGCCCCACCTCGCGGAAGGAATTCTCTAATAGGCGCGCCACGGTGGCGGTTCCACTGATGGTTAGGGGCACCAAGGCCGCTGTCCGCCCGATCACCCCGCCAACAATGCCACGGGTTAAGGGGATGACAGCCACAACCAGGATAATAAAGGGAAAGGAGCGGACAATATTAATGAAGGCATCCAAAATGCCATAAATGAAAGCATTGGGTCGCAGCCCTTCTTTATCGGTATAATACAAGGCCACCGCGATGACAAAACCTAAGGCGGTCGATAAGATCATGGTAAAAAACACCATATAAGCCGTGTCAAAAACCGATGGGCCTAAAATTGCGGATAATTTTACTAAACTCGCTTCCATCTTATTCCCTCCATTCAATCTGATGGTCTTTTAAATAGCTTTCTACGACGGGTCGATGCTCGGCAGCAAGCTGAATTTTAAAATAGGCCGTAGTACGGTCATTAATTTCCTCATAATGGGCGTCCTCGATCGTGTAAGGAATTTGTAAGTCGGAAAAAATTCGCGATAAGAGGTCCTTTTGCTGGTCCACATTAGGGAGAACCAACTTAAAGGCAAAGTGCCCCGCTTCCACTTGGGGCTCGGTCTCTTCTTCAAGCCCCATTAAGCGCCTTAAAGCGGGGGGCTGGTCAAGGAAGAGATCCACTGTATTTCCTGCTGCAACAATCTTGCCATTTTCGAGGATGGCGACTTTGTTGCAGATCTTTTTCACCACTTCGATTTCATGGGTGACCACAATAATAGTTAGCTTCAATTTTTGGTTAATTTCCTGTAAGAGGTCAATAATTGACCGGGTAATTGAGGGGTCCAGTGCAGAAGTGGCTTCGTCAGAGAGGAGAAGCTTAGGGTTCAAGGACAGGGCTCTGGCAATACCTACCCGCTGTTTTTGCCCACCAGATAACTTGCCGGGATAGGCGTCTGCCTTAGCCGACATATCCACTAAGTCTAATAAACTCTGGATCCGCTGGTCATTCTCTTCAATATTCCATAATTTTAAGGGCAAGGCGACATTATCACGGACCGTTTTACGGTTAATTAACTCAAATTGCTGGAAAATCATGCCAATTTCTTTTTGCAGGTGTCTCAGTGCATTGCCTGATAAGCTTTGGATATCTTCACCGAGGACTTGGATGGATCCCGCATCGAAACTTTCCAAACCGTTGATGCAGCGCAGCAGGGTCGACTTGCCGGCCCCACTCTTCCCAACCAGGCCATAGATATCGCCTTCATTGATAGTGAGATTAATATCCGATAAGACTTCAAAATTGCCATAGAACTTGCGCAAATGTTTGATTTCTACTAAGGGCTCAGTCATCTTAATCACCTGTATAAGGGAACCAGGTCCCGCCGCTGACCTCTTTGACCAGTTCGGCAGATTCCTTGGATTCAAAGGCGTCATGGATAATCTTGACCGCCTCTTTATCTTGGTTACCATCCTTAGTAGCTAGGATAAGGGCATTGGCCTTTAAATCTTTGGGTTCAAATTTGTAAAGGGCATCTTCGGTTTTAAAGCCGGCCTTATGTGCCGCTAGACCACTGAAAATCGCAATATCCACTTCATCCAGGGACTCGATCAAGGTGCCCCCACCTAATTCCACAAATTCCAGATTTTTTGGATTAGAGGTCACATCTAAGGGAGTTAGGGTTTCGCCTTTAGGGATATCTTGTTTGACTTCAATTAATTTGGCCTGTTCTAAGACGCGGAGGGCCCGTTGGATATTTGAGGCATCATTTTGAATGGCTACTTTGGCCCCATCAGGAAGTTCATCTAGGGATTTATGCTTTCTACTGTAAACGCCAATAAATTGTTCAAAGAGGGGTTTCTCGGCTTTGACTAAGCTGGCACCGCGGTCTTTATTAAATTGGTTCATATAGGCTTCATGTTGCATGATATTGACATCGACTGACCCGTCCATCAGGCCTTCATTACTTGCAATGGTGCTCTCAGCAACAGACAGTTCCAGCTTGTAGCCTTTTTCCTTTAAGGCTTGTTCAACGTATTTGGTCATTCCTGCACTCTGTCCACTGACACCGAGAACCACCTTCTTCTCTTCTTGCTGTCGAGAAAAAAAGATAAAGCCCGCAGCAACGATGGCGATAGCGACAAGTGACAATACAATTTTTTTCATAGATATACCTCCAAAGGTCATTCGTTTTATCTCTATCCAAGAAAAAATACGGGCACTAGGCTCGTAAGTCTCTGATCAAGGATTGGATTAATAACTATCCAGTTATTAGTTTGGAAGTTTAGCATATCTATTCTTTGTCTAGCAATACGAGCGGGATACCCATTCACTATCAGTTATAATCGGCACTTTAGGTCTTTTACTATTAAGGTGTTAAAAATACATTCACCCTATTGGCTTTATTGCTAAAAAAGGCGTCAATTCAGCTTTTTCAACTTAAGGTGGTGTTTGATCGAATTTTTCAATTTGAAAAAGCTTTCCCGTAAGCGATCAATAGTAATCATATACTTCTTGTTATGGGTGAATGGCTTAGCCGAAAAAATAGCCCGCTTAATATATATAAGCCGGCTGATTTTAGCTAGTATTTTAATAAAGTAAAAAAGACACAGCAATAAGGGACTGCTGTGTCTTTACTTTCTATAGGATTTTCAATCACGTGAAGCAAAGGATTAATCGTTATCCTCCGAGGTCTCTAGAAATTTCTCAACCTCTTCAAGGGGCAGATCTAAAATGACTGCAATTTGGTCAGTAGTCATGCCATTAGTTATCATTTTTTGAATGGTTGATTTGCGTTCCGATTCACGTCCTACTTCTATACCTTCCTCACGTCCTGCTTCACGACCTACACGCTCTGCCGTCGCCAATAGAGCCTCACTGTTGGCTTTACGATACTCTAATTGATTAATCATGGTGATCTCCTCTCTCAACTGAAGAAAATTTTCGGAAAACCTAATCACTAGAAGCTATATATTACTAAAACAAGCATAGCAAATCTCTCCTCTAAAGGCACCCAAATTCCCTTGACAAAGCCATCGCTAAGGTCTTTAATTAAAGAAAGGGTTTTCATCAAGTGACAGCTTGGACTGGCTATTCACCGATCAAATTTTAACCCTAGGAGGAAATATGAAGAAAATCAATTTATCAACAAAAGCAATTCTTTCAAAAATTCACCAGCAAAAACGGACGCTCCTCTCTTTATCTGTCTTAGTGTCCCTATTCTTAGTCGGCTGTCAAAAAGAGGCTGACCAGTCAAGCGCCACTTCTCAAAACCAAGAATCAGTAAGCTCTGAAGCCAGCTCAAAAAAATCAGATAGTAAAGAAAAAGAAGCGGATAAAGAAGAAAAGACCGAAAGCAAGACGCCAGAAGAAGTTCACAAGCTCTACCAATCGACCCTGGATTGGTACCAGGAGATTGTTGACCTGGCCAAGAACAAGGACATCCAAAGTGCCAAGATCGATGACCCCGAAACTGGATACGTCGCCTCCATTATCAATGATTCCAATGGTGAAAACATCCAGTATGCCTTTTATGACATCAACAAGGACGGCCAAGATGAGTTAATTCTTAGAGACCAGTACGTCATTATTGCTATCTATACCCTAGAAGACAATAAACCAGTGCTTGCTAAGGAAGGTGGCGTTGCGGGTTCTGGTGGTGAACGTCGGATCCTCACTATCTATGATAATGGTAGCTTTGTCTACAACAACTTCCACTCACCAACTCCTGAAGCCCATGCCATTAATTATCGCATTACTGATGACGGCAAGGTCGAAGAGATCAAGAAAGTCGACTATGACTTACAAGATACCAAGGACCCCGCGCCCTTACTCGGCCTAGAAAATGAGAAGGAAGTGGATATTGAATCCTTGAATTGGCAAGACCTAGCGCCAACCACCGCTGCAGCAAGTAGTCAATCTGTTCCTACCATTGCTGGAGACCTGGCGCCTTCTAAGCGCAGCCAGCAAGGCCTAGATATCAACCAAATCCAACAAGGGGACTTCTCTACTCTTGCAGGCACCTGGCGTAATGGTCAGGGTCGCGAGATGACCATTGATCAAAACGGAGAAGTTGATACTGGAGAGACTGTCAGTGTGAATAATGCAGAAATTAAAGGTCAAGTATTATGGGCTGGCATTCGAACTTCTTCAACAGGAGCCGGTTTAATCATTGCACCCGCGGGTACTCAAATCGTGCCCTTATACTCCTCACAACCCTATACTGATTCCTCCGATTACTCTCGTGACCGATTAATGTTGTCACAAGACACGGGTTCTATTGAAAATCCAGAAGAATTCTATTACCGCGTCGACTAATCGACTAGCCGCTAATAGTAACTAAAAATAAAGACACAGGAAGCTGTTCAACAAACATTTTCCTGTGTCTTTTCACTTTTATAGATTTCCTTGCCAAGCGACTAATCTGACAAGTCCTTCAAGAAAAAGCGGTCCATGGTGGTATGGATCAAGTTTTCCGGTTGGGGAATTTCCTTAAAGTTATATTTCTGATAGAGGCCAATAGCGGCCTTCAAGGAAGAATGGGTCTCTAAATAGAGTTGACGGTAGCCAGCCGACTTGACTTGTTGGATCAATTCTTCCATTAAAGCCCGGCCTAAGCCCTGACCCTGGGCAGCTGGCGCTAAATAGATCTTTTGTAGCTCCGCGCATTGGTCGAAGAGGTCACATTCGGCAAAGCCCACCCCACCGAGGACCTGGTCCTTGTCATCTACGGCCACAAAATAACCGCGGCTTTCCGGCTTGGCTTGGTAAAACTGGCTTAAATGGTCCAGTTCCGGGTCATAGTAAGCTGTTCCCGGTTGGTCTAGGCCCACCGATTCTAAGGAGTTTCTAATAATTTTAGCGATTTGGACGTCGTCTTTAGCTTGGATTGGTCTAATTGTGGTCATTTTATCATCTCTTTTTCATTTAGATTTGACTTAGTATAACACATACCCACTTTTTTCTCTGGCCTCATGGTCTCCTTGCTTATCATATCCGCTAGAAAGCGCTTCAAAATATATAATATATATTATAATTAGATCAAGAGGTGATCCGTCATGCAATGGAAAAAATATCTTTCCCTAGCCCTAGTGTCCGCTAGCTTACTTGGCTGTTCCTGTGCGCCATCAAAGGAAAGCACCAAGCAGTCCTCAGTGTCTGAACCACCGTCTAGTCAGGGATCCGCGGTTTCTGATTCTTCAGAAAGTAAGTCTGAGGAGACTTCCCAGACTAATTCCGAAGATGTCGCTGAGTCCACTCCAAATCAAACAGAAGTCCAGACTGCAGCCAATGAAGCCCAGTCAGATGAAAGTCAGGTCTCTGCTCCCAACAATCTCCTAGCCGCTTACGATCCCTTAGCTATCGAATACGCCCGGATTTGGCTGCAATTGGGGCCCAACCAAAACGCCGAGGCCATTAATGTCCATATCATTCCCCAAGGAACCCTCATTAATCCCTACCTAGCCAAAGGGGCCAAATACCCAGAAACCGTTACCCAACTGGCCGGCAACCGCCTGGTCGATGGGGTAGTGACCTACTCCTCTAACCACGATGGGACCATTAACCTTTACAATATCCCCCTGCGTTTTGACCTGCCAGACTTTTCCGCCATCCCCGAGTCGACTTATATCAATGAAACTTATAAAATGGCCCAAACCACAAAACAAATTGCTGTCGACCCCAACCAACCTGACCAAGTCATTCAAACGATTCAAAAACTGCATTACTAAGCATTAAGCTAATTTTACAGTAAAGAAAAAAGCCTTGATCCAGTTCTTCTTTTCCAGAGAAGTCACTGTTTCAAGGCTTTCTTGATCAAGTCCTTTTTTATTCTGAGTAACATTCGACTAGTCATTTTTCGCTTAACCACCTCTTTCTCGGTCCAACCACAAGGCACTCAGCAGCCTGAATGGAGGCTTAGACGGGATGCTTTGCGGCTGTCTCACCAACAATGCTTGAAGGTCGCGGGAGCCTTGACTGAGGTCCTTCAGTCAGATGGGACTCAATGCCTAGTCAAGCACTACTCCCGCTTCTTCATTAGTTATAAGTTATTGTGGATCAATCATAGGCGCTTTATGTCAAACTGTCAATTACCGATTTCAGCGACTTTTGCCCTTATTTTTCATGATTTAAAAAGAAAGGCTGCTAGAATAAGTTTTCTCCCGATTGATAATCGCTTGAACTGATAAGTAGCGATATAAATTGAATAATTTCCTCGTCGAGAGAAAAGTCCTGACTAGCTCTAAATCACCGTTGATCACTATTTCATATTTCCGCTAAAAAGCCTATCAGGTCAAGCTTTCACCTGGCTAAGTGTCTTGGTCACGGTCAGTCCGCTCTTGCATTTCACCAAGGTCTTCCCTAAGATAAGAACAATTCAAAATACCTATTGCAATTACTCGTTACTATCAGATAAATCAAAAGGAGTCCTGCCCGATGTCACAAGATCTTTCCCAATTATTGAATGCCAAACGCGTCGACCTATCCCACGAATTGCACGAAAATATTCCGCTTTTTAATGCCTTTGACCCCATTCAAGAGAAAACCTTGAATACCATCGACCAGGATGGCTTTTACGCCAAGGAATACACCCTAGCCACCTCTTACGGGACCCATATCGATTCTCCTGGCCACTTTGCGGCTGGCAAACGGCTCTTAGATGGGGTGGGCCTAGACGAACTGATCCTACCTCTCTATGTCCTCCACCTGGAAGCAGAGGTTGCCGCTGACCCTGACTTCTCCGTCACTAAAGAAGTTATTTTAGACTACGAAGCTGACCACGGTAAGATTCCCGCGGGAACTTTTGTTGCCTTTGCCAGTGACTGGTCCAAGCGCTGGGACGATCCCCAAGCCTTCTATAACGAAGATGAAAACGGCCAAGCCCACACCCCGGGTTGGACCGTAGAAGCCTTGGAATTTCTTGCCCACGAACGTAATGTCAAAGCCATTGGCCACGAAAACCTGGATACCGATCCTGGACACATCTACCATGACCAAGAAGCCTTGCCGGGTGAATTCTACTGGCTAGACCAAGACCGCTACCAAGTCGAAGTCTTAAATAACCTCTCTGCCCTACCAACCCAAGGCGCAGTCATTGTCGTTGCTCCCCTAAAAGTCAAAGGCGCCCCCAGCTTCCCGGCTCGGGTTTTTGCCTTGGTAGCTGAAGAGGAGTAAAAATTGACTTTACTTCCTTAAGATTTTTCTACACCGAAACAGCTCCTCCACCAGTAACACTAGGGAAGGAGCTGTTTTATTATTAAATACTAGCTTTATTGTACAAGTATTTGTACAATAGTACTGAGGTGAGAATGATGGAAATTACTAATTATAGCGATTTTCGGCAAAATATGAAAAAATACATGGACGTGATCAACGAAGATTCTGTGGAGTACACGGTCACTTCTCAAAACGGCAATGATGTGGTGGTGATGGCAAAATCGGATTTTGATAGCTTAATGGAAACCTACCATTTGCTTTCTAGTCGAGCTAACCGGGAAAACCTCTACCAAGCCATGGAAGAACTCGACCAGGGCGATTATGAAGTTGAGGAGATCTAATGGAAGTTCATTGGAGTAAGCGGGCGGTAATCGAAAGAGATTACTGGAAGTCCCACGACCCGAAGATTTACGACAAGCTCTATAAGCTACTAAGGGCGATTAAAGAAAATCCCTACCAGGGTCTAGGCAAGCCCGAGCCTCTTAAATATGACCTGTCTGGTTACTGGTCCCGCCGATTAACCCAGCAAGATCGCTTAGTCTACCGGATAAAATCATCCGCCATTGAAGTATTATCTTGTAAATATCATTATTAAGTTTTTCCAGTCATTTAAACAAGCGTAAAAACAGCTCCCCCGCCAGTGAAATCACACTAGTGAAGGAGCTGTTTTAATTTTTATATTGAGAAATACTTATTAAATTAGCCCTTTTTCCTTGAGTTCCTCAATTTTCTCTTCAGAGTAACCTAAGAGCTCGCCATAAACGAGTTCGTTATCTTGACCCATGGCTGGAGCACCCCGCCATACTTTCCCTGGGGTTTCGCTCATATGAGGCACGACACCGAAGGCAGTGACTTCTTCACCACTGGTTTGGTCGGTATAGGTCACGAAGTTGTTACGAGCCTTGAAGTGTTCAGAATTCAAGGCGTCTGAAGCCTTGTTCACCTTGGAAGCGGGCACCCGGTGAGCGTTTAGGGTGTCTTCGATTTCCTTAGCGGTCCGTTGGCTACACCATTCTTTAATCTTTTGGTCCAGCTCTTGGCCACGTTCGGACATCACGGCTTCGACCCCGTTACCAGCGACTTCATAGGCGAAGTATTCCTTGTCAAAGCCAACTGCTTCAAGGAAACGGTTATAGACGTTCCGCCCAAAGGCACCAACCACCACGTATTCGCCATTCTTGTCGAAGAATAGTCCATAAGGTTGGAAGGCCGTGGTCTTGTTTCCGGTCCGTTCCTTGTCTTCTCCATTTTCGGTATAGGTCACAAAGGTATCGCAGAGGATCCGGGCCATGGCTTCATATTGGGCCACATCCACCACTTGGCCTTTACCAGTCTTTTGGGCGTGGATATAAGCCGCTAGGACTCCATAAGTCGCGTTTAGAGCAGACACATAGTCGTTGAGATAAGGTTTCACGACCATTGGGGCCCCATCCGGTTCCCCGTTCAAGTTCAAGAAGCCTCCGTAAGCTTGGCCGATCATGTCAAAGGAGGCCCGTCCGGAAACCCCTTCTTCGCCACCAAAGGCTTCTTGGCCGAAACCGGAGATGTGGCAGATGACCAGTTTAGGATTAGCTTCCAGCATTTCATCATCGTCAATGCCTAATTTCTTCAACCACACCATGTTGTCCATGAAGATGTCGACTTCTTTGATCAGGTCGAGGAAAACCGCCTTGGCGTCTTCATTGTTGAGGTTGGATTCTAGGGTAATACTTAAACGGTTCCGCGCGTCTTGCATCCAGCCGTTAGACACCTTGGTTTTCTTAGAGAAAGGCGCCAACATCCGCAGCGAGTCCCCCATACCGGGACGTTCGATTTGGATAAATTCAGCCCCTAAGTCAGCTAAGAGGTTACCGGCATGTGGCATGGCCACAATGGATCCTAAACCGAGGATTCTCACGCCATGTAAGGGACCGTATTCAGGAATTAAGTCTTTACGTGTTTCAGTCATGCTTTATCTTCCTCCTTGGATGATTTTTGCTTTTTTAAAATGATAAGGCTAGGTCAAAAGTCCTAGTTTCTCTTCAAAACGTGTTCCAAGCGCAGAGCAAGCGTCCGCTTCAGAAAATGACGACAAATTCTCTTTGATAATTTTACGCCCTTTTCTTCCAGCGGTCTTGCTCTTTGTCGCGCTTGTCACACTCTCTTCTTTAGATTTTTTTATCCGCCAAAGCATCGATGACTTCGTTAGCTTCTTGGAAGATGGATTCGATAATTTCTTTGACCGGGCGGACTTCATGGATTAAGCCAGCAATTTGCCCGTAAGTCACGATTTCTTCCTTCACATCACCGTCTGCAGCAGCCTTAGTCAGGGATGGAATGGTGTAGGCCTCAATGCCTTTAACATCTACATCGGGATCCATATCCATGTCGTGGTGCTTCTTAGCAGCAGCGTTCTTTTCAATCCGGATAGGTGCCCCAGTCATGGACCCAGATACAAAGGTGGCGGTGTCGTTAGCGTCAACGATGGCTTGTTTGTAGTTGTCATGGATAGGTGCTTCGGTAGAAGCTACGAGGACAGTTCCGACTTGGACGCCGTCAGCGCCTAGGGCATAGGCAGCCGCTAAACCGTGGCCGTCTGCAATCCCACCTGCTGCAATAACAGGCACATGGTCAACGGCTTCAACGGCTTGACGGGTCAGGGTCATGGTGGTCGCTTGACCCACGTGACCTCCTGCTTCCATCCCTTCAACGACTACGCCGTCAGCGCCAGCATCTTCTACCTTGCGAGCTACCCGGGCACTTGGCACCACTGGGAAGATCTTAGCGCCCGCTTCATGAATCATGTCGATGAAAGGTACAGGGTCCCCCGCACCGGTAGTAAAGAATTTCACGCCTTCATCAATCAGGACTTCCAGCACTTCTTTAGCGTTACCAGAAATAATAGCCACATTGGCTCCGAAAGGTTTGTCGGTTAATTCGCGCGTCTTTTGAACGGCTTCACGGATCTTGGCTTCGTCTTTCATTCCCGCGGTCATTAGGATTCCCATCCCACCGGCATTGGAGACTGCAGCGACTAGTTCTGGACGGGAAATTCCTCCCATAGCCCCACAAAAGATTGGGTATTTAATTCCTAACATTTCACATACATCGGTCATTGACATTTCCTCCTTAGTTTTTCCAATATAATTTTTTATTTTATTAACTACATTTTTGCTTACTTGGCCTACTTGCCTTGGAAATGAACCTCTTCCTTATTGACAAAGCCCTTGATGGCTTGCTTGAAGTCCTCGGTCCCGGAAAGATAAGGGATATTGACGGCTTCACTGAGGCCAAATTTAGCCAAGTCTTGGTAGAAGAATTCATTCATGGCTGCTTTTTGTCTAGCTAAGGCCAGGGTCGGACGGTTCTTCAAAAGCTCGATAAAGTCAGTGACTGTTTTTTCAAAGTCTTCCGGACTGGCTAACCGGGTCACCAGACCCCAGTCATTAGCTTCTTGGGCGGTAATCACTTGGCCCAGCGCCATGATTTCATAGGTCCGACTAAAGCCCAAAGACAGCATCAAGGAATAAATCAAGCCCGTGTCGCCACTTAAGCCAATATTGGAGAAGGCCGGCACAATCTTGGCTTTGTCACTCATGACCCGGAAGTCGCAGGCCATAATAATCCCCGCGGCCCCACCAGCTACCGTCCCGTGAACCGCTGCCACAACTGGTTTTGATACGCTGCGGATGGCTTGGGCAATTTCATTGGCCCGATAGATGTCTGTGGAAGCAAAGGACCGGCCTTGGTCAACCATGTCATTCATCCACTCCATGTCACCGCCACCCGAAAACAGCTTGCCCTTAGCGCGCAGGACCACTACCCGAACGTCAGGCTCGGTCTCCACACGGCGAAAAGCGGCCACTAAGTCCTTGATCATCCCTTGGTCCATGCCATTAGCACTGTCGGGACGATTCATGGTAATGGTCGCCACTTGCTGATCAATTTCATAAAGTAAATTGTAAAACATGGTCCAGCTCCTTTCTCGTCATTAAACTTTTTTAGTGAAAAATATTCATAATTAAGCTATAGTGATAGTCGTTAGAGGAAAGACTAGATCTTGTCTTTATCTATAAGTTACAGCTCAATGGAAGCGGTTACCCCTCCTCTTGTGATTAATCATACAATATTTTATTGGAAAAATAAATTGAAATAATTTCTGCTATTAATGAATATTTTTCAACGATTGAAAGGATCCCGATCATGAAAGAACTTAACTGGCAGCACCTGACTTACTTTATCAAGGTAGTCGAATGCGAAAGTTTGACTAAGGCAGCTGCCCAACTCTACCTGTCCCCCTCCACCCTGTCCAAGGCCATCGCTAAGCTGGAAAAGAAGCTCCGCATCCCGCTCATTGTGAAGTCTGGCCGCGACATTCAAATCACCTATGCCGGCCATAAGCTAGCCCAGCGCCTGGTCCAAGGGATGACCTATATTACCGATAGTATCCGCGAGATCCAAGAGGAACTGGCCCAGACCAACGATAGCTTGTCCTTGTCCTCATCCAATCTCTTTTCGACGACTTACTTTGTTATCCCCGAACTGCTCAAAGTCTTTAAGGAAAAATACCCCCAAACCGCCATCAACTATACCGAGGTTCTCAGCCAGGAAGTGGTTATGGGCGTCATGGACGGCAGTTACGACCTGGCCTGCCTAAGCGGTGAAGAATTCGACCCCGCTTATCCGGGATTAAAAAGTATCCGTCTGCTTAAGGAACGTCTGGGTATCCTGGTCCCCACAAACCACCCCCTGGCTGCCTACGACTCCATCACTTTCAAACAAATCCAAGGGGAAACTTTCTTCCGCACCTATGACTCCGAGCACCTCCGCCACCTAGCCATGGAGAAGTATGGGCGTTCAACCGGGGATATCCACTACAATGACATCAACGTCCGCCACAAGGTCATGAACGACGCCTCCATCATCTCCCTGGTCCAATCCGGCTTTGGCATTAGTTTAGCCACCAAGTCTGCCAGCCAGACTTATCCTCAGGTCAAATACTTAGCGGTCCGAGACATGGAACTCTACCGGGAAACCTACCTCATTTACAAGGCCAAGGTCCAACTCAGTCCCGCGGCCAAAGACTTTATCCAACTCTTCAGCCAGAAAAAAGACCCGCTCGCTCAGTCAATTAATTATTAAAAAAGCGCTGAATGTTAGGAAAATTTCCCGACTCAGCGCCTCCTTTATCTGCGTTTTTTTAAATAGTTAAGAACTTGGTCATGGATCTTGGGATAGGCCATGAGGACATATTGACGATCGAGTAAGTTCAAGGGCTGCCCCTGAAAGTCAGTCAGCTTAAAGCCACAAAGGTCAGCCAGGATGAGGGCAACGGCGTTATCCCAGGGGTAGAGGTGGTTGAGGTAAAGGCCCGTCCGTCCTAGGGCCAGGTGGACCACATCCAAACCCGCACAACCAAAAATTCTTAGGCCCAGGCTGGCTTTAGATAACTGGTAGAGACCGAGGTCACCATCTAGGGGTAAAGCCTCAGTAGACATGAGGACTTGATCTAGGCTGACATCTGCCAAAGCTTGTTGCCGTTCCAGATTCAGAGGCTGACCATTTAAATAGGCGCCCTCTTGAGCCAGAGCTAAAAGCGACTGACCTGTATCCAAGCCATAGATCAGCCCCACTTGGCCAACACCATCCACATAGCGGGCCAGCATGGTCACATAATGGGCACGTTGCTTGACAAAGTTTAGGGTTCCGTCAATAGGATCAATAATCCACACCGCCCCTTCTAGGGACTGGGCCTGGTCGCCCTGGCCTTCTTCGCCTAAGATGCGGTCATTGGGAAAATATTTCTTGATTTGGCTACGGTAAAAGCGCTCCAACTGACCATCTAATACCGTCACCAGGTCGCGAGCGCCGGTCTTTTCTTTGACCCCTAAGTCCTGTTTCAAACCAGCGTCGACCAGAATTTTAGCTTCTTTTGCCCAGCTAACCATAAGCTCGGCAATCTCCTTCTTATCCATTCCTATTCCACTTTCTAATAAGTATTTGTCAAAAATTTTATAGTTAATGTTGACCAAACGGGAAGAAAAAAAGCGCCAGTTACTGTAAAACTGACGCTATTTTTCAATATACCGCTATTCAAACCTGCTCCAGGTGCAGATCGATCTCCACTTCACTAAAGTACAAGAAATTCTTTTCAAGAATTTTTGTGCTTTAGCTCCAGTGCTATAGCTGTTCGAAGCGCTAGCGAGTTACAGATATAGTATGCGTAGCTCTATCGATCTTTTAAGCACCTGTCGCACTCTATTCAAACCTGCTCCAAGCGCAGAGCAAGCGTCCACTTCAGAAAAGGGCGACAAATTCTCTTTGAGAATTTTTACACCCTTTTCTTCCAGTGGTCTTGCTCTCTGGCGCGCTTGTCGCACTCTACTTTTACTCGGCTTCTTCGATCATTTTTAAGATGACTGGTTTTTGTTGGAGGCCGGCTTTTCGGGTAACTTCTTCGCCGTCTTTAAAGGCGATTAGGGTTGGGTAGCCTTCAACCCCGTATTCTTCCACTAGGTCAGGATTTTCTTCAAAAGAAATCTTGATGATGGAGAGGTCATCCCCCTTAGTCTTATCGACATCGTCTAAGATGAAGGATAACATCTTGCAAGGGCCACAGGTTTTGGAGTAAAAGTCCACCAAAACAGTCCCATTTTGTAAGTCTTCTTTGAAAGTCTCTTTGTCTAATTCTTTGATCACTTAGGGTCACTCCTTAATCATTGATTTACTTATACTTTAGCATAAATCCAGGCTTTTCACTTATTGGTACTTGCCTTCTGCCCGTAGTTTCTTGATGTAACCACTGGCTTCTTGGGCGGCAGTAGCGCCGTCTGAAGTAGCGGTGACAATTTGACGTAAGAACTTACTGTTGGAGTCCCCTGCCCCATAGATCCCTGGGACAGCAGTCGCCATATGGGCATCGGTTTCTACATAACCGTGTGACTCGGTAATGCCTAAGTCTTGGATAAATTCGGTACTTGGCACCGCACCGATGTATTCGAAGACTCCGTCACATTCAACGACTTGTTCATTTTCGCCGGTTTCCTTATCGGCAAATTTAACCCCTTTGAGGCTACCGTCTTCATTGGCTTCAAAACTTTGGACAGCTTTATAAGGATAAACCGTCACGTTGTCTAAGGAACGTAGGTAGTCACAGGAAGCTGGGTCAGCCGTCAGGTCAAAGTCGGTAACGATGGTTAAGTGGTTGACGATTCCAGCTAGATAAGTCCCCTCATCCACAGCGGAGTTCCCGCCACCGATAATCACAACATCCTTGTCGCGGTACTTGGCCCCGTCACAGATGGCACACCAGGAAATGGCTGAACCCTTGAATTGTTCTTCACCGGGAATATTTAAGGTCCGAGACCGGGTTCCAGTAGCCACAATCACGGTTGGCGCTTGGACGGTTTCTTCGTCTTCAGCAAAGTAAATGGTCTTCATGACCCCATCATCAGCCACTTGCACCCGGGTAACGGTCTTGTAGTCGAAGTCAGCCCCTAAAGATTGGGTATGTTGGAACATGTCCATACATAATTCGGCCCCGTTAATCTTAGGTTTACCAGGATAGTTATCCACTTCATTGGTGTTAATGACTTGTCCACCGGGAGCTAATTTATCTAGCATTAACACCTTCAAATCGGCCCGTACCCCATAAATTGCAGCCGTCATCCCCGCTGGGCCGGCACCCACAATCACTAAATCATATTGTGACATTGTCTTTCCTCCTCGTATTATTTATTAATCGGTAAACTGACTGGTCAAGAGACAGTTTAAACTTATTACTTGCTCGAAATATCACATGAGAGCGCTTTATTTCTACACCCATATTATAGCAGAAGCTCAAGTCTAGTCCTGTTGTCGCGCCAACACTTTTAGCGTAAAAGAGAAAAAGAGACCATGAAACTAAATCACAGTCTCTAAATATATCGGTCATTAAGAAAATTATAACTAACCTATTCTTCAAAGAAATGAAGGACTTGGTCGACACCGTAGCGTTGCTGATAGACAGCACTTTGTTCCTCGTTCTTGGCTGGCTTACCGATCGCCACAGCCAGAACCGGAATATAGCGTTCAGGATCTAGGCCAAGGGTTTGAGCAGCCACTTGACTATTATAACCAGCAATCGCATTGCCCTCATAACCATGCCCTCGAGTGACTAAGAGGAGTTGCATAGCCGCCATACTAGAATCGATCATGGCATCCGCCATCAGAAATTCTCGTGATCCGTTTTCATAAAGTGGCAAGAAGGTAGCGAAAACTTCTTCTAATTTTTCTTTGCTTATCCGCCCTGCTTCATAAGCTTCTTCCCAAACACGACGATAGTTTTTGTGGGACTGAGTATCTCCAAAGATTAACACCATAGCGGAACAGGAATCAATTTGAGGATAGTTAAAGGGCATAAAATAGGATTTTAACTTTTCCTTACCCGCCTCAGTGTCAACAATCTCAAAATGCCAGGATTGTAAGTTACATGCGGAAGGCGCGGTGATGGTTTCTTCTACCATATCTTGCAATTCCTCCCGACTAATTTTCAGCTCGGGGTCAAATAGACGTATCGACCGTCGTTGTAACAGAACATCAGAAAAGTCATTATTCTTAAATGTACTCATCTTCTTCGCCTACTTTCTTTTATTTACCAGTAACACTTTCTATAATATTATATTGTTATATTTTTCACATAAAGAATAGCATGTTACTTCCCCCAAGTCAAAAGATTGTCTCCCTACTAAAGAACAATCAACAATCACTAGTTTTTATCTTTAACAGGCTACCTAAAATATAAGACTCTTATATTTTATAGTTAATAACTAGTTAACAGACATATTGGCTTTATCAACAAGTTATGAGCAGTAGTGGCGCTTTGAAATTAGTCGTTAGCCATGACTAAGCAAGCGATGTGAATTACCGGCTAGTAGGCTTTAAGCCGTACTAGCCGTTTGAAGCTCGCTAGATGAGGGAAGAAAAGTGTAGCAACGTTGCTGTGCAACCTTGAACTATATCTCTAAGTCGCTTTGCTCCTAGAGCTATAGCTGCCCGAATCGATGCCATGGCTTTTCAACGACTAAAATTCAAAAGCAGAACGAATGCTCATAATATAATTTAATATAGCCCTTAAAAAGTCCGCTCTTCAAGTGAAAAGAGCGGACTTTAGAAGGAGTGATTATTAGGATTTTTAAATAAACAAGTATGCGTAATTATAAGTTGCTAGTAGCCAAGGAGCTTTAATCATCCACAAAGTGTAGGATTGTCTCCAAACCATAACGATCGGAGTGGTCTTCCTCAGCTGGCCCGTTTTTAGCAGGCACGCCAATAGCAACGGCCATGACCGGCAGGTAGCGGTAGGGATCCAGGCCGAAGGTTTCTGCGGCCTTGGTGGTGTCGTAACCGGCGATAGCGTTGCCTTCATAACCATGGGCCCGAACCACTAAGAGCAGTTGCATAGCGGCCATAGCGGCGTCCACGGTGGCATCATTGACTAAGAAGTCACGTGCGCCCTTTTCATAGCGGTAAAGAATTCTGGAAAAGTTGTCTTCCATGGCTTCCTTAGTAATCTTACCGGCATGGTAGTCATCTTCCCAAGCCTTGCGATAGTTTTTATGGGATTGGGTATCGCCAAAAATTAAGATCATGGCAGAACATGAGTCAATTTGCGGGGTGTTAAAGGGAATAAAGTAAGATTTTAACTTCTCCTTGCCCGCTTCAGTATCCACAATCTCAAAATGCCAAGATTGTAAGTTACATGCCGAAGGTGCCGTCACGGTTTCTTTAACGATTTGCTTTAATTCGTCCCGGCTAATCTTGAAGTCAGGATCGAAATGACGGACAGACCGCCGCTTAAAGACCACATCCGAAAAATCATTATTTTTTATTCCAGTCATTGTCATAGCACCTTTCCCTTAATCTGAATAAAATTTAGTCATGTAATTATTTTCACATAAAGAATACTCCCTTGTAGCTGCCTTGTCAAAGAGCGATAAACGATCATAGGCTGGGAAAACTACGACAATTTCGATCAAAAAATCCATAGAAAAAGAGGCTGCAACCGAAGTCACAACCTCTCTTCTTTACCATGCACTGATAACTAGTTCTCCCATAAGGAGTGAACTGATACAATTTTAACACAATTATTCTATTAAGCAAGAAAAGTGACAAAATATTAGTGACAAATACCGATCAAAACTCGATTAATACTGATGGCGTTGGGAGATCAGCATTTTCGTCCTTTGTTGTGACTGTCGCACTCTAGTTGAGCTCGAACGCCAGCCTTGAAGTTGCTTCAGAAAATTCCAAGGCACAGTTTCCTGTGCTTATGGTATTTTCCTCCAGCAATTCAAGTCTCTGACGGCGTTCTCACATCCTTACCCAAACCTGCTCCAGTCACAGGACGAACGTCCGCTTCAAAAACTGGTAACGCTCAGCCTCGCTGAGCTTATCCCAGTTTTCTCCAGCGATTTCGTCCTTTATTGTGACTGTCGCACTCTATAGTTGAGCTCGGAAGGGTGAGGGGATGTCCTTTCAGAAAAGTTGAACGATCAGCAAGCTGATCTTTTCATCTTTTCCTCCAAGGAATCTCCCTCACATCCTTATCCCAAACCTGCTCCAAACGCAAGGCAAGCATCCACTTCACTAAAGTGCAAGAAATTCTTTTCAAGAATTTTTGCTCTTTATCTCCAGTTGCTATAGCTGTTCGAAGCGTTAGCGAGTTACAGATATAGTATGCGTAGCTCTATCGATCTTTGGCGCACCCGTCGCACTCTATCTTTTCGTGAAGGCGTCCCAGTCCTTTTTGAAGCCTTCGATTCCCTTATCGGTGAGTGGGTGGCTCCAGAGTTTAGGGAAGATGGTGCCTGGGATGGTGGCTACATGAGCGCCGGCGAGGGCTGCGCCTTCGAAGTGGCCGATGTGGCGGATGGATGCGGCGATGATTTGTGAGTCTAAGCCATAGATGTCTAAGACTTCACGTAATTCAGCGATTAAGCGGAGGCCGTCTTCACCCATGTCATCAATCCGACCGATGAATGGAGAGATGTAGGTAGCTCCAGCTTTGGCTGCTAAGAGTCCTTGGGAAACGGAGAAGATTAGGGTCACGTTGGTCTTAATCCCTTCTTGGGCTAAGGTGTGGGTAGCTTTTAAGCCGTCTTCGGTCATTGGAATTTTAACGACCACATTGTCTGCCCAAGCTGCTAATTCGCGGGCTTCTTTGACCATGCCTTCGTAGTCATAGCTGGTAACTTCGGCTGAAACCGGTCCGTCGACGGTTGAAGCGATGTCTTTGATGACTTCTTCAAAGTCGCGGCCTTCTTTGTTAATTAAAGATGGGTTAGTGGTTACCCCGTCACATAAACCGAGGTCATTAATACGCTTAATTTCATCAATATTTGCAGTGTCTAAGAAAAATTTCATGATAGCCTCCTTGAAAACTAATCGCAGTGATTTTTAACTGTTTAAATCCTAAGTAACAACGCTAATCCATTCATTTTCTTCTTTTCCAATATTGACTATTTATTAAAAGGCGTTTTTGTAGGTCTTCACGACATTGTCCACGCTAAATCCTAAAGCTTCCATGACTTGACCACCCTTACCAGATTGACCATAGCGGTCTAAGCCGAGGACGACACCGTGATCACCCACATAGCGTTCCCAACCAAATGTAGCAGCCATTTCGATGGCCATCCGGTTTTTCACGCCACTTGGGAGGACGCTTTCCTTGTAAGCTTGGTCTTCTTGGTCGAAGAGCTCTTGGCAAGGCATAGATACCACACGGACATCGATACCGTCTTTAGCTAATTCGGCTTGGGCTTCCATAGCTAAGTTGACTTCGGAACCGGTCGCAATTAAGATCCCATCTGGGGTTTGGCCTTGAGCATCAGAGAGGACATAGGCCCCGCGAGCTACGCCTTCCATGGCTTTGTCAGCTGTGCCCTTGAGAACAGGCAAGTTTTGACGAGAGAGGGCGAGCACCGTTGGGGTGTCTTTAGCTTCAATGGCCACCTTCCAAGCAGCAGAGACCTCGTTCCCGTCAGCAGGACGGATGGTGTTGATATTCGGCATGGCTCTGAAAGCTGCGAGTTGTTCGATGGGTTCGTGGGTTGGTCCGTCTTCCCCAACGGCAATGGAGTCATGGGTAAAGACAAAGGTGGATGGCAAGTGTGATAAGGCGGCTACCCGCATAGCTGCGCGGAGGTAATCCGAGAAGACGAAGAAGGTCCCGGCATAAGGAATGGAGCCGCCGTGTAAACGAATCCCGTTCATGGCAGCGCCCATGCCAAATTCACGGACTCCATACCAAATGTTGCGGCCAGCGTAATTCCCGGCTTCAAAGTCACTATCCGCGTCAATATAGGTATTGTTGGAAGACTTCAAGTCGGCAGACCCACCCCAGAATTCAGGGAGAGTTTGGGCAATGGCTTGGATGGCTTTTTGGCTGGTTTTTCTTGAAGCCATAGCCTCGTCATTAACATCGTAGCTTGGCAGGCAGTCGGCCCAGTCAACTGGAAGTTCACCAGCATAAGCCCGTTTGTATTGGGCTGCTAAGTCGGCATAGTCGGCTTCATAGGCCTTGAATTGTTCTTGCCAGTCCGCTTGGGCTTTGGCCCCGCGGTCAGCTACCCGTTCTTGGAAACGGTTGTAGACTTCTTGAGGAATATCGAAGGCTTCGTGTTCCCAACCGTAAATCTTAGCGGCATGGGCCCGGTCTTCTTCACCAATGGGGTTACCATGGGTCGCAGAAGTGCCTTCGTTTTCGGAGCCGTAACCGATCACCGTTTTCACTTGGATGATAGTTGGTTTCTTAGTTTCAGCTTTGGCTTCTTCTAAGGCCTTGGAAATAGCGTCTAAGTCGCGGCCATCTTCCACTAGAATGTGTTGCCAGCCGTAAGCTTCGAAACGGCCCTTGTTGTCTTCGGTAAAGGCCTTGTCAGTTGGTCCGTCAAGAGAAATGTCGTTGGAGTCATAGAAGACAATTAATTTACCTAATTGAAGGTGGCCAGCCAGGGAAGCGGCTTCATGGGAAATGCCTTCCATCAAGTCCCCATCCCCACAGAGAGCATAGGTGTAGTGGTCAACGATCTTATAATCGCCTTGGTTATAGATGGCAGCATCATGGGCTTCAGCCATCGCCATTCCCACAGCATTAGCCAAACCTTGACCCAAAGGACCCGTTGTAGCTTCCACGCCTTCAGTAAAGTGGACTTCCGGGTGGCCTGGAGTCTTAGAATTCAGTTGCCGGAATTGTTTAATGTCATCCATGGTCACCTTGTAACCGGATAAGTGTAACAAGCTATAGAGTAAGGCAGAACCGTGCCCCGCTGATAAAACAAAGCGGTCCCGGTTAGTCCAATGAGGATCACTAGGATTTTGCACCATGTGTTCAGCCCACAAAGCATAGGCCATAGGCGCCGAGCCCATCGGTAAGCCTGGGTGGCCGGAATTAGCCTTGTTAATCATATCAATACTTAATATACGCACTGCATTCACAGCGAGTTCATCTGTTTGATTAAACATTATTTTCTCCTTTACTTCTACTTCACAAATATTAAACTGCCAAAATTTTTGTAAGCGGTAACTTTCTTTGATTTTATGTTAGCTTGAAAGATGTGAAGTGTCAATCGATAAAAAGTCCCTTGTAAGGCTCAATCTTTATATTTTAGTATCCATTTTCCGACAAAAAATGATCATTTGATCGAAAATACAGAAAAAGATATGAATTTACATATAAAATTACAATAGTGAAATTCTTTTAAGTTCAAAATATAAAAATACATAGTGCTATGCCTTTAATTGCTAAGTTAATAAAAAGCGAAATAAGTTCAGCTTTTATTAACTTATGAATTATAAAAATTCCTTCTTACAAAGATTGTCAATTTGGCTGTTTGTGCATGATTAGTTGGTATTGCAAATTGAGATAAAATGTTCAACGTATAAGATTATTTATTATTTCTATAAAATTCAAGACAATGACTTTCTTCAATTTAATATTTTCTTAAAAATTCGAAGTTCAGGTTATCATTTTATTTTACGTTGGTGTCTCGGATCCCTTCGACGCCTAATTTCTCAAAAATCGTTTTTACAATAGCGACATAGGCATTATATTCCAAGCGATCCACATTATCGTAAGTATTAACTAAGGTGTCTCCTACCATTAATATGCCATGACCGGCTAATATATAGGCTTTCGGATAACATTGATCTTCTCTAACATGCTTTCTAATTTCTGCAGCGAGTTCTTTAGAATAAGCTTTATGTGGAGGAAGACATTTTATTTCGCCTAATTTTTGGGTGCCTTCGGTGACATTTGGCATATCTAGTCCTAGAGTGGCATAAACCAAGGCTTGTTGACTATGTGCATGAATCACACAGCCAATTTCAGGATTTTCTTCATAACACGCATAATGCATATAAATCTCCCGGGTCTTTTTCCCTCGACCTTCAATAATATTTTCGTCCATATCCATCACTAAGATTTGTTCTGGATCAATATCCCACAAATATTCTTTAGAAGCTAAGGTAGGTGTTGCCAAGATATGTTCATCACTCACTCTAACAGTGATATTTCCGCCGCCAGTATTGGTATTTTTTCTCTCAAACATATTTTTAACAAATTTTGTTAGCTGTTTTCTTTCTTCATAATACATCATCTTATTAACCCAACTTTCTATATGTCACTTGCTCTAGCAATTCATCAACTTTGTCGACATTAAAGCCCGTACTTAAGGGTTCCAAAGCTTTGCTTGCCCCCACTGCTGTCGCTAAACGACCAATTCCCGACAAACTTTTCCCATTAACTATAGCTGCTACAACTCCTGCAACATAAGCATCTCCACTCCCTGTGTCATTAATTGTTTTAACTTTTGGAGGATAAAATATATAAGCGCTTTCATTTTTAAGAAAAATTGATCCTTCAGCCCCCATCGATACAGCTAAGTACTCTATGTTTTTTAATAAAGGCTGATGTTCTAAATATACTTGGTAACATTCTTCTAGACTATTAATCTTACAAGCAAGCGTTTCTCCCAACTCATGAGAATTTGGTTTAGCAAATAATAAGGGATACCTTAGCATCGTTTTTAAGAATTCTCCTGAAACATCCGCCACTAACCGCACCTTGCGCTCCACTAATACATCTAACAAATATTCAAATACTTCCATCGGCGTATCTTTACTTGGATTACCAGAAATGATAACAATGTCATCTGCTTTAATTTCTTTTAAGTGACTATTAATAAAATTTTTCATAACCTCTCTCTTAATAGGGAAACCATATTCAGCAGCCATTAAACTCCCTTTATTAGATTCATCGACAAGAATATAGTTATGCCGCATGGTTTGCCCTTCTACTTTGAGAAAGGATGTCTCCACTTGATATTGATTCAACAATTCTTTAAATATCTCGGAGTCTTTTTCACCTAAGATTGCTGAACATAAATTTTCATGACCTAAGAGTTTCAACCCTACAGAAACATGAGTTCCTTTCCCACCAACATCCAGACAGGAACTTTTCTGTATACGATTAGTTTTCCCACGGGTTAATTTACCTTTTATATTTAAGATATGATCAATGGCTGGATTTAGTGTAATCGTGTATATCATCTGCTCTCGCCTCCTAAATTTCGATCATTTTAAAGGGTAAGTCTGTTAGATTTGAAGAATTTTTCCTATCTTTTTTACCAGTAATTAAAATATCCACATCTTTTTCATTAAAAGCCTTTTGAATACCCATCTTTTCTTCTTTTTTTGAGTCAGCAAGTATAATCACTTGACCAGCTTGTTCAATAACTTTCTGTTTTACAGCCAGTGTCAATGTATTATCCTCAAAAAAGCCACGCGCTAATTGAAAGGAACTGACTCCTATAAAGGCCTTGTTTATATTCATTTTTTCAATATCTGCAATAGTTCGGGGGCCATAAAATTGTTGAGTTCGCTGGTCAAAATCGCCTCCTAATAAAAACAGATGAACATTTTTTAGTCGAGAGCACTTCAAGGCAATGGGTAAGCTGGCTGTTATAACAGTAATGTATTTGTCAAATGGGAGATAATCAACCAAGTATAGGTGACTCGTTCCACCATCTAAAAACAAAATATCGTTATTATTAATTAGTTTTGCTGCATACTTTCCGATTTCTTTCTTCTCTTCACGATTACTAGTCATCCGGTCTGCAAAAGAATCAGGAACTGCTAATGACTTAGCTCCGCCATGTACACGAATGATCTTCCCTTGATTTTCTAAAATGTTTAAATCAGAACGTACCGTCTGCTCAGTAATATCATATTTTTTAGCAATATCATGAGTGCTAACTCTTTCTAATTGGTTAATATATTCAGTAATTTTATCTAGACGCTCTAGCTTATCCATTTTCAATTCTCTTTCGTTATATTTTCTTTTTATTTTCGTTCATAATAACACAAGGCTACTTTTTAGGCAAGAAAAAACCAGAGTCTAAACACTCAGACTCTGGTCTTACTTCTAGTATTTAAATTTTAAACCGATTTACGGCTGTATTCTGCCCCACTGACAAAATAAACCTGATCATTGTCAGCAATTAACACATCGTCTGCAATATCAATAAACAAACCATGCTCAACAACCCCAACCATTTTAATTAATTCTTCACTTAACGCTTGAGGATTATCAATTTTTTCCATATGTAAGTCAATAACATAATTCCCATTATCAGTAATAAATGGTTCGCCGCTATCTACTTTTCTTAAGCTTGGTTTATACCCGCGATCTTCAAAAATTTTGAAAAGTTGGGCATGGCCGTTTTTAATCACTTCAACCGCTAAAGAAAATGCGCCAAGATAATCGACATGTTTTCTTTCTTCAGCCATCCAAACTACACGATCACTATAGGTAGCAACAATTTTCTCTTCGAGATGGGCTCCACCGCCACCTTTTATTCCTTGGCAGTCATCAGTGAACTCGTCAACCCCATCAATACATAAATCAATATGATCAACCTCATCAACTGGTAACACTTCGATACCGAAACTTTTGGCTAAGTCTGCTGAGCGTACAGAAGTCGAAACAGCCTTGATTTGGAGTCCTTCCTCTTTAACCCGTTTACCTAATTCTTTAATAAAAATTTCTGCAGTTGATCCGGTTCCAATACCTAATATGCTATTGTTATCAACTAAATATGCGGCACTTTTCCCAACTAATTCTTTATTATCCATTCAATATGCCTCCTTTTTATTTATTATAACTAACTGTGTCCATAATTTATAGCGCTTTCACAACGAACATGGCTACTTTTTCTCTTCTAATTTGCTGATAAGTGACTTATAAATATCATCCATATCTTTACAGATTATTATTTTATCGCTAACATCTTCTACTGACTTATCATGGACATTTAAAAACAGTCCCTGCCATCCGGCATTGCTTGCGCCCTTCATGTCGGCTTCGTAATTATCACCAATATAGAGGGTAGTGGCTGAATTTAACTCTAAGGCCTCTTCCACTTTTTGAAAAATCTCTGAGGCCGGTTTAGCAGCTCCCATCTGACTGGATATGAAAATATTCTTATCATCGAAATAGTCTTCCAGCCCTAATAAATCAACCTTATGAGCTTGTTGGGCCGGGCCATTGGTGAGAAGGAACTGCTTAAGGCCGGCCTTTTGAAGCAGGTCTAAGCAGTCTTTAGCACCGGGGCGTAAGACAATATCCTCTTTGGCTTCTTCGTATTTTTGGTTGAAGAGAATGGCATCCTGCTTCTTAATGGTGAAGCCAAACTGAGCATAAGTCATCAAGACCCGGTTATTGCGGTATTGATCTACCGACGCCTGCCCATCTGTATAGCGACGAAATTCAATGTCACTATTCATTTGATAGAAATAATTAAAGGTCTCAAAACCAATTCCAGTTTCTATCACGTTTTCTTCCATATACTGATAAACGGCTAAATAAGGTAAATTACGGTCATATAAAGTGTCATCCAAATCCCAGCCAACTGCTTGAATCAAGGAGCTCACCCTTCCCTTTTTCTTATTTTTGGAAACCTAAATTTAAAACAGCAATTAACTATTCAAGTGTCCTATATGACAATAAAAAACAGCCGCATAGCGACTGTTGCTTTGCTATTCTTTTACGTTTCCTATGCTTTTTTTCCACATTAGATTTTAACATAAAAGGGATAAGCTAAAATTAAAAATATCATCAACTCAATCTACTAGTAAGGTTGGTAACCTTTTCTAGGTCTATACTTATTTTAAAAAGGAATCGAAGTTATCAAGATCAGCTAAAGTAGGCGCACTTGGAGATGCCCCTAAACGAGTAACAGAAATTGCAGCAACCTTACTTGCTAGGTCCATACTTTCCGGAATAGTTTGTTCTTCCAATAGTCCTTTACATAGACCTGCCATGTAAATATCTCCAGCTGCCGTAGTATCTTTCACATTAACATCGTATTTCTTTTGATCATAAATATCGTCTTGTCCAATATAAATAGATCCTTTTTCTCCTAATTTAACAATGACATGTTCAATACCCAAGTCTAGCAACTTTTTACCGGCTTCGATGACTTCATCACGCGTTTTGATTTCATAATGCATTAAGTCTGATAGTTCCTGTTCGTTAGGGCTGATCATATAGATATCTTTAAAGTCTTCTGCTGACCATCCTTTAGCGGGTCCAGCATCAACAACAATCTTTTTATCTTTTTCTTTGCAGACTTCTAACACTGCTTTAGCTGCCTCTTG
The DNA here is from genome assembly GCF_001543175.1 of Aerococcus urinae. Classification (NCBI taxonomy): domain Bacteria; kingdom Bacillati; phylum Bacillota; class Bacilli; order Lactobacillales; family Aerococcaceae; genus Aerococcus; species Aerococcus urinae. Next base: position 1,821,221 of record NZ_CP014161.1, read on the forward strand.
GCTAATTTCTAAATTCATAAAGACAAGGTCTGCTTCTTCAATTAGGGGTGCACAATTTTCTCTAATTTCTGTTTCTGTAATGGCTTGGTTGCCGCCTGGTGCTGCAATGATCCGGTTATTCCCGTCTTTTTCTAAGATAATATAAGCCGTTCCAGTTGAAACTTCATCAAAGATTGTCATACTGCTGATATCAATGCCTTCATTTTCTAAGTTCTCTCTTAGTTCATTACCGTTTTCATCATTACCAACACAGCCATAAAAATGAGTGTCTAAGCCTAAACGCTTAGTGGCAATGGCTGCATTAGATCCTTTTCCTCCCAAGGCTTTATGGGTACTGTTAGCAACAGTCGTTTCACCTTGCAATGGCGAAGCATCAACCTCTAAAATAATATCCATATTTACAGCACCGATTACACATAATTTCTCCATAACTAATCTACCTCCGATTTATTAAGAACAATCATTCTATTGCGATACCAGATAAACAAGCCAATATGAATGACTAATAATAAAGTAACTACTAAAACACCTTGGACTGTAGGATTCCTAAAGGTTTCTCCAAATAGAACAGTAATTATCTTCTCTAATGGAATAGCTTCTATTGATGTGAATAAGGAACCTTCGGCTAAACCTTCAGGGAAGACGTTTAAATTAATAGACGTTTGCGTCATGAAGTCAGCAATTAAGGTCGAAGCCCAAAGATATAATGGTATACAGATCGTTCCGATGATAGTCATGCGCATTACCTTCCCCTTAGTAACAAATAGTAATGAAGGAACTAAGGCGGTAAGAATGATACCACCCAAAGGTAAAGTTTTATTTCCTGGTAAAAACATAGCAATAACCATTAAAATTGGAGCTAAGATATTAGCTACCGCCCAAATTTCGGGACGAACTGCAGTAATTGCCCAGTCAACCCCAATAATAAATTTACGGTCGCTATTTGAATTTTTCATTCTTTGGACAATGCCTTCGGAGATCGGTTCCATTGCTGGACCAAACCAGCCACCGATAACGCCGAACAACTCTAAACAAACGGCAGCTGTAAAGCTCATTGTGATAATTTTAGCGATAGGTTCTTGACCCAAAATACCTATAAATATTCCTAGATAAATACCTACAGCAAAATTAGACCCCCAAAAGCCAATTTTTTCATTTAATTGCTCCGCATTAAAATCGTATTTATCAATGGACGGGAAAATTTTTGTAATTAAGTTGTCAATAAACATAACCATAGGGTTAAAAAGAAAAGCTGGATGAGCTGTAGCGGTTACGTTCGTCTCACTATAGCCCAACAATTGATTTAATTGAGGTTTCATTAAGTCACTATTGATAAGCATCATTGCATAAATACCAATAACGAAAACTAAAGCAATAAATATATTATTGGTATAGTAAATAGTCAGCATACCAATAATAGATAGATGCCAAACGTTAAATAAATCGACATTCATTGTGTTCGTTTTTTTAAAATAAAGCATCAATAAATTTAATAATAAACAAATCAGAGCAAATAACATCGTGTAAGCCGAGCCCCAGGTTATAACTGCCATTTGTGCCCAACCTAAATCAACGATATCTAGACTAGTGCCTGTTCTTTCCACGAAGGCTGATAGGGAATCGCCAAATTCATTAGTCAATAAAGAAATAATCGCTCCCATACCAGTTAGGGCAATCCCCATCCTAAGACCACCTTCAACTGCCTTAGAAAATTTAACTCCCATAAATAGGGAAATAATTGTTATAAATATAAATGTAAGAGCTGCACCTCCTAATCCAATCAAGAAGTTAAAGCCTTGATTCAAGATATCGACCATATCCTGTCCCTCCTTAAAATCTTTTTATATATTATAGGTAAAAATATAAATTATGTTAATTTTCACCTTCTATTTTCATTCTTAATATGCATCATCATTCATATTTTAGTGATAATATTCACAATAAAAAAGACGATTAATTAATAAGTTAGAAGATTTAACTATTTAAAACTTTTATATTTTTGAATGAGTTCTTTATAACTAGCGTCTTTGCCAAACAATGCAGAAGTTCCTAAAATAAATGCATCAACACCCACTTTGCTTAAAGTTTTAATCCGTTCTTCAGAGATTGCACCATCAATAGATAATTTAAATTGATAATTCGCTTTTAAATCTACTAATTCATGGATTTTATTATCAATAAAAGGTAGGTACTTTTGCCCTGCAAAACCAGGATTAACACTCATTACCATGACAACATCAGCTAAATACAGTAATTCTTTAACAGATTCAACCGATGTTCCTGGATTAATAGCAATCCCTGCCAATATTCCGCGATCTTTTATTTTAGCTAGCGTACGCGTAGGATGCAGGTCGGCTTCCGGGTGAATATATATGATATTAGCTCCTAGGTCAGCAAATAAATCGATATAATTCCCTGGATTCATAATCATGAGATGGGCATCCATCTTCTTATCAGTAACCGAGCGAATATATTCATAATCTTGAATTCCCATGGCAAAATTGGGCACAAATTGACCATCCATGATATCCATATGGAAAACATCGGCACCTGCCTCATCGAGTTCTTTAACCTCATCATGCAAATTACCAAATTTTGCACACATCATTGATGGGCAAATTAAAATTTCAGACATCATAATCCTCCTAATAAACAAAAATAAGTAAATGATTAATTCTAAATAGATGGGTAAGCGAAGCTTTAGAGATAATCATTTACTCTCACAAGGAGTATAACGCTTTCATTATATTATGTCCAATTAAAATAAATTTATTATTAATTAAAAAACACCAAAAGCCGATTAAGAATACAACTTTTGGTGTTTTCTATCTTGTAATTTTAATGGATATTACATCTAACTCAGGCTTTATCTTTCACCGCTTCAGCCGCCCTTTGACCAGCTAAGCGACCAAAGACAATGATTTCAGCAATGGAATTGCCACCGATCCGGTTAGACCCGTGCAAGCCACCCACGACTTCCCCGCAGGCGTAGAGTCCTGGAATGTAGCCACTGCCATCTGTCTTAAGGACCCGACCGTCTTGGTCAATGCTTAAGCCGCCCATGGTGTAGTGAACGCCAGGGGCAATTTCAATGGCATAGTAAGGGGCTTGATCAAGAGCATGTAAACCGGTTGTGCGCCCGAACTCGTCTTTTTCTTCAGCGATACCTTGGTTATAGTCTGCCACAGTTTGAACGAGTTTTTCTGCTGGCAAAGCGATCTTTTCAGCTAATTCAGTTAAATCGTCTCCCTCAGTCACATAACCCTTGGCAGCGTAGAATTCAATCGCCTTAGCCCGGTCACGTACGCCCTGGTCAAAGATCAAACGCGCCTTGTGGTCAGGGAGATCGGTAATAGCCTGGGAAACCACATCTCGAGTCCCCAATTCATTGGTAAAACGTTGGCCTTGACCGTCAACCAAGATGGCTCCTTCGCCGCGGACCGCTTCGCCGATCAAAATCCCTTCCTCTTGGTGAACAGTCGGGTGGACTTGGATTTGGTCCATATCAACCGTTCCAGCGCCAAGATCTTGAGCCATGAGGATTCCGTCTCCGGTAATCCCCGGTCCAGAAGTGGTCACATAACCGGCAAGTTCCGGACGAGCTGCTTCAACCAGTTTAGCATTGGCTCCAAAACCACCAGAGGCAATAATGACTGCTTGACTCTTGATCTCACGGACTTGATCGTCGATTTCAACCTTAACCCCGCCAACTTGGCCTTGGTCAAGTAAAATTTCTTGGACATCCGCCTGGGTAATAACAGAAATCTCCCGCTTGTCCACATTGGCTTTCAATCCTTTGACCAGGTAACCGCCTACCGCTGAACCATCATGAGGGCGGTGGGTCCGAGGCTTGGACATGCCACCAGTAATGGTCAAATTATCCAACACAATCTCTAAATCAGCCAACCAATCAATGGCTTGGTCCGAATGATCAACAAAATAATGGAGCAGGTCTTGGTGATTAGTCCCGTGTCCCCCTTTGAGGGTCTCTTCAAAGAAATCTTCCTTCTTATCGTCCACGCCAGCCGCCTTTTGATAGCTAGTTTCACTAGCATTCATCCCACTGGAAGCCTTATTGGTATTCCCACCGATTTTGTCCGTTTTTTCAAAGATAATAGTCTCGAGCCCCAGGTCATGGGCGGTAATGGCAGCCGTCATCCCCGCACCCCCGGAACCGATAACAATTACATCGTAAGCATCTTTTATGTCTGCCATAAATCTCTTCCTTTCTAAATCTGGATAGAGCTTATCTAGTTGTTATTTTTTATCTCATAACTCATATTATTAAACCATGCCGATTAAGAATAGCCAACCCGCACCGATACCAAAGAATATGACGAAATAAGCTAAGGAGATAATCGCACTATTCTTCCACCATTCTTGTTGGGTAACGTAGCCTGACCCAGATAAGATTGGTGAAGGTCCATTGGCATAGTGAGTCGTTGAAGACATGGTATTACTTGCCCAGATGAGCATAATCGCTGCAAACATTGGTGGTACGCCAGCCGCTACAGCAACGGTCAGGAAGGCTAAGTAGACTGCACTCACATGAGCAGTGGTACTTGCAAATAGGTAATGGAGATAGTGGTTAGCTAGACAAAGAACAATGATCGTAACAATCCAAGGTAAGCCGCCTACTGCTTGAGCAATATTATCACTTAACCAAGGAATAAATCCAGTTTCGTTCAATTGAGTTGCCATCATCACTAAAATTCCAAACCACACTAAGGTATCCCAAGCGCCACTTTCTTTTTTTATGTCATTCCAAGTCAACACGCCTGATAGGATTAAAGCAGCTACAGCCAGAAAAGCGGTGGTTGTCGCACTGACATTAATGGTTCCTGCTAAAACCCACATCACTAGGGCCCCAGCAAAAATACCTAGCATCCATTTTTCAGCAGCAGTCATGGCACCAATCTCAGATAATTGCTTCTCTGCCCATGCCGGTGCGTCAGGGGTTTCTTTAATTTCTGGTGGATAGATCTTAAAGATGATCCAAGGAATAACTAGTAAGGCAATCAAGCCAGGGACTAGGGTAGCAATAAAGTACTTCACCCAAGTGACTTCGATCCCGGCACCATTAGCTAATTCTTGAGCTAATGGGTTAGAAGCCACTGCGGTAAGGAACATAGCTGAGGTCACGATATTTCCTTGCCATAGGGTATAAATTAAGTAGGAACCCATTCGCTTACGTGAAGGTTCGTTAGGATAAGACTGAAAAGTTTCTGCTAGAGAACGGACAATGGGGAACATAATCCCACCAGCCCGAGCCGTGTTACTTGGTGTCGCAGGAGCTACAATTAAATCAACACCCAGTAAAGAATACATTAAGCCTAAAGTACTCTTCCCAAAGCGTTTGACAAAGTGATAGGCAATCCGATTACCTAAACCCGTTTTAATAAAACCACGGGATAGGAAGAAAGCCATCACGATCAGCCAAACCGTTGATGAGGTAAAACCAGATAGGGCAACATCTGCCTTTAAGGTCTTGGTTAGAAAAATCGTGGTTAAACCTAATAAGGATACTGCTCCAATAGGTAAAGGTTGTAAGATACATCCAACAATCGTTCCTACAAAAATAGCAAATAAATGCCAGGCTTGGTCTGAAAGAGCATCTGGTTTTATAGGAAGGAACCAAAGTAACAGGCCAATAAGAATAGGGATAGCAATTTTTTTATAATCAAGTTGCGCCAGTGAGCTTTGTTTCTCAGTCATTTTAACACTTCCTTTAAGAGAAATAGGTTAAACGGCGATGGGTGCCGTTTAACCTTTTAAGCAATTAAAGCCCTATACCATATCTTCAAAGCGCATAATCTTATCGAATTCTTCATCATCCAAGTAACCTAAATCATGTGAAGCTTCTTTAAGACTTTGTTTATTCTTGTGGGCATGTTTAGCGATTTCAGCAGCTTTTTCATAGCCAATCACTGGTGACAACTTAGTCACATTCATTAGTGAAATTTCTAAATAGTGGTCCATCTTTTCATGGTCAACTTCAATCCCTGCCACACACATGTGGTTAAAGGAATCAATTGCTGATCCTAAGAGACTGACACTTTGAGCACAGTTATTAATAATTAATGGCATGTAGGTATTTAATTCAAAGTAACCTTGTGAAGCAGCAATAGCAATGACTTGGTCGTTCCCCATCACTTGGGTAGATACCATGGTCATGGCTTCTGCTTGGGTTGGGTTGACCTTACCAGGCATAATGGAAGACCCAGGCTCATTAGATGGAATAATTAATTCGCCAATACCGCAACGTGGACCGCTGGCTAAGAAGCGAACATCATTGGCTACTTTAAGCATATCTTCTGCTAGGGTTCTTAATGCCGCATGGGCTTGAGAAATTTGCCCCTTGGAGGTCATGCCGTAGAATTTATTTTCTGCTGCTGTATAGTCGTGACCATAGTTATCCGCTAAGTATTGACAAGCTTTGACATCTAAGCCTTCAGGACAGTTCAAGCCTGTTCCTGTTGCGGTGCCCCCTAGAGGGAGTTCTAGCAGATGGGCGGAAGCCTCTTCAATCATTTGTTTATCTTTAATCATCATGGTCTTCCAACCACTTACTTCTTGGCCAAAGGTTACTGGGGTAGCATCTTGTAAGTGAGTACGGCCAACTTTAATTTTGTCTTTATATTTATCTTCTAACTTTTGTAAAGTTTCGATGAAGCGATCTACGGCTGGAATAACGTCACTATGAATTCCTTCATAGAAGCCAATTTGCATAGCAGCTGGGAAAACATCATTAGAACTTTGGCCCTTGTTAACGTCATCGTTAGGGTGGAGTAATTTTTCTCCTGCCAGTTCATTACCGATATTAGCTAAGACTTCGTTGGCGTTCATATTGGTTTGAGTTCCTGACCCTGTTTGCCATACTCGTAGTGGAAACTCACTATGAATATCTTCTAAGGCTAAGGCTTTATCAGCCGCTTTGACAATATATTCTGCCTTTTTAGCGTCTAGGTTATCAATGTCACGATTGGCTTGAGCTTCTGCTTTTTTGATATTAATCAAAGGTCTTAAGACCATTTCTGGCATAAGCTCTGTCCCAATTAAGAAATTTTGCTTACTTCTTTGCGTAACCGCTCCCCAATAATGATCGGCTGGTACCTTAATTTCCCCCATTGAGTCATGTTCAATACGAAATTCTTCAGTCATGAGTTTTTCCTACTTTCTTATTTAATCCAAAACTTCAACAGCTACTTATAAATTAATTAAATCAACTAATAATAAATTTTTATCAAATAAATCGAATCGTTACTAAACAAAAGAATTTATTTGCTTTTTGAAAGGCCTTTCAAACTCTTTACAAGTCTATTAAAACAGAAAACAGAAACTTTTAAAGACACATTTCATGAGAAGTGTTTCACAAAATTATTTTGATTTAGTTATAATTTTTATTTATAATTGAATATAAAGTAGGAGGATTATATTCGGTATGAAGGAGGACTAACCGTGCCATTAGCAAAAGATAAAATTATTACAGCTTATTATGATTTAGTCGTCGAAAGCAGGTCTCCTGATATCAGTGTGGATCAAATCATTAAAAAAAGCGGCACCAGCCGCTCGACCTTTTACCGCAATTTTTTAGATAAATATGATGTGATGAACCAAGTTTTCTTAGTGGATTATAAAAAAGACAAGCCCCAGACCATCGACCAAGTCAGCCCCTTTATTGATAGCGTCATAAAAACTTTAGAGCAAAAATCTGATTATTATCAACTCATCCTTACCGTAAGTAACACAAACGATTTCTATAACTATCTCTATCACTTTATTTATAACTGGTTTAAGCAGGCATTTTCAAAGCAGACTAAGCCACCCTTTCAAAATACGGATATCAACTTTGTTTCCCGCTATACCGCTTCAGCAATAACCTATACCATTACCCAATGGCTTAAAAATGACCAAAATCTACCCGGAAGTCAGCTGAGTAAATCACTTTATGATTCCCTTCCCCTTCATCTGCTTAAGGAGACTAGCAATGTTTAGTCATGGTAGAGTTTTTTAGGAAATTCCTTTTTAGCGATATCTGCTATCTTTTGGTACACCTTGTCCTGTAAGCAACCAGTAGCTGACTGACGAGCCAGCAAGTAAATATAAAAATCAGGCATGGTCACGTCTTTAATTTGTAGTTTCACTAAGCCGTCATTAGCAGAAGTTGCCATATCCACTAGCATCATAGCCCCAACATTGGCTTTAACGAATGATTTGGCAGTTGCTACTTCATTGGTATAAAAAATATTACTATCTTCAATGCCATTTTTCTTAGCCCACTTGAGAAAAACCTTATTTTGCACATAGCCCGTTCCCAGAGACACAAAAGTTTGATCGCTGAGATCAGATAAAATAATTTCTTTTTTCTCCGCTAAGGGATGATTGGCACTAACAAAAACATCAAAAGAATCTTGAACGATAAGTCCGGCCTTCAGAGGCGAATTATCTGCGACAAAAGGTTTGGAAAAGCCCACCAGAGCCATATCAACTTCTCCCTTACGTAAAAGTTGGTAAATCGTCCGCGACCCATCTTTTTCGATGATATTAATATTCTCCGAGAATTTAACCAGTTCAGGAAGAAAAATCGGCAACAAGGTAGCGCCAATGATAGGAGGCACTCCTAATTTTACTTCCTGATTTTCACTTTGGACAATTAGCTCTTTACTTTCAGCAACAATGTCCAGTATTTTTTTTGCTTGGTGGCGGAAGAGTTCACCACTTTCTGTTAACTTCATGATATTATTCCCCCGCTTGCGTAAAAAGAAGGATGTCTTAAACTCCTCCTCTAGCCGCTTAAGCGCTTGAGAAACAGTAGGTTGTGAAACGTCCATTTCTTCTGCAGTTGTGGTAAAGCTCTTACTGTCACATAGGTGGAGAAAATAAATTAAATCTTGGGTACGCATGGTCTCACCTCATTAATTATTATTTCTTATTAACTCATTGGTTTTTATTATATATTACTCGTTTTTCAACAAAAAGCAAATCACTTTTCTTAGTTTGCAATAAAGGCAACTATCCCCACAAAAACAAAAAGCAACCCATCCCTCATTGGACAGGCTGCTGCATAAAACCCTGGTATGTCTTAAAAGCGCGGTTTCTCTCCCGGAACGTTATCAAAGCCTCCGGCGGCGAGAAACTCATTATAAAGAATACGACGGACATCATCCTCAGTTAATTGCTTACTTTCATGGGTCACATCTTTGGGTTCATTATAAATTTTATAAATCATCTGGATACTATAGCCATCATCAAGGTAATCCTTAATATCCAGTAAACGGTCCACATCATTCAAGGAATACATCCGCCGATTGGTATCGGTGCGGTGGGGGGCAATTAACTTTTGCTCCTCATAATAACGAATTTGACGCGCGGTGAGATCGGTTAACTTCATCACTGTCCCAATCGGAAAGACCGCCCGTGACCGCCGTAATTGTTTCTCTGCCATGTCTAAAACCCCACTTTCTTTATTTGACTGAGTAGTTTCTGTCATGATTATGTTACTTTATCTCACATAAAAAGGCAAGTGCCTTGCCCTTTTATCTTTTATTCATTTGTCGATAAATATTGCTTAATGTTCAGCTTGATAGTCTTTAATGGCTTGAACCAAGTTCTTGCCAGCTTGCTCAATTAAGGCCGGATCGGTCCCCAGGTTAATGCGGATATGGGTATCGTTGGCTTTGGTGGGCCAGTAAGTTTGCCCGTAGTTGACCGCTAGTCTGGCCTTATCTTGAACCACATGCTTGAGGTCCTTACTTGGCACATAGGCGCCTAGGTCAATCCACATTAAGTAAGTGGCTTGTAAGTCAGCGATCTTCACTTCAGGTAAGGCTTCCTTGAGGGTCTTTCGCAAGTTTTGGTAGTTTTGGTAAATGATTTCCTTAATGGTCTCCAGCCAATCTTCCCCGTGACGGTAAGCCGCTTCTAAGGCCAGGTAGCCTGCTGGCGAGCCCGGGTTATTCAAGTGTAACTTGTCGTAAAAGGCTTGGATCTTCGCCCGTAAGTCCGGATCACGAACGATCATCAAGGAGTGACTGAACTGGGCCAAGTTAAAGGTCTTAGAACCCGCTGTCAGGGTAATCACTTGGTCAAAGTCCTGGTCTTGGGCCAGCTTATCGATGGCGATATGGTGGTGACCTTGCCAGACAAAGTCGCGGTGGATTTCATCAGAAATCAGTAAGACGTCATATTGCTTACAGAGGGCAACCACTTGCTTGAGTTCAGCTTCCGTCCACACCCGACCAGTTGGGTTTTGCGGGGAACAGAAGAGGAGTGCCTTGATATCGTCTTCCTTGAAGGCTTTTTCTAGGGCTTCAAAGTCGATAGTGTAGCCGGTTTCATCGTCACCTAAGAGGTCTTGCATGACCAGGGTGCGGTTGGCTTCTTCAACCACGGTCCGGAAGGGATTATAAACTGGATTTTGGATCAGAACCTTGTCACCTTCGTTTAAGAGAGCCACTAAGACATAGGCAATCCCGGTACAGACCCCAGGGGTATAGAAGTACCAGTCTTTTTCAGTATCATAGTCGAAGTGTTTCCTGGTCCAGTCAATAATAGCTTGGTAGTATTCCGGACGCACGGGGGCATAGCCGTATTGGTTTTGTTCCACATAGTCGTGGAGAACTTCTTTAATTTCTGGTGCGGTAGCAAAGTCCATGTCCGCGATCCACAAAGGAATCAAATCACTGTCCCCAAAGACATTCTCTAACTGCCCCCACTTGGTGGTTTGGGTCCCTCTTCTATCTACGATTAAATCTGCTTTATTCATCAAATTCCTCCCTTTCCCAGTCTTTTCTATAAGTGTAGCATAGATTAGCGGCTGAACTGCTCGCTGACCCCTCGCCCGCCATATTAAAAGCTGATCACTCGCTATTCCTAAAAGCGATAACTGATGAAAAGTTTCTTTAGCAAATCATCTTAGTGAGCATTCGTTCTGCTTTTGAAATTTGATCCTTAAAAAGCCATGGCATCGGTTCGGGCCAAGGTCCCTCACCTAGCGAGCTTCAAAGGGCTAGTACGGCTAGTGCCTACTATCCCTAATTCACATCGCTTGCTTATTCATGGCTAAGGATCAATTTCAAAGCGCCACTACTGCTCAAAATAATCTTTACTAAAAACTAGATATTAACAATAAAAGACTTCTACTAGATAGAGGCAGAAGCCATTTGAATTTGCTGATAATGATCTTCTAAGGACCAAAGATTAAGGTCCCCACAAACCAGAGAATACCAAAGGAAAAGATCAGACAGAGATTACCGAGAAAGTACCACAAGCGTTTGTGATAGAGGGACAGGAGTCCGCCAAATAGCCCTAAGGCAGGACAAATAAAGATGGTGGCATAAGCTAAGGGGCGCATGGTAGGGCCGAATAAGTCAGGCAGTAAAATAGACAGTACTAGAACCAAGATTCCTAGCCAAAAACAATACTTATGGCCTGAATGAAGCACTTGTTTAAACATCTTATCACCTCTAGTCAAGGAATTTGGATAAGTTATTATAGCTAATTATCAGGAGAAAGGGAATGATTTTTAACTTGATCTCTCACTTCACTGAGGCTATAAGCCCTCCCCTCTTCTAAACCAGCAAAGCTCTGACTAATTTCAGATTGCAATTCTTCCAGAAGAGCTTCTCGCTCCTTATCAGCACTACGTTCAAAAGCTAGAGTATCCTTTCCTATTCTATCCATAAATTTCCCCTCCTTTTTTCTTATTATAAGACAAACAAGTGTGAAATCATTTATAAAAACTAAGAAAAAACCAAGTCCTCCTATGGTATGCTCCCCTTAAAGTAGACACTTGAAAAAGTAAAACTACTTTAGGGGGAGTTTTTTATGCGTTCAAATAGAAAGCATTCACCAGCAGAGTTGGCTAAATATATCCATCTTTATGAAGAAGGAACTTCCTATGCCGAGCTTTGTGATCAATATGGTCTCTCAATTCATTCATCTGTCTTTAGAGAATATTATCTCAAATATCTAGAACATGGCTTTGCAGGGCTGGAATCACAGACAAAGAATAATTCTTATAGTGAAAAGTTTAAGCAGAACGTCGTTCAAGAATACTTGAATACAGACATCTCAATTACAAAAATTGCTAGAAAATACAATATCCCTAGCTTTTCTACTGTAAGGAATTGGATTACTAAGTATACTAAAAGGGAAGAATTAAAGGGCTACCACCCTAAACCCGAGGTGTATACAATGAAAAGCCAAAAGAAAACCTATCAGGAAAAAGTTGATATTGTTAAAGATTTTCTTGAAACAGGAATGTCTTATAAAGAGACTGCTGAAAAACATAAAGTTTCCTACAATAATGTTTACTCATGGGTCCAAAAGTATAAGAAATATGGTCCCGATGGGCTCATTGATAGTAGAGGACGCCGCAAACCGATGAGTATTCAAAATGAAGAAGAGAAGTTACGTACAGAATTAGCTGCGCTTAAAGCACGTAATGAATACTTAGAAACGGAAAATGCTGCTCTAAAAAAATTGAAAGAAGTGGAAAGAGAGTTGATGTCCGACGGACAAAATATCAAGCAGAGTTCAAAACAATCGAAAAATTAAGCCAGGAAGGACACAAAATAACATTCTTATGCCATTCGCTAGGTGTCAGTAGATCTGCTTATTATAAATGGCTCGACCGAGAGCCATCCAAGACAGAACAACGTTTACAGTGGCTAATGACTTTAATTCAAGAAGCTTATGATAAATATGAGGGCATCTATGGTTATCGTCGAATCACCATTTATCTTAATCACTTTAAGAATGCGCGGGTCAATCATAAGTGTGTCTATCGTCTCATGAAATTAATGGGTTTAAAATCTGTTATTCGCCGTAGGCGATATCACTACAAAAAAAGTAAGCCTCAGCACGTTGCAGAAAATGTGTTGAACCGTGAATTTGATAAAGATTATGAACCGATGCAGGTGTTGTTGACGGATATTACAGAGTTTAAATATGGCTATAACTATAGTTACAAAGCGTATTTAAGTGCGATTCTTGATTACGGAGCCAATAAGATTATTGCTTTTAAATTATCACAAAGGAATAACAATCAACTTGTTAAAGATACGATTGTTCAAGTAGAAGAAGAACTTATCCCTACAGAAACCCTCTTGCACAGTGACCGTGGTTTCCAATATACTTCGCATTTCTTTAAGCGTTTTGTTGACGAAAAACAGTTAATTCAAAGTATGTCTCGCGTAGGAAAATGTATTGATAACGGACCAATGGAAAATTTCTGGGGCATTATTAAAGAAGAGATGTATCGGTTGAAAACTTATGAAAGCTTTGAACAACTTGAAGAAGATATTAAACGCTACATCGAATTTTATAACACCGAACGTGTCACACTGGATATGGGCCTTAAAATTCCAGCTTAAATCCAAAGGTGATTAGCCGTTTGGCTAAAAAATTTAAAATTAAATCTAGTTTTAGTTAGACTGTCTGGGCTTGTTTGGCTTGTCCATCTTTTAAAACAGCTAATAGGCTTTGTCAAGGTGGAGAGCGGAGCGGACCTTGATAAAGGCTTGAAGCTGTTTACGCTCCCTCCTTGTCAAACAAGCCTGACCGCTAAACTATCTTTCGGATTAAGTTTTATGAAACATCCTATTCACTGATAAATAATACTTTAAAATCTAAAATAAAAACCATGCATGACAAAGATCACACATGGTAAAAAATTTATTTATTTATCTGTCTACTTGACAGGGAGCAGTTCACTAAAGAGCAACTTGGCTTTCCTTAACTATTCGTATTTTTCAAAGTTCAAGCTTTGGGCATTGACGGCACAGATGACTGTCGAAAGTGACATGAAGATCCCAGATAGGGCGGGGCCTAAGGTAATGCCGATGGGTGCCAATAGGCCAGCGGCTAAGGGGATAGCGAAAATGTTGTAGCCCGCTCCCCAGGCCAGGTTTTGCTTGATCTTGGTGTTAGTAGCTTGAGACAGACTCAGGCTGTTTAAGACATCCTTCAATTGGCTTTCCACCAGGATAATATCGGCCGAATCCATGGCTACATCGGTTCCGGCACCGATAGCCACTCCCACTTCAGCTTGGGCTAGAGCGGGCGCATCATTGACCCCGTCACCCACCATCATGACTGATTTGCCTTGGCCTTGCAGACTTTGGATGGCTGCTGATTTTTGGTCGGGGAGGACTTGGCTAAAGACTTGGTCTAAGCCGATTTCCTTGGCCACGGCTTGAGCAACTTGGTCATTGTCCCCGGTTAACATGACCGCTTCAATGCCTTGCTTGTGGAGGACTTGGATGACTTCCTTGGCTTCTGGGCGGACTTGGTCAGAAACCGCCAGCGCCCCAATGACTTGGTCGGCCTTAATGACAAAGACTACGGTCTTGGCTTGGCTAGTAATCTTTTCCAATTGGGCTTGATCAAAGTCATAACCCGCTTCTCGAGTCGCTTTAGGGCTGAGGATTTTGACTAAGTTGCCATCCACTTCCCCTTCTAAACCAGCCCCACTGTGGTTTTGGTAGTTGTTAACGGCTTGTAAGTCTAAGTCTTTTTCCTTGGCTGCTTGAACGATCCCCTTAGCAATGGGGTGTTCGGATTGGGCTTCCAAACTAGCGGCTAGGGCTAAAATTTGGTTTTCACTGACATCAGCGATTGGGTAAACGCCGTCGACGGCAAATTCGCCCTTGGTCAAAGTCCCAGTCTTATCAAAAACTACTGTATCCACTTGGTAGGCTTGTTCAAAAGGAATCCGGTTTTGGACTAAGAGACCTGAACGCGCCGCTAGGGAGGTAGATTTGGCATTAACCAAAGGAATGGCTAACCCTAAAGCATGAGGACAGGCAATGACAAAGGTCGAGACCATAAATTGAATAGCGGTTTGGGCCGTGGTCAAGTTCCACCAAATCACTAAGGCAATAATCCCGACCCCAAAGGCAATGTAGAAGAGCCAGGCTGCTACCCGGTCAGCTAGACTTTGGGCCTTGGATTTTTGGGCTTGGGCACCTTTAACCAAGTCAAGGACTTGTTGGACATAGGAATCATTCCCAGCCTTTGCTACGCGGACTTGGAGGGCGCCGTCGCCATTAATGGTTCCGGCAATGACCTCATCACCATCATCCTTAGCCACAGGCACCGATTCCCCAGTAATGACTGCTTCATCCAGAGTGGAATGACCGCTAGCAATGGTGCCGTCCACAGCCACCTTTTCCCCGGGACGAACTAAAACCAGGTCATCGACTTGCAATTGGTCGATTCCAACCACTTCAATGTCCCCATCCGCGTTAATCCGACTGGCTTCATTGGGGAGGAGGTTGGCCAGAGATTCCAAATCATCATTGGCCCGCATCTGTGACTTCATTTCAATCACATGGCCCAGGAGCATGATGAGAATCAGGGTAGCCAGTTCGAAGTAATAATTCATGCTGGCGTCGAGGAAAAAGGTGGTCATGACACTATATAGATAGGAAGATACAATCCCCAAAGTGATCAGGAGCATCATACCGGGTTGTTTGTTTTGAATTTCCATCCAGCCGTGCTCGAGGAAAGGTTTACCCCCATAGAAGAAGACGATAGTCCCTAAGATAAATTCGATCCAGCCTTGGCCGGGGAAATTAATAGAATAATTAAAAATCATCATTAACATGGGCGATAAGACCGCAATTGGAATGGTGAGTACTAAAACCACCCAAAAACGTTGCTTCATGTCTTCCATCATGCCCATGTGGTGGCCTCCATGCCCCTCATGACCGGCGTCATCGTGGCAGGAAACCGCTCCATGGCTCTCGTGATCAGCCGCTTGACTATGGCAGCTGGCACTCTCATGTTGTGTATGTTCTACTTTTTCATGACTACCACAAAAGGCTTGTTGGCAGGTGCATGCGCCCCCTTGCCGGCAAGCATGCGGACAAGCATTTAAACAAGCTGTTACCATTTCATTCATCCTTTCTTGGTTGATTCAATCGTTTTAGACTTCATTTATCTGTTGACTACATTTGTAATCATATTGCATTGCTAGTATAAGAGCACCCGCTTAAAATTGCAAGTCTTTCTGCTTGTAAGATGGATGAAATAAGAAAAACAGGCAATCTTTCGAGTTACCTGTTAAAAATCATCCTAATTATTAGTTTTCTTTTAAATCTATCTGCCTGCTTTTTTATCATCGGCATTCATTGCTTCCCACCAGTCATCAATACTGTCATAACTTTCACCTTTCCCCGCTTCGACTTCAGCCAAAGCTTCGTCGATTGCGTTAAGGCGTAAATCAAAAGGGATACCTTGTTTACGGTTGATGGCCTTCAAATAAACTGTAATTGCCGAGGACATATCCATACCTATATCATCTAAAATGGACTGGACACTGTCTTTTAAGTCTTGGTCTACCCTAACATGGATACTTACCTTTTTCGTCACGGTCGTCACTCCTTTTTCATCATTCACCTAAAATTTCATCATTATAGTCCTAACATGCCTTTGACTTCATTATGACTGTAATAGGAAACATCGTTCGCTTCTTTATTGGCGTCATAATTTTTGACGACTTCAAGGTCAAAGTCTTCTTCAATTTTTTCTTCCAAGCATTGCTTAAAAAGCGTTGAAAGTGGCTTATTGCGGAATTTGGCATATTGGTTAAATAATTCTTCCTCATCTTTATTTAAAGGAATAGTTACTTTCGACATCTCCTCACCTCTTTATATGACATTGTAATCTATTAATAAAAAGAGGTCATTAAATAAACAAACAAAGTATCAAAATGCATTCTTCCACGAAAAAACCGCCTACTGTTTCAGTAGACGGTTCTTTTATTATCATCAATTGTTTATTGGGTGACAATTGATAGGTTTTTAAAGGATGATTCGAAAAAATGGACTTAGTTTTTGTGCGCTTGTCGCACTCTGTTAGTTCAGTTCGGACGCCAGCCTTGAAGTCGCTTCAGAAAATTCCAACGCACAGCTTCCTGTGCTTATGGTATTTTCCTCCAGCGATTCAAGCCTTTAGCGGCGTCCTCACATCCTTACAGTTGAGTTCGGAAGGGTGAGGGGATGTCCTTTCAGAAAAGTTGAACGATCAACAAGTTGATCTTATCATCTTTTCCTCCAAGGAATCGCCCTCCCTGATCCTTCCTCACATCCTATTATTTTTCAGGGACTTCGACGATCCAGCCTTCTGGGGCTTCGATGTCACCATATTGGATCCCTACTAACTCATCATAGAGTTTTTGGGTGATTGGTCCAACTTCTTTGTCAGAGTAGAACTTGTAGGAACGGTCACCGTGGTCGATCCGTGACACTGGAGAAATTACGGCAGCGGTTCCCATAGCACCGGCTTCAGCGAAGCGGTCTAATTCATCTACGTATACGTCGCCTTCTTCAACCTCTAAGCCTAAACGTTCTTTAGCTAAGTGGATGATGGAGTATTTGGTGATAGATGGCAGGATTGAAGGTGATTTTGGTGTCACAAACTTGTTGGTGTCTTTTTCGATACCGTAGAAGTTGGCTGAACCGACTTCTTCAATCTTAGTATGGGTGGCTGGGTCTAAGTAAACCACGTCACCGTAGCCGGCTTTCTTGGCTTTTTCACCTGGTAAGAGCGAACCACCATAGTTCCCACCAACTTTAGAAGCACCAGTCCCGTAAGGAGCGGCACGGTCGTACTTGCTGGTGACAAATGGCATTGGTGCTAAACCATCACGGTAGTAAGGTCCTACTGGCATGGTGAAGATCGTAAAGATATATTCTTTAGCAGGGGAAACACCAATGTTGTCGCCTACCCCAATTAATAATGGACGGATATACATCGAAGCGCCTGACCCATAAGGTGGGACGTAGTCAGCGTTGGCTTGAACTGTTTTGACAACCGCTTCAACAAATTTTTCTTCAGGATAAGCTGGCATCAACATTCGTTCGGCGGAGTTAGCCATCCGTTTAGCGTTTTGGTCTGGACGGAAGAGTTGGATTTGACCATCTTTACGACGGTAAGCTTTTAAGCCTTCAAATGCTTCTTGGCCGTAGTGTAAGGCTGGAGCACCTTCAGCAATTGGAAAAGTCTTTCCCTCTTCTAAGCCTTCTTTATACCATTCGCCATCTTTCCAATAAGCGCGCCAACGATAAGGAAGGTCCATATAAGCAAAACCTAAATTATTCCAATCGATATTTACAGACATTGTCATTCCCCTTTCAAATTTACAATTTTGGGCTCTCGCTAGAACAAGGTTCTAAGAGCGGCGCCCATGAGTTAAGTAGACTTATAATACCCTTTTCAAATTCATTTGTAAATACTTTCGGATCAATTTGTTTGAATTGCTCGACAATTTAAATAAAAGACAATTTTTATTTAGCATATTTTAAGGCCATTTTCCTAGCTAGGCAAGAAAAATTTTAACCTATAAAATAACTTTCCCCTTGAGCTCCGACGCATGCTTTCCACTTTGAAATTCACTTGATAAAATACCCATAAAAAATAAGCCGGGACTTGCCCAGCTTACTTATCAATATTTATCTTTCTTGCATGAATCACCCGAATTTCCCCTAAAAAGAAATTAAGCTTTTGCTCTGCGCTTGTCGCACTCTCGAGTTGAGTTCGGAAGGGGTAGGGGATGTCCTTTCAGAAAAGTTGAACGACCAGCGTGCTGGTCTTATCATCTTTTCCTCCAAGGAATCGCCCTCCCTGATCCTTCCTCACATCCTTCTCAAACCTGTTCCAGTCACAGAACGAACGTCCACTTCACACAGGGTGTGAGACTTGGCGCCTAGACTTGGATGATTGGAGCAAGTCAGAATAAAAGCGAAACATTCGCTTGTTTCTGACTTGTGAAATCACTCCAAGTCTGCCAAGTCGAACCCAACTAAAAACTGGTAACGCTCAGCCAGTTGAGTTCGTACGCCAGACTTGAAGTTGCTTCAGAAAATTCCAACGCACAGATTCCTGTGCTTTTGGTATTTTCCTCCAGCAATTCAAGCCTTTGACGGCGTACTCACATCCTTATAACTGACCTTATCCCAGTTTTCTCCAGCGATTTCGTCCTTTTCCGTGACTGTCACACTCTATCCTTAATCTTTCCAGTGCTTATCAATGAAGGCTTGCCGACCTGAGCCTTGGCGGTAGGCTTGGTAGTGGTCAGGATTCTTGGCATGGAAGTCTTGATGGTATTCTTCAGCCGGGTAGAAGCTTTGAGCAGGTTCGATTTGGGTGACAATCGGCTTGTCAAAGCGGCCACTGGCTTCCAAGTCACGCTTGGATTGTTCGGCGATAGCCTTTTGTTGGTCATCGTGGTAGAAAATCACGGGACGGTAAGAGTCCCCCCGGTCAGCAAATTGACCCATGGCATCAGTGGGATCGGTTTGTTGCCAGTAGATCTCCACCAGGTCTTGGTAGGAAATCAGTTCGGGATTATAGGTAATTTGCACTGCTTCCGTGTGGCCCGTTCCTCCTAGGCAAACTTCGCGATAAGTGGGATTTTCGGTATGACCGCCCGTGTAACCAGATACGACTTCTAATATCCCCGGCATGGTTTCAAAAGGTTGCACCATGCACCAAAAACAGCCCCCGGCAAAAGTTGCTAATGCTTGACTCATCCTTAGTCCTTCTTTCTATACTTTAGTCTTTCAAACATGACTCATTGTAAAGACTGATAAAGGCAAAAACAAGACTTTTGCTTGGCAGGACACATGACTTGACTATTCGCAAAAAAGGCTGGAACAAAAATCCCAGGCTCTTTTTAAAGCACGAACTATCTATTAAAAACGTGCTCCAAAAGTCAGCCCTGACGTCCACTTCACGAACTATGTGCGATAGTTTTGCAACTATCTACCATAGTTCGCTCCAGTGGTTCAGGGCTCTTTTGACTTTTGTCACACTCTCTCACTTATTCATTGCTTAAAAACTGCTTAATTTAAGCCACGAGCATTTTCCTTGGTAATTTGACTTACCCCACCCATATAAGGCACAAGGACTTCAGGAATAGTAATGGAACCATCCGCGTTTTGCCCGTTTTCTAAGACTGCAGCCACAGTCCGCCCCACAGCTAAACCTGAACCATTTAAGGTATGGGCCAGTTGGGTCTTGCCGTCGATATCCCGGTAACGGACTTGGGCCCGGCGTGCTTGGAAGTCGACACAGTTAGAGCAAGAAGAAATTTCCCGATAGGTGTTTTGGGCCGGCATCCAGACTTCGATATCATAGGTCTTGGCTGCTGAGAAGCCCATATCCCCAGTACAGAGGACAATGCGACGGTAAGGTAAACCAAGTAAGTCAAGAATATTTTCCGCGTTTTCAGTCATGGCTTCTAATTCATCGAAAGATTGGTCTGGAGTGGCCACTTTAACCATTTCCACCTTTTGGAATTGGTGCATACGGATCAAGCCCCGGGTGTCCCGTCCCGCTGAACCCGCTTCAGAACGGAAACAAGGTGAGAGGGCAGTCACACGGATAGGCAGGTCTTCTTCCTTCAAGATTTCCTTAGCAAAATAATTGGTTAAGGGCACTTCTGCAGTAGGAATCAAGGTCAGGTCTTGGCCTTCATTGGTGATTTGGTAAACGTCTTCGGTAAATTTAGGGAATTGCCCCGTCCCATACATGGCTTGGTCGTTGACTAAGAAAGGCGTAATCATTTCCATATAGCCTTCTTTTTGGTGTTGGTCCAGCATGAAGTTGTAAAGGGCACGTTCTAAGCGAGCACCTAGACCCTTATAGTAGACGAAACGTGAGCCGGATACCTTAGCCCCAGCGTCCCAGTCGAGGATATCTAAGTCTTCGGCCAGATCCCAGTGGGCTTTGACTTCAAAATCAAATTCAGGGGTCTCGCCATGGCGGTGGATTTCCACGTTCTCATCTTCGTCTTCACCGACTGGTACGCCTTCAGCCGGGAGGTTAGGGATCCGCGCCAGAATATCATGTTCTTCTTGGTCGAGTTGGTCTAAGTCGCTGTCCAAAGCCTTGATCTTGGTTCCCAAGGCCTTCATTTCTTGGATCTTGTCATCAGCATTTTCCTTATTGCGTTTGAGTTGACCGATGGCGTCAGAAGCGATATTACGTTCCTTCTTCAAGTTTTCCGCTTCCACAATCACTTGCCGGCGTTTTTGGTCCAGGTCACGTAAATGTTCTAAGGTTTCCTTTTCCACGCCCCGACCCTTCAAAGCCTCAGCCACTTGGTCAAAATTATCCCGTAATAAACGTACATCAATCATTTCAATTCCTCATTTCTTTTAAACATTTTTATCATTAAATTATTAAAAAACTAGCTAGGTCATCAACTATTATAGTCTTATTTTTGCTTTACCCGTTGATAAGCTCTAGCAGAAGGCCTGCTCAGTAACAACATTTGGGCAAAAGAAAAACCATCCCGCCCTCTTCATCAAAGGGACGAAATGGTCATCATTTTGCGCGGTACCACCCTGCTTCAAGGCAAGACTTGCCTTACACTTACAAATAACGGTTTGTGCCGGCGCTACTTCCTTAATACTAAGTCGTAGGCAGTCCTTGTGTGGATTCACCCAGGTCCCCTGTCCATTCTCACCCACCATGGACTCGCTAAAAGGCTTCCTAAGCTACTAGTCACAAGCATCACTTGATCTATATATAAAGTCAATGAAGACTTTACTGGAGTTAAACTCCAAAGCTACCCTTATTTTAAGAAGAAAAGCCGACCTTGTCAAATGGCTTTTGCCTACCTAGGCCAGGTCTGAGCTTTCCGTCTCGTTTTGCTTAATGTAATTATGGTAAATCTTGTCAATAAAGACAGCGATGGCGTTATCTCCGGAAATATTGGCCGCAGTCCCAAAGGAGTCTTGGGTCAAGTGGAGGGAGATCATAATTTGTTGCATGCCTGGGTCAATTATCCCTATCATCGGTAAGAAAGGTAGGGCTGACATAATCGCGCCCCCAGGGGTCCCCGGTGCCGCCACCATGCAGACACCCAGGGTGAGTATGAAGCCCAGAACCATGGTGAGGTTGTGGGGCATACCGTAAATTAATAAGAGGGCGGTAGCATTAGCCGTAATGGTAATCATAGACCCGGTCAAATGAATGGTGGCGCAGAGAGGCACGACAAAGTTCGCAATGTCTTGAGAAACCTCATTTTTAGCCGCCGACTTCAAGTTAACCGGAATGGTCGCAGCCGAGGACTGAGTCCCAATGGCAGTCATATAGGCTGGGATTTGGTTTTTCATCAGTTCCCAAGGATTCTTGCCGGCGTAAGTCCCAAATAAAATAAAGAGGAAAGCCACATAAAGAATCTGTAGGAGAATCACACAGATAAAGACCTTCCAAAAGACCGAAATAATGGCAAAAACCGAGCCACTATAGGACAAGTTACTGATATTACAGAAAATATGGATGGGTAATAAAGGCACGACAATTTTCGCAAGAACCTGGCTGATAATCCCACCAAAATCGCTAAAACCTTCATAAAGCACCTGTCCACGCCCGTGTTGGCGGAGCCAGTAAATCCCTAGCCCCATCATAAAGGCGAAAATAATCGCCCCCGTCACATCAAAGAAAGGCTCGATAGGAATCACAAAGAGCGGTTCTAAACTCGGCGCGGTTTGAGTTAAGCGCTCGACCAGGCTTTCACTGATAAAGAAGGGGAAGAGCTGACTGGCCATCAGATAGGCCAAAAAGCCACCACCGATGGTCGATAAATAGGAGGTCAAGACGGTAATTCCTAATAATTTACCAGCCCCCTGACCCAAATCGGCAATCCCTTGGACCACAAAACCAATGATCATAAAGGGAATCACGAAACTCAAGAAGCTGGAAAAAATCCCGGTAAAAGTGACACAGAGTCGGAAAAACCACTCCGGCACAAAACTTAACTGTCCAACAATAATTCCTAAGATAATTGCTAATAATATTCGGGGAACGAGGCCAATTTTCCTTTTCTCAAGTACTCTTGCCATTCTTTCCCACCTCCATTTCATTTTCTTATCATGGCATTCTAATAATATTAGCAAAAAGTGATCGCTTTGTAAAATCGACTGAATAGCATGATTAGATAAAAAATAGCCCGAAAAATTCCAAGACTGGCTTGGTACTGGATTAGGGGATTTTTACAGGTGTCTTGGCAGAATTTCTTAATGCAGGTATTTTCCGGACAATTTTAAATTTAACTTGATTTATATTCGTATTTTGTTAAAATTAAACTGTTGGTTGACAATTAAATCACTAAAAGTCAATCATTTTATGAATAATAACAAATCTGAATACTATTAATATTCGCTTATCACCTCACATGATAAGTGACAAAATAGAAAGGATAATCAATCGATGACCCAGTATTTTCAAGGTGATCTCTTCCACACCCCTGTTTATGGCCAGTTAGACTATATTCCCCAAGCCCTGATCGCGGTGGATGACCAAGGGAAGATTGAACAAGTTTACCGCCAAGATGACCCCGCCTACGCTGAAGCAGTCAAGCAGGCCCAAGAATCTACTGACTTTGTCCGTTTAGAAGCCGGCCAATACTTCCTGCCTGGCCTGGTGGACCTCCATATTCATGCGCCTCAATGGCCTCAAGCCGGGATAGCCTTAGACGAACCCCTCAATGTCTGGTTAGACGAGTGCACCTTTCCCTTAGAGGCCAAGTACGCGGACCTGGACTTCGCCCGCGCGGTTTACACCGATTTAATCCAACAGTTACTAGCCCGTGGCACCACCACTGGGCTCTATTTTGCTTCAGCTCACTTAGAATCCTCCTATGAATTGGCCAAAATCTGTGCCCAAGCCGGCCAACGTGGCCTAGTGGGTAAGGTGGTTATGGACGACCCTGAAGCTAATCCCGACTTCTACCGGGATGCTTCGACTGACCAAGCCCTTAAAGACACCGAAACTTTTATCCAAAAAGTTCGCGACTTAAGTAAAGACTATAAGCAAGGCGTCTATCCCGTGGTTACCCCGCGCTTTGTTCCGAGCTGTACCGATGAGGCCTTGGCTGGTTTAGGCGCCTTAGCCAAAAAATACAATGCCCACGTCCAATCCCACTGCTCGGAAGGCCAATGGGAGCACGATTTTGTCATGGAACGCTTCCATGGTAAACGCGACACTGAGGTCTTACGCGACTTCGGCCTCTTAGGACCTAAGTCAGTCATGGCCCACTGTAACTTCCTCAACGAAACAGACGGGAAAATTTTCCAAGAAACTGGGACCGGGATCGGGCACTGCCCTTATTCCAATGCCTATTTCGCTAATGCTGTCCTTCCCGTTAAGCGCTTGAAGGCTCAAGGCGTCAACATCGGCTTAGGAACAGACATTTCTGGTGGCTTCTCCCCAAGCCTCTATGAAAATATCCGCCAAGCCGTGGTTTCTTCCCGGATCCTAGAAGACGGGGTCGATACCCAAGTGGGCCCTGAAGATCGCGGAGTCAGCGACAGCCGGATTTCCCTGGTGGAAGCCTTCTACCTGGCTACTAAGGGCGGCGGTGAGTCTCTCGACCTTCCACTGGGCAGTATCGAAAGCGGCCAAGCCTGTGACCTCCAATTAGTCGACACCAAAGTGACCAATAATATCCTCCCTGACTTCGGCGTATTCAATGATCCTAGAGAAATCTTTGAACGGATCATTTACCTAGTTACCCCTGAAAACATCCGCAAAGTCTGGGTCCAAGGCGACTTAGTGGTGGAAAAGGGATAAAGAATAAGACTTAACTTTTTAAATTATATAATCTCCTATAAAAAAGATGAGAAATTAGTCCAAGCTAAGATCTCATCTTTTTTACTTTGTGTGTTAAATCAAGTATCCTTGTTTTAAAGGAGGCAGTATAATGGATATCCTTTCCAATTTTTCTAACCAATCCGACATCTTTACTCCTAGTCATGAAGAAGTTATGAGTTTATCTGAAGATTTGCTTAAAAGAAATAAAGAGGTTTATGAGGAATTAGCTAAATAAAATATTTAAAGCAAGTCAAGAAAGTAATCTTAACGACCGTCATTTCCCGCACGGTCGTTTTTTAATTTGTTCCATAATACAAAAAAACCGGGCGCTGTCTTAGCGCACCGGCTTATTTAATATACAAAATGAAAGAAAATCATTAGGTTCCAGTTGGAAAGCAAACTTCCCAGAGACTAAGGTTTTATGCTCAAATGGTAGTAGATTTGATCTTTAACTCTTAGATAGCGCTTATCGACATAGTCCTTGGCCGTCTGCCCGTTTAAGATACGGTAGGTATAATCCAAGGAAAACTCTACCAACTGTCCTGACTTCCCTTTCGGAATAACAATCAAACGGGTTGCAAGAGTCAGAGCTTCATCGATATCGTGAGTAATCATGAAGATAGAGGTCTCTTCCTGCTGCCAAGTCTTTCTGACAAAATGCTGCATATCCAACCGGGTCAAGGCATCTAAGGCAGAGAAAGGTTCATCCATTAAGATGAGCTCTGGTTGTGGGGCCAGGCTCCGAGCCAGCTGAACCCGCTGCTGCATACCCCCTGATAACTTAAAAATATAAGCATCC
The DNA here is from genome assembly GCF_001543175.1 of Aerococcus urinae. Lineage (NCBI taxonomy): Bacteria > Bacillati > Bacillota > Bacilli > Lactobacillales > Aerococcaceae > Aerococcus > Aerococcus urinae. The sequence continues at coordinate 1,846,629 of NZ_CP014161.1, forward strand.
CGGTAATCTGCAAGTCCAATATTCTCAAGCAAGTAAGTTACCTGTTGATCAATTTGTTCAGTCTTATCTTTGCGCGCTTCCAATCCAAAAGCAATGTTCTCTCCTACTGTCAGCCAGGGATAGAGGGTATGGCGCTGGAAAATCACACCCCGTTCCCAGGAAGGGCCAGTAATCTTCTCTCCCTTGAAGGACAGCTTGCCTGAAGTCACACGCTCATAGCCAGCTAATAAATTGAGCCAGGTGCTCTTGCCCACCCCTGAGGGCCCCAAGACACAGACGAATTCTCCCGAATTCATGGAGAAATTAAGTCCCTGGATCACTTCAGGTGATTGGTCATCATAGCGATAGGAAACATCTTCCATCCTTAATAAGGGTTCATTCACGGCTATTCCTCCTTGGCTAAATAACTTTCAATGTAAGTGGGACTGATAAAATTTTGGACGGCTTCTTGACTGGGCAGGTCTGATAACTGGCGGTTACTCCTTAAGAAGTCAGCAATTGATTGAATAATTTGGACAAAGTTTCCCTTTTCTTGAGAAGAGCCCAGGTAATTGAATTGGACTTGATCTTCAGCCTTTAGCCATTTGGATCCCTTCATTTGTTTGAGTACCTCGTCCGCTGGCATACCCAGTTCCGCTCCCAATACTTTAGCTGCTTGATCAGGCTGACTCGCATAGAGCTGGTGGGCTTCTTCTAAGGATTGGATAATGGCTTGAGTCACTTCAGGATGATCATTTAGATAAGCTTTCCGCCCCAACATCACATTAGCTGTCACAATGCCTTTGCCTTGGAGTTCTTTGGAGTCCAACAGGATATGCCCGGATTGGCTCACAAGTTGGGAAAGGTTAGGTTCCCAAGTATAGGCCCCAACAATATCGCCACTGGCCCAAGAGGCTGCAATATCGGTTGACTTCATGTCAAGAAGTTTCACTTGGCCACTAAGATTGGCTTCTTCAAGCACCTTTTCCAAACTATAGTGTGACGTTGAAGCAAAGGTCGTTGCCAGGGTTTGACCAGCCAAGTCTGACAAAGAGTTAATGGAATCTTTGACCACCAGGCCCTCTGTCTCTCCCAGCAATTCATGAACCCAGATCAGTTCTGTAGGGATTTGCTTGGCTAAGGCAACTACGGCATTAGTAATTCCCATGCTGGCATAGTCAATACTTCCCGAAGCCAAGGCCTTATTAGCCTCGACTCCTGAATCGAACTCGACGAACTTGGCTTTTACCCCAATTTCCGCTAGCTTATTTTTTAACTTTCCCTGGGACATGGCAAGCAACTCATCGTTGGGCACCCGGAGGTAAGCAATTCGCACTTCATGGCTATCCTTGTCTGAATTCCTATCGAATAAGCCGTAGTGCCAGCTACTGATTAACAAACCGACAACGATAAAAACCGCAATCGCTAGTTTGGTCCATTGTCTCTTTCTTACCACCCTTAACCCTGTCCTTTCCAAAATACCAATTGCTTTTCAATACCATCCAATACCCGGTCAAAGATTAAGCCGGTTAAGCCCATCAAAATAATCCCGACAAAAACAACATCAATCTTCAAATAACGGGAAGCATCAATAACCAACCAGCCCAAACCTGACTCGGCGGCTGTCATCTCCGCTGAAACCAGGGTCGTATAGGCAAAGCCGAAAGCCGTCCGTAAGCCAACAATAAAACTGGCTAGAACGCTGGGCCAAATCACCTCGCGCATAATCATCAGGCGTGAAGCTCCTAGTGATTCAGCAGACAGAATATAGTCCGACCGCACCTGTTCGATCCCCGAAACCACGGCTAAGTATAGGGGGGCAAAGGCAGCGATGAACAAGAGAATGATCTTGGAAGCATCACTAATTCCCACCAACATAATCAGTAAAGGATAATAAGCTAAAGGGGGAATGGGCCGGATGAAATTTACCAAAGACTGTACGACATAACGGATGATTGGACTGAAGCCACTCAAAATTCCCAAAGGAAGGGCTAAAAGTGTTGACGAGAATAAGGCTAAGAACAAACGAACAAAACTCGCCCTTAAGTGGATGGACAAAGGAATTCCGGCATAGCCTTCCTGGCATAAAGACAGAAAGGCTTGCCAAATTTCCGTGATAGAGGGTATATTCAGGCCTTGGCCTCCGCTTCCGCTAAAGGCAAGCTGCCAGCCGACTAGAATAAGGAGCCAGAAAAGCAGACCTAGGCCCTTCAATTGACTATACTTCTTCATTCCCATCTCCTAACATGTTCGCCTGTCATTTAGTCAAAGTTATAAGCGGTGAGGATCGATTTCCGACCGGTTACTTGGTCGCGATAATATTCATACTCGGACAAGCCTAGGTAAGAGCCATCAATATTATAAACATTGCTATAACCCCGCTGCTCTAGCGCCCGGACCATGTTATAAGACCGTTGGCTGGACCGGCAGTGAATATAAACGGGTTGGTCATGAGGAATTTCATCCAAGCGTTGTCTAAATTGACTCAGTGGGATATTCTTAGCCCCTTTAAGGTGACTTAGTTCGTATTCATCCTCCTCGCGGGCATCGATAATGAATGCTCCCTCTTCAACGAGTTTACGCACAGCGGTGACTGGCACCTTTTTGAATTCCCCATTCAAGATATTCAAGCCAACCAAGGCCGCATGGTTAACGGGATCTTTAGCGGTACCAAAGTGTGGGGAATAAGTTAATTCCAGATTCTTCAAGTCTTCCAAGTCAAAGCCTGCCCGGATGGCAGTTGCCACCACATCGACACGCTTAACCGCATCACCTTCACTGATGGCCTGGGCCCCTAGGATCTTTCCAGACGGCTTAGCGAATAAGAGTTTAAAGAAGAGGTTCTTGGAACCTGGCATCAGTCCGACCCGGTCTTTAGGAATAATATAGGCAAAGTCATAAGGAATCCCTTCAGCTTGTAAAAATTTCTCGTTGTAACCGGTGCTGGCCACGTTATAGTTCAATAGCTTAATCGAAAGCGACCCTTGCACCCCCTTGTTTTGAACCGTCCGACCATAAATGTGATCAGCTGCTGCCCGGGCTTGCCACTGGGCAGGACCAGCTAGGGCCAAAGTCCTCGGCTTGCCGGTGAGGTAGTCATTAATTTCAATAGCATCTCCCACCGCATAAATATAGGGGTCAGTGGTTTGGTAGTGGTGATTGGTCACAATATGTCCCGTTTCACTTATCGCTAGGCCTGCTTGACTAGCTAAGTCACTATTAGGAGCAACCCCTAGCGCCAAGACCACGGCTTGTGCTGGGATACTTGCTCCTGATTCTAAAACAACCGCATCGGACTCAATCTTTTGGACATTGTGTCCCAGATAGAGCTTAATCCCATGATCATAGAGTGAGCGGTGAAGAATTTGAGCCAGGTCCTCATCAATAGGGGTTAGGACCTGGTCGGCCGCTTCAATTAAAGAAAGGTTCAAACCTAGCTGGTGGAGGTTATCTAAAACTTCTAAACCAATGAAGCCGGCACCAACTACCGCCACATCCTTGACGTCATGGTCACTCAAGTAGTCAGCCAGTTTGCGAACATCAGGAACAGTCTTAATCGTAAAAACATGGTCGCTGTCCACTCCTTGAATACTTTGTGGCTTAAGCGCACGTGCTCCCGGAGCCAGAATCAAGTAATCATAGGACTCTTGGAAGCTCTCTCCTGTCTCATGATTTAATACTTTGACGGTTTTATTTTTGCGGTCAATCTCAACCACTTCATGGTTGACCTTAGCTTGGATATTATACTGTTGGTCAAAATTTTCTGGTGTCATCAAGAGTAAATTCTCACTTGATGCCACCTGACCACTTAGGTAGAAGGGAATACCGCAGTTGGAATAAGAAACGTAAGGCCCTTTTTCAAAAATAGTGATCTCGGCAAATTCATCCAAGCGGCGGATACGGGCAGCAGTTGACGCCCCACCAGCACAACCTCCAACAACGACAATTTTATTATGTTTTGACATCTTCATTCACACCTTTCATCGTTCACGTTCACATTGGATAGGAATCGGAATAATATTAATCTTGCCTTGGAAGAGTTTAAGACCAACTACTCCGCCAGCGATTGTAGCGAAGAGGAAGAACCATCCCGAAATGGAGAAGCTTGAAATGGCTGAATATAGGGCACCAATATTACAGCCCAGCGCCAAACGTGATCCAAAACCTAGTAAAGTCCCACCAATGGCATAATAAATTCCATCTCTAATAGAGAAACCTGACCGAATGCGGAAACGGTTAGCTAGTAGGAAGGCTAAGAGGCTCCCTGCAAAGAGGCCGATATTTCGAATAGTTGGCCCGTCAACTAAAAGACCGCGGTTCACCTTTTCCAAGTAGCTAGCAAAATTTGCTTTTGAGAATTCAAGGCCGAAGTTTTGTAAAAGAGCTACGTCCCAGGTGACAAAAGGTGAGGTAACCCCCCAAGGAGATCCGGCGGTCACCAAGACAAAGACTGCTGTTAACGCAATAATGACTGTCCCTGTGAAGAAGGTCCAACGTTCAATAAATAGCTTATGATAGGTTGCGTATGAAAATAATGGTGCTGGCGTCGACAAGTCGAGTGGTTTCTCAATCTCTTCCCAATCCCCATAAGGATCTAGAGAAGTCTTATCTTCCTTGCGTTTTTTCTCATAATTCATGACCCACCACCAAAGCCCAGCAAGTAGGGCTAGGGTTATCACCAAGGCCCCAAAATAACCAAAGACTTGGGGAAGATGTAGACGGAAGCCGACCTGTCCTAGAGCGGTCCGATCAAAGACTGCGCGGGCAGCTTGGCCGGGCGCCGCTGATAAAACAAAGAAAATCAGGGAAATCAAAGCGCGAACTCGTCCTTCGCCCAAGTCAGACAGGGTACCAGAAGCACAGCAACCAACCATGATCATCCCAACACCAAAAAGAAAGCCCCCAACTATGGTCGCCAGGTTAACGAACTCAACATTTTGGGTACCTGGAATAATAAAGTCTCCGGCCCCTTCAACAAAAGCTGGCAAGGCCCCTTGACTGGCAGCCTTCCACTGAATACCTGCAAAGACAAATGAAGTAAAGGCAAATAATAGCAACAAGGCCTTAGATAAACTCGCTTCGCCTCGCATATAGAGGCGCTTCACTCCTCCAGCAAAACCATAGCGTGACCGGGTTAAGGCATAACCAAAGGACACACCAGCTAATAAATGTAAGGGAAGAATAGCCTTTAAGCCACTCAAATAATAACCAAACCCCAGTAATATAATAATTAGCGCTAAGCCCAGGTAGGTCTGGGTTCGCTTGACACTCTTTTGCATCTTATCGCTCCAATCGTTTTAATCTACTTATTTTTGTATAGTGATTAAGAAGATATAATCTTTAAATAAAAATGTCAATTCGCTTAAAATATGAGTAAACATTATTTTGTAAAACACCAAACTTAGAAATCCCCTTAACAGCAGCATTCTCTTTTAAAAACGATTTCCCCTAGCGATCAGTTAGGATGGGCTATTTATATAATAAAGAGCCGTAGACTTTACCTTTATAATTTTTAATTTAAATAAGGACTTAAAAGAGACTGAAATAATCCATTCCAGTCTCATTTTAAAATCAATTGAATTCAATCTAGTCCCCTTACCGCTTAGACCCAATTCTCCACCGCTTAGCGAGAAAGTGCCCTACCATTTCAACAATTTGCTATACTAAAGCTGAAAAAAGGCCGACCAAGCTCTTCATTTTCTTCTAGAAAGGTAGTGAGTTTATGGATGACAGTAAGATCAACATTCAACAAGTCATTGATCCCCAACTAAAAGAAAACTATATCGCTATCCACGCCCAAAGCGAGTCACAAGCCCAAAGCTTAGCCCAGCAGATCAGTCCCTGCCTGAGCCGGAGTCAGGAAGATATCGCTCTTAAAGTCGATGACCAGTATTTTATCGTCCACACTAAGGACATTCTCTATTTGGAGGTCAACCAGGGCATCCTGACCATCACTACCAGTAACAAGAAATATCAAAGCCGGCAAAGCCTCTCCAGTCTGGCCGACAAGTTAAACAGCCAGGACTTCATCCGAATTTCGAAGTACGCTATGGTCCGCCTCCAAGCTATTGAGCGGTTGGAAATGGCCTTTTCCGGAAATATGTATGCCTATCTATCGACCGGTCAGCAAGTCAATGTCTCCCGCCGTTTCGTCAGTCAAGTCAAGAACCGTTTAGGTATTTGAAAGGAGTCTCACCATGAAAAACATTGTCTCTGCTATCTCTCAAAGCGTCTCCCTAGCTATCATTATCTGGGTGGTCATGGGCGCTATCTACACCAGGGACTGGACCTATGTCTCTATGCTGGCCTCAGTCATGTTCTTCGGTGCTGTAATCGGAGGGACCTCGGCCATCTATGAGTACAGCTCTTGGCCCCTCTTAGCCAAGGTCAGCATCCACTTTACCGTCTCTTTATTAGCCTTCCTCCTAATGGGCTCTGTCAACCACTGGTTTCCACTCACTGGACAAGTCCTAGTAAGCGTCATTGTCTACTTCGCCCTCATCTTCTTTGCCATCTGGGTCTGCTACTACTTCTACAACCGCCATAAGATCAAGCAAATTAACCACTACTTGAAGAAGAAAAAAGATTAAAGCTAAAAAAGTCAAAAAAGCTCCTAGGTGGATAGAAACCCTCCCACTTAGGAGCTCTTTTCATGTATTTTAACTTTTAGTTACTATATTCCGCGATTTTTGCATTGAGCCAATCACTGATGAACTGCATGCTTTCATGGACCTTGCGGGTGATTTGGACGAAGGGACTGACCCGTTTAACATTTTCCGTTGGCATCAAGTCCGTCGCCAAGGCTAATTGGCCATCCACGCTGTCCACAAAGGGGATATGGAGGATTTCCGTATTAACTGCCTCCCCTTCCTCTAGGGGTGCATTGACTTCCAGGTTCCCGTTCATGGAATAGGAAGCCGGTTCGGTAAAGTCGGCTTCGGGACTGTCACTAATGCTGTAATTTTGGGGAACAAAGCAGGCCACAGTATTGCCGTATTGCAATTGGGTCGTAGCCTTATTACCACCATAAATTTCGACTTCCTCACCATTGTTATAGAGGGCGCCTTGGGGAATCAAGACAATCCAATCCAAGTTATTTTGCAGGTCGGTCAGCAAACGAGAAGTTTCCAGGAAGCGATCTTCATTACTTGCCGCTCCCAAAGTCACTAGGATGACCGGTCGTTGGTTGATGAAACTGGTAGCCACCAAACAATAGCCCGCCCCCAGTTCGGTCCCCGTCTTCAGGCCGGTAATATCCCGCCGCCCGTAAGTCATCCCAGGCAGGAGTTGGTTACTATTGGTCATGGTCACCTGCCAGTCAGGAGCCACTTGGAAGACTTTCTCTTCCACTTGGGAACGACTTTGGATATCGGGATAATCGTTGAGCAGTCTTTGGACAACGAGAGCCAGACTTTTCGCTGAGATTTGGTTTTCTTCCGTCTCACTGTACTGGCCAGGTCGAGCGTCAGCCCGGAGTTCGCCGCGGAGGCCAGAGGCGGAGACTAGATTATAATCTTTGATGCCGAGTTGGTCTAACTTCTGGGCCATGAGTTCGATAAAGTGGTCTTCACTCCCAGCCACCTTTTCCGCTAGAGCCACAGTGGCGGAATTAGCGGAAGCAATAATGACCGCATCAATCAATTGGTCGACACTGTAGTTGGCCGGTCCCGCCACTAGAGGCACATTAGACAGGCCTTCTGCTTGGGACTGCTTAGCCAAGGCAGGCGAGACGGGGACAGCCTCATCGAGGGAAAGCTTGCCCTGGGCCAGTTGGTCATAGATTACATAGAGGCTCAGTAACTTGGTCAAGGAAGCAATCCCATGTAAATCATCGGCGGCCTTCTGGTAGAGAATTTGTCCGGATTCTTGGTCAATAGCGATGGCATGCTTGAAGCCGTATTGCTGACTTTGGCTGAGTTGGTCAGAAAAATCTGCCACCGTCTCGCCACTGGCTAAGACTGGACTAGCAAAAAAGACCAAAGCCAGGATTGCCCCAGCCACACTGCTGGCGATCTTCTTAGTCACTGTCTTCATGCTTATCAGCCTCCTTCTTCTTATCAAGGGGTTGTTGGTTAGGTAGGACGAAAATAAAGCGGGTTTGTCCATGGTCGGATTCCGCCCAAATCTTGCCATGGTGCAAATTAACAATGGTTTGGGCAATAGCGAGCCCAAGGCCACTCCCCTTGGTGGTTCGAGAGGGGTCCACCCGGTAAAAACGTTGGAAAAGATTCTCCAAAGCTTCCTGGGAAATTTCGTTCCCGTCGTCGATCACTTCAAAGCGGGTGCTTTGCTTTTGCGGAATCACTCTTAGGAGAATATAGTCGCCCTCCCCACCATATTTAATAGCGTTAGTAATCAGGTTGGAGAAAAGACGGACAATGGTTTCGGGGTCCATTTCGACCCAAATGTCCTCTTGTCCCGAGCTATCCACCTCAATCCGCCGGCCAACCTCATCGGCCTGGAGTTCAAACTCGGCACTTAATTGTTCTAAAAGGCGGACCACATTGGTCTTTTGGGTATTGATCTTAGTATTGATATTTTGAATCTTGGTATACTCAAAGAGGTCCTCCACCATTTTCTGCATCTGCAAGGCCTTATCATAGGCGATGTGGACATATTCTTGGATCTTCTCGGGATCATCGATTTGCTTATTTTCAATTAGTCCCAAGTAACCAATCACCGAGGTCAGGGGAGTGCGGATGTCGTGACTCATATTGGCGATCAATTCGTCTTTGGATTCCTCAATCCGGCGTTCCTCCTCCATAGCCTTCACCGTCGAATCGACCAAGCGGTTAATGGAAGAGACCACGGGTTCCATACTGTTCATATGCTTGGTAGAAATTTTATGGTTGTAATTACCCTTAGAGATATAGTGGAGTTCATCGAGGATAAAGCCCAATTGGATGGTGCGGTTGCGTCGATAGACCCGCCAAATTAAAATCATCAGACCCGCCATCAGGTAAAAAGCGGTAAAACCGAGGACAAAATAGCGTTGGAAGCGGGGAAAGAAGAGCAACCAATAGGGGTTCTCCTGGGCCACAAGAGGCATGAAATAGTCGGTCAGGGTAATAAAAACAAAGACCATCCCAAAATAACCGATCACCAGTAGGGCTGTCACGGCGATGGTTTCAAATAGTAATTCCGTAAAAATACGTAAGCGTCTTTTAGCGGGCATGGACTCTTTTTCCTTCTTTCCTAGCCTATGGGCAGGGCAAAAAGTAGCGTCAGCGCGCTACTCTAAGCTTGTCTTAAGTACCTTTGTTGCGACTGTCGCACTCTTTAAATGTGCTCCAGTCACAGGACGAACGTCCACTTCAAAAACTGGTAACGCTCAGCCTAGCTGAGCTTATCCCAGTTTTCTCCAGTGGTTTCGTCCTTCGTTGTGACTGTCGCACTCTCTAGTTGAGTTCGGACGCCAGCCTTGAAGTTGCTTCAGAAAATTCCATCGCACAGTTCCCTGTGCTTATGGTATTTTCCTCCAGCAATTCAAGTCTCTAACGGCGCCCTCACAGCCTTATAGCTGATCTTAGCTTTTCTTCCAAGAAATCTCCCTCACTGATCCTTCCTCTCGTCCTTTATTATTGTTCACTAATCTTATAGCCGACTCCCCAGACGGTGGAGATGACTTTGTCGCCGCCGGTTGCGGTTTCGATTTTGTCGCGGAGGTGGCTAACATGGACCATGACCGTCTTGGCGGAGACCACGGATTCTTGTTGCCAGACCCGTTCAAAGATTTGATCGGCTGAAAAGACTTCATTAGGATGAGAAGCCAAGAGATAGAGGATGCCAAATTCGAGAGCGGTTAACTGGATATCTTCCCCGTCAATGGTTTTCACTTCATGGGAGTTCTTATGGATGATCAAGGGGCCAATTTCAATGGTATCGCCGCTACCTTGGTCACTAGCTCCCGATCGGCGTAAGAGCGACTTGACCCGGGCCATCACTTCTAAGGGGTTAAAAGGCTTGGTGACATAGTCATCAGCCCCCGTGGTTAAACCGGAAATCTTATCCATATCAGCGGATTTAGCGCTCAATAAAAGAATCGGCACATCGACCTCCCGACCCCTTAACTCCTTGACCACGGTCAAGCCGTCCTTACCGGGCATCATAATATCTAAAATAATTAAAGCAATATCGGGGTTTTCACTAATCCGTTTCAAAGCTTCATCCCCGTCATAAGCTTGGATCACATCATAGCCTTCATTGCTGGAATAAATAGTCAGTAATTCAACAATTTCCTTGTCGTCATCAACGATCAATAATTTCACAAGGATCCCTCCTCTGTTTATTTTTAATGAGACTGAGACCAAAAATCCTTTGCGCTTGTCGCACTCTCGAGTTGAGTTTGGAAGGGGTAGGGGATGTCCTTTCAGAAAAGTTGAACGACCAGCATGCTGGTCTTATCATCTTTTCCTCCAAGGAATCGCCCTCCCTGATCCTTCCTCACATCCTTCTCAAACCTGCTCCAGTCACAGGACGAACGTCCGCTTCACACAGGGTGTGAGACTTGGCGCCTAGGCTTGGATGATTGGAGCAAGTCAGAATAAAAGCGAAACCTTCGCTTGTTTCTGACTTGTGAAATCACTCCAAGTCTGCCAAGTCGAACCCAACTAAAAACTGGTAACGCTCATCTTAGATGAGTTCGTTCGCCAGGCTTGAAGTTGCTTCAGAAAATTTCAACGCACAGATTCCTGTGCTTATGGTATTTTCCTCCAGCAATTCAAGCCTTTGACGGCGTCCTCACATCCTTATAACTGAGCTTATCCCAGTTTTCTCCAGCGATTTCGTCCTTTTGCGTGACTGTCGCACTCTCTGTTTAATTTTTCTGGTTTTGTACCTATTCTACCAAAGATCCTCCCAGCAATAATCTCATTCGCCTTAAAATCTGCTTAAGAAAAGCTTAAATTCAAAGTAATCCGAACAACTTTGCACCTATTTCTTAAAAAAATCCTTAGTTTTTTTATATATTATTTCAATTCTCCTTAACGTATAATGAATTTAACGAAGCTGTTGTGACAGCTTTCAAGACCTGAATTTTCCTCAAGACACGCTGAAAGCGAGGCGACCGCCATGTCCACACCCAAGGATTGTCATCCTAAGCCAGTCACCCCCAAGCCCTCTTGTCCCAAAGAAGATAAGTCAGCCCAACTAAGCGATGATAAAAAGCAAGAGAATGCCTTGCGATCTGACTCCAATAAAGGCCAAAACTTGGCCCGGGAGACTCGGTCGCTTAAGCGGGCCCGACTGGCCAACCAGGTCTTTAACTTGGTTGGGATTTTAGGGGTCATCCTAACTATCTGGCTGATCTACGCCGCCTACCAAAGAGGGCTTTTTTCCTCCCAAGAAAACTTAGAGGCCTTTTTGCGTGGCTTTGGCGGTTGGGCCCCTTGGCTCTTTATCCTGATTCAAATTGTCCAAACCGTTATCCCGGTCATCCCCGGAGGCTTGACCTGTCCGGCTGGAGCTGCGATTTTTGGGGTCTGGTACGGTTTTCTCTTAAACTTTATCGGGATTATGATCGGCAGCGTGATTGACTTCTGGTTGGCCCGTCGCTACGGTCGCCACCTGGTCATGGCCTTAATCGGGCCCAAGTCCTATAACAAATACATTCATTATCTCAACACCAAGACCTTTGACCGGATCTTTATCTTTGGCATGTTCTTTCCGGTCTCCCCGGCTGATGCCCTCTGCCTCTTAGCCGGTCTCTCCAACATGACCTTTAAACGGTTCTTCCTCTTCTTATCTTTAGGAAAACCCTTTACCTTATTTATCTATACTTACGGCCTCCTCTACTTGTCCAGCTGGATCGGCCAGCTACTGGGGCTCTAAGCCCATTGTCCGCCAGCCTTAGAAAGGATTTTCTATGCAGTCTTTATCGATTAACATGTTCTCAAAAGCCGAAAGTAAAGCCGGCCAAGGCGTGGGCTCTGCCTACCGGGAATTGGTCAACACCCTGGTCAAGCACTACCCCAACGACCTGGCACTCACTTATAATGCCTTTAAAACTAGCGACATCTCCCACTACCATACCATTAATTTTCCCTTCTATTTATCGACTTTCCTAAAGCGTCGCCGCGGGATCCGCTTGGGCTATGTCCATTTTCTCCCTGAGACCTTGCGGGGGTCTATCCACCTCCCTGGCTGGATCCAGACCCTCTTCGATAAGTATCTAATCGCCTTCTACCGGCGGATGGATCACTTAGTGGTCGTTAATCCTGTCTTTATCGATAAGTTGGTCCAAGACTACCACTTTGACCCGAAAAAACTCTCCTATATCCCCAACTTTGTTTCAACCGATACTTTCTATCCGCAAACTACCGAAGAAAAAGCAGCCTTCCGCCAAACACTGGGCCGCAGTTCAAATGACTTTGTGGTTTTGGGAGTAGGCCAGATCCAAGGCCGCAAGGGGATCGACGACTTTATCCAGTTAGGCGTCGACCACCCAGAGATTTGTTTTTACTGGGTGGGTGGCTTTACTTTTGGAAAGTTGAGTGATGACCATGATCGCTACCAGGAAGCTCTCAAACACCTGCCGCCTAATGTTCACTTTACCGGGGTAGTGGACCGGGCCGACATGGTCAAGTATTACAACCTGGCCGACCTCTTCCTTCTACCCAGTTACAGCGAGCTCTTTCCCATGAGTATTCTAGAAGCCTTCGCCTGTCACACCCCGGTCATGCTGCGGGACTTGGACCTCTACCAGGATATTTTAGGCGGCTACTATATTCCTTGTGCTGACCGAGCAGCCATGGGGAAAAAGATCAGCCAACTGGCCCAAGATCCCCAAAGTCTCAAAAGCTACCAAGACAAGGCCCAAGCCGCCTCCCACTACTACAGTGAGGACCGGGTTGCTCAAATCTGGCTCAGCTTCTACCGGGATCTGGTTAGAAAACATGAAAAAAATACCCACCAGCTGACCCAGCCGGAGAAATAAACGGGCTTGGCCTAAAGCTTTCCTTAAAATTCAGGTCAGCTTTTCAAAAAAATCAAAGCCGTGGTAAGATTAAGGGAGTAGTAAAACATGCGAGAGGATTTGAAAATAAATGACTCAATACCATAGCGTCCAATTAAGTGATGCGGACCACAACCACTTCGTTGAAAACCATCCCAATGGTGACTTATTACAGCTAACCGACTGGGCTAAGGCCAAAGAATTTACCGGCTGGTACTCCAAAAACGTTGCCGTGGCCGATGAAGCAGGCCAAGTTCAAGCGGTCGCTAACATTCAATTCAAGAAACTCAAAGGCACTCCCCTAACTTTTGCCTATGCCTCCCGGGGTTTTGTGGTCGACTATGACAACCATGACGCCGTGGCGGCCATCAGCCAAGCTGCGGTAAAAGCTGCCAAAGAAGAACACGCCGTCTACCTCAAGATCGACCCTGACCTGGAAAGAGAAGGTAATGAAGAGACCCTCAAACTCTTAGAGACCCTGGGCTTTCGCCATACCGGTTTTAAAGATGGGATGAGCGAACAGTATATCCAACCCCGCCAAACCATGTACACCCCCATCGACCAATCCGACGAAGACTTACTAAATTCCTACGAAGCCAAGACCAGAAACCTGGTCCGTAAGGCCATGAAGTCAGGACTAGAAGTCTTTGAAGGGAGTCGGGAGGGATTGGATGTCTTCCACCGTCTAATGGAAGAAACTGGAAAACGGGACGGTTTCGCCACCCGGGATATTTCCTACTTTGAAGCCCTTTACGACAACCTCCATCCCCAAGGCCACTTATATTACTTCATGATTAAGTTAATGCCGGACAAAATGGAGGAAGAAGCCCGTCAGGAACTGGCCCTGATCGAAAAAGACCGGGAAAAGGTGGAAGCCCGCCGCGATAGCAAGAAGAAAAACAACCAATTGAAAGAACTGGCTACCCGGCAAGAAAAACAAGAAAAACTCATTGCCGATGCGGACGACTTACGTAAGGACCATCCTAAGGGCCTGCCCCTGTCAGCTGCCATTCTCTGCTTCTGTGGCAAGAAGGCTTATTATCTCTACGCGGCTTCTTCCAACCACTACCGCAAGCTCAGCCCTAACTACCAACTCCAATACGACCTCATGCGCTTTGCCCGTGATAAGGGAGCGACCACCTATGACTTTGGTGGGGTCAGCGTTGATCCGGATGAAGATTCTCCCTACCGGGGACTTTGGGTCTTCAAACGCATGTGGGGGACCAAGGTCTCTGATAAAATCGGTGAATTTGACTATGTCCTCATCCCTGGCCTCTACCAATTGATGACCTACGCCATCCCGAGAGTCCGCCACTTCATGAAAGGCTTCCGTAACAAGGAAGACAATGAATAGTCTTAAAACTTATCTTATTTCATTTTTATTATTGATAAAGGCCTATCAGGATTTTTAACAAATAGTTTTGAGCAGTAGTGGCGCTTTGAATTTGGTCATTAGCCATGAACGAGCAAGCGATGTGAAATACGGCTAGTAGGCATTACCGTACTAGTCGTTTGAAGCTCGCTAGGCGAGAGACCTCGGCTCGAGCCGGTGCCATGGTTTTTCAATGACCAATATTCAAAAGCAGAACGAATGCTCACCAATACCATTTGTTTTAAAGAACTTATTTTACCCATAGTAAAAGCCCTCAAGCATGTGCTTGAAGGCTTTTTTTAAGGTCTATTTTTCTCTCAATTCCCAGTCTAAAATATAGCTATTTGGTCCGGCGTAATTGACATAGAACATCTTGTACTTGCGCCAATTGAAGACACTGTTACCATAGTTAAGCGCTTCTTGGATGGAACTGAAACGACGGGGTTCACGGACGAAGCCGTGCTTGGTGTTAACCTTAACTGCTTGTGATTGTTTCTTAGGACTTGCTTGGGGAGTTCTTAATTTCCATTTCAGCACATAGCGGCCAGAACCATCACTATCTACCCGGTATTGTTTGTACTTGGACCAGTCAGCATGTTGACTGCCGTAAGTCATGGCCTCGTCAACCGTCTTAAAGCTTTGGTCTTCTTCGACCCAACCGTCTTTGACTACACTTGTTGGCGCTGGCTTAGTGGTTTCTGCTTTGCTTGGCTTTTCGCTTGGGGTGTCAGCTTTGGCAGGGGCTTTGACCACTAGTTTATCACCGGGATGAAGCATGTAGTTAGCGCCTAGCTTGTTCCAAGTCATCAGGTCTTGGATACTTACGAAGTACTTCTTACTGATTCTCCAGAGGGAATCGCCCGATTGAACGGTATAGGAGCTGCTTGAACCTGTGCTTTCAGCAGGTTTGGTCGTTTCGGTTGGTTTCTCAGCATTTGGCTTTTCTGCTGGTGTTTCTGCTTTGGCAGGCGCTTTGACCACTAACTTGTCGCCAGGATGTAACATATAGTTAGTACCCAACTTGTTCCAAGTCATTAAGTCTTGGATACTTACGCCGTACTTGTTGCTAATTCTCCAGAGTGAATCGCCGGATTGGACCGTGTAGGAGCTGCTTGGACTTTCAGCTGGCTTGGTCGTTTGGGTTGGTTTTTCGTCTTCAGCGGGTTTCTCACTTGGCCTTTCCGCTTTAGCGGGGGCTTGAACCACTAACTTATCGCCTGGATGAAGCATATAGTCAGAGCCTAGCTTATTCCAGGTCATGAGGTCTTGGATGCTTACCCCATACTTATGGCTAATTCTCCAGAGCGAGTCTCCGGATTGCACGGTGTAAGACGCCTTAGAAGTTGTACTTTCAACTGGTTTTTCAGACTCAGTTGGTTTTTCACTTGGCCTTTCTGCTTTGGCAGGCGCTTGAACCACTAATTTGTCGCCTGGGTGAAGCATGTAGTTAGCACCTAACTTATTCCAAGTCATTAAGTCTTGGATACTTACCCCATGCTTCTTACTGATTCTCCAGAGCGAGTCGCCCGCTTGAACCGTGTAAGAACCATTCACTGCTGTATTCTCAGCAGGTTTTGTAGTCTCTACTGGTTTTTCACTACTTTGACCAGCTTGGCTAGCCGGTTCACTTACCTTGCCCGGTGTTGGAGCGTCTTTCAATTCCCATTTGAGGACGAAGCGGTTAGGGCCGGCGTAATTGACCCGGTATTGTTTATACTTCGACCAATCCGCATGTTGACTGCCATAGTTCATGGCTTCGTCTAGGGTTTTGAAGCTTTGCCCTTCTTGAACCCAACCATTAGATGCACTAGCTGGGTTAGCTTCTGCTAAGACTGTTGGTGCATCTGCCACTTGTAAAGCTGCCGCCGACAATAAGGACAGTGATGCCAGGCTGAGCCATTGATTATATTGATTCATTTTTTGATTTCTTGCTTTCATTTTAATAACCTCCCTTAGGGAAAGACGGCATACCATGCTCTCTTTTCACTTATATTATAACAAGCCCCCAAGGGAAGTTAAAGTCATATTGTAACATTTCTGTAATATTAACCATTCCTTAAACTTTTTCCTGATATTCTTATTAAAAGGGGTATAATCATTGATAAATAAGGATTTTGATTAACTTTCAAGCTAAATAAATATTGTTTTATGAAAAATGTTTGTAATATTTAAGTAACATTATTTCACTTATAAGAGAAGTAATCATTACGAGAAAGCGTTTCCTAAGACTCGATTCCCCATGTTTCATTAAGGTGAAAAGTGGTATCATAGGAACAAATAAGGAACGTGCCGTTCCATAAAGGAGTGAACAGTGTGCCAGTCAAAAAGTTGGAAGCCAATATCACCCAATCTATGGTCAAGGAAGAAGTCAATGTCTTAAAAGAAATTCTTGACGAAACCACCCATAAGATAGTGGGTGACCAAGTCTTTGAGAAGATCCAAGGCCTGGTTGACCTCTCCATGAAAGAAGACTACAAGCAACTGGAAAAGGTTGTCGCCCAGCTCAGCAACGAAGAAATGGTGGTGGTTTCCCGTTATTTTTCGATTTTGCCGCTACTGATTAATATTTCCGAAGATGTCGATTTCGCTTATGAAATCAACTATCAAAATAATACCAATCAAGATTATCTGGGCAAACTCTCGCTGACTATTGATCGGGTGAGCCAAAGTGACCAGGCCAAGGAGATCTTAGAACAGGTCAATGTGGTGCCTGTCCTCACCGCCCACCCTACCCAGGTCCAACGCAAGACGATTCTGGAATTGACCAACCAACTCCACCAACTCCTGCGCAAGTACCATGACGTGAAGGCTGGCGTGGTTAACCGCGACAAATGGTATACCGACCTGCGCCGCTATATTGAAATTATTATGCAGACGGATATTATCCGGGAAAAGAAGCTCACCGTCCGTAATGAAATCACCAATGTGACCGCCTACTATAACAATTCCCTGATCCGAGCCATTACCAAGTTAAGCCGGCAATACCGCCACTTAGCAGCTCAAAAGGGAATCCTACTTGACCAAGCCAAACCCATTACCATGGGCATGTGGATTGGGGGCGACCGGGATGGTAACCCTTATGTGACTGCCGAAACCCTGATGCTTTCCGCTACCACCCAAAGTGAAGTCATCCTCAACTACTATATTGACAAGGTCTATAAACTCTACCGCAACTTCTCCCTGTCCACCACTCTGGTAGACATTAGTCCCGCCATGAAAGCCCTGGCCGCTAAGTCCAATGACCAGTCGATTTACCGGGAGAACGAACCCTACCGACGGGCCTTCCATTATATCCAAGCCAAGCTCACTCAGAATTTAGCAGAAGTGAAAAACGGCCTGAAAAGAGACGACCAAGCCGCCACTCCAAGCTACCAAAACGCGGAAGCATTTAAGGCCGACCTCTTAATTATCAAGGACTCCTTACTGGCTAATGGGGAAGACGCCCTCTTAACCGGAGATTTCAATGAATTACTGGAAGCCATCGACATTTTTGGTTTCTTCCTGGCTACCATCGACATGCGCCAAGATTCTAGCGTCAATGAAGCCTGTGTAGCGGAATTGTTGAAGTCAGCTAAGATTGTCGACGACTATTCATCCCTCTCGGAAGAAGAAAAAGTCAAAGTCCTCCTCAAGGAATTGCTGGAAGACCCTAGACCCTTGTCTTCTGCCCATAGTGAGAAATCCGAACTCTTAGAAAAAGAATTAAAAATCTTTAGAACCGCCCGTTTCTTAAAAGACCAACTGGGCGACCAAGTGATCAAGCAACATATCATCTCCCATACTGAGAGTGTCTCAGATATGTTCGAACTCGCCATCATGCTCAAAGAAGTCGGCCTAGTGGCTCCTAAACAAGCCCGGGTCCAAATCGTGCCCCTCTTTGAGACCATCGAAGACTTGGAAAACGCCCAAGGGATCATGGAAGAATTCCTCAGTTATGACCTGGTCAAAAATTGGATCAAAGGTAACCATGGCTACCAAGAAGTCATGCTGGGTTACTCCGACTCCAACAAGGACGGCGGCTACCTATCTTCCGTTTGGACCCTTTACAAGGTCCAACAAGAACTGACCCAACTCGGCGAAGACCACGGGATTAAGATTACCTTTATCCATGGTCGGGGCGGGACTGTCGGCCGTGGGGGCGGTCCTTCCTATGAAGCGGTCACTTCCCAACCCTTTGGCTCTATCAAGGACCGGATCCGTCTGACCGAACAAGGAGAAATTATTGAGAATAAGTACGGCAACCAAGATGTAGCCTACTATAACCTGGAAATGTTAGTCTCGGCCGCCATTAGTCGAATTGTGCCAAGTCCAGTCGCTAATAAGACTGAGGTGGAAGATTTCTACCAAGATATGGATGACATTGTCCACTATTCCAATGGGGTTTACCGCCACTTAGTCTTTGATACGCCGGAATTCTATGATTATTTCTTTGAAGCCACACCGATTAAGGAAGTGTCAAGTTTGAACATCGGGTCGCGTCCCGCTGCCCGTAAAACCATCACGGAAATCACCGGACTCCGGGCTATTCCTTGGGTCTTCTCCTGGTCCCAAACCCGGATCATGTTCCCGGGCTGGTACGGGGTCGGTTCCGCCTTCAAGCACTTTATCGACCAAGAGGAAGGCAACCTGGAAAAACTCCAAGCCATGTATCAAAGCTGGCCTTTCTTCCATTCCTTACTCTCTAATGTCGACATGGTCTTATCCAAGTCCAACATGAATATCGCTGAGCAATACGCTCAATTGGCAGAGAATGAAGCGGTCCGTGCCGTCTTCACCACCATCCGCGATGAATGGCAACTCACCAAAGAAGTTCTCCTAGCCATTGAAAAGCATGACGACTTCCTGGCTACCAACCCTTCCTTAAGGGCCAGCCTGGACTATCGTTTACCTTACTTCAATGTTTTGAACTACATTCAAATTGAATTGATCAAACGCCTCCGTCATAATGAATTGGATGAAGACTACGAAAAACTCATCCATACCACCATTAACGGGATTGCCACCGGTTTACGTAACTCCGGTTGATCTTTAGCTATGAGCATGCGTTCTGCTTTTGAAATTTGGTCGTTACACAGCCATGGCACCGGTTCGGGCCCAGAGGTCCCTCACCTAGCCAGCTTCAAAGCCAGAGTGTGACAAAAGTATAAAAGCCCTGAACTACTGGAATAAACGAAGGTAGAGCCTTTCCAAAGGCTCTACCTTCGTTTATGAAGTGGACGTCAGGGCTACTTTTGGAACAGGTTTGGGGTCGTACGGCTAAAGCCTATGATCCCAGCTACGCATACTGAATCCGTAACTTGCTTTGCTTCGAACGGCTTCAGCATAATTCACATCGCTTGCTTGTTCATGGCTAACGACCGCATTTCAAGCGCCACTACTGCTCATAGTTATTAGTTAAAAGAAACTTTATTTAATATTGCCAGTAACAAGAATAAATCAAAAAATAAAAAGTGTTTCTATGAAAGCTGTCTTTTGCTTTCACGGAAACACTTTTTCTTTAGCTTTTTATATTTTAATTTTTCCCCATAAATTGTCCTTGGAACCACCAGCGGGCAAGGAAGGCTAGGGCACCGATGACCAGATAGGCGAAAGGTGGCAAGGCTCCGTTCCAGGATGGCGGTAGGACAGCTAGAGCGCCGACCAGGATAAGCATCCACAAGCCGACCACCAAAACGGAGAGTAAGATGTAGCGACCAATGCCGCGTTTGCCCTTTTCTTGGTTCATGTCAGGACTGTATTGGTTTAAAACCGCCATAGCCAGTCCCCCCATAACAAAGTTAACCACCAAGGCAGCCGGTCCAAAGGCGGTCGCTGAGCTGGATTGGTTATTGGATAAGAGGGCCGACAAGCCGGCAATAATAGAGAAGAGTCCACCCACAAAGAGGGCCCCTTCCACCCAATGCATCCAGAAAGGCGCAGGGGCTAATTCCTTAGCAGTTGGACGTTTTTCCAATTCTTCAGCGTATTGGTAGGGTTGCCCATAGAGCTGTTGGGCGGTTTGGCCACTCGCTTGAGTCTCCACCAAGGTGGTTAAGATCTCATGGAGGACTTCGGTCTTGTTGCGGCCGCGTAAGTCCTTATCCTTAATAGCTTTTTCAAATTGGAAGACAAATTCCTTATTACGCTTGGTTAATTGGGGATAGAGAGTCTTATTTTCAGCCTCATATTGGTCAAGTTGAGCCTGGCGTTCAGCTGCTTGGTCCGTTTTTTTATCTTGATTAAACACGAGGTCCACCTCCTAAACATTGAAGCGGAAGAGCATGACATCACCGTCTTGGACCTCATAGTCCTTGCCTTCCGAACGGTAGCGGCCAGCTTCCTTGCAGGCTTGGATGCTGCCGTATTCGACCAGGTCGTCATAGTGGACCGTTTCCGCACGAATGAAGCCACGTTCAAAGTCGGAGTGAATGATCCCGGCGGCTTGGGGCGCATGCATGCCCTTCTTAAAGGTCCAGGCCCGAACTTCTTGTTCCCCGGCCGTAAAGTAGGTGGCTAGGCCCAGTAACTTGTAGGCTTGTTGGATCAAGACATCCAAGCCGGATTGGTCCATGCCCAAGTCTTCCAGGAACATGTCGCGGTCTTCCTCATCCATGGTAGCTAGGTCTTCTTCCAACTTGGCTGAGACCACCACCACTTCGGAGCCTTCTGCTTGGGCTAATTGGCGGACTTGGTTGACATAGTCATTATCCCCATCACTGGCATCGTCTTCGCTCACGTTAGCCACGTAGAGGACCGGTTTCATGGTTAAGAGGAATAATTGCTTAGCTACCGCTTCTTCTTCTTCGTTGAAGTCGACGGTCCGGGCCGGTTTGCCCGCTTCTAGGGCTTCCTTTAATTTCTTCAAGGTATTGGCTTCAGTCACGGCATCATGGTCTTTGGACTTAGCCATTTTGACCGCTTTTTCATAGCGTTTGTTGACACTTTCCAAGTCAGCCAGGACTAATTCTAGGTTAATGGTTTCGATGTCATCTTGGGGGTTAATGCCACCAGACACGTGGGTAATATTGCCGTCATCAAAGCAACGAACCACATGACAAATGGCGTCCACTTCCCGGATATTGGCTAAGAACTTGTTGCCTAAACCTTCCCCCTTGGAGGCACCCTTAACGATCCCAGCAATATCGGTAAATTCAAAGGTGGTTGGGATGGTCTTTTTGGGTTGGTAGATTTCACTAAGCTTCCACAAACGTTGGTCGGGCACTTCCACAACCCCCACATTAGGGTCAATCGTCGCAAAAGGATAGTTAGCGGCTTCCACTTGAGACTTGGTTATGGCGTTAAATAAAGTAGATTTCCCTACATTAGGTAAACCTACGATTCCTGCTGTTAAAGGCATGGTTTTTCGGTCACTCTTTCTCTTTAAAATTCTTGGTCTTCACTGAGCCACTTCAAGCTTCAAGGCCAGCTTATCATCTAGGCAGCTGACACTTTAAGAAATCGGCAGCTACTTGCCTTGGTCATCATGGCCAATGACTTTTTTCATTTTCTTTTCAAATTCGCGCCGTGGCATCATGACAGACTGCCCACAGCCTTGACACTTCATGCGGATATCGGCCCCCATGCGGATCAACTTCCAGGCATTGGTCTTACACGGATGGGGCTTCTTCATTTCCACGATATCATTTAAATCATAATTTTTTTCAGCCATCTTCTTCACCTCAATCATCAAAACGAATGTCTAAGATATCCAAGATCCGGGTGAGGTCTTCTTGGGATAGGTATTCAATTTCAATCTTGCCGGCTTGGCCCTTGGGTTTAATCTGCACATTGGTGCCGAACTTATCCATGAGGTGTTCTTCGCCCTCAAGTAAATAAGTAGGTTTTTCCGACTTATTATTGGCCACTTTAGGAGCTGGTTGGACCGGTTCATTGAGGTTTTGGACCAGCTTTTCCAAGTGACGAACGGTAATGCCTTCGTCGACGACTTTCTTGGCCAGTCGGCTTTGTTCTTTCTTATTTTTTAACCCTAATAAGGTCCGGGCTTGGCCCATGGACAGTTCTTTGTTTTGCAGGAGCTCCTTGACATCTTCATTTAAGTCGAGGAGTCTCAAGGTATTGGCCAGGTGGGACCGGCTCTTGCCTAGGCGTTTGGCCGCTTCAGCCTGGGTCAGGTCGAGTTCATCCATTAAATTCCGGTAGGCTTGGGCCTCTTCTAGGGGGGTCAGGTCCTCCCGTTGCAGGTTTTCAATGATGGCGGTCTCGATCATTTGGGCATCGGTCATTTCCCGAACTAAGGCCGGAATGCTATCGTAGCCCGCCAGTTTCATGGCCCGGAAGCGCCGTTCCCCAGCGATAATTTCATAGCCCTTGATGGCCGATTTTCTCAGGGTAATGGGTTGTAAAAGCCCTTGTTCTTCAATAGAATCAGCTAATTCTTGGAGGGCAGTGGGGTCAAATTCCGTCCGCGGTTGGTAGGGATTGGGACGGATCTCATCAAGAGGAATCTCTTGGACTTGGTCTTGGCGGCTTTGGTCTTGTCCGCTCTCATTCGCCTCTGCTTCCTCAGCTTCTTGGTCGATGGCTTGGGCCTGTTGGGTCAGGTCGGTGGCTTCATTATCGAAGGAGTCCCCGGGAAAGAGGGCCCCGATCCCCTTACCCAGACCCCGGTTTTTCTTACTGGTCATTTGCGAGCACTTCCTTTGCCAGTTGTAGGTAGACTTGCGCCCCTTTGGAACTCATATCGTAATCAATGATCGATTGGCCGTAGGAGGGCGCTTCCGACAAACGCACATTACGCGGGATCAAGGTATTATAGACCTTGTCGCCAAAGTACTTACGAACTTCTTCGACCACTTCATTGGCCAAGTTGGTCCGCGAGTCGAACATGGTCATCAAGACCCCTTCAATCTTCAAATGAGGGTTAAAGTGTTTTTGGACCAGTTGAATGGTATTAAGTAACTGACTCAAGCCTTCCAGGGCATAGTATTCACTCTGTACCGGGATCAAGATCGCATCCGCCGCGGTAAAGGCATTAATGGTCAAGTGGCCTAGGGAGGGTGGACAGTCGATAATGACATAGTCGTAATTTTCCTTGACCCCATCAATGGCCTGCTTCATCCGGGCTTCCCGGTGAGGGAGGTTGGTCAGTTCCACTTCTGCCCCGGCTAATTGGATGGTGGCTGGAACCAAGACCAGGTTTTCCCGCGATGATTGCTGGATGGTGGTAGCCATATCCACATCATTAACTAAAACATCATAAATATCCCGCTCGACTTCCGCTTTAGAGATGCCTAAACCACTGGTCGCATTTCCCTGGGCATCACTATCGACTAAGAGCACTTGTTTGTCTGAATAAGCCAGTGCAGCAGCTAAGTTGACCGCTGTTGTCGTTTTACCGACGCCACCTTTTTGATTGGCTATGGCAATGACCTTCCCCATGTTAATCCTCCTAAAACTAAGCAATGAAAAAAGGAACGAATGCGTTCCTTAATCCCCGCATTTCTTCCAAGTTAATCATTAACTCTTCGCTATCTTTTCTACTGTATCCGTTAAGCGCTCTTCCCTCAATCAGGAAAAGCGGTCCTTAGCGTGTCAAATCAGTTTACCTGACTGATTGCTGGGCTTTGACATTGGCCTAGAATTTACCGCTCCAGGCCCCAGACCAGGGCTTAAAAACTGATTTGCATCGGTCTCTTTTATTGTATCAAAAAAAGCTTGACTTTGCTCAATAAATATTAGCTGATTGCCTCTAACTTGCCTTTAGAGGTAAAGGTCCCGTCTGGAAAAATAAATGACCGACCCATAATCGATCAAGAGACTGACTACAACCATGGCTAGGGAAGAGACGAGAAAGTAATGGGTATCCTGACAAATCTTATCGGGATCGTAAACAGTAAACAAGGTACAATAATCCAGCCAATCCAGCTGATCAGATAGTTTCCGAAAGACGTCAGCAAGATAAAAGAACATCACCAAGCTAGTGGAAGCCGCTAAAGCCTGGCTCTTTACGCCATATTCAGCCGACGGTCCTATTAATTGGATAAAATTATACTCTAAAATATATAAATTAAAAGCTTTTTTTCAATTCCAAGTAAAAAAGAGTCACCCCTTAAGGAGTAACTCTATGAAAATCTCTTATTACTTAATTTTTACCCGATATGGAAGAAATTGCGCAAGCGTTCTGCCTGTCTTTGACCAATGATAACATCCAGCTGCCGGCTTTTACTAATCGACAAGACATAGACAAAAGCACCCACACTAGCTAAGACCAGTAATTCCACTAGGGCACCCAAGCGATTAGGCGCTCCGATCACGACCTTGAAAAAGATCAGTAAGAGCCCATCAATCACTAACATGAGCCCACTAGCCTTCAAGGCGCCCGATAAGCGACCTAAAACTGCCTTGCCACTGAGCTGAACCCGGGCATGAATGATCACCAGGTAGTAAACACACATATAAACAAAGGCCAGGATGGAGGCGTACATGGCGCCTTCACTACCAAAGACAGCCAAGAGCGGGTATTGGACGATCAATTTCATGACCACCCCGAGGGCAATCCCAACCATGGCCCGTTTTTGGTCATCCATGGCTTGTAAGACCATCACTAAAACGGAAAAGAGTCCCATGGGAATGGCCATCACTGAAGAGATCTGTAAGTACCATTCACCTAGAGGATCATAAATCCCGTAAAGGAGTTGGTAAACCGGACCCGCCACCAGGGCCATTCCCAAGGAAGCCGGTAGCATGACCAGACTGAAAAGATTCAAGGTATGTAAGATCACTTCCCGGGTCTTGGTGAAGCTGGCCTTGACCTTGTGAGTCAGCTTAGCCCGGCGGTAGTGGGTCAATTCCCGGATATAGGTATCGGTCACCACCGGAACCGAAGTCGAAGCAATGGCGGTGGCAAAGGAGAGGATGATTTGAATCACCCGCCGCGCATTGGCATTAAAGACCCCATATTGGTAGACTAATTGGTCATGGGCTAAATCGCTCACCCGCTGCATCACCGGCATGTAGGTATTCATATCAATCAAGTTGATGACTTCAACAATTGACCCGGTGATGACAAAGGGAATGGCCACCCGGACAATCTCGAACAAGAGACTCCTGGTAGAAACCGTATTAGTATCCACATAGCCTTCAGGCAGCTGGTACTGGTCTTTATCGCGGATATAGTAGAAAACCAAGGTGATAATGGCCACCACCGCCCCGATAAAGGCCGCAAAAGTGGAGTGCCCCACCGCCGCTGCCACCGAACCGTCTAAGAGCTGGCGGATCACATAAACCGCCACCAGCATATAGGCTACCCGGGCGATCTGTTCGGTAACCTGGGAGATAGCACTCTGCTTCATCTCCAGATAGGCTTGAAAGCCCCCTCTAAGAATGGATAAGAGGGGAATGACTGCCAAAGCCGGAACTAGGGAACGGATAACTAGAACCACATCTTCTTCCCGAGCCGCTGGTAAGTTTTGCGACAGGGCTGGCGCTGCCAGGTAGAGTAGGATAGCACAGACCACCCCAGTAAGGGTCATTAGAATGGCCCCACTCTTAAAGAGGCGACGACTGGTCCCGTATTCTCCCCGGGCCATGTAATTGGTCATTTGCTTAGAGATGGCTGCCGGCACTCCAGCAATGGCCACCGACAAGAAAATTAAATAATAATTGTAACCAATACTATACAAGGCATTGGCCTGGGTTCCCGTATGGGGGTCTCCGATCCAACGCATCCAAGGAATAATATAAAGGACCCCGATGATCCGTGAGACCATACTGGATATGGACATCCAGGCCGATCCTTCATTCAATTTAGCTTTTGCGCGTGCTTCCTGGTCGATAACTTCCAGGTCTTTTTCATTTTTTGGCATTCTTACTCTCCCAGAATTGTTTGACATGTTTTTTATACATCATAATCTTACTTATTGTACTCAAATTTAGCCATCAATTCAATACAACTTCCCTTTGCTCTTTCAGTCAGCCCCCTACCGTCCATACCGCTAGGGCAAAAATCGCCTGAGTTTTAGACGGTTTTTTTGCTATAATGGGAGCTGTTAGACAAGATTTTGCTTATTTTTAGTAAAATAAACAGATAATATATTAAACATTAGCAAAGGACTATTATGATTTTTAAAGAAATTTCAGCCAAGGAACTTGAACACTTTCAACAAGAGCAACCTGACCGTCACTTTTTCACCCAGGGCGCTGACTACCAACGCCTGGCCGAAAGCAACCAGACCACTTCTAAAATCCTGGCCGTCGTTGAAGGTGAGTCCCTACTGGCTTATGCCATCTTCATCTACTACCCCTACAAAAAGTTTTTCTACAAGGTGACCACCCAATTTGGACCGATTATGGATTATGCTAACCCAGACCTGGTCGATTTCTACTTCCACCACTTAAAAAATTACTTTAAGAAGAATTGGCGGGTCCTCTGTGTCCGGGTCAACCCCTTCCTCAATGAACGCTACTTCTCCGATGTCGACTTTATCGAGGACAATCCCCAAGCCGGCAGCGTGGATAAGATCCTTCAAGCGGAAGGCTATATTAAAACCGACCACGACCTCTTCGATGATCCCACCCTGGCCACTCGTTGCGTTTTTTCCAAAGATTTGACCGGGCTCACCAAGGATAATCTCCTGAAGCATGTCTCACAAATCGCCCGCTACACCATCAACCGTACCATCAAGGAAGGCGTGCAAGTGCGGCCGCTGGATATTTACGATGAAGCCGATGGTAAAATTCTCGATGCCATCAACCAAGAGACCTCAGAACGGATTGGTTTTGAACTGAGAGATGCTAAGTACTTCAAAAATCTCAAAAACATCCTAAAAGACGACCTCATCCTGGCCCTGGCCTATATCGATTGTGACTACTTCCTGAGCCAAACCAAAGAAACCATCGCCAAGCTCAAAGCAGAACGGCAAGAATTGGAAGAAAAACTCGCCTTGGGCAAGGTTAACCCTAAAAAGACCAATAATAAAATCCGTGAGCTCAATGAAAATATCGGCATTTGGGAAAAGAAAATTGAAAAGATCCAAAAGTTGAAGGCAGAAGAAGGCAATATCGTCAACTTAGCCTCAGCCAGCTTTATCCAATCGGCTGAGGACTTTATTTACTTCTCTAGTGGTGCCTTCAGCAAGTTTACCCGTTTTGAGGGACCTTACGCTATCCTCTATCGCATGCTCCAAGAGGCCATCGAGAAAGACTTTAACTACTTTAATTTTTACGGGACCAGTAGCGATTTCTCTGAAGACGGCCCCGACTACGGCGTCCTCCAATTCAAGCGTAACTTCAAGGGGAATATCGAATGGTTTATGGCCAACTACGAACTACGAAATGCCCTAGGGAAAATTGTTTCCTGGTAGGACTGACCGCTAGCTATAGTAAAAATAAGGCGCTGGTGAAGCTACACATGCTCCACCAGCGCCTTTTTTGGGAATCTCTTTATTAGTCAACGTAACCTTTTCTAGGACAGTCCCATCCTATCCGATGGAGCAAGCCTATAGCTAATCCAAGCTGTCGACTTAGGAAGGCTTACTTGCTTTTGGCTAATTCCTGACAAGATAATTGGTAGAATAGGCCCGTGACCCCCACATTGACCAAAAGGAATAAAACCAGTTCAGCCAAGCTAAAGTCTTCAAGCGCCCGACTGCGTAAGGCCACCATGACTTGAGAGTAAGGGTAGAATGGCACCAGGTTTTCATTGATGAAGAGCAAGACAAAGCCGCCCATGACAGCTAAGCCTGAAAAACCTACTGACTGGCTAAAATTTCTGCTTTTAGAAAAGAGATAACTTTGAATAGAAAGAATGCTTGCCGAGGCCACAAGCGACAAGGCAATCCATTTTAAATTGACCAGGACATCCAGCGATAACTGAAGGTCTGCAGCCAACACTGCCCCAAGATACACTAAGAAAAGTAAGCCTTGGATAAAAGTGACGATTCCTAGAACCGCTATCAGCTTGCTAAAAAGCAGCTTCCTAATCGAAACAGCATTGGCCCGTAACATTTCGATATTCTTTCTTTCAAATTCTTGATTGAGGCTTATGGCTATAAATATGGCCAGCATGGGAGCAGACAAGACTTGGCTATAATAAAAAGTCAATTGTCCCCACATGACTTGGTATTGGGTCCCTTCAGTAAAAACGGACTGGTTGGCAAAGTAAATACCTAAACCAATAAAGCTGGCTAAGGCCAGAAAGACCAGGCCGATACAGAATAATTGGACTTTTCTCAATTTATGCCATTCTAGGGCTAGATAGTCTCTCATGCTAAGGTCCCCTTTCTAGCAATCATGGCCCGGACGACAATCGCTATCAGGGCGAGGTAAAGCAGATAAAGCAGTAAACGTACTCCCAGCCAAGTGTCCAAAACATAGGTATAAGACATACTATCCAGCAGATTAAATTTATAGGGGGCTAAGTAGCCTGCCCCTAAAAAAGGCAGGATAAAACTCCAAAGCGCTGAGGTTTTTGATGCCAAAACCAGGCCGAAAAAGCCACCCATAAAGCCTAAGGATAACAAAAGCCCTTGTTTTTCGATCACCAGCGCCAGGAATAAATAAAGAGTGATCAAGCTGAGACTGGCCAGAAATTGTCCAATCACTTGCAGGAGACTTATTGATAGAGGGACATGGACGCCATGGACAGAGGCATATAGGGTCACAAGCCCGGTTTGGGCGATTGCAATTAGCAGGAAAAATAAGGCCGTGAGGAGCAATTTACTATCAAAAATCTTCAGTGTGGTCCTGCCATTGGCATTTTGCAGTTTAAAAGTTTGCCCCATTCTTTCATTGTTAACGATCCGACTGGTAAAAATACTAATCGCTATAGGGAGTAAGAGGCTATTAACGGTCTGATTATTAAACAAGACTCCTACCGCATCCAGTTGGCGGCTGGTGAACTCATCGCCTAAACTGACCAGATTCCACAATAAGGCTGCTAGCATCAGGATGACTGCAAGCGAAAACGACCGGGTTCTGCGACTCTTTAAAAGTTCGATTCTTAAAGCCTTCAAAGTCCTACACCTCCTTGGTTAACTGTAAGAAAATATCTTCCAGACTTTCCTGTTTGGACGCGATTCTAAAAAGCGGAAAACCCATCCCAACCAAGGCTTTAGCGATCAAGGCGACCTGGTCATCAGTCGTCCGATTGATTTTCAGAATATGGTCCGCCACTTCAAAGTCATTGGGCCCATAGTATTGACTTAACAAACGCTCTACTGCCTGGCTTTCAAATTCTCCGCGAAATTCGATCCAATGATTGGCATTGATTTGGTCAATTTCACCTTCATAGACCAGTCTTCCCTGATTAATGATCCCTACCCGATCAGCCATCTGCTCAATTTCAGATAAAATATGACTGGAAATCAAGACGGTCAAGCCCTGACTCTTCGCCAGATTAATAATCAATTCTCTGACTTCATGGATACCGCTGGGATCTAAGCCGTTGGTTGGCTCATCAAGCAGTAAGATTTGGGGTTGCTTGACTAAGGCAAAGGCAAGAGCTAAGCGCTGCTTCATCCCTAAGGAATAGTCTCTAGCCAGTTTTTTCTTATTTTTCTCTTCGGCTAAACCGACTAATTCAAGAGTTTTCCAAATATTTTGCTTATCAAAACCCAGCATTTTTTGAAAGACTAAGAGGTTTTCATATCCGGTTAAATTGGGATAGTAGGAGGGTTCTTCAATCATTGAGCCGATGTCATTTAAATAATCCCTATTTTCTAGAATAGATTGCCCTCCAACTTCAATCTGACCCGATGAGGGTGGGATTAAGGAGAGGATCATCTTCATGGTGGTGGTTTTTCCGGCCCCGTTAGGCCCTAAGAAGCCATAGATTTCCCCCTTTCTCACGGTAAGATGATCCAAATCCACCGAATGATGCCCATTAAAAGCCTTCTTCAAATTTTTAACTTCAATCATATTGGTCATGTCATGCCTCTTCCTCTCAGTAAAATCTTTTGCAATATACTTTTTAAATCATATCTAATTATAGGTTGAAGCAAGTGGACCAGCCTTTACCTAACCTTACAAATCAAAGAGGGAAGCTTACAGTTTTGTAAGGTTAATTGATGTTTATTAACTCAAAGCCTGACTGCGCTTAGCTGTGCTTATATCTACCCCCATGGCCCCAGAGAAGATCCTTTCTTTAACTTCAAGGCAAAGAAAAATGCCATACCATCACTGATATGACATTGTTTATCGACATGATTTTGATCTCAGTCACTGTCTTAGCCCTTAATAATGGCAACAATGACCTCTTGTAGGGCTTGGAGGCCTTCCGCACTGACAAATTCGTATTGGCCGTGGAGGTTTTCCCCGCCGGTAAAGATGTTAGCGGTCGGAAGCCCCTTGAAGTTGAAGACACAGCCATCCATGCCGCCACGGAAGGGTTGGACATCAGGTTCAATGCCACAGTCCCGGTAAGCCTTCAGCGCGCGTTCCATAACGTATGGATGGTGGTCGAGAACTTCTTTAATATTCTTGTACTGGTCCGAAATTTCATAGCGGATCCGCGGCCGTTTGTACTGGCTATTGATCTTATCCACCACTTGGGCAAAGATTTCCTTACGTTCTTGGAATTTGTCCGCGTCGTGGTCACGGATAATAAAGACTTGGTGAACTTGACCTAAGTCCCCACTTTGTTCGGTTAACATGAAGTAACCCTCATAGCCGTCCGTCTTCTCAGGCACTTGGTCCTTGGGCAGGTCGTTGACGATCTGAGCCCCTAGGTGCAAGGGATTAATGGCATTGCCCTTGGAAGAACCGGGATGGACACTCTTGCCCTCGATCCAGACTTCTACCTGGGCCGCGTTAAAGGTCTCTCCTTCAATCTTACCCACCCGGCCTGAATCTGGTGTATAGGCAAAATCGGCGCCAAAAGCTTCCACATCAAAGCGGTAGGCCCCCAAGAGACCAATTTCTTCATCGACCACAAAGGCAATTCTCACCTTGCCGTGTTCAATTTCGGGGTGGTCCAGGAGATATTCCATGGCCCCAATAATCCCCACCATACCGGCCTTGTCATCAGCACCAAGCAGGGTGGTCCCGTCACTGGTAATCAGGGTAAGACCCACATAGTCCTTGAGGAAGGGAAATTCGGCCACTTCCATGACAATCCCTTCATCCTTGTTTAAAACAATGTCCTCGCCGTCATAATTTTCATGAACCTGGGGTTGAATATTTTCCGCATTGAAATCAGCCGTATCCACATGGGCGATAAAAGCAATCACGGGATAGTCTTTCTCGGTATTGGCTTCCAAGGTCGCCGTCACACAGGCCCGCTCGCGGTCAAAATCGACCTCACTTAGTCCCAGTTCTTCCAGCTCTCCAGCAATGCTTTCTAAAAAATCCAACTGACTCTTAGTACTGGGAAAGCTGTCACTGTACATATCTGAGCGGGTATTAACCTTAGCATAGCGAATAAAACGCTCGCTTAAACTTTTAGACATGGTCTAGCTCCTTTCTCATAATCTTTTACAGCTATCTTTCACTGTTTATAATAAATTGTCAAACCTTTTGTGCAACAAAAATCCGCACTCAGACAATAGATATATTTGATTGTAGAAAAATGAGGCCTCATGATATCGATCTGCTTTGACCTCAAAAGAAAAAAAGTGCCTTGACCCCTGTTGATGACACAGGTCTAAGCACTTTTGGAGTGATTCTTCGACATATCCTTTGTTATTACAATGATTCTTTTCTTACAATATGTCCTTTGTTTATCTTATACCAGGATAAAATCTCAGCGCTTGGATTTGTTATTCTTACCTAGCCAAGCAAAGAGACAACCCACAAAGACTGCTCCCAATCCTAAAGCTAGCCAATCCTGAGTCTCACTATCCAATCCAGTCTTAGGTAAGTCCGCTTTTTTATGGACTTGTTTTTGAGCTGGAAGTGATTTTTCAGCGGGGTGGGAGGGATTGTCGGCAGGATGGCTCACTTTTTCTGTGGCTTTTATTGGAATGTCTGCTTTCTTCGCTTTATCAGCTGGTGGCGTGGGCAGTGTTTCCGGTTCCTTTGGCTTGTCCGGGGGTGTCACAGGCGGCGTTTCCGGCTTCTTCGGTTTGTCTGGCGGTGTCACGGGTGGCGTTTCCGGCTTCTTTGGCTTGTCCGGTGGCGTCACAGGTGGTGTTTCCGGCTTATTCGGTTTGTCTGGCGGTGTCACAGGTGGTGTTTCCGGCTTATTCGGTTTATCCGGTGGCGTTTGTGGTTCTTCTGGAAGATAGGCTTGGTTAACTACTTTGAAGCCGTCCTTCATCCTTCCTAAGTAAGTCACTTTAAAACACTGTCCAGCGATTTGTATCGATCCCTTGGATTCACCTACTTCTTTAATACTGTAGTCGTAGGCTTTGGACTTTTCTATCGATTCGTAAACTGGGAGGTTTTTGAAAGTACCTGTCCAGTGATTTTCCGCCGACAAAGTCACTTTTTTACCAGTCGCTTGGCCGTCGCGGTAGAGTTCTACTTCGAGTTTATCAACTGGAGCGCTTAGTGACTCGCCTTGGAAATTTAACCAATTCTTCGTCACTTTAAGCTCTCTGGTTGGAGGCGTCATTGGTGTCCAGGATGGTATCTCTTGGTTGAGAATGGCGAAGCCATCCTTCATCGTCCCTTGGTAAATCGCTTTGAACCACTTGCCAGCGACTTGTATCGAACCCTTATCTTCACCTACTTCTTTAATACTGTATTCGTAAGCTTTGGTGTTTTCTATCGATTCGTAAACTGGTAGTCCCTTAAAGGCGCCTACCCAGTGATTTTCTGCCGACAAGAGCAGTTTTTTACCAGTCGCTTGGCCGTCGCGGTAGAGTTCTACTTCGAGTTTATCAACTGGAGCGCTTAGTGATTCGCCCTGGAAATTTAACCAATTCTTCGTCACTTTAAGCTCTCGAGTCGGTGGGGTCATAGGAGTCCAGGTTGGTGTCTCTTGGTTGAGAATGGCGAAGCCATCCTTCATCGTCCCTTGGTAAATCGCTTTGAACCACTTGCCAGCGACTTGTATCGATCCTTTATCTTCACCTACTTCTTTAATACTGTAGTCGTAGGCTTTGGTGTTTTCTATCGATTCGTAAACTGGTAGTCCCTTAAAGGCGCCTACCCAGTGATTTTCTGCCGACAAGAGCAGTTTTTTACCAGTGGCTTGACCGTCACGATAAAGTTCCACTTCAATTTTATCGATTGGAGCTTGAAATGCCTCAGCTCGGGCATTTACCCAATTCTTCGTCACTTTAAGCTCTCTGGTTGGAGGCGTCATTGGTGTCCAGGATGGCGTCTCTTGGTTGAGAATGGTGAAGCCATCCTTCATCGTTCCTTGGTGGGTCACCTTGAACCACTTGCCAGCGACTTGGATCGATCCTTTATCTTCACCCACTTCTTTTACGCTGTATTCATAGGCTTTCGAATTTTCAATCGATTCATAAACTGGCAGGTCTTTGAAGGCTCCTGACCAGTGATTTTCCGCCGACAAGATCAGTTTCTTACCAGTGGCTTGACCGTCGCGATAAAGTTCCACTTCTATCTTATCAACTGGCGCGCTTAGTGACTCGCCTTGGGAGTTTAACCAAGCTTTCGTCACTTTGATTTCTCGTCTTGGTATCCTGAATGGAATTTCGGTGTTGGTAATTATGAAACCTCGACTGACATCACCAGCTACTTTTTGTCTGATATCCGTCCGATATCCTGCCACAGGGGCTTCTTCAACGGTATACTCAATGGGACTGCCGTCTGACTTGAATTTAGCTAGATTTTTAAAAGTATGCATCCAAAAGGTATCAACTGAAATTTTGCCTTCTTGAATCTTTTCACCGTCTGCTTTTAAGAAAACGGTGACCTCATTTAACATCTTTCCTATCCACAGCTTAGTGACTTTAATTGATAGTTTTTCTTCTACCTTTTTATTAGTAATGGATTTTATGGCTAATTTTTGTGGATTGTCGAAGTCTTCTGCCCCAATGGCTACGGGACGAGGATCCAATTGATAGCCGATTGGTGCTTGACTTTCCTTCAAGGTGTAGGCATCTCTTAGCAGATTTTTAATCACTATTTCTCCCGCTTGGTTGGTCTCATACTCACCAATAAGGGCGCCAGTACGGTTGCGAATCAGCTTAAATTTAGCGCCTGCTAAGGTTTTATTGGGATCCGCTTGATCCGACTTGATCAGTTTAATTTGATAAACATAGCCTTGGGCCTTACCCCCAGCGGAAATATAGCGATAACGACTGATGCCTTCCTCATTGTTAATCCCATCGCCAGTAAGTCGCACGTAATTTTTAATGACTTCTCCGTCAAGGGCTCGGTAGTCAATTTGGGCCCGATAGGTAATCATCAGGCCTTCGTGAGGTCTTAAGCGACCAAAGTGAATCTTGAAGTCTTTATCATTCGCTCCCCA
This sequence comes from Aerococcus urinae, assembly GCF_001543175.1. NCBI lineage: Bacteria > Bacillati > Bacillota > Bacilli > Lactobacillales > Aerococcaceae > Aerococcus > Aerococcus urinae. The sequence goes on from NZ_CP014161.1 coordinate 1,881,252, forward strand.
AATAATCTTCACTTGGGAGGTCACATTCCTCCCATAGTTAAAATCAAAATCACTTTTATTATCGTTCCACTGCCACTTACCCTTATACACGCGCAAACTATTCTTGAGGTATTCCACTTTTTCGCTGACTAAGGCATCTGAAATGACCCCGTTATAAATGTCTTGTCCCTTGCGATTAATAGAAATCCGATACTGGATGATATGATCCCCTAGTCGGCTTTTCCAGGCATCCTTTTGCAAAGGATAAGCTTTGGCTCGTTTGACCCCTTGCCAACGTATATTCCCAGCAAAGATCAGCTGGTTACCGATTTTAAAATTCAGAGGAATATTTTTGGCTTTCTTCTCCTTAGTATGGTCAACCCGGGTGGAGAAAAATAGGGTTCCCTTGATCCCGGAATGTTTTTCGACATAGTCGGTGTAGGAGAGGGTAAGGGTCTTGGATTGTGGATTAACATAACCTCTAGCAACCACTGCTCCGGTCGAATCCTTGACTCCAAAGCGATCAGGGGTATCTTTAAAGACCAGCTCCTTAGGCAACTGAATCGTGGTGATATCTCCCGCTTTAATGGTATTATCCGGGAGTTGAAAGTTCATATTGACCTTAATCGTCATCCATTGGTAGGCACTATTGACTTTCTGACCATTTGCCTTGGTCACGCTTACTCCTGTAATCACATCGTCATGGTGGGTGGGGGCACTTCTTAGCCCCACATCAACAGCCTGGTCGGGCAGCTTGTCTACTCTAGCCTTTTCTGTTGCAAGTATGACTTCCGCAGGCTCTTCGATATTTTTAGGAATTTCCTCTTCTTTGACCCGCTTAGTCTGGATCGTTTTAGTGGAAGGTCTTTCTTCCTCAGTCGCTCTAGGATTGATGGCATGTGCACCATCACTAGCTACTGCAGTTGCTTGGACTGGTTGGGTATTTTCCTTTAATGTCGCTGGTTCTTGGTCGCCTCCTTCTTTCACATGGCCAGCAACTTGACTCGTCGTGTCCTTCTTCTCGATTGAATTTACTTCTTTGTGAGATTCAGAACTTGGAGTGACCTGGTCCTGATCATTTACCTCATTTATTGCCATAACTTCCTGATTAGCAATGGGCGGTCCCAGCTCCTTAGCCTCTACTAGGGTCGGCATGAAACTGAAAATTAACATTGCTATTGCCAATAATAAAGCAGTAAATCCCTTCTTCATTTTTCAACCCTCCTCAATCAATTTTTAAAGCAATCAAAAGATCTTAAGCAAAAAGATAAGGGTTAATAAAACCAGGATATTACTAACCATTCTTGCCCAAGCTTTCCCGCTTTTGACTTAGGAAAAGGCATCATGATTCCAATCATTTCTGTTTTTTCACATTTATTTTAGCACGTTAATTAAATAAAAACTATTTAAAATTGAAAACGTTTTAAATTAGTTTGTTTATTATTAATTACTGTTTATTAATACAAAAAAACTGCTAAGACTTAATCAATCAGCTTAGTCTTAGCAGTTTTTCTAAATAAATATTCTTTGGTGTGACTGTCGCACTCTCTTCTAAACCTGCTCCAAGCGCAGAGCAAGCGTCCTCTTCAGAAAATTCCAACGCACAGATTTCCTGTGCTTATGGTATTTTCTTCCAGAGGTCTTGCTCTTTTTTGCGCTTGTCGCACTCTCCTTTACGAAATGGGTTTCTTATTGGGTAAACCGGCCTTGCGGGGGTATTTATTAGGGGTTTCTTTGCGTTTTTCAATGACTAGGAGATGGCGTTCGCCGGCTTGGCCTGGGAGTTCTAAGGCCAAGTCTTGGCTAAACTTGCCGCCTAAGGTCGCAATAGCCTTCTTAGCATCAGCGATTTCTTCATCCGCCTTGGCTGCTTTCATGGCCACAAAGAGGCCGCCTTTTTTCACTAGGGGTAGGCAGTATTCACTTAAAACGCTCAAGCGTGCGACTGCCCGGGCGGTGGCTAGGTCAAATTGCCCGCGGAAGGCCTTATTTTGACCAAAATCTTCGGCCCGGTTATGGTAGGCCAAAACGCCTGTTAGTCCCAGTTCTTCCGTCACGGTTTCAATAAATTTAATCCGCTTGTTCAAGCTGTCAACAATGCTGACCTGTAATTGGGGAAAAGCAATCTTGAGCGGGATGCTCGGAAAACCCGCTCCCGATCCCACGTCAACCAACTTTTTGCCCGTCAAATCGGTTTCCAAGCTAAAGGCCAGGGTCAGGGAATCATAAAAGTGTTTCAAATACACTTCATCACGGTCGGTAATGGCCGTGAGGTTAATCTTTTCATTCCAGGATACCAGCAGTTGGTAGTAGTTCTCAAATTGTTGCATTTGTAAATCCGTCAGATCAATCCCTTGCAGAGCCAGGGCTGCCTTAAATTCTTCAGGGTTCATGTCAAATCCTCCTTTGACTTTATCCCATTCATTATAGCATAGGCAGGCTCAGTCTATAAATCATCGCCGAATAGCCACTTTCTGCTCTCCTACTTCAGGTAACTTTCCCTCCGAGAAGAAAAAACTTGCGCTCCTTTCCCCTTCATCTGATAAGCTATATAAGTAAAGAGTGTGAGCTGACAATAAAAAAGTGAAACGCTGGAGGAAATATGCGAAAATCCTCACAGAGGATTGACAAATATTACCGAAGCGGAGTTCACTTTTGTCAGCGAACAGGTTTGGAACAGATTTTTGTAGTTATAAAAGAGGCTAAGATCTTTACCTGCCTCGGTGGAAAGGAGCCCATAAGATGGGACTGACGTATCTCGGTGAACTTTTTATTCTCATGATGGAAAGGGTCGGTTTGATTGTTCTCTTAGCCGTCCTCTTAGTTCATTTCACCTATTTTAAGAAATTACTGGTACAAAGAAATTCGCCTAAGCGAATGTTATCTTTAATTATTTTGTTTGGCTTTTTTGCCATTCTCTCGAACTTAGTCGGAATTCAAATTACTTCAGACGGTCTCAAGTATTCTGGCTTGCTGACTCAGATTTCTCCTAATTCATCCATTGCGAACACCCGGTCCCTAGCCATTGGGGTGTCCGGTTTTGTCGGTGGACCCTGGGTGGGGAGCGCGGTCGGTTTAATCGCTGGTGTTCACCGCTTCTTCCAAGGTAATGGATCCAACGCTTTTTATATGGTTTCTTCACCCCTGATCGGTTTTCTAGCCGGTTACGCGGGCAAAAAATCTTCCTCCAGCAATGCCTACGCCCCCTTCATCAAGCCCATCAAAGGATCACTAGTCGCAGTGGGCTTAGAGTGTATTCAACTGCTCTTTATCGGAATCTTCTCTCGGGAAGGCTGGCCTCTGGTCCAATTAATCGCCCTGCCGATGATTCTCTTAAACAGTGTCGGAACCTTTATCTTCCTCTCAACGATTGTCAATACCCTGATCCAGGAAGAACAAGCTCGGGCCGTCCAAACCCACGATGTCCTCGCCCTAACCATGCAAACCCTGCCCTACTTGCGGTCAGGTCTGGAAGGGCTCAAAGGGGAGAAAGCTCAAGAACTAGCTACCATGATCAAGGCCTCCACCAAGGTTTCGGCGGTCTCTTTGACCAACCAAAGCAAAATCCTGGCCCATGTGGGAGCGGGGATCGACCACCACTTTCCCAGCCACGATGTGATTACTGAGCTGTCCCGGGAGGTCATTGAATCGGGACAGATGCGGATTGCCCACAGTAAGAGCGAAATTGGCTGTACCCACCCTGACTGTCCCCTAGAGGCTGCCATTGTGGTACCCTTGAAATCCAACCAACAAGTCCTCGGCTCCATGAAGCTCTACTTTACTAATCCCAGCCAGCTCTCCTATGTGGAAGAGCAACTAGCCCGTGGTTTAGGGGCGATCTTCTCCATGCAGCTGGAACTTGGGGAAGCCCAACTACAAAGCAAATTGCTTCAAGACGCCGAAATCAAGTCCTTACAAGCTCAAGTTAACCCCCACTTTTTCTTTAATACCATTAATACTATCCTAGCGGTGATGCGCTTTGACCATGATCGGGCTCGGCAGTTACTGCTCCAACTGACCACCTACTTCCGCCATAATCTCCAAGCCAGCCGGCAAACCAAGATCCCGGTGGAAAAGGAATTGGAACACCTCTATGCCTACCTGTCCTTAAATGACGCCCGTTTTCCTGACCGCTACCATATTGAACTGGACATGCCCGAAGCCCTCAATCAATACCTCCTTCCCCCGCTCTGTATCCAGGTCCTGGTGGAAAATGCGATCCGCCACGCCTTTCCCGACAAGAAGGACAATAATACTGTGGTCATTGAAATTAAGAAGCTGGACGACAAACTAGAAATTGTGGTCGCAGACAATGGTGTCGGCATTGAGGAAGACCAACTTCAACGCCTGGGTAAGGAAAGTGTCGAATCCAAGGAAGGAACTGGAACGGCCTTAGAGAACCTGGCAAGACGGATTGAGAACCTTTACGGCGACAAAGGCAGCTTCCAAGCCGCTAACCGCTCAACCGGTGGTGCTCGATTTACCCTGACTTTTCCCTTAGAATTAGCTAACAAGGAGGACTAACGATGAAAGTTTTGATTGTTGATGACGAACAAATGGCGCGCCAAGAGCTGGCCTACTTGGTCCAAGAACATGACCAGGTTAGCCAGGTAAAAACCGCCGACAGCATTGACCAAGCCGTCACCATGATGTTGGATGAAAAGCCCGATATCCTGTTTTTAGACATCCACCTCGAGGGCGAAACCGGCTTTGACCTGGCAGAAAAATTAAAGGCTGTCCATAACCCACCCTATCTCATCTTTGCCACAGCCTATGACCAATATGCCCTAGAGGCCTTTGAAGCCAATGCCAATGACTATATCTTGAAACCCTTTGAAGAGTCCAAGATCCATGCCGCCATCGATAAATACTACCAAAGCTTGGAACGGGCTAATGGCCAAGTCGACCCAGACCAGGAAAGTAAACGCCATGAGGCTATCCCCATCCAAAGTAATGACCGAGTCTACCTCCTCCGTCCCGAAGAAATCTACCTGGTTTCGGTCCAAGGCCATACCCTCAGTATCGAAACTTATGACAAGACCTATGACATGGCGGGCTCCTTAAGTGCCATCGAGAAGAAATTACCCAAGGACCTCTTTTTAAGAACCCACCGCTCCTACTTAATTAATATCGACCAGATCCAAGAAATCCAACCTTGGTTCAACCAAACCTACCAAGTGACCTTGAGAAACGGCAGTAAGGTGCCCGTTTCACGGTCTTATCTCAAAGATTTTAAGGACCGCCTGCCTATCGAATAAAAATTAAGCCTGTATTTAATGTCCAGGCTCATGTAAGTTATGTTCCAATCCTCGCATCTTATGAATAAAACCGCTTCCATCCTTGTTATTAGGCTAAACTATGATTGTCAAATAAATGTAGAGTTAATAATAACAAACAAAGGGAGCGATTCATAATGGATAAGAAACAAAACAAAAAACAAGAGGTTAAGCAAGCCAACTTTCTAACCCAAGCGGGGATCTTTGCAGTGATTATGTTAATTTCATCCTATCTCTCCAAACTATCCCCTATTCCTATGCCCGCCTCAGTGATTGGTTTAATCTTACTTTTCGCCAGTCTCTGCCTAGGCATTGTCAAACTGGAACAAGTGGAAAGCTTATCACAAAAACTGATTTCGATCCTTTCCTTCCTCTTCGTCCCCTCCGGAATTTCCTTAATTAATTCCCTGGGGATTATGGCCACATCCGGCGTGCAAATTGTTTTCCTAGTCATCTTCTGGACCATCATGGCCATGGTATTCATCGGTTACATCGGTGAAGGAGTTGAATGGGTACGCAAGAAAGTGGCTAACTCACAAGAAAGCAGCGAAGGTTCTTACTCTTACGGTAATAACGCTAGCCACTAGTGCTCAGACCTTAGATCAGTAAGCAGTTATCAGAAGAAGGAGCGTTAATCAAAATGTCACCCTATTTAGGAATTGTTATTTCATTTGTTGCCTTTGGAATTGGGACTTGGTTATACAATCGGTTTAACCATTTCTTCCTCTTTACCCCACTCTTTGTCGCTATGATTTTAGGGATCGGTTTCTTAGTCGTCACCGGCATCCCTTATGAAGCTTATCAATCCGGTGGAAAGGTGATCATGTTCTTCCTAGAACCAGCCACCATCGCTTTTGCCATTCCACTCTATAAACAAAGAAAATTACTGGTTAAATACTGGAAACAAATCGCTATTATGTTAGTTGGTGGGATGGCCCTTTCCTTGGTATCGCTAGGAATCATGGCCAAGTTAATCCATATGGATAACTCAATCATTGCCGCCCTCTTACCTCAACCAGCGACTACCGCTATTGCCCTACCGATCGCAGAATCCTTAGGCGGTATCTCCTCCATCACTGCAGCAGCCGTGATCTTTAACGCCGTGATCGTTTCCGCTGTCGGTAAAGGCCTGCTCGAATGGCTCCATATCGAAGATCCCGTTGCCCGTGGTCTTGCCTTAGGGACAGCCGGACACACCATCGGAGCAGCCGTTGGTTTAGAAATGGGTGAAACCGAAGGCGCTATGGCATCCGTTGCCATGGTCGTAGTCAGCGTCTTGACCGTCTTCGTTGTCCCCATGATCGCACCGCTCTTTGGTATCTAATCCTTATTTTAAATACGCACCCTTCAAAAAAATCACTCTAGAATGTGCTCTAGAGTGATTTTTTATTTCTCTTATTTTTATTATTGAGCTGTTATGAAACACGGCTACTTTGAATAAATGGCTTCGAGCAGTAGTGGAGCTTTGAAATTGGTCGTTAGCCATGAACAAGCAAGCGATGTGAAATACGGGTAGTTGGCGGATAGCCATACTAACCGTTTGAAGCTCGCTAGGTGAGGGACCTCGGCCCGAACCGATGCCATGGCTTTTCAACGACCAAATTTCAAAAGCAGAACGAATGCTCTTTTTTACCATTTATTAAAAAACTTCTTTCGTGATCGCTATGGCATAGCGGTCTATTTATAATATTGTCTAAAGACGGTAACCACAAGGGCAGCTACCAGGAAGAGTAGCATAGCTATTAAGAGGTTAGCTGCTAAGCCTAGGCCTTGGTAGAGGGAAGCGCCCATGACACTGGCCCCCATAATGGAGAGGTCAAAGACCGTGGTTTGAATGGACATGGCCACGTCATGGCCCTTGTCCACTTGACGAATCACCGAATTCTGTAAGAGAGAAGAAATGGGACCAAAACTCATCCCCCAAAGTACCATGGCTCCTAGTCCAAGGACCGGGTGGCCAGAGAGGGCTAGGAAGACAAACATGGCGATAGCTCCCGCTAAAAGAGCCCCTTGCATTAAGTGCTTCAAGTGGGAGTCAATCAAACGAGCCACAATCCAAACCGCTAATAGGGCTCCGACGCCAAAGAAGATTTGAGAGCTTTGCAGGGCCAGACCCAGGCGATCACTAATCAATTGGATATAAACATAGACACTGTATTCAGCCATCACCATCAAAAAGACCACTAAAATAGCCACACGAAAACCTGGTTTCTTCAAGACATCCGTCGGTTTGATCCGGCTGTCGCTAGCCTGTCCTGGAATGGAAGGGAGAATTCGCCAAGCCAAGATTCCTAAAACAGCAAAAGCTAAAGCAGTCGCTAAAAAGGCGATCCGCCAGCCCGCTACTTGACCGAGACGGGTCCAAAGCGGCAAACCGAGAGAAATCCCAATCGGAGACCCCGCCAAAGCAATTGTCCCGGCCTTGCCCCGGTTTTCGCTGGAAACCATATCCATGGCATAGGGGCCCAACATGGACCAAAATGTTCCAGCACTGGCCCCACCAATCAAGCGTCCCATAAAGGCCAGGGGAAAGTTAGGAGCCAAGAAGACGAGAAAGTTCGACAAGGCAAAGCCACAAGTTAACACTAATAAGAGCGGCCGGCGGTCAAACTTGGTCACCACCTGGGTCATAGGGATCGCTAAGAGACCTGCCGGTAAGGCATAGCCTCCCACCAGGTAGGACACCGTCCCATAATCTACCCCCAGGTCATCCCCCATTTGCACTAAGAGGCCGGAAGGTAATAATTCCGAAATAATAGCTAATAAGACTAACCCCAGCATCACCATCAAGGGTAGCCAGGGCAAACCCTGCTGTTCTGTCTCTGTTTTCATTAATTCACAACCTTTCTTGATCTTGTCATATAAATAGGCTGGGACAAAAGTTCCAGCCTCGTTTCTAAATAAGAACTCTTTAAGTAAAATCTTCTCCAAAACTAGCCCTGCCGCCCGCATGCAGGATTTTTGCGATTTACTAGGGCAGAGCAGGCAAGAAAAGCGCGCTCTCCTAATAGCAACTAACGTATCTTATCGTCAGCAAAGTGGGTATCAGACAAGTCCACTAGGAAGTAATCATACCGCTTGAAGTCAGCTTGGGGATTATTGAGGTCCACGGGATCATCCCAAGTTGTATCTACCCCCAGCCACTGACCATTGACTTGGACCAAGTTCCAGGCGTGGTCGATGGGCTGGTTCTTATCAGCATGTTGATAGGCAATTCCCGTCCGGGCCAGTGACTTGACCCCACTTTCATCACACATCATTTGAAAGAGTCCGGCATAGGCCTGGCAGACCCCAGTACCTTTGGAGAGAATGCAGGCCGGCGAATAAATCGACACGCCCTGGACATCATTCCCCTCACCCAGGTGGTAGTGGGCTTTGTCAATAATGGCATCATGGATGAGGCGGACCTTTTCATGGTCGCTCTTGCCCTGGATCTGACTAGCAAAGTTACGGGCATAGTCACGGATGGCCTGGTCAGCAGCAGCGTCATGGTGGAGACGGAAGGTCAGTAAGACCTTGAGCTTATTAGGACTGGCCTGATAGGAATAAGCATTAGCATAGTCCAGGACAATCCCGTAATAAGTGCCATATAAGTCTTGGCGCATACGTTCAAAGAGAGCTGAACCACTGGCTTGAGGCGCGGTCACATCAACCACAAATTGATAGGTGCCCTGCTCTAATTGCCTTTGAACAATCGGCAAGAGGTCGGCATAGTTCGCTTCCTTTACCTCGCCAGCTAGGGGAGCCTCTTTAAATTGCTGGATGACTTCCTGCTTAGACGGCGCTTGAGGCCGGCCTTTCTGCTGAGAATTCTTCTCTTGCTGAGCTTTTCCAGAAGTTGGCTGGCTCCCCTCTCCAGAAGCAGATTCGACCGGCTTGGTTTCACTCTCTTCTATGACTTGGCTAGTCACTTCTTCTCGATCAACCAGTTGGTCTTCTACCCAGTTGAGAGCTTGCTTATGGTCACAGCCCCACAAAAAAAGCAGCATGCTGAAAAATAGGGCCAAAACTTGTCTCTTTTTCATACATACCACCCCATTATGATTTCATCAAACTGCTCGTGTTATTCTTGTGGATCGGGTTCTTCAGGAATAATTAAAGCCATCAATAAGTACATCCAGAATCCAACTGACCCACCTAAGAAAAGGGCAACGAAGATGATTCTAAAGATGACTGGGTCAACATTGAAATATTCCCCCAGACCACCACATACCCCTAGGAAGGTGCGGTCATACTTTTTACGATACAAACGTTTGCCTTGAAAATCCATCGTTATAGCTCCTTTCACAGACTATCACTGCCTTTTAGATACCTTTATTATACCCTAAACGTCAGCAATTCTCATGTCTAAGCGCCAGCTGAGGCTAGCTTTTAATCTTTTATAAGTAAGTGATGGAGCATTCCCTTATTTTACCGTAAAGGGCAGTCAGATTCACGGTGTTTTTTCTTCCAATTGCTATAGCTGTTCGAAGCGTTAGCGAGTTACAGATATAGTATGCGTAGCGGTTTCGTCCTTTAGTGTGACTGTCGCACTCTAGTGAAAACGTGCTCCAGTCACAGGACGAACGTCCACTTCAAAAACTGCCAACGCTCAGCTTTGCTGAGCTTATGACAGTTTTTTCCAGTGGTTTCGTCCTTTAGTGTGACTGTCACACTCTAGTTGAGCTCGGATGCCAGCCTTGAAGTTGCTTCAGAAAATTCCAACGCACAGTTCCCTGTGCTTATGGTATTTTCCTCCAGCAATTCAAGTCTCTAGCGGCGTCCTCACATCCTTACAGTTGAGTTCGGAAGGGTGAGGGGATGTCCTTTCAGAAAAGTTGAACGACCATCAAGCTGGTCTTATCATCTTTTCTTCCAAGTAATCACCCTCACTGATCCTTCCTCACATCCTTTTCAAACCTGCTCGCTGACAAAAGTGAACTCCACTTCAGAAATATTTGTCAATCCTTTTCAAGGATTTCCGCATATTTCTTCCAGTGTTTCACTTTTTTGTCGTCAGCTCGCACTCTAGCCAAACCTGCTCCGGGTGCAGATCGATCTCCACTTCACTAAAGTGCAAGAAATTCTTTTAAAGAATTTTTGCTCTTTAGCTCCAGTTGCTATAGCTGTTCGAAGCGTCAGCGAGTTACAGATATAGTATGCGTAGCTCTATCGATCTTTGACGCACCCGTCGCACTCTAGTGAAAACGTGTTCCAAAAGGCAGCCCTGACGTCCGCTTCACTAAAGGTCGACGAATTCTCTATGAGAATTCTTTCGCCCTTTAGCTCCAGCGGTTCAGGGCTCTTATGCCTTTTGTCACACTCTAATGCTTATCAAAGAAGCGTTTTAGGATTCTGGCTAGGATCCACCAGCCTAAGGCGGAGATGATTAGGGCGAAGACCCAGGAAAAGCGGCTTTGGACAAAGGGGAGGTCCATATTCATCCCGTAGAAACCGGTCACGATAGTCGGTACGGTGAGGAGGATGGAGAGGACGGTAAGGATCCGCATGGTCTCATTCAAGTTGTTGTTCAGGACATTATTATAGGTGTCGGAGAGGCGGTCGAGAATTTGCCAGGATAGCTCGGTCATTTCCACTAACTGCTTAGCTTCAATGACCGCGTCGTCCAACTCCTCAATATCAATTCCGTCCAAGCGTTTAAAAAGCGAAGGTGAGCGGAATTGTTCCAAGAGAATTTCATTTTGCCGGGCCCCAGTACGGAAATAAGCAATCCCGGTTTCTAAGTCTGACAGGTTGAAGAGGTTCTTACGAGTAGTCCGGGACCGTAATTCCTTAGTTAAGAGATTGCGCTCCCGGTCCATCTCCTCCACCAAGGGGAAGTATTCCTTAACAATCAAAAAGAGACTAGAGAAGAGGAACTTATACAGCCCCTCATCCGAGTGGCGGTGGATATAATGCTTCATCAGCTGGATGACATAATCATTATCCTCATGGGCAAAGGTCAAGAGGACATTGTTGCGAATGATAAAGGTCATCGGCAAGGTTTCATAATGGTAGTTCACCTTCTTCTTATTGGCAATATTAAAAATAATCAGCAAGGTATCAGTATCATCATCGTACTCCAAGCGGGCCCGTTCATTCTTGTCGCTAGCATAGGCCAACATTTCTTCACTGATCCCGTAAGTATTCCCAATATCCAAGAGGTCATCTAAATCATCGACCGGTAAATTAATCCAGGTAAACCGTTCATCCATTGGTCCATATTCTTTCACTTTAGCCATGCTCTCACTTCTTTCCTCACTTCTTTATCAATCATTGCCCCACTATTGTAGCACTGACCGTCTCCTAAAGCTTCTATTAGCACTAAAATGGGCTTTTTATTTTTGCTTAAAGCGCTTCCAAATTTAACTTGTTTTATCTGTCTACATATTGTAAAATCGGTAAGGGAGTTCCCTATATATAGTTTGCTTACGTCTTAATCTAGGGAATCAAAAAAGCAACCCTTAATAAAATTTTTATAGAAAGGTATAGCTATGAATAAAAAATTATTAAAATTCATCGTCCTTTGCTCCTCTAGCTTGACCCTCTTTCTAGCTGGCTGCCAAGCTGGCGGCGACAGTAAGAATCAGGGCCAAGCCAGTCAAGACAGCTACCAAGTCGGCCAAAGCCTGGTCGCTAGTGACCTGGACCCCTTAAGTTCCAGTTGGTCCTTGGCCAGTCACGGGGTCGCTGAATATGTTTACCAACAAGATCCAGACGGGAATCTCTACTCCCGCTATATCGCTGAACTTAACCATGTCGATGACAATACCTGGCAAGCAACCACAAAAAACGAAGCTAAGTTTGCGGATGGTAGCGTCGTTGATGCCCCAGCTTTAGCGGAATGCTTAAACGAGATCCAAGAAAAGAACCCACTGGCTAATGCCACAGCTGGTAAGATGACCTTTACCGCCGATGATGATAGTCATCTCACCATTACCACCGAGCGTCCTACCCAAGTGATGGACTCCGTTCTCGGTGAATGGACCAATGTGGTCTATAAACGCGACGGCGACCAAGTCATCTACTCTGGCCCTTACCAAGCCAAGAACCTACAATCCGAAGAAAAGTTAGACTTGGAACCTAACCCCAACTACCCCGATGCTGACCAAAGAAAAAATGTCACCATTACCGCCTTTAACGACGAAGCAGCCATGAAGTCTGCTTTCCAATCCGGGGAATTAGACCTGATCGCTCCGATTTCACCCAACCTAAAGGAACAATTAGACAAGGCCGGGCAAAAGACCCAATCCTATGATGCGGGTTACCAATACTTTGCCCTAGTTAACATCCAAAGGCCCCTATTCAAAGAAGCTAAGATGCGCCAGGCGCTTGATTTAGCCTTGAACCGGGAAGACTACCTCAAAGCCCTCAAAGGCGGACGGCTTCCTAGCGGTCTCTTTGCAGACATTTACTCCTTTAACGCCGATGTCCCCCTAGAACATGACAGCGAAAAAGCTGAAGCCCTCTTAGATGAACTCGGCTGGAAGAAAAATGACCAAGGCCAACGGGAAAAGGACGGCCAAGCCCTAGAGCTTAATGTAGCTACCCTGTCCTTCCGTCAAGACCTAGTGACCATTGGCCAAATCCTTTCTTCCCAACTCAATCCTTTGGGCATTAAGGTCAACGTCCAAGCCTTAGACAACGCTGAAGATGTGAAGACCGGGTCTCCTTATGACCTCTTACTTTACAGCCAACACACCGCTCCATCGGGTGAGCCAAGTTACTTCCTCAACCAATTCTTTAGAAGTGACGGATCCAACAACCGCTTTGACTACAGCAATCCGGAAGTGGACCAAGAACTTGACCAATTAGGCCATGAAGCTACTCCCGAAAAAAGAGATGAAATCGCTAAGTCCATCCAAGAAAAAATCATTAATGACCGCCCTATCATCCGTCTGGTCGACCCAGAATGGCATGCGGGGGTTGGCGCTGACTTAGGCGACTACCAACTCTATTGTGGTGACTATTACATCGTTAACCCTTCCTTAGGGGTTAATAAATAGGGAAAACTAAAACACAGAAAAGACGTAAGCAAGATTTGAAGGAGGTAAGTATGAAGTTAAAAACGCTAGCCAAAGCTCTGGGCTTCCTCTTTTTATTGAGTCTCTTTGCCTTTTTCATCACGCGCTTAATTCCGGGCGATCCGGCGACCTTCTACTTAGAAGCTAAGCAGCTGGCCCCTAGCCCTGAAAATATCCGCCTGGTGAATGAAGAGTTTGGTTTAGATCGTTCTTTACCGGTCCAATATTTCCATTGGATCAGCCATTTCATTACTGGCGATTGGGGCACTTCCTTCTATTCCAGTCAACCCATTCGTCAAGAAATACTCAACCGCCTACCGGCTTCTTTAACAGTCGGCTTGGGTGGGCTCTTGTTAGCGATGCTGGGAAGCTTTTATCTAGGCTTCCTAGCATCGCTTCGTTCTAATGGCTTCTGGGACAAGCTGAGCCGAGGCCTATCCCTAGTCTCCCAGGCCATTCCTAGTTTTATTTTAATCATTATCTTTATCCAAATTACCAGTGTCCGCCTCCAATGGTTCAAGTTCTACACTGAAGAAAGTCCCTGGGCCATTGTCTTTGCCTTAGTCGTGGTGGCCCTCTACCAAGTCGGACCCCTCTCTAGGATTGTATGCCGCCACTTTGAAACCACCCAGAAGGAAACCTATATCAAGGCCCTGGTCTTACGAGGCTATCCTCTAAGGACTGCCCTGGGTAAATACGGCTGGCAAGAGTCCTTGTACGGCTTACTGGCTGCCTCCCTGGCTCAAATGAGCTGGGTCATGGGGGGGACGGCCGTAGTGGAATATTCCTTTGGCGTGGCCGGGATTTCTAATTACCTGGTCCACAGCATGCAACGGCGCGACTACCTAGTCATCCAGTCCTATATTATGATTGTGGGCTTATGGATGCTGGTGGTCCAAGTGATCTTCCACTACTTGATGAAGTCCCTCAGAAAGGAGACCAGTTATGTCAGCTAAGCAAAAAATCTTAACTGGGGGTCTCCTGCTCTTACTTGTGGTATTTTTACTGATTCCTTCGCCGGACTACTTTCAAACCGATATGGCTAATATCTTAGCCCCGGTCTCTTCGGCTCATTGGCTAGGAACCGACCACTTGGGCCGGGATGTCCTGGCCTTAATGCAAGCGGGCGCCCTGCGTACCCTGACTGTGGTAGCGGTCGGCGGAAGTCTTTCCTTAATTTTGGGGACAATTTTGGGCATTGTTGCCGGCTATTACGGGGGCTATTGGAAGAGAACCATCCTGCTCTTTGCCCAAGCGCTCTTGATTTTACCTAGCTTCATTATGGCCTTAATTATTACCGCCTTAATTGGGCTGACCCCAATAAGTGCCGGCATTGTCTTAGGGATCGGGGCCATGGGCAATTATATCTTCCAAGTTTCTGCCCTCACCGAAGAACTCAAGGAAGAGGAATTTATTATTACACTAAGAAAACTAGGCCTATCTAACTGTGCCCTGATCAAGGACCACTTGGCTAAAAATTTACAGCCCTATATCTTAACCAATTTGGCCAACCGCCTGAGTGGGATGGTTTTATCCTATGCCAGCCTGGCCTTTATCGGATTGGGAACGGACATTGTCCAACCCGACTGGGGGACCTTACTCTATGACTACCGGCTCTATGTCTTTGAGCGTCCCTTACTGGTTCTCGCCCCTACCCTGGCGATTTTTATCCTGGCCCTACTCTTCCAAGCCCTGTTTGACCGCCAGGCCGTCTTAGAAAGGTGATGACTCATGGATTCAAAACCCCTATTAAGCATTAAAAACCTTCAAGTGGCCGTCCAAGGGCAAACTTACGTCAAGAACCTGTCCCTTGAGGTCTATCCCGGTGAACGATTAGGACTAGTAGGCCCTTCTGGCGCCGGTAAGAGTCTGACAGTCAAGGCCATCATGAACTTCCAAGACCAAGTCCAGGTCAAGGGCCAGGTCTACTACCAAGGCTTGGGTGACATTGTTGACCTGTCGCCTAAAGGCCGCCAACAAGCCTTGCCCCAGGAAATTGCTGTTATTCAACAAGAGGCACTCGACAGTCTCAACCCCCACTATGATATTGGCTTTCAGTTGGAACTAGTGATGAAACAATTCCAACCCCAAGTCGACAAAACCGACTATCCGGCTGTCTTTGACCGGGTCTTAAAGCAAGTCAACCTCAACCATTCTGACCAGGTCCTAGCCAGTAAACCGGCCCAACTGTCAGGGGGAATGAAACAGCGAATTGTCATTGCCATGGCCCTCTTACAAAAGCCCCGGCTGATCCTAGCCGATGAACCCACCACCGCCTTAGACCGGGTCAACCAAGAAACTTTTATTGACTTGATCAAGTCAGTCAGCCAAGCTGAAAACATTGCTCTCCTCTTTATTAGTCATAACTTAGAATTGGTTAGCCAACTCTGCAGCCGCTTGGTCATTATTGACCAGGGCCACGATATTGAGACCAATAGCGCTCAAGCCATCTTTAATCATCCCCAAGCATCCACTACCCAGCGCTTGGTAGAAAGCGTGGCCTACCGCAAGGCCGCTAGCCAGGACTTTGTCAGTCAACGGCCCCAAGGCCAAGAGCCGGTCTTGAAGACTCAGGATCTTAGTCTCCACTATCCCGGCGCAGACAAGCCGGTCCTCCAAGAAGTCAACCTGGACCTCTATCCCGGGGAATTTGTCGGCTTGGTAGGCGAATCCGGCTCAGGCAAGTCCAGCCTGGCCAAGTTACTGACTGGTCTCTATCCCAAGAGTCAAGGTGAGATTATTTTTAAGGGGCAGACTTTAAATAGTCAGTCCTTGGAAGATTTTCAAGGCATTCAGATGATCTTTCAAAACCCCTACCAGGCCTTTGATCCCCACTACCGGATGGAGGAAAACTTAAAGGAAGTCTATCAGATTCCTTATATTAAGGCTAAGTACCCTTCACCGGAGACTTTTGAGGCCAAGTTAAAGGAACTCGCCCAGCGGCTCAAACTCAACCAAGACTTAATGGCCAAGTCGCCCAAACAGCTGTCAGGTGGTCAGGGACAGCGCTTTGCTATTCTAAGGATTCTCCTGGCCCAACCCGACGTCATTATCGCTGACGAAATTCTGTCTGCCTTGGACTGGGATATTGCTCTAGAGCTGATTGACTTACTCAAGGACCTGCAAAAGGACCAAGACTTCGCCATGATCTTTATTTCCCATGATTTAGCCATGGTGAAAATCCTCTGCACCCGCATCTACCAGATCGAAGCCGGGCGGATCAGTCAACTATAAAATGAAATCAACAAAAAACATCCCACTTCACCAAGCTGATCAGCTTTGATGAAGAGGGATGTTTTTACATTTATGAGTGAATTATTGATAAAAATTTGTTTGGCAAGTAGCTTTGAGCAGGAGTGGCGCTTTGAATTTAGTCATTAGCCATGAATAAGCAAGCGATGTGAAATACGGATAGTAGGCATTAGCCGTACTAGCCGTTTGAAGCTCGCTAGGCGAGAGACCTTGTGCTCGAGCCGGTGCCATGGCTTTTTAACGACTAAAATTCAAAAGCAAAACGCATGCTCATCAACTGTAATTAGTTAGGATGACTTTCCAAGTAAACCGCTAGGATAGACACATCAGCAGGGTTGACCCCTGACACCCGGCTGGCTTGGGCCAGAGTCCGGGGTTCAATGGTGGACAGACGATCTTTGGCCTCAGTGGCTAGCCCTTCGATTTGACTGTAGTCAATATCTTCTGGGATCAATTTGCCTTCCATTTTCCGCAGGCGTTTGACTTGTTTTTGGGCCTTTTCAATATAGCCAGCGTATTTAATGGCAATGGCCACTTCTTCATAAACCTTATGGCCCACTTCCTTGTCGCTTGGGGCAAATTTCAAGATATCCTCAATTGAAAGTTCCGGCCGGCGTAAGAGTTCAGAAGCCAAGATCCCGTCTTTCAAGCGAGCGGACCTCTTAGATTCCAGGTAGTCTTGGAGCTCATCAGTCGGTTTCAAACGGGTATGTTCCAAGCGGTCCAATTCCTCATTGACCGCGGCTTGGTGGGCTTTAAAGGTTTGGTAGCGGTCTTCAGTCACTAAGCCGATTTCATAGCCCTTCTCGGTTAAGCGCCAGTCGGCATTGTCGTGGCGGAGAAGGAGGCGGTATTCCGCCCGGGAGGTCAGCAGACGATAAGGTTCGGTCGTTCCCTTGGTCACCAAGTCATCCACTAAGACGCCAATATAGGCCTCGTCCCGGCCCAGGATCAAGGGAGCCTTGCCTTGGATCTTAAGCACAGCGTTAATCCCGGCATAGAGGCCTTGACCAGCGGCTTCTTCATAGCCTGAAGTCCCATTGGTTTGGCCTGCGGTGTAGAGGTTTTCAATTTTCTTGGTTTCAAAGGTCGCCTTTAACTGACTAGGACGGACCACGTCATACTCAATGGCATAACCATCACGGATGATTTGGGCCTTTTCCATCCCGGTAATGGAATGGACCATGTCAATTTGAACATCCTCTGGTAGGGAAGTGGACAAGCCTTGCAGGTAGATTTCCTCATTGTCGCGGCCTTCTGGTTCCAAGAAGAGTTGGTGCTTGGGCTTATCAGCAAAACGCACAATCTTGTCTTCAATGGAAGGACAGTAACGGGCTCCCACCCCTTCAACAATCCCGGTAAACATCGGTGCTCGGTCCAAGTTTTCCCGGATCAATTCATGGGTCTTACTGTTAGTGAAGGTTAAATGGCAGGGCACTTGTTCAGAAACCGGTAAATAATCTTCATCCGGGGTCATAAAGCTGAAGTGGTTAGGCTCTGCACTCCCTGGTTGGACTTCCATCTTGGAGAAGTCAACGGTCTTCTTATCTACCCGAGGCGGGGTCCCGGTCTTAAAGCGGGTAATGTCGAAGCCATATTTTTCCGCTAAATTCTTGGTCAAATGGAGAGCTGGTTGAGAGTTGTTGGGACCGGCAGAATATTTTAATTCACCGATAATAATTTCGCCTCGTGCACTAGTTCCCATAGTCAGAATGGTTGCTTTGGACCGGTAAATCGCACCAGTTTGGGTAATGACTCCTCGGCAGACCCCGTCTTCCACCACCAGGTCATCGACAATGCCTTGGCGGAGGGTTAAGCCGGCTTGGCCTTCCACGGTCCGGCGCATTTCTCGGGCATAGGCTTCCTTGTCCGCTTGGGCCCGCAAGGCGCGAACAGCTGGTCCCTTACCGGTATTGAGCATCCGCATTTGAATGTAGGTCTTATCAATATTCTTACCCATTTCGCCACCCAAGGCATCGATCTCTCTGACCACAACCCCCTTGGCTGGTCCACCAATTGAAGGATTACATGGCATAAAGGCCACCATATTAATATCGATAGTCATCAGTAAGGTTTCCATCCCCATCCGAGCGCTGGCTAGGGCCGCTTCACACCCCGCATGGCCTGCACCCACCACAATGACATCAAAACTTCCCGCTTCAAAAGTTTGCATTCATCCTCTTCCTTCCTAAATCAAGTCGTTCTTTCTTATCTTGCTAGTGGTTTCAATTTCCTTAACTAGGCAGTTAGCATTATTCATAAGCACTAAAAAAGTGTCCACTCCGCCCCTTGATTCAGAACGGAAAGACACTTTGACTGTCTAGCTATTTAATTTCCTGACAGATTATAGCAGGAAATGAAGAATTTGTAAAATAGGGAAACTGGGAAATTATGGCTAATTTAATCTTTCAAGACCACTTTCAGCAAATTTTCTAGGACTGCACTGAGAAGTCCCGCCACTGGGAAGATAATCCAGGACCGGCCCCAATCCTCAGTCCAGAAGCTATAGCCCAGGTAGATGGCCATGACCAGGGGCCAATAAATTTCCATATAGCGGTCAACCTTAAGGTCCAATTGGCGATCCTCTCTTTCTCCTAGCAATTCTTCATCCTGTAAAAGATAGCGGAAGCTGTTCCTGCGACTGACCACCTTGACTAGCTGATAAACGCCCAAGGCAACGCTGACCAGGGTCAAAGTAAAGCCCAGAGCCAGAGAGCTATTCTCTTCATTAATCGCTCCCCAGAGGAGTGGGATCCCCGCCAAGATACAGAGGGAAATCCCTATCACTAAGCCCCGTTGATAGGCGGCTTGGTAGCGTTTAAGCCCTTCACTGGCCAAGCCACTGACCCCATAAGCAGGGGTAAAGAGACCCTCACAAATGAATTGGTAGGGCTTTAAATCCTGGCTGTTCTTTACAAACAGGGCCACAGCAAGGGCAACAATGACTAAGGTCAAAGAGATCCCGAGAATGGAAATTTGTCCTTGAACATAAAACCAGCCCTGGCCTTCACTTAAAATCCCCATCACAGTGACAGGAATCCCAGCTAAGATACAGAGAAAGACTCCCAAAGCTAATCGATGGGCCCCTCTATAGCGGGCAGAGATGAAAGCATTGGCCTCCTCAATAGATAGTTTGGGAAGGGTAACCGCATCTACTGGGGAATCGTCACCCTCACTATAGTCCACTTGGTCTATCTCGTCTTTAATCAAGTAATCGGTGGTCACCCCAAATATCCGGGCCAGGTCTAGGATTTTCTCTAAATCGGGAATGGCTTCGGCCCGCTCCCATTTAGAAATCGATTGCCGGGAAACATTTAATTGTTGGGCCAATTCTTCCTGGGACCAGCCCGCCTGTTTTCTTAAATATAAAATTTTGTCAGCTAAAATCATGCCAACCACTTCCTTTCCATGAAAGTTCATGAGTTATTTTGAAAGCGGTCGACGCCTACCCCTTTCTTGTCTTAATTATAGGTGATTTAGCCAAGAGCAGCTAGCACCAGTCCAGATCATTGGCGCAACTAGGAGTTGCAAGCCCGTCAAATCAAGCTTTCGGACCAGTTAAGAACTCCTTTTTTAAAATAAATTCGTCAAGCTATAGCCATAAAAAAAGCCCCTAGCTTTACTTCTGCTAGTAATAGTAGAGGCTCGACTTGACCATCGATTAAAGATCAATTTTTATTAAGGTACTGCCCTAACTTATTTCCCTAGACAAAACTGACTAAAGAGTTTGGTAATCAATTCATCTGGCGCATTTTCCCCGGTGATTTCGCCGAGGAATTCAAAGGCCCGGTTAAAGTCGATTTGGATTAAATCAACTGGGGTGCCCAGACCAATGGCCTCCTTGGCTTCCCCAATGGCTTGGCTGGCCTTTTGAAGGAGGTCAATATGGCGGGTGTTGGACACATAAGTAGCATCCCGGTCGCCTGTTCGTCCCGAAAAGAAGAGCTGAGAAATTCTTTCTTCCAAGTCATCCACTCCTTGGTCTTGAGTAATCGAGGTTTTGATGATCTCTTCCTTATCAGCATAGTCAGCCAGGTCGTCAAAGCTCAAGGCTGGATCTAGGTCGGTCTTATTGAGGAGGATAATTCGATTCGAATCCTTAGTCATGTCTAAGAGTTCCCGGTCCATATCCGTTAAGGCTTCGCTTTGGTTGAGAATTAAAAGCACCAAGTCGGCTTCTTCCATGGCCTTGCGACTGCGTTCTACCCCAATCTTTTCGACCACATCCTCCGTGTCACGAATCCCCGCCGTATCCACCAATTTCAATGGCACGCCCCGTAAGTTGACATATTCTTCAATGGTGTCCCGGGTGGTCCCTTCAATATCGGTCACAATAGCCTTATCTTCACGTAAGAGGTGGTTGAGGAGGCTGGATTTGCCGACATTAGGCCGGCCAATAATGGCAGTTTCGATCCCATCACGGAGGATCTTTCCTTGCTTGGCGGTTTGCAGTAGCTTTTGCAATTCAGCTTGGATAGCATCAGCAGTTTGGTCTAAGAGTTCCAGAGTCATTTCCTCTTCTTCGTATTCCGGATAGTCAATATTGACCTCCACTTGGACCATAGCATCCGAAATCTTGTCCCGTAAGGTTGAAATCTTGGTGGACAATTTCCCGTCTAATTGCTTCATGGCTTGGTCCATGGACCGGTCTGTCTTAGAGCGGATCATGTCTTGGACCGCTTCTGCTTGGGTCAAGTCAATCCGACCGTTGAGAAAGGCCCGCTTGGTAAATTCGCCCGGCTCCGCCAACCGCGCCCCTTCCCTAAGAACCAATTGCAAGATCCGGTCAGTAGCCACCATACCACCGTGGCAGTTAATTTCGACAATGTCTTCACGGGTATAGGTCTTAGGCGCGCGCAAAACAGTGACCATGACCTCATCCATTTCTTGGTCGCTTTGAGGGTCAACAATATGGCCATAATGAATCGTATGGGAATCCTGATTGGCCAATTGTTTGGTGCCCATTTGGTAGACGGTATCGGCAATTTCTAGGGCTTGGTCCCCGGACAAGCGCACAATCCCAATCGCGCCTTCTCCCGGTGCCGTTGAAATCGCAGCAATGGTATCAAAACCTTCAGTAAACATGGCATTACTCCTCTTCAAAACATATGTAAACTCAATAAAAAAGTGCCTTTTCTGCCTGGTACTTGCTTGCAGAAACGACACTTTGACTGTCTTAATGATTTATTTTCTTAGTCACTACACCAGCATTATAAGGGCTAAGGGTCTAAAAGTAAACTATTAGGGTCCATTTTCTGAGTCCAATAGCCTGCTTTACTCGTCTAGGAGTCGGACTTGCCAGGGAAGTTCTAGGCCAATACTTTCCATAAAGGCCTCGGACTTAAAGACAGCCTCACTATCCCCCTGGGCCACAATACCCTTATCAGCGATGGCCAAATATTGGTCACAGAGCTGGTAGAGAAAGGCCATATCATGGCTTGAGATCAAGAAACGGTGGCCTTGCTTGACCAAGTCTTGGATAATTTTAGTCAGGTCCTTGACTCCAGCTGGGTCTAGCCCCACAGTGGGTTCATCCAAGAGAATCATGGCCGGTTGAATCACTAAAATCCCCGCCAGAGCCACCCGCTTCTTTTGCCCATAGGACAGGGTTTGAATCGGGCGGCTGGCTAAGTGATCGATCGCCAGGGCCTTGAGAGCACTAGCCACCCGGTCTTTAATTTCAGCCGGATCACGCTTCAAATTATGGAGGGCAAAAGCCACATCATCTTGAACCGTGGGGTAAAAGAGCTGTTGATTGGGGTCTTGAAAGACCATATTGACCGCTTGGCGAAGTTGGTAGAGGTCCTTCTTCTTATAGGACAAAGTCTTCCCTTGAAAGACCACCATCCCCTTCTCCACCGGAATAAGACCAGTTAAAATTCGCATCAGGGTGGTCTTGCCGGTCCCGTTTGCCCCCATGAGCCCAATCACCTGACCCTTGGAAAAATCATAGGAAATATCTTCAAATACGGTATGCCCTTGGTAGGCAAAAGATAGGTGTTTGACACTTAACATAATTTCTTCCTCACTTATTATTTTGTAAGCCTACAAATCCTTGTTCCCTAGCCGTTTTCAGTCTCTTTATTAAGGGATCAAAACTAATCCAGGTAAAATTCATCCTGGTAGAGTTTCAAATCTAAGGTGTCAGTCATTTCCGTAAAGCGATACAAAGATCGCTCCAAAACCACCTTAGCCAGTAAGGCCAGAGAATGGATAGACACTTTAGGGTGGGCATAACCATAGCGCAAATTTTGGGCCTGGTAGACCACCACTACATCATCTAAGAGGACAAAGATAAAGCGGTACATCAAGAGGACCAGTTCAATCACTACATAAGGGATATGGGCTTGCTTCATCAACTGTAAGATCTGTTTTAAGGGCGTGGTCAAGGTGAAGAAAAAGGTCACCGTGATCGCCGTCAAAGCTCTAATGATTAGAGTCAGAGTATAGGAAAGCTGACCACTTAAAAGCCCCAGGTAATAATCTCCCAGTGACAGCGACCAGGAAAAAAGGGCCGACTCTTGGCTAACCGACACCAACAAGGCCAGGCTAGAAAAGGCCAGAAACAAAACCGGACCAATATAGAGGTTCAAATAAGTCCGAAGCCTAATCGGCACCAGGTAGAGGGTGAGGGCCATGATCAAGAGGGTATACACCACTTCTAAGCTATTCCAGCCCGAAAAGGCCACTAGAATTCCCAAGAGCCAAAAGGCAAATTTAAACTTCCCCGACTTCTTGACCCACTTGGATTGATAGGTATAACGATCAATCCCCATAACATCACACCTTTTCACTAAGCATTTGCTTTTTAAAAGAAGCTGGGCACAGAACCTCAGCTTCTTTATTGAGAATACACTTCACTGGTTTATTTTTTAGCTTGGTCTAAGCCCTTGTTCTTACCTAAGTAGTAACCGACGATTCCACAAATAATCCCGGTACCGATGCTTCCTTGGAGGGTGAAGAGTAAGCTTTCGATTTCACCGGAAGCTGGTTCAAATATGGGTTCGAACCAAGGGGTATAAGATTCGTCTAATTCCCCAATCAATTCTTCAGCCCCACCATCGGAACCTTCATATTCACCATCAATGGTAAATAGGGGAATAAACATAATTAATAGGGCTAATAAGATGAGTAATAAATTTTTCTTTTTCATCTATTTCTTCACCTCTTTCAAGACGGTGTCGTTAATCATATTCACCATTACCACGGAAAGGAGCCCTTCAACAATAGCTAGAGGAATTTGGGTAATCATAAAGACCCCCATAAATTTCATAGCTGCCGCAAAGATCCCTAAGGCAGGGTCAGGATGGGCTAAAGCCAATTGGAAAGAAGTGGTCATGTAGGTGGCTAAGTCAGCTAAGGCTGCACAGAGGAAGATATTCACAGAACTTGGTAGGTTGATTTTTTCGCCTAAACGGTAAACGGCATAACCAACAAAAGGTCCTACAACCGCCATCGAGAAAGCATTGGCACCCAGTGTGGTTAAACCACCATGAGCTAGGAAGAGGGCTTGGAATAAGAGGCAGATAGTCCCTAAAACACTAATCACCCCAGGACCAAATAAATAGGTCCCCACACCGACACCCGTAGGATGGGAGGTTGACCCAGTCACGGATGGAATTTTTAAGGAAGATAGGATAAAGATAAAGGCACCACTGAGGGCTAATAAGACTTTATTTTTACTATCTTTTTTGACGCTTTCCTTAATTTGGTAAACCCCGTAGCAGAAGAAAGGAATGAAAATCGCAAACCAAATGATCACCCATTTCAGTGGCAAGTACCCTTCCATGATGTGCATGGCGTGGGCGGGTTCAGAGAAAGCCACTAATAAAAACAAGAAAGCCACTAGAAATAACTTTAGGGCTTGACTTTTAGATAAATGCATTAAAAATTTCTCCTTTTTGATACACTAAAATGCCTAACAATAACAACCCCCATGGGAAAAAAGGTCAGAAATAAGCGGACTAGTCGCAAAAAACTTGACCCCCAAGTCCTTATGAAAGCTGCTGGTCATCATCCCAGCAATGGTCACTCATGAAACTAGTCCTGAACTTATTTTCTCTACGCAATGTGGCTCGGCGAAGTCACTGCCTTACCCAAGATCTTGTAGCTACGCGAAAATTATACCCCATATCTAGTCCGCTTGCAATATTTTTCACAAGATTAGAAGGATTCTAAAGACAAATAAACTTTATGTTTATTTAAAATAAAGCGAACCCCTATCCGGTTCATTTTTTAGAATTCTTCTAGTCTATCGATGGGACAAGGGCAGGCTTTGTGCTATGATAGAAGTAATAAAATTTAGGAGGAATTTCATCTATGGATGACAGTTTTCTTGTCAGCATTATCATCTTTTTCGTTTGTGTACTCTTATCGGCCTACTTCTCATCATCAGAAACAGCCTTCACCTCAGCTTCTTCGATTCGTTTACAGAATGAAGCGGAATTAGGTGACGAGCGCGCCAAACAGGCCTTGGACTTACAAAACCAATTTGATTCCCTATTATCAACTATTTTAATTGGCAACAACTTCGTAAACATTGCCGCTTCTTCCATTGCGACCGTGGTCTTTATAGAGTTAATTCCTGAATACGGAGCCACTATTGCCACGGTCTTTACCACGGTAACCCTTTTACTCTTTTCGGAAATTACCCCGAAATTAATCGCCAAGATTGTTCCTGAACCCTTTGCCAAGTTTTCAACCCCCTATCTGCGGGCCATCATGTGGCTGTTCACACCCCTGGTATGGTTAGTTAACCAATGGCAAAAAATGGTCCAACACTTCTTTCCCTTGGAAGCTCAAGAAGGCATTAGTGAAGAAGAATTGTTGTCCATGGTTGATGAAGCCCGGGTCGGCGGTAGTATTGAACATGATGAGCAACGTTTAGTCAAGGCCGCCATCCGCTTCGATGACCGAGAAGTCTCCGCCATCATTACCCCACGGATTGACGTTGAAGCCATCGATGTGTCGGACAGTGACCAAGAAATTGAAGCGATCTTTGAAAACCAACCCTATTCCCGGCTCTTAGTCTATGAAGAAGACATCGACAATGTCCTCGGTGTCCTCCACGAACGCGACTTCAACCGCTATTTACGGGAAAAATTCAAACATCCTGAGAAAAAGATTCTCTTAAACAGTCTGCTACTGGATACCTTTTCCATCCCGCAAAATATGAAACTAGCCACCCTCTTGCGGCAAATGCAAGCCAAACAAATTCATATGGCCGTGGTCCGCGATGAACACGGCGGCATGATAGGGATCGTCACCATGGAAGACGTCTTAGAAGAATTAGTGGGTGAGATTTGGGACGAGGACGATGTGGTCACCCAAGATATTGAAACGATCGAAGAAGGTCAACACTATGTCTTCAGCGGCGGTTGTGCTATTGAAAAAAGCCAACCCCTCCTCCAACTCCCCCTCAAGGAAGCTAACCTCTACCACACTATTAACGGTTTTGCCACCCACTACCTGGGTAAATTACCGGAACTCGGCGACCACTTTGCGGTCGGGGCCTGGGTCTTTGAAGTGGTTGAAGAGGACAAACAAAGAGTCGGTAAATTGGACGCCAAACGCCTCCCTGAAGATGAGATCGTGGGCCAAGCCGCTCAATATGAAGAAAGTGACCACGACAAAGAAGAATAATTAAGAGATTTGTTAGTTTCTTCCCAGTTTGTTCACAAGTTCTTCACAATTATGGCTTACTATAAAAGCGTAGTAAATAGATACATTATTTCTATCTTTCTCCTCCCATTATAGAAAGACTAGAACAAAAGACGCCTGAGCGCGTCTTTTTTTATGGCTTACAACAAAAAAAGAGCTAGTTGGCTATTTTAACCCCCAGGACTTGGAGATTTTTTCCAAGTTTGGGCGCTATTAGCTACTAGCTCTTTTTACTGTTTTTTCAGCGATTTCGTCCTTTAGTGTGACTGTCATACTCTTTCAAACCTGCTCCAGTCACAGGACGAACGTCCGCTTCAAAAACTGGTAACGCTCAGTCTAGCTGAGCTTATGGTATTTTCCTCCAGCAATTCAAGTCTTTTGACGGCGTACTCACATCCTTATAACTGAGCTTATCCCAGTTTTCTCCAGCGATTTCGTCCTTTAGTGTGACTGTCGCACTCTTTACAGTTGAGTTCGGTGACAAAAGTGAACTCCACTTCAGAAATATTTGTCAATCCTCTTTGAGGATTTCCGCATATTTCTTCCAGTGTTTCACTTTTTCATGTCACCTCACATCCTTAAAACCTGCTCCAAGCGCAAGGCAAGCGTCCACTTCAGAAAAGGGCGACAGATTCTCTATGAGAATCTTTACTCCCTTTTCTTCCAGTGGTCTTGCCTTCTGGTGCGCTTGTCGCACTCTCTACTTCACTTGCATTCTGGCTCTTAGGGCGTAGAAGATGGCCATGAGGTCCATGACTTCTTGGAGTATGGCTCCGAGTAAGGCCGGGATAACACCAGTCGAAGCAATCAACATCAAGATAATTGAGGTCACAATTCCAAAGATCACGGCTTGTTTGGCCACTCTCAGGGTGTGTTTGGCAATTTTAACCGCTTGGGCCACCTTAGACAGGTCGTCCTTTAAGATCACCGCATCGGCGGATTCACTGGCTGCGGTTGACCCGTGGGCCCCCATGGCAATCCCGATATCGGCGACAGTTAGGGCTGGGGCATCATTGACCCCGTCCCCCACCATCATGACCGGACGAGACTCTTCTCTTAAGTCTTTGAGCAAGTTAATCTTATCTTCAGGCAGGAGATTAGCATGAACTTCTTCAATCCCCGCGCTGTCGGCGATCCTTTGGGCTATGTTTTCATCATCACCGGTTAGCATAATAAGCCGGTCGAGGTCCAAGCTTTCTAATTCATGGATGGTGGCTGGGGCTTCAGGACGGATTTGATCGTTAAAGGTAATCCGACCAGCATAAGCACCATCGATAGCCACATAGACATTGGTCTTGCCGTCAGTAATCTTTTCAGCTCCGACAAAGTCTGCCTTACCCACCTTGACTTCCTTGCCATCCACTTGGCCTTGGACCCCAGCAGCGGTCACTTCTTCTAAGTGGTTAACGGGACTGAGGTCTAAGCCCTTGTCATGAGCTGCATCCACTAAGGACCGGGCCAAAACGTGGGTCGAGGATTGTTCGGCACTGGCTGCATAGTGGAGAATATGATCAGCCTCAAAGCCCGCTTGGACTTCGATATCATCAACAGCTAGAGAACCCTGGGTAATGGTCCCAGTCTTATCAAAGGCCGCTGTTTTGACTTGGTCGAGTTTTTCCAAGCTGGTGCCTGATTTCATCACAATCCCATTGCGGCTAGAATTACTCATCCCACCCACAATGGCCACCGGAGCAGCAATAATCAAAGGACAAGGTGACGCCACCACCAGGACTTCAGCAAAACGAACCGGGTCTTTAGAGACAAACCAGGCGATAAAGGCAATGGCATAGGCAATAATGGTAAAGGGCACCGCATAACGGTCAGCCAGGCGGACAAAGGGAGCGGGCTCTTCCTTAGAATTCTCCACCAGGGCCACTAAACGTTGGTACTGGCTATCCTTAGCTGCCTTTTTCACTTCAAAGGTTAAGCTGGCGTCCCCATTAATAGACCCTGACATGAGTTCATCGCCCACGCCTTTTTCCACGGGTTTGGATTCTCCGGTCAAGGACGATTCGTCGACAAAGGTCTCGCCTTGGACAATGACTCCGTCCACGGGCACCAACTCATTGGGACGGACCCTAACTTGGTCGCCAACTTCAATCTCTTCCACCGGGATGGAATCTACCGAACCATCCGCATTAATCCGGTGGGCAAATTGGGGAGAGTGTTCCAGTAAGGCTTCCAGTTCCCGACTGGCTTGTTGGGTGGCATAGGCTTCCAGGGATTCTCCCCCAGTCATCATCACGAGGATCATTAAACTGGCCCAATGTTCCCCCACGGCTAGAGTCGCTAGGATAGCGGTAATCGCCAGAATATCCACCCCATAGTAACCATCCTTTAGGGTTTCAATCATATCCTTAGCCAAAAGAAGGGACATGATAATTCCCCAAATGGCAATCAGACAAAAGGCCATGGTCTCCTGCCCCATGAGAAATTGTAGGCAGAGGGCAACTGCACCAGTGACCAAGGTCACGATGAACTGTTGAAAATCAGTCATTTTTCTTCCTCCTTATTACTCATCTTACTTGCGTATGCTTAGTATACACTACTTTAGAATATTTCTAAAGTAGTAAGCTTATTTTTTTCAAAATATTTCCAAAAGGCCAAAAAGGCCGCTGACTTTGCTTTTTTCTTAAGACTTCTAACCAATAATTTGTTAAAGTAAACTTATGCCAAAAAAATATTCAATCATTAACCAATAAAGGAGGTTAACTTTGTGCATTTTAACCGTAAACAATGGTTATCACTGGGACTAGGCATCATCGCCCTCTGCCTGATTGTCCTCAATTGGTCAACCATCATCTCCTGGCTGGGCCAAGTCTGGTCGATTGCCTATCCGATCACTTTAGGGGCCATGATGGCCTATGTGGTCAATATTTTAATGTCGCTTTATGAGAAGTATTTATGGCCGCATACTGATAAGGACTGGCTGAGAAAAATCCGCCGCCCCATCGCCATTGTCTTGGCGCT
The DNA here is from genome assembly GCF_001543175.1 of Aerococcus urinae. NCBI lineage: Bacteria > Bacillati > Bacillota > Bacilli > Lactobacillales > Aerococcaceae > Aerococcus > Aerococcus urinae. Next base: position 1,910,392 of record NZ_CP014161.1, read on the forward strand.
CTTAACGATTCTGGCCATTATCGCCCTCACCTTGGGCTTGATTATTCCCCAATTGGTGGCTGTAGTGACCAACTTCATGGAAATCCTCCCCCGCCTCTTCCAAAGTCTCGATCGACTCCTAGAGCGCTACGAGGACCTCTATCCGGAAATTGTCTCCTATATGGGGAACTTGGACCTCAACTGGCAAAGCATGGTTCGGCGCACCGTTAGCTTTGCCCAAGGACTCACCTCGAGTTTAATTGGGTCAACTATTGGCGCTGTCACTTCAGTCGCCAGCTGGATCGTCACCATCTTTATTGCCATCATTATTACTTTTTATATTTTGATGTCTAAGGAAACATTGGGCCACCAATTCCACCGGCTCACTAAGGCATATTTAAAGGACAAGCGTTATAACCAAGTCCACTATGTCCTCGCCATGGTCAATGACGCCTTCTATAACTTTATCGCTGGCGAAGTGGTGGAGGCCGCTATCCTGGGCTGTATGGTTGGCTTTGGCATGTGGATTTTTGGCTTTCCTTACGCCAGCATGATCGGGGTCCTCACTGGGGTCACGGCCATTATCCCGCTCCTAGGGGCCTATATCTCTGGGGGATTAGGTTTTCTTTTGATCCTCATGCATTCACCGGTCCAAGCCCTGCTCTTTGTGGTCTTTATTGTGGTGGTCCAACAAATTGAGGGTAACTTGATCTATCCAAAAGTGGTGGGTAATTCCCTGGGACTTCCGGGCATGTGGGTCTTAATTGCAGTAACGGTTGGCGGTGGCTTAATGGGCGTTGCCGGTATGCTTATCGGCGTACCCATTGCTTCAGCCGGCTACCGCTTGCTTAAATTTGACGTCAACTACCGCGAGACCAAAGCCCAAGCTACTGACACTCAAGAGGTCAAAGCTCCTAGCCAACTGGCCCGCCAACACGACTTCAGTATCCAAGCCTTGGCTAGTGAAGAGGGCTTGAATTAAGCAAGGTCTGTGTCTTAATTTTTACCCAGAACCGTTCCCTCATCTTAAAAAAGGGGACGGTTTTTTTAGGCTAGCCCTGTTAGCTAAGGAGGCTAAGTGGTAAAATAAAAGTAGAAATTAAGCGCTTTTATTTAAAGATAAGGAGGCTTATCATGATTACTACAACTACCCCAAACATCCAAGGCAAGACCATTACCGCCTACCAAGGCATTGTCTTTGGCGAAGTGGTGACAGGGGTCAACCTGCTCAAAGACATGGGAGCAGGTTTTCGGAATGTCTTTGGTGGTCGGTCCAAGGGTTACGAAGGTGAACTGACCCAAGCCCGCGAAGAAGCCCTCCAAGAAATGGCTGACCGGGCCAAAGAACTGGGCGCCGATGCGGTGGTGGGCGTCAAGATGGACTATGAAACCCTAGGCGCTAACAACGGCATTCTCATGGTCACCTGCAGCGGTACCGCAGTCAGCTTAAGTGATTAAGTCAGGTGCCTGTCCAGCAAATTATATAAACCATTCCCTGCTAAACAGAGAGAAACTCTAAGTTTTTCTCTGTTTTTTATTAAGGAGACGTTAAGAATCCTAAAAATAAAGCGTTTCCATTTATGGTTTTTCAGTATTTCTCCTAAGCTTAAAGTATGTCAATCATATAAAAGCATTTTGAGGAGGACGATTCGATGAATAAGAAATTGAAAATCTCACTAGTCAGTCTAGCCAGCATCTTTACCCTAGCTGCCTGTGGCCAAGCGAATGATGGGGGAAATAGCTCCAAGACTGACCAAAATGAAAGCAGCCAGGAAGTTTCCAAAGAAACCAAGGGAGAAACGGCTTCCAAAGAGGAAAACCAAGACCAACAAGAATCTAAAGAGGGCAATAAGGACCAAGCGGAATCCAGCCAAGACCAAGACGGTATTGAAAATAAAGAATACGCCATTTCTATCGAGGATGCCGTTAATAAGTTTAACGAAGAAACCGGCGCTCAAGACGTTAAAATTGAAGAAATCGAATTTGACTATGAAGAAGAATTCAGCAAATATACCTATGAAATCCAAGGCTACAACGCTGAAAATGAATGGGACATGCACATTGATCCCGATAGTGGTGAAGTCTTGAAAGTAGAAGCTGAAAAAGAAGCCAATGATGAAAGCAAACAAATCGAAGTCACCAGCCTAATCACACCAAAAGAAGCTATGGAAAAAGCGCTTGCCGAACACCCAGGCGAAAAAGTCAAGAACTGGGAACTCTCTGTTGATGACAACGGCGTCATCCACTATGAAGTCGATCTCACCAACGTCGATGATGTGGATGTCAACGCAAGCAGCGGAGAAATTATTCCTTAGAGGGAAAGAGTGTGACGGATGCACCAAAGATCGATAGAGCTACGCATACTATATCTGTAACTCGCTGACGCTTCGAACAGCTATAGCAACTGGAGCTAAAGAGCAAAAATTTTTGAAAAGACTTTCTTGCACTTTAGTGAAGTAGAAGTCGATCTGCAGCCGGAGCAGGTTTGAAAAGAGTATGATAGTCACGTCAGTGGACATTCGTCCTGTGACTGGAACACGCTTGACAAATAATTAAAAAGGGATCTAGTAGAATGAAATCTGCTAGATCCTTTTTCTTTGGCCTTTACTTTTAAATGCTGTTAACAATAGTTAACTAGAATAGTCTTTCTCTTTTTGACTTTCCTGGTAACTGGTTAACATGGCATAGATGCTATAAATTTCCCAATCATTGACCTCAATGCGATAGAACTGCTTCAAGGGGTAGAGAATGGTATTGAGATAGTTATAAAAAGGTTTATTATTTAGACGCAATTGGTGAATATCAACCGCCAGCTCATAATCCACTGGGTCTAAAATAATCCGTTCAATCATCAAGGCCAAATGCATGGTTAAGGTAAAGTTAATCTTGGGTGGGAGCTCGATTTGAAAACGGTCCTCAAGCTTTTCAATCACGCCGGTTACTTGGGTAATAATAACTTCAGGATTTAAGAATTCCAAGCGCGAGGACAAGCCTTCTACGGAAAAGAACTTGAGAAAATCCTTAAATAAAACTTGGAGATCAGTTAAAGCCACAATATCTTTAAAATAAGTACTTAGATTGTCAGAATCATTTTCTAAGAGTTCTAGTAAATTAACATTTTTCACCCGGCCCTGGCAATCCAAGGGGGTGGTGGTGAGGACAAAATAAGTGGCATCAAAATAATTTTCATTGATATCCTGCTGGTGAATTAAATGGAGGAGCTCATTATAATTCATTACAATAGTTTTAATATTAGGCTTCAGATATTTTTTCAGAATATCAGCCATGCCCTCAGCTAATTCTTCTCCAGAAATACTGGAAATAATAATATTTTTTTGAATATCAAAACCTTCAAAGAACTGAACCTTAGGTGAAAATTTTCCCTCGGTTTCTTCAATAAAATCGGTCATCGAGCGTTTTTGAATCAGATAATTACCAATTTCTAACGCCAGGGCAGTACTTAACTGGTTAATGACAAAGAGTTCCCCACGAATTTCCGGTTTCAAGCCCTTATAAAGGGTTGTCAGGGACCCCATATCCACCAACATAATAATTCCCGACAAAGTTTGATGGTCATCCATCCACTCCTTGACCCGGGCAATAACATCATGAACTGAAGCGGAAAAAGGCATATTAATGGCATCAAAGATATAATGATCATTTAATTGGTTGGCCACCTTTTGGATACTGGAAGCCGTCGAATCCCCGTGGGCCACCAGTAAAGCATGGTAGGTCAGGTTCTCATTGACGGCATCCAATAGCAAGAGACTTAAATACCAGACCAAGTTCTTATAAGCCTTGGGATCAAGACCTTTACAAACTTCCCTAGCCAAGGAATAGGTCCTAGAATAATCAGCAAGAATTTTCTTTTTAAGATGGCTAGGAAAAGTAATTTCTTGCAGGTAGGATTGGTAGGCACTATAAAAGCGGATAAAAGTTTGGACATGGTCATTAAAAATGTTTTTGCCTAGGATGGCCTGGCAGGACTTCACTAAGCTTTGATAGAGAATGACTGGTTCCAAATTCGATTGTTCAATATTATTTAAATGATCTTGGGTAAAACCAATAAAATCTGAGCGGACGCTATAAATCGAGGCTTGGTCAAAGACCTTCTGTAGGGGTTTGATAATTAATTGCTCAATGTCTTCTTGACGCTTTGAAGGCCCTTCCTTAGCATCGATCGTCAGGGCCTGATCAATATGGTTCTGATTAGAAATCAAGAGAAAATCCGCGTTATCCTGGTATTCAAAGGCCTGGGCACATAATAATTGGATATTATTGTAGAGCGAACCAATATTGCCGGGATATTTTTGGTTAACGAGAAATTCAAAATCACCAATGTCAATTTTAATGGGTAATTCTAGACGCTTAGACTCCTTACGAAAGAGGGTTTCCACTAATTTAATCCGCTCATCATATGGCCTTTGATGGAAGTCCGGCAGCTTAATAGTTAAGGGAATCCGCCGGTAAAAGGTGGGCAAGAGGACTTTTTCGGGATCCTCAGAAGTCGCAAGGACCAAACGCACCTTAGAATAAACTTCCTCATTTTCTTCACCCAAGGGCCGGAAATAGCCCTTATCCAAGAATTGGAAGAGCTTCTCCTGGTTTTCATAAGAGAGCCGATGGACTTCGTCTAAAAATAGAAGACCCTGGTCAGCAGTTTTTAAGAGTCCATCACGTTTATTATCTGCCCCGGTAAAGGCCCCTTTGACATGACCAAAGAGAAGTGAGGACATTAATTCCGGGTTATTGGCATAGTCAGCACAGTTAAAGACGGTAAAACGCTCGGAGCAAGACTTATTCAAAGCATGGAGCTGCTTATAAATCAGTTGGGCCAAATAAGACTTGCCTACCCCAGAATTTCCATTTAATAAAATTGGCAAACCAATTGGTGGGTAATTGACAGCAGCCTTAATTTGTTTAATTTCTTCCTTAACCGACCCTTGACTACCAATAAATTGGGCAAAATAATCAATCGGATCTTCGCTTGTTTGCGACTGCTTAACTTGGCTAGCTAAAGACCAATAAACAGGGCGTGAATCGGACTTCTCTACCTTGCCGAGTTTGGCTAAATTATTGAGATAATTGCTGGTTAAGGATCGACTACGACCGATCGCCTCACTCAAATCTTTAGTACTTAGTGGCTGGGACTGCCGTAAAAGGATATTCATTAATTCTTTTTGGATGTCTTTCTTCACAATAACTCCCCCCGTTTAAAAAGGCTACGTTTAATCGCAGCCTCTTATCTTGTGATTTTTATCACACTATCTATTAAAGGATAAATTACAAGATTATACAACCCCTAAAAGTCCCAGAACGACTGAAAGGAGGATAATTCCTAACATAATCCAGTTAACATTCACGCGTTTATTCCGGATTAAATAAAAAGCTAACAAGGTCACGGCCATGGGCACTAAACCTTTAAAGAGTTGGTCTAAGTATTCTTGAATTAAAATCGGGTCGCCACCGCCGTTAACGGCAACTGACAAGGTAGTCTTAAATTTAACGTGGGAGGCTGTCATCGAGCCCACCATCATCAAACCAAGCATAGAGGAAGCCTTGGTAATGACTTTCATGGCTCCAGATTCATAGACCTTGCGGATAAAGTTGGTCCCTAAGGAATAACCAATATCCAGCATATAGTAATGAATTAAGAAAGCTGGAATGTTATAGAGTAGCAGGAAAATGATAGCTCCTAAAGGTGACCCAGTCGACGCAATGGATATCCCAATTCCTGCGGCAATCACCCGTAAAATCCCCCAGAAGAAGGAATCCCCAATCCCTGAGATTGGTCCCATCAAGGAAGTTTTTACCGCTGTGATGGAGTTAGGGTCAAAGTCATCAGACTCGGCATTGGATCTTTCCATGGCCGCAACAATACCAGTAATCAGATTATTCAAGTGCATGGTGGCATTGTACCACGTGGTATGACGCACCAAGGCATCGGCTTTTTCTTCATCAGTTTTATAGAAACGGTTAATGGCAGGCAAGAGGGTATACAGTAAACCAATGGCATGGTATTGGTAAGCCCCGGTCCGACTCATATTAATGGTCCAAGACCGCCAGAACATTGACCGCAACATCTTTTTATCTTCAATGGCTTCAGGACTTTGTGCCTTTTTTTGACTTAATAATTTCATGAGAAAAAGTCATCCTCCTCTGCTTGATCGGTGTTTGCAACATGATTGCTTGATGCTGCCGCTTGTCTTAGGCTTCTTAATTCATTCAGCTCTAAGTCACGTTGAGCACTGACTAGACAGATCACAAAACCAAGAGCCGCAACGGCAACAGCGGGTAATTTCAAGTAGGCAGTTAGAATAAAACCCAATAGGTAGAAGACAGCTAATTTATTATTCCATAAGAGCTTCATCAAGAGGGCAAAACCAACAGCAGGTAAGAGCCCACCAGCAGCCTTCAAACCATTCATTAAGGCCTCAGGGATATTATTGACTAACTGTTCAATCGGACCACTTCCGGCGAGGACACCGATGAAGGTGATAGAAGCTAAGATGAAGAAGTAGACCAGGAAACTAAAGTAATGTAGGAAAACGATACCTTTTTGGTTATTTTCCCGTGCAAATTTATCAAGTGCTGGAGCAAAGATGTTCATAAAAACGTTCTTCAAAAACATCACCACGAAGGCGGCTAACATACCAATAGGGATCGCTAAGGTAATAGCGGCTTGTTGTTCAACATTAGAAATAATAGCAAAGGTCACTGCCAGGGCAGTCGCGGTTACCGGTTCAGCGGAAATCACCCCACCGATATTCACATTACCCATAAAGACGGCCTCTAAGGCAGCTCCGATTAAGATACCTGTGGTCATGTCTCCCATACATAAACCTGTCACTAGTCCAACCACTAAGGGACGTTCGATCATGGATTGACCCGTCAAATAGGTGACTGAGGAACAGAAGAAGACAACGAAAAAGGCAATTATTGCATAAGTAAGCATCATTCAATTCCTTTCTAAATTTTTATAGACTCGCTAAGGATTCAGCAAGATCTTTCTTAGTATTACTTGGTAAAACTTGGTGGAAACTATCCACTGAAAGTTGAGAAAGCTCTTTAGCCGCTTGTAATTCGGTTGGATTCAACTGCACACTAGAAAATGGCGCCACCTTTTCAGCGGGATCCGTTTGGTCAAAACGACCAACATTAGCCACGTTCACAGCTTCAGTATTCTCAACGGCCTTAGCAATTTGATAAGCATCGGAGACCTTATTGACAATCACGAATAATTTCCGATCAGCGGCTCTAGGGTCTTGGCAAACTTTAATGGCGTCAGCGACTGAACGAATCAACAATTTAGACCCTTCTGGCACAGCCATTTTCAAGGTCATTTGGGTAATTTCATCACTAGCAGCAGCATCATTAGCCACGATAATTAAGGGGGTATTCAATTCCTTGGTCCACACTACAGCCACTTGGCCATGGATTAAGCGGTCATCGACACGAATTTGGGTAATCATTGTAAAAATCTCCATTCTATTGACTTAAGCAAAGAAGTCTTCATCGGACTCCTCAACCTCTAACTGAACTAATTTAACGGCACTTTCTTCGATCTCGGCTTGTAAGCTGGCTTCGCTCAGCTCATCAGGTGAGAGTAAGACACTCAGGATCACTCCCAGGTTAGCATTACTGATCACAAAAACTTGCTTAGCCTTATCACTGTGTAAACACCTGGAAACGATCCGTTGGTTAACCGAACCGCCAAAGATATCGGTAAAGATAATGCCTTGGTCTTCAGCCTCAATATCGGCTAAGAATTGGTCAATTTGACTGGTATAATCTTCATCCGTGACATAGGCATCAATCACTTGGACTTGGTCTTCTAGACCAGTAAGGATCTTGATTGACGATTTAAAGCCAGATGCCAAGTGTCCGTGAGAAGCAATTAATATTTTCTTAGTCATCAACTGACCTCCTTTCTCAATCTCTTACTCTATATATAGCAATTTATATGCCAAAACTTTCCTGATATAATAGTAAACAAAGATTATTCTAGTGTTCATAATAACTTATTAGTGTTTAAGGAGTTCTTTTATGGCTATCAATTACCGTACCCAGCAAAAGATTAAGGAAAAATTATCCCCCTATGTCAAAACTCAATTGGTCCATGCCAGCCGACTCTTACAAAAGAACCAGGTCGACTTAGCCACTGAACTCAAGAACTACTATGAAAGCAATCCCTTTATCGAGATCAGTGAAAATCAACAAGTCCAAGCCTCCTTTACTCATGAGGCGAGTGACTATTCCTTAGCAGACACTTTGGCCGATCCCAATGCTTTATCCTTGGATGAGTACCTGATTCAGCAAGTCAAAGAGAAGTCTTTATCTGCTTATGAAAAAAGACAAGTTGCTTATTTAATCGGTCAACTGGATCAAGACGGTTACTACCGTAAGGAGGACCAGGTCACCCGCCAACTCTTTGCTTGGCGTCAAGAAGAATTAGAGACTTATTTAAGTATTCTGCAAAGCCTGGACCCCAAAGGCATCGGCGCTCGTAATTTACAAGAGTGTCTAGCTTTACAGGCCAGAGCGCTTCCTGACGGGCAATTCGTGGAAGCCTTAATCTATGATCACTTAGAAGACCTGGCCCAGGGAAACTTTGACAAAATCGCTCAGCAAGAAAGCATCCCTTTAGACCGGGTAAAGTCGGGCTTTATCCAGATTCAAAGCCTGGAACCCCGGCCAGCTCGTAATTTTTCTCTTGAAATACCTGCCTACACCCTGCCCGATATTATTGTCAAAACAGAAAATGGAGACCTAAGCCTTCAAGTATCTAAAGACTATCTCCCCAAAATAAGTTTTAATCAAAATTATTACCAAGCCCTGCAAAGTCAAAGCCCTGATGCAGAAACGCTTGCCTATCTCAAAGAGAAAAAACGAGAATTTGACTGGCTGGTCTTCTCCCTCAAGAAAAGAGACCAACTGCTCTTGAAAATTAGCCAATACCTGGTCCACTACCAAGCCGCCTATTTAAATCAACAAGGAAACCAGCTCTGCCCCCTTTCCCAAAAAGACTTGGCCCAAGCCTTAGACTATGACGAGTCAACCATTTCCCGGGCTATCATGGACAAATACTTGCAATATAATCAGCGAATTTTAAGTTTTCATGACCTCCTAGCTAAAAAAGTTTCCGCCAATGGCGAATCTCTGACTCGCAAGCAAGCAGAAACATTCATTCGCCAAATCATTGATCAGGAATACTCCCACCATCCCCTCAGTGACCAAGCCATCAGTGACCACTTAGCCCTCCATAACTACTACCTAGCCCGCCGGACTGTAGCCAAGTACCGCCAAGCCATGGGAATCCCTGGTGCCCGAAGCAGGAAGCGACAAAAACTTGCCCAAAAAAATAAAAAACGTGGTTAAATCAAGACAGTTAAGGTAATTTATAGCCAAAGAAAAAAGTGTCTCTCTCACTCATCAGTGAAAGAGACACTTTTTTCGTCTTGTTATATTATTCGGCTAAGTTTTAATCCAGCGCTTGATTATCGAAAACTTCTTAAATAAAGGCTTGTTGGCCAGTATAGTAACGACCAATAATGAGGGAGTTAACCTCGTGGGTCCCTTCATAGGTGTACATCCCTTCAATATCCGCCATAAAGCGTGGCACGTCATATTCCAAGAGAATGCCGTTACCCCCACAGACTTCCCGAGCCAGAGCCGCATTTTCACGAGCCCGGTAACCGTTATGCATCTTAGCCATAGAAGAATTCTCTTCTTTGTAGATACCACGTTCTTGTTGTTGGGCTAATCTGACTGCGATAGCTAGGGTTGCTTGGGCGTTCATTGCCATGCGGGACAATTTTTCTTGGATCAATTGGAAGCTGGCCACAGTCTTACCGAAGGCTTCCCGTTCCCGGGTGTACTTCAAGGCTGCTTCAAAAGCCCCAGCTGTCGCACCTGCTAGTAACCAAGCCACGTCAGACCGGGTGTTACGGAGGATGTTCGCCGCGTCTTTCCAAGAGTTCACATTTTGCGCCCGTTGAGATTCAGGCACTTTAACATCGGTATAAATAATTTCTGCGTTAGGCATCATCCGGAAGAAGGCTTTTGGTTCGGTGTTGAAGGTTTCTACCCCTTCACTTTCCCGTTCCACAAAGAACATCTTCACTTGGCCATCATCCACATCACGGGCAAAGAAAGCGTGCCACTTAGCCAGAGTCCCGCCGCCGATCCATTTCTTATGACCATTCAAGATCCAGGTGTCGCCTTCCCGTTTAGCGGTCGCTGCCATCCCACCAGCAATATCAGAGCCGTGTTCAGGTTCGGTCATAGCGAGAACACCCTTACCTTCCCAGCTTAAAACGCCAGGCATGAGTTTTTCTTGCTGTTCCTTGCTGCCCCCAATTTTGACACATTCGTGGAAGAGACCCCCATTAGAGGTATAGAAGGTCCCAATCACCGGGTCGGTTTTAGCTAGGGTATAGGCTCGGAAACCACGGAAGAGTTGACTAATAGTCCCATCTTCACGTCCTTCTAATAATTTAGGGTTTTGAATCAGGTCAATATCAATAATTTTTTGCATTTCTTCTAAGGGGAAAGTTGCCTTGTCCCAGTGTTCATCTAAGACTGGGTAGATATCCTCTTTCAGGACTTTTTCGACCTCTTGGAGGACTTCTTTTTCCCCATCGGTTAAGTCTTCGGCATAGTTATAAAGGTCGGAATAAAACATTTTTTCAACTGCATCAATGTCTGCTCTAGATTCTTTAACCATAATCGTTCTCCTTGTCCTTTAATTCGCTCATATTGACCCAAGCGACTGGGAAAGTTCATTTCTCCCCCAGACTAGCGTTGTTTAGGTCTTTTGCTTATCTAACTATTTTCCCTGTAATTTTTCTTGGTTTTTGGCTTGTTCAGAAGGTAATTGATTCCCCTCTTCATCGTAGTCATAGAAGCCCTTGCCTGCCTTCTTACCAAAGCGGCCAGCCCGCATCATATTCTTCATGGTGACTGGTGGAGTCCAGCGTGGGTCACCATACTCTTGTTCGAAGTATTCCATGACATAGTAACCAATATCGACACCGGCATAGTCTTGAAGTTCAAATGAGCCCATGGGGTGGTTCAAACCATAGCGCATGGCCTTGTCAATGTCTTCTGGGGTGGCAATACCTTCCTCGAGCACCTTAATGGCTTCGATCATTTGTGGAATCATGATCCGGTTAACGATGAAACCGGGGGAGTCTTTATGAACGGTCACGGTTTCTTTACCGATACTTTCAGCAACTTCTCTAACCACAGCCACTGTTTCATCACTGGTTTCATAGCCATAGATAATTTCTACTAACTTCATCACTTGTGGTGGGTTGAAAAAGTGCATCCCCGCGAAACGACTAGGATCTTCTAAGGCACTAGCAATTTCGGTAATCGATAAAGAAGAGGTATTGGTCGCCAGGACAATGTCATCACGGACAATGCCTTCCACTTCTTTAAAGACTTCTTGTTTTAAGTCCATCTTTTCTAAAACGGCTTCAACCACAAAGTCCACATCTTTGAAGTCCTTGAGGTCGGTGGTTCCGGTGATGCGGCCGAGCACTTCTTCCTTGCCGGCTTCATCTAATTTCCCCCGTTTCACACTGCCGTCGAGGAATTTACTAATCCGGTCTATCCCCCCTTGGACAAACTTGTCTTCAATATCTCTTAAGATCACCTGGTAACCGTTAGAGGCAAACACGTTAGCAATCCCTGCCCCCATGGAGCCGGCTCCAATCACGCCAATTGTATTGATCTCTGACATAGAAACAACACTTCCTTTCTTTGGATTTATTATCTTCACAAGTATTGTAGCAAAAATGTAAGCGCTTTATCATTTTTATGCTTGTGCACTTATTAGTTATCTAGTACTAAAATCACTAGCACTAAGCCAAGATAGCCTGAAAAATTCCTTTCACAAGCCCTCCCCTAGCCTTGATAAAATATAAACATAAAGAAAAAAGCCAAAAAATAAATGACTTATTTCTTGGCTAATCTCTCTCCTGAAAGGCTGATTTATGCAATTTTTGTACTAAAGGAATGCTCACTAAAATCATTTATTAAATAAAAAACCCCAGCGCCATCAGACACTGGAGTTCTTCTTACAACATCACTAGTCCTTATAGGACACGACCATATAACGGTGTGGGTCACGACCCTGAGACTGGGTTTTAATATGACTGTACTTGGATAGGCAGCGGTGGATAATCTTCCGTTCACGCGCTGGCAAGGGACTCAAGGTGACATCTTCACGTTCCACGGTCACTTGGTCAGCGGTTCTTTCCGCCAATTTTTCCAAGGTTTGCTCACGACGTTCCCGGTAGTCACCCACATTGACTTCAACGGCTACCCGTTTGCGGACATGGGAATGGGTAAGAATCTGAGCCAGGGTTTCTAAGGAATTGATAATCTTACCATGCTTACCAATGACTAAGCCCGGTTTGTCGGTATTAATATGGAAGATAATTAAGTCATCCATATCTTCAACGTCAATAGTCACGTCCACCAGGTAGGCTTCCATGACATCGATGAGATAGTGGGCCACATCTTCAACGCCCCAGTCGAAAGGATAGGAAGCTTCTTCATCATCCTCTTCATCTGCGTCTTGAGACTGGCTGGCACTCTCAGAGTAGTCAGCTGCTACTGATTGGCTGGCTGGCTCACTTTGACTTTCCACTGGCTCTAAGTCGGCGCTGGCGCTTTCATCAACTTGGCTAGTGCTTTGACTATCGAGTGTATCAGCGACTTGGCTGTCACTGCTTGATTCACTAGTCGCTTGGCTGGCAACACTTTGGCTATCATCAAGCGCTTCAACCACAGTCGCTTCTTCGACCACTTCAGTCGTGGCCGGCTCTGTATCAGCTGCTGGGTCAGTGACTGTTTCTGCTTCAACAGCTACTTCAGCCACAATCTCATCAACACTGGGTTCATCATCCGCTAGGCTGACTTGAATAATGGCTGGTTGGCTACCAAAACCAAAGAAACCTTTTTTAGGCTCTTGGAGGACTTTGACATCTTCCATCGGGATGTCACTGACTTGGAGCCCTTCTTTAGCTGCTGCAATCGCCTCTTCAACGCTGGCGCCTTGATAAGTTTCTAATTTCATATTTGATGCTCCTTATTACTTACGCTTTTTACCTCGTGGATTACGACGGGCTTTCTCTAAGCGCCGTTCCAAATCTCTTTCCTTGGCCTCTTCTTCATGGCGAACCCTTTGTTTTTGATAAGGGTTGTTGATCAATAGGGTTTGGCCAATGGTAAAGACATTGGCTGTTGCCATGTATAAGGCCAAAGCACTTGGTAAGTTCATCATAACAAAGAAAATAAAGACAGGCATAACGTATTGCATAGCTGTCATCGATCCCGACTTAATCCCTGAAGCGATCTGACTGAGGTGGGTCGAATACCAAATCGATACCGCAGCAATAATCGGTAAAATAAAGTAAGGATCTGGCTTTCCTAATTCCATCCATAAGAAATGCCCATTAGTTAAGGCTTCTGTCCGACTGATGGCTTGGTAAAGGGCCGTCAGAATCGGGAGTTGGATGAGTAAGGGGAGACAGCCAGCAAATTGGTTGGTATCATACTTCTCTTGCAGTTTGGCGGTCTCTTCTTGGAGTTTTTGTTGGGTTTCCGCATCACGGGAAGCATATTTTTCTTGCAGAGCCCGAAGTTCAGGCTGCATCTTTTGCATCTTCTCCGTGTTCTTCATTTGTAAGTGATAGAGCGGGGTTAAAAGGAGGCGGGCCAAGATGGTGAAGACAATAATTCCCATCCCATAGCTGTTACCAAAGACCCCTGATAACCAAATGATGATTTGCGATAGCATGTAGAGCAAACGGTCCCAAAAGCCCGTGGAATCGGCTGTAATCGGCTCCATACCGCCGGCTCTGGCACACCCGCTCAAGACAAGGACCCCAACTAAGAGCATCCCCAGAACTAGCAGGTGTTTTTTATTTTGTTTAATTTTCACTTTCTGCCCTCTCGTTTCTTTCTACTGGCCTAGACGGGTCAGTGTGGAAGAGGCCCTGTAAGCGCATGACGTGGATCAAACTGGACTTAACCTGGTCTTGGCTCATGTCCTTAGTTGGCTTACGGGCAATGATGATGAAGTCGACATTGCTTTTAATATAAGGTTTTAACTCGGTCAGCGCCTGGCGGATTAACCGTTTCACCCGGTTGCGGGTCACCGCATTGCCGATCTTTTTTCCCACAGAGAGTCCAACCCGAAAATGTTTTTGCTCTTTTTCGATGGAGTAGACTACAAATTGCCGGTTCGCCTTGCTGTCTCCTTGGTGGAAAACCAAGCTAAAATCTTTTTCTGACTTGACTCGGTAGCTCTTGCGCATTGTATTCCCTCCTCGACACTAAATAAAAAAAGACCACAGCGCTTTGTGGTCTTATGCTGAAAGTCGTTTTCTGCCTTTTTGACGACGACGCGCTAAAACGTGACGACCATTTTTTGTACTCATACGGTTGCGGAAGCCATGTTTCTTTTGACGACGACGTTTATTTGGTTGATAAGTTCTCTTCATGAATGACACCTCCTATGATTTGGGAATGGTTATATCTAATAACAATCTTTCACATTATACCGAACAACTAAAATAAGATCAATAGAAATCTAAAAAAAAATTCACCAACTGACTAATCTTTTTCTAAAAAACACATCTTCTCCAGCAGTCTTATAAACATGGTTTCTAGTCGGCAAATAATTAATAGTTTCTTCTTATAAATTAAGTCCAACCTTTGCGAAATGGCCTAAGGATGAGTATAATAAAAGTGAAAAAGAAAGCGCTTACTTACTATAAATCCATATCTTTTCGCCTCTTTTTATTTTCAAGTGAATAAACCGTAAACAAAGCTAATTATTCAAGCAAGATTTATAGAAAGAAAGGTGACGGTTGATGATCAATACAGATTTAGTCGTACTCGGTGGCGGACCCGCCGGCTATGTGGCCGCTATCCAGGCAGCCAAACTCGGCTTAGAGGTTTATTTAATCGAAGAAGACAAAGTCGGGGGAACCTGTTTAAACCGGGGCTGTATCCCTACCAAGGCCCTCTTACAAGCCGCCCATGTTAAAGACACGGTCGACCAGGCCCAGGACTTTGGGATTGAAAGTAGCGGCCAATCCCAGGTCAAGATGGAAAAAGTCCAGTCCTATAAAAATGCCGTAGTCAAACAATTAGTAACTGGGGTGGAAGGCTTAGTCAAGAAAAACAAGGTCCACCTCCTAAAGGGGCACGGGGCAGTTTTAGGGCCTTCTATCTTCTCTCCCAATTCGGGCGCCATTGCAGTAAGTCCAAATGATCCCAAGGAAGAAGAAAGTATTATCGTTCCCAAAAACGTCATTATTGCTAGCGGCTCGCGGAACAAAAACCTGCCCAATATTACTATTGATGAGGAATACATTCTCTCCTCCACCGGCCTCTTAGAAATAGAAAAAATTCCTGAATCCATCGCCATTATTGGTGGCGGGGTCATTGGGGTAGAATTTGCCTCCTTCCTCGCTCGGATGGGAAGCCAGGTCACCATTATCGAATACCTGGACCGGCTCTTAGCCAACGAAGGTAAGAATATTTCCCAAGCCCTGGCCAAAAGCTTTAAAAAACAAGGCATCTCCCTCAAACTCGGCTGCCAAGTCGACCAAGCCCAGGTCAAGGATGGCCAGGTCCTGGTCTCCATGAACCAAGGTCAGGACCAGGAAGTTTTTGACAAGGTCCTAGTGGCTGTTGGTCGTGAACCCAACATTGATAATATTGGCCTTCATAATACTTCGATTAAATATGGTAAGAAAGGGATTGAGGTCAACCAGCACTTCCAAACCAAGGAAGGCCATATCTATGCCATTGGGGACGCCATTAATACCCTCCAACTGGCCCATGTAGCTATGGCGGAAGCCAAGTGTGCCGTTGACCATATCGTTAACAAGACCAGTGACCCGCTCAACTACACCATGTTACCACGTTGTGTCTATAGCTCTCCGGAAATTGCCAGCGTGGGTTATAACCAAGATAACCTTCCCGAGGGCGTTGAAGCCAAGGTGGGCCACTTCCCCCTAGCAGGCAACGGCAAAGCCCTGATCGAGCAGGCCAGTGACGGATTTATTGAAGTCATCCGCGACCAAGCCACGGACGACCTACTAGGCATTACGATTTTTGGCCCCCATGCCTCCGAGTTGATCAGTGAAGGCAGCCTGGGACTTTACCTCAATGCCGCTAATGAAGAAATCGCTACCACCGTCCACCCTCACCCTAGCCTGTCCGAAGCCCTCCAAGAGGCCGCTTTAGATGCCATGGATATAGCCATTCATAAATAATACCCTGTCACAAAATATATAGTAGCTAATAAAAATAATGTGGTAATCGGATGCTCTTTTCAGCTCATCCATCGAATAAAGAAAGTGAGTTGACTATCATGGAAAAATTAGCAAGTACTGGTCTAAGTAAAGAAGCCATTATCGAGGCTTATAAGCATGTAGTCCGGAGCCGTTTACTCGATGAACGGATTTGGCAATTAACCCGGATCGGTAAGACCTCCTTTAATATTTCTGGTCAAGGACATGAAGTCGGTCTAGTAGCCATGGCTTTAGCCTTTGACCATGACAAGGACTTCTTCCTTCCTTATTACCGGGACATGACCGCCTGCATGGTGTGGGGCATGTCCTGTACCGATGTTCTCCTGGCCACCTTTGGTAAGGATGCTGACCCCAACTCTCACGGCCGGCAGATGCCTAACCACTTTGGCTCCAAAGAACACAATATCGTCAGCCATTCCTCCCCGGTGTCGACCCAATACCCCGTGGCTGCGGGAGTCGCCCTAGCTAACAAACTGGATGGTTCGGACAGCATCGCCCTCACGACCACAGGTGAAGGCTCCTTTAACCAAGGGGAATGTGCTGAAGCTATGAATATTAGCGGGGTTATGCAACTTCCAGTCATCTTCGTGGTGGAAAATAACGGTTATGCCATCTCCGTTCCTGCCAAACACCAATACCATGCCGAATCCCTGGCCCTCAGAGGTCCTGGCTATGGTTTTGAAGGCGAACGGGTAGACGGCTTTGACTTTGCCCAAAGCTACAAGGCTTTCAAAAAAGCCGTGGAAAAGGTCCGCCAAGGCGGTGGCCCTCACCTGATTGAACTCATGGTCACCCGCTTAACCAGCCACTCCTCCGATGACGACCAAACCGTTTACCGGTCCAAAGAAGAATTAGAGGAAGTCAAGGCCAATGACCCCATTAAGAAATTCAAAGCACAACTCATCGAAGAAGGCTATCTGACTGAAGCGGAAGACGAAAAAATCTACCAAGAACTCCAAGCTGAAGTCGACCAAGCTACTGATGAAGCCGAAGCCAGCCCTGACCCTACACCAGAATCACTCTATGAACAAGTCTATGCCGACTAATTTCTCCATATAATAGGAAAGGAATGACTCAAGATGACAGAAATAACATACTTAGAGGCCTTAAACCAAGGTATTGATGAAGAAATGGCCCGCGACGATAAGGTCCTCATCTTTGGTGAAGACGTCGGCGGGGAAAAAGGTGGGGTTTTTGGTGTCTCCAAAGGCCTAGCCGCTAAATACGGGGATGACCGGGTCTTCTCCAGTCCCCTAACCGAAATTGCTATTGCTGGTTTAACCGTGGGCTTAGGCGTTAAAGGCTACCGGGCTATTGGTGAATTCCAATTTGCCGACTATATCCTCCCTGCTGTTAACCAAATTAACTCCGAAGCCGCTAGAATGCGTTACCGGACCAAGGGCGACTGGACCGCTCCTATCGTCTTTAGAGCACCTTATGGAGCTGGGGTTCGCGGTGGTTTCTACCATTCTCAAACCACGGACAAGGTCTTTGCTGGCCAACCAGGCCTTCGCATTGTAACGCCATCCACTGTCTATGATGCTAAGGGGATGATCAAGGCCGCCATCCGTTCCGATGACCCCGTCCTCTTCTATGAACACAAACGTCTCTACCGGCTCTTAAAAGATGAAATTCCTAGCGAAGACTATACTGTTCCTTTAGACAAGGCCAATGTCCTCCGTCAAGGCGACGATATTACCGTGATTGCCTATGGGATTGTCCTCCAATACGCTCTTAAAGCCGCTGAACGCTTAAGTGAAGAAGAAGGCATTGAGACTGAAGTTGTTGACGTCAGAAGCCTCTATCCACTAGACAAAGAAACCCTGGTGGAAGCGGCTAAGAAAACCGGTAAGGTCCTTCTGGTCACTGAAGACAACAAGGAAGGCGCCATTATGAGTGAAATCGCCGCCATTATCGCTGAAGAGGCCCTCTTCGACTTGGATGCGCCCATCCGCCGTCTAGCTGGTCCGGATGTGCCTACTGTGGGCTATGCTCTCAACTTAGAACGTGAATTCTTAGTGGATGAGGACAAGGTCTACCAAGCCATGAAAGAGCTCGCTGAATTCTAATCATGAATAGGACTTGTCATTAAGCAGAAGGGAGCTTAAACTAATGACTAAAAAAATCATCAAGATGCCGGCCCTAGGCGAAAGTGTTCACGAAGCGACCATTAACGCTTGGCTAGTCAAAGCCGGCGATACCGTCAAAAAATACGACCCGCTTGCAGAAGTGATCTCTGACAAGGTCACCACCGAGGTCCCCTCCGAATATAGTGGGGTGATCGATGAATTGTTGGTTGATGAAGATGAAGAAATACCTATTGGCCAAGCTATCCTTTCCATTATAGTCGAAGGGGATGGCCCAGACGACCAGGCTGAAGCCAGTCCAACAGCAGCGAATGACCAAGAGCCGGCCGCTGAAACAAAGGAAGCCAGCCAGCCAGCTCAAAATCTTAACTATTCCCCGGCTGTGGTCCGCTTGGCCCAGGAAAAAGGCATCGACCTCAAGCAAGTCACCGGTTCTGGTAAAAATGGCCGCATTACCCGAAAAGACGTCCTCAAAGCCGCTGATCAAATCAAAAACAGCAGTCAAAGCACAAAAACTAGTGAAGCAAAATTGTCAAATGATTCAGAAAAATCGAAATCTTCTAGCCGATACTCACCAGCTGTGCTAAAATTAGCTCAGACGCATAATATTGATTTGTCTCAGTTGGTGGGAACTGGTGCTAAAGGGCGTATCACACGAAAAGATGTTCTAGCGGCACTTGAATCGGGCCCAAGCCCAGACCAAACTGCCAACCAGTCTGAAAATAGCAGCCCAGCTGGTCAGTCAGCCAAGGCTCAAGTGAGTCAACCAAGTCAATCTCAAGACCAAGTCACACAAGCCGATGGTATCCGTAAGGCCATTGCTAAACAAATGACTAAGTCCTATCAAGAGATTCCCCATGCTTGGATGATGGTAGAAGCTGACGTGACCAATATTGTTAATTTACGCAATCATTTAAAAGAATCTTACCAGGATAATGAAGGGATCCACCTCTCTTACTTCCCATTCTTTGTTAAAGCAGTGACCCAAGCTTTAAAACAACACCCACTGCTTAACGCCAGTTGGCAGGAAGATGGGATTCACTACCATAAAGACATTAACTTATCGATAGCAGTAGCTACCGAAGACCATCTTTATGTGCCAGTGATCAAACAGGCGGACCGTTTATCCATCAATGGGATTGCCCATGAAATTGACCGCTTAGCCCAGGCCGTTAAAAACGGTAAGGCGACCAGCCAAGACATGCAAGGCGGGACCTTTACCGTAAATAATACGGGGGTCTTCGGTTCGGTCCAATCCATGGGGATCATTAATCCACCACAAGCTGCGATTCTTCAAGTCGAATCGATTAAGAAGCGCCTTCTTGTCAGTGATGACGGTAATTTCAAAATGGCCGACATGGTTAACCTCTGTCTCTCCATTGACCATCGTCTCCTCGACGGTTTAGAAGCCGGTCGCTTCTTACAAGATGTGGTCCACAATTTAGCTCAATTCAGCCAAGAAACAGAGATATATTAATGCGCTTCTTAGACTCTAGCGACAGTCTTTAACTGAGAGTCAACCAATTATTTCTAGAGAAGAAGGAGTGACAATATGAGTGAAGAAACACAAATGACCCCTAAGGTCTTTCTTAATAAAGTATTGAATGGGACAGCGACAGGAGTGGTTATTGGTTTAATTCCTAATGCCGTTCTATCCGGGATTTTAAAATATTTTACCCACATTCCCCTAGCCGTTACCATTTCTCAAATTGCCGTTATTTTCCAATTAGCGACCCCGCTTCTGATCGGGGCCTTAATCGCCATGCAATTTGGCTTCAAGCCCATGCAAGTCATGGTGACCGCCGGAGCCAGTTTCGTGGGCTCGGGAGTTGTCCAATATAATCCTGAAGCCAAGGCCTATATCGGTGCGGGAACCGGGGACTTGATCAATACCATGATCACTGCCGCCATAGCGGTTCTGGTCTTACTCTGGGTCAAAGATAAATTTGGCTCCACCGCTGTGATCGCCATGCCGATCTTAGTAGGTTGTGGGGTGGCCCTGATCGGGGTCCTCTTACTCCCTATTATCGCTAAGTTCACTGGCGCCATCGGTAGTGTCATTAACAGCTTTACCAACCTACAACCGATCCTAATGACCATCTTGATCTCCTGTTCATTCGCGATGTTGATTATCTCACCCATTTCAACCGTGGCGATCGGTCTAGCCATCCAACTCGATGGGATTGCTGCTGGGGCAGCTTCCATGGGGGTTGCGGCAACAACAGTCGTTTTAGTGGTTCATTCTTGGAAAGTTAATGAATCCGGGGTTACCCTAGCCATTGCCTTAGGGGCTATGAAGATGATGATGGCCAACTTATTCAAGTATCCAATCATCTTAGTACCTACCCTATTTACTGCAGTGATTACTGCTATTCCAGTAGCCCTCTTCAATATTTCCGGTACCCCACAATCCGCTGGTTTCGGTTTAGTAGGTATTGTCGGACCGCTAGCATCCTTCGATGCCGGCCTAAGCATTCCATTAGTCGTTCTTTCTTGGTTGATCATTCCCGTAGCCGTTGCCTTACTCAGCAAAGTTCTCTTTGAAAAAGTATTGAAATTATATGACGGTAACGTGGTCTTTGCTTACCAAGGTCAAGAGTAAAATTGCTAACAAAGTCGAGCGCAAGCTCGGCTTTTTTTATGCTTATTTTTAAATACTAACCCTCCGATTTTGTCCTTTTGTGTGACTGTCACACTCTCTCCAAACCTGTTCCAAGCGCGAGGTGAGCTCCATTTCAGAAGTCCTTGCAAATCCTCTTTGAGGATTTTCGGCGCACTTCTTCCAATGGTCTCCCCTCTTATTGCGCTTGTCACACTCTCTCCAAACCTGTTCCAAGTGCAGAGCAAGCGTCCGCTTCAGAAATATTTGTCAATCCTTTTCAAGGATTTCCGCATATTTCTTCCAGCGGTCTTGCTCTTTTACGCACTTGTCACACTCTCTAAACCTGCTCCAGTCACAGGACGAACGTCCATTTCAAAAACTGTCAACACTCAGTCAAGCTGAGTTCGTACGCTAGCCTTGAAGTTGCTTCAGAAAATTCCAACGCACAGATTCCTGTGCTTTTGGTATTTTCCTCCAGCAATTCAAGCCTTTGACGGCGTACTCACATCCTAATAGCTGAGTTTATGACAGTTTTCTCCAATTGCTATAGCTGTTCGAAGCGTTAGCGAGTTACAGATATAGTATGCGTAGCGTTTTCGTCCTTTATCGTGACTGTCGCACTCTTTTAAATCCCCAAAAGTGGATAAGTTTTCCCAGGGGGAGTGGACAGAGCTTACTGCCAAGAACTTATCCCAAGGGCTTTTAACAGACTTCTGCACAATCCACAACAAGGGGAGAAGTTATCCACAACTGTGGATTCCTTTTTGAAATCTGTGTGTAGTTAGGCTTTTATCCCTGTGTATTATCCACAATCGAACAAGTTTTCCCCTGTAAACTCCTAGCTATGCACAGATTGTGGATAAGTCTATGAACAACTTGGGAAAACTTTTATCCCCAAGTGAATAAATGTGGATAACTTTCCTGCTTCATGGTAAACTAAAAGAGACTATTTCTATAGAAAGGAGTCGTTTCGATGGATCCTTTACAGGAACTTTGGCAAGTGGTCACCGAGTATTTTCGTGCGCACTTGACCAAGGGAAGTTTCGATACCTGGATTTTGGGCCTCAAACCCCTCCGGATGGATCATGATGTCTTATACATCGAAGCTGTTTCCCAACTGCACAAAAAACACATTGAATCCAATTATATGATGCAGCTGCAACAGGTGATTTATGACTACCTCGGCCGAGAAATTCGGATCGAAATTACACTCGACAACCAACAAGCGGGGAGCAATCATTTAGACTTCGGACCAGCAGCTAATCCTGGCCAAGCCCCAGCTGACAATCGCACCGCTAACCGACATAGCGACTTAAACCCTAAGTATACCTTCGAAAACTTTGTGGTAGGTGAAGGAAATAAAATGGCCCATGCCGCTGCCTTAGCCGTGGCTGAAGGTCCAGGACGGGACTATAACCCCCTCTTCTTCTATGGGGGCGTAGGACTGGGAAAAACCCATCTCATGCAAGCGATTGGCCACGAAGTCTTACGGACTCATCCTGATGCTATTGTCAAATATGTCACCAGTGAGACTTTTACCAATGACTTTATTGAAGCGATTCGGACCAATACCATGCCGGACTTCCATCAAGCCTACCGTCATGTGGACATGCTCTTGGTCGATGATATTCAATTTATCGGTAACAAGCAGTCGACCCAAGAAGAGTTCTTCCATACCTTTAACGCCCTCTACAATAATAATAAGCATATCGTCTTAACCAGTGACCGCGATGCCAGTCAAATTCCTGAGTTAGAGGACCGGCTGGTTTCCCGCTTTAAGCAAGGCTTATCAACGGATATCACCCCACCAGATTTAGAAACCCGGATTGCCATTTTGCGCAACAAAGCCAAGGTCAACGGCATTGATATTCCAGACGAGACCCTTTCCTATATCGCTGGTCAAATTGATACTAATATTCGCGAGCTAGAAGGAGCCCTCACCAGTGTTCAAGCCTATGCGGTCATGAACCAAGAAGAGCTCAGTCCTGATGTCGCCGCCAGGGCCTTATCCAATTATCGCGACGCCAATACCAAAAAGGTACCAAGTATTGCTGAAATTCAAGAAACCGTAGCCGATTACTTTGACCTGACTGTTGCCGATTTAAAAGGGAAGAAACGGAAACGGGACATTGTCGTTCCCCGGCAAATTGCCATGTTCCTCTCTCGGGAAATTACGGATGCCTCCCTACCTAAGATTGGCCAAGAATTCGGCGGCAAAGACCACACCACGGTCCTCCATGCCCATGAAAAAATCTCAGAAGCCATGAAATCAGCCACTGAGATTAAAGAAAATGTCGAAAGTATTCAAAATTTACTCAAACGTTAGGGTTTTAGCCGACTCTCCTGTCTTCAAGGCAGGCAAAGTGAGCTTTTTATGCTAAACTAATAAAAGAAAAGGGCCTGTGGATAAATAGCTAAGTTAGGCACAAGCCTTCCCACAACTTATCCACAAGTGGAAAAGTCTTAAGGTCACTTCTTTGAGGAAGTTTTCAACAGCTTCCACATGACCTACTACTATTACTATACTATTAATATATATATAAATAAGCACGCATCCAGCAAAGGAGCTTTTTATGAAATTTACAATTAAACGTTCCATTTTTGTTGATCATTTAAACAATGTCCAACGAGCGATTTCCTCACGGACAACTATTCCTATACTCACTGGAATTAAAATCGCTGTTCTGGATTCAGGAATCATCCTTACTGGTAGTGATTCAACCATTTCGATTGAAATTTATATTTCTAAAGAAGATGAAAGTAACCAGTTATCGATTGCTGAGACAGGGTCTATTGTTCTCCCTTCCCGTTTCCTCGGT
The DNA here is from genome assembly GCF_001543175.1 of Aerococcus urinae. NCBI lineage: Bacteria > Bacillati > Bacillota > Bacilli > Lactobacillales > Aerococcaceae > Aerococcus > Aerococcus urinae. Next base: position 1,934,219 of record NZ_CP014161.1, read on the forward strand.
GACATTGTCAAAAAACTCCCTGAAGACCAACTGACCTTGGAAGTCCAAGATAACTTACAAACTGTTATCCGCTCAGGAGAATCCGTCTTTAACCTCAATGGGACTGCCGGCAGCGAATACCCCACTCTCCCTGAAATTGATGCTGATTCGACCTATGTCTTACCGGGTCATCTCTTTAAACGGGTGGTTAACCACACCATTATTTCGGTATCTAACCAACAAATCCGCCCACTCTTTACCGGGGTTCACTTTATCCTGGCCGATGAGCAACTGAAAGCGGTATCAACCGACTCCCACCGGCTCAGTCAACGGATTGTGCCTTTGACCATGCCAGAAGAAAGCCAAGGTAAGCCTTTAGAAATCAATATTCCAGGGCAAACTCTGACCGAGCTTACCCGTTTAGTGGATGATAATGAAGATATTGAGATGATGGTCACCGATAACCAAGTCCTCTTTAAGATTGATAATGTCTACCTTTATTCCAGACTCTTGGAAGGGAATTACCCCGATACCGACCGCTTGTTGAGCTTGGACTACAACACGAAAATTAAAGTCGATGCCCAAGAACTGGTTCACGCAGTAGAACGGGCCTTAATCTTAAGCCACCAAGGCAAGAACAATGTGGTTAAGCTTTCCCTTTCCCAAGAAGAAGCCATTCTTTCCGGTCACTCTTCTGAGATTGGTTATGTTAAGGAAAAACTCAGCCTCCTAAGCTTTGAAGGCGATGACTTGGAAATTTCCTTTAACCCCGACTACTTACGGGAAGCTCTAAGGAGTTTTGGCGGCCAAGATGTGGTCATTCGTTTCGTTAACCCAACCCACTCCTTTATCTTGACCCCAAGTGAAGATGAAGATGAATTTAACATGGTTCAACTCATCACCCCTATCCGGACACCTGGTAATTAAGCTAATACTTAGACCAAACGCTTTAATTCTTCACTTAGAATTAGGGCGTTTTTTTATTGGAATTTTGAAGGAATATAACTATCAACTGTTCATAGCTATCTATTAAAACAAGTTAAATAATCAGTCATCAACTGTATAAAATAGAGAAATTTTTTTACTTTCAAAGGCCAATCTTGCTCACTTTTAAACAAGCGTTTTCATTGCACAGTGAAATCGATTACTTTACTATAAAGTTAACAAAAGGAGGCATTATAATGACAATTGAAAGACAAGTTGACGACAAATATCTCACTACCTTTATCCATGAATCAGAAGCCGGCCATGCGGAAGGGATTATCTATCCTGAAAATGAAGAACAAATCGTTGCAGCCGTCAAGAAGGCTCAAGCTGAAGGGAAAAAACTCGTGACCATTGGTGGGCATACGGCTCTGGCTGGTGGCACCTATCCTCAAGGTGAAATCCTCTTAAATCTGGAAAAAATGAATCAAATCCTCGACCTCGATAAGGAAACCTTGACCTTGACCGTGGAAGCGGGCGTGACCCTCAACCAAGTCCGTGATTATTTAGCGGGTAGTGGCTACTTCTATGCCCCTGACCCTGGCGAAAAACGGGCCACCGTAGCGGGAAATGCGGCCACTAATGCTGGTGGGATGCGGGCCATTAAATATGGGGTGACCCGGGATAATATCCGTTCCATGCGGGTGGTTCTGGCTAATGGTGAAGTGATTAATGCCGGTAGCTTGAATAATAAGGATTCTTCTGGCTATGACTTGAAGGACCTCTTCATCGGTTCAGAAGGGACCTTGGGCATTATTAGTCAATTACAATTGAAATTGCGGGTGGAACCCCAATATGAGAACTCCCTCTTAATCGGTTTCGAACACTTAGAAGAACTAGGACCGGTCATTTATGAAATCTTGCATTCCTCTGTGGCACCAACCGCCCTGGAAATGTTTGAACACGATGCTATCACCTACGCTGAAGAATTGCTCGGTAATGAAATGCCAAGTAAAACTGGCCAAGCCTTCCTCTTAGTCACCCTCAGTGGTAATCAAGAAGCGGCCATCCAAAAAGATCTGGAAAACTTGGAAGAAATCGCTCAAAATGCTGGGGCTTTAGCGACTGAGCTCTTAAGTGGTGAAGTGGAAAAAGGCGTCTGGGACATCCGTGACCATATCCTCTCAGGAATTTATAAGGCAGGTCCCATGCGCTTAGATGATCCTGTCGTTCCGGTCAATAAGATCACCCAAGCCATCAATAAATCCAAAGAGATTGCCGATGACTTAGGGATTGCCTCGACTTTCTTTGGTCATGCCGGGGATGGTAATATCCATATCTGCCTCATGAAGAAAGCACTCAGTGACCAAGAATGGGAAGACCGTCTCCACCAATATGACCTCCGTCTCTATGACTTCTTAGCTGAAAATGGTGGCCTCCCTTCTGGAGAACATGGGATTGGTCTCGAACGGGTGAAATTCATGCCTATCTTCTTCTCTGAAACGGAATTAAATACCATGAAAGTCATTAAAAAAGCCCTTGACCCTAACAACCTCCTCAACCCAGGCCGGGTCATTGAAATTGAAGAGTAAAATAATCATTAATAGAAAACCAAGCTGGGACCCTCTCCCAGCTTTTTTACGATCAAGATTAAAAGCAGAGAGACTGCTCGCCTTAGGATCGACTAAATTTTTTACCTATCCAAACTCAAAGTCCCTTTCATATGCCAAACTTTCATTTTTAGGCTTTAATGGTCTTCTAAAAAGCATTAGTAGGAAGTGGCTAAAAGAGGCTCTAGTGGAAAATAGGGCCTTTTTTTGCTTATATAGAGGATTTGGGGTATAATATTACTTGAATAAGGGAGACAAATCGTACTCTAAGAGACCGAATTGGAGTACGCTTTTTTAGTTTAAAGTAAAGGGAGGCGGTGTGTGATGTCAGACGTAAATATTGTCGCCATCGATACCGAGTATATTACGCTCGGGCAGTTATTGAAGGCACTGGGTTATATCCAAACTGGAGGCCAGGCGAAAATTTACCTGGCCAATTACCCAGTGTTCTTAGACGGTCAGGAGGAACAAAGACGGGGCAAGAAACTTTATCCCGGCTCTGTGGTTGAATTTCCGCATGAAGGAGCCATTTACGCCATTCGAGGGGCTAGCGAAAGCGATCCACTAGCAGATCACCATGCACCTTAAGTCACTTTACTTAAAGGACTTCCGTAATTACGACCAGGTCACCATGGATTTTGATCCGGGAATCAATGTCTTTATCGGCGACAATGCCCAAGGCAAGACCAACTTGATCGAGGCTATTTATATGCTGTCCTTGGCCCGCAGCCACCGGACCGCTAAGGAGCGAGAAGTGATCCGGTTTGGGGCTGACTTTGCCCGGATTGAAGGCCGGGTTGCCAAGAAGAATGGGGAGATTCCTTTATCCCTGACCATGACCAAAAAAGGCAAAATTGCCAAGCTCAACCGCCTCCAACAAGAGCGGCTGAGTGACTATATTGGAGCCTTCAACGTGGTGCTCTTTGCCCCGGAAGATTTGGAATTGGTCAAGGGTGCTCCCCAATTGCGTCGGACATTTATTGATCGGGAACTCAGTCAAATGAACCCGACTTACCTCTATGACTCCAGTAATTACCAGCACCTGCTCAAGCAGCGCAATACCTATTTGAAGCAGCTCCAGCGGCGGGAAGCCCACGATAAGTTATATTTGAATGTCTTAACCGAACAATTGGTGGACTTCGCCAGTCGGATGATGGTCCAACGCTTTCAATTCATTCAGAAGTTGGAAGCCTATGCCCAGCCTATCCATGCCCAATTATCCATGGATAAGGAGACTCTGAGGCTGGCCTACCAAGCCAGCCTCAGAGTCGATGAGACGTCCACGGTGGACCAATTAAAAGGCGAGCTCATGGACAAATTTCAGTCCATCCAAGAGCGCGAAATTGAAGTGGGTTCCACCCAAATCGGTCCCCAACGTGATGATTTAAAGTTAATGATTAATGATAAAGTCGTTCAACAATACGGGTCCCAAGGCCAACAGCGGACCACGGTTTTGAGTTTGAAGTTGGCAGAAATTGAATGCATGCACGAAACCCTGGGGGAATACCCCATATTACTATTAGATGATGTCTTAAGCGAATTGGACGACCAGCGTCAAACCCATCTGCTAAAAACCATTGAGAAAAAAGTCCAAACCTTCCTGACTACAACTAGCATGGAAGGCATCCAGGCAGATAAGATTGATGATCCTGATCTCTTTACTATTAAGGCAGGTCAGGTGGAATTGAAGGAGTGAATCAAGCAAGATGGCAGAAAATCAAGCAAATAATTCCGAACACGAACAACCTCAAAACCATAATCCCAAAGATACTAAGCAGCCCAAGCAGGCCAGTGAATATAATGCCAGTCAGATCCAAGTCCTAGAAGGCTTAGAAGCGGTGCGCAAGCGGCCCGGGATGTATATCGGTTCGACCGGTGCCCCTGGTCTCCACCACCTAGTTTGGGAAATCGTTGATAATTCCATTGACGAAGCCCTAGCTGGTTATGCGGATAAGATTGATATTAAGATCGAAAGTGATGGCTCCATTACCGTCATCGATAACGGCCGGGGCATCCCTGTCGATATCCAGGAAAAAACCGGCCGCCCCGCGGTGGAAACCGTCTTTACCGTCCTTCATGCCGGGGGTAAATTCGGCGGTGGCGGTTATAAGGTCTCTGGGGGCTTGCACGGTGTGGGAGCTTCCGTCGTTAACGCGCTCTCAACCAAGCTCCGTGTCGAAGTCTACCGCGATGGCAAGATTTACCAGCAAGAGTATAGCCGCGGTCATATCGTTTCCGACTTGAAAGTCGTCGGTGAGAGCGATAAAACCGGTACCGTGGTTAATTTTGTGGCCGATCCTGAGATCTTTACCGATACTACTGACTATGACTTCCAAACCCTCAACAAACGGGTTCGGGAGCTGGCCTTCTTGAACAAGGGCTTGCATATTACCCTGGAAGACCGCCGTGAGGAAGATTCCCAGGAAGTTGCCTACCAATATGAAGGTGGGATTAAAGAATACGTCCAATACCTGAATGAAAATAAGGAAATCCTCTTTGAAGAACCGGTTTACTTGGAAGGGCAAATGGATGATATTGAAGTGGAAGTCGCCTTCCAATATACGGCTGGCTACCATAGCAATTTCATGTCCTTTGCCAACAATATCCATACCTTTGAAGGCGGGACCCATGAGTCGGGGATTAAGACGGCCCTCACCCGGACTATCAATGACTATGCCCGCAGCCAAAACCTGCTCAAGGAAAAAGACGATAACTTATCCGGGGAAGACGTCCGTGAAGGGCTAACTCTGATTGTTTCGATCCGCCACCCCAACCCCCAATTTGAAGGGCAAACCAAGATGAAACTGGGGAACTCGGAAGTACGGACCATTACTGACCGTCTCTTTGGTCAGCATTTGGAACAATTCTTATATGAGACCCCAAACATTGCCCGGCAAATTGTCGATAAGGGAATTCTGGCTTCCAAAGCCCGCCAAGCCGCCAAACGGGCTCGGGAAATGACCCGGAAGAAGTCGGGCTTAGAGATCTCTAACCTGCCCGGTAAACTGGCTGACTGTTCCAGCCGGGTACCGGAAGAATGCGAACTCTTCATCGTCGAAGGGAATTCTGCGGGCGGCTCAGCCAAATTAGGCCGGGACCGCCACTTCCAGGCCATCCTCCCGATTCGTGGGAAGATCTTGAACGTGGAGAAGGCCTCTATGGACCGGATTTTAGCCAATGAGGAGATCCGTTCCCTCTTTACCGCCATGGGGACCGGTTGGGGCAATGATTTTGATGTGACCAAGGCCCGCTACCATAAGCTAGTGATCATGACCGATGCCGACGTTGATGGGGCCCATATTAGAACCTTGCTTTTAACCTTGATCTATCGCTACATGCGCCCCCTACTCGATGCGGGCTATATCTATATTGCGGTGCCACCGCTTTACCAAGTCCGTCAAGGCAAGAACATCCACTATGTCAATAGTGACCAAGAACTCAATGATTACATGGAGACTCTAGCAGAACGTCCTCGCCCTAGTGTTCAACGCTACAAGGGGCTGGGGGAAATGGACGCTGAACAATTATGGGAAACCACCATGGACCCCACCCAACGGCAAATGCTGCAAGTCACCGTGGATGACGCCCAGGAAGCCGACCGCAATATCTCCATGCTGATGGGGGACTTAGTCGCCCCACGGCGTGATTTTATCGAGAATAATGCGACCTATGCCACCATCGACTTATAGAAAGGAAGGTTGATAATCAATGGTTGAAGAACATAAACAACCCGCGCCACGTGAAATATCACATGAAATGCGTAACTCCTTCCTGGATTATGCCATGTCTGTTATCGTCGCCCGTGCCCTCCCCGATGTGCGTGACGGGCTCAAACCCGTCCACCGCCGGATTCTCTATGGGATGAATGAGCTCGGGGTTACCCCGGACAAACCCTACAAGAAGTCAGCCCGGATTGTCGGGGATGTTATGGGTAAATACCACCCCCATGGGGACTCTGCAATCTATGAATCCATGGTACGGATGGCCCAAGACTTCTCCTACCGCTATATGTTAGTGGATGGGCACGGGAACTTTGGTTCGGTGGACGGTGACCAAGCCGCTGCCATGCGTTATACCGAGGCCCGGCTCAGTAAGATTGCCTTGGAAATGGTCCGCGATATTAATAAGAAAACCGTGGACTTTATTCCTAACTATGACGGGGAAGAACGAGAACCGGAAGTCCTCCCCTCCCGCTTCCCTAACCTCTTAGTTAACGGAGCCACTGGGATTGCGGTAGGGATGACTACTAATATCCCGCCCCATAACTTGAGTGAAGTGATCCAGGCCCTCCATATCCTGATGAAAAACCCTCAGGCTACTACCCAAGACCTGATGGAAGCCATTCCTGGTCCTGATTTTCCCACTGCGGGGATCGTGATTGGTAAGGCTGGGATTAAGAAGGCCTATGAAACTGGGAAAGGCCGGATCATCGTCCGTGCCCGGGCCGAAATTGATACCATGGCCAGTGGCAAAGAACGTATTATCGTCAGCGAAATTCCTTACATGGTCAACAAGGCCAAGTTAGTGGAACGAATTGCCGACTTGGCCCGCGATAAACGGATTGACGGGATTACCGCGGTCCGCGATGAAACCGGCCGCCAAGGCATGCGGATTGTGATTGAATGCCGCAAAGATGCCAGTGCTAGCGTGATCTTGAACAACCTCTTCAAGCAAACGCAAATGCAAACCAACTTTAACTTCAATATGGTGGCCATTGACCAAGGCGTGCCTAGGACCCTAAGTCTCAAGCAAATTCTCAATCGTTACGTGGACCACCAAGAAGAAATTATCCGCCGCCGGTCCATCTTTGAAAAGGAAAAGGCTGAAGCTAGAGCCCATATCCTAGAAGGCTTACAGATCGCTTTAGACCATATCGATGAGATCGTCAATATTTTACGGTCATCTAAGACCGGTGACCAGGCCAAAACTATCTTTATGGACCAATATGGTCTCTCCGATAAGCAAGCCCAAGCCATCCTAGACATGCGCTTAGTTCGCTTGACTGGTTTGGAACGGGAAAAGATTGATAATGAACATAAAGACTTGATGGAAGAAATTGCCTACTTGAATGAAGTCTTAGCCAGCGAAGAAAAACGTTATGAAATTATCTACCAAGAACTCTTAGAAATTGAAAAACGTTTCGGTGACCAACGTCGGACCGAAATTCGCGTGGGTGAAATTACCAATTTAGAAGATGAAGACTTAATTGAAGAAAGCAATGTCCTCATCACCCTCTCACGTAAGGGCTATATCAAGCGGGTAGAAGACTCTGAATACCGGACCCAAAACCGGGGCGGACGGGGCGTTAAGGGCATGGCCCTACAGGATGGCGACTATATTGATGCCATGCTGTCGACCTCAACCCACGATGTCATCCTCTGCTTTACTGACCGCGGCCGGGTCTTTCAAATTAAGGGCTATGAAATCCCTGAATACGGCCGGGCAGCCAAGGGTCTCCCCATTGTCAACTTGCTCAATCTCCAAGAAGATGAACAAGTCCGCGGGGTAATTAATGTGAACCCAAGTGACAAGGCCGCTAATACGGAAGACTACTTCTTCTTTGTTACCAAGCAAGGACGGGTCAAACGGACGCCGATAGAGGAATACTTCAATATTCGAAACAACGGTCTGATTGCCATTAACCTCCGTGATGACGATGAATTAGTGGCTGTCTTACAAACCAGTGGAAAGGATAATATTATTCTCGGCTCCCGCCAAGGTTATGCGGTATCTTTTGCTGAAGACGATGTCCGGTCCATGGGTCGGACGGCAACTGGTGTTCGCGGCATCCGTCTCGATAAGGACGACTATGTGGTTGGGGCCTCGATTTTAGGGCCTGACCAAGATGTCTTGATCGTCACAGAAAAGGGTTATGGTAAACGGACCCCGGCTGATGAGTACAGTATCAAACACCGGGGTGGTAAGGGCGTGAAGACGGTTAACATTACTGAAAAGAACGGTCCCCTGGTGGGCTTAGCCACCGTTGATTTGGATGAAGATGTTATGCTGATGACCGATGAAGGCGTAGTTATCCGCTTCCATTCTGTTGACATCTCCCAAACCGGTCGAGCAACCCAAGGTGTCCGCCTCATGCGCCTAGATGAAGCCGCTCACGTGTCCACCATGGCTGTTGTCGATCCGGAAGAGGATGAGGAAGAAAGTCCAGAGACCGTGGCGGTTGATCCGGAACAAAAAGGTCAATATGCCACCGAAACTGGCCTCAGTGACCCTGATATTGATTCTAGTGATGACAATGTCCCCGCTCGACTCAACCAAGAGCAAATACGCGATAACATGCAAGATTTCTCCAGCCAACTCTTGGAAGAAGACGATGGCCAAAGCTTTGATGAAGACTAATTGAATAAAAAATCACTTGACTGAGTGATGATAAGCTTTAGGGTGCTTTCAAAAGTTGTATTTTTTAACAACTTTAGGAGCACTCTTTTTTTGTCGTCACTTGCTTGGCTGATAAAGGCTCAATTATAATGGATTGAAAAGGGATTGTGGCTTTTAACAAATAATAACCGATTACTGGTTGACTTTGTTTCTTAAGTCCTTTACACTGAACTTAGTCAGATATATATGACAAAAATTAACTAATAAAGTATATTTATTGGATAATTCTGATTATTTATCCAGTGCTAGGCTAAGAATAGTATTTTCTTTTCTGTCGTCATACAATAGTGATGGATATGTAAGCGGTATTATTGAATGATTATTAAGGAGGGAACCAGCCCATGTTAAAAGCACGCCATTTACGCAAGACTTTTGGTGATGTCGTAGCGGTTGACGACGTTTCTTTCGATCTGGAACAAGGTAAAATCCTAGGCATGATCGGCCGGAACGGGTCAGGAAAAACCACTATTTTTCGCTTGATCTTGAATTTTTTAACCCCAGAGAATGAGGGGGAAGTGCTATGGAATGACAAGCCCATGAGTGACCAGGTCTACGACACCATTGGCTACCTCCCCGAAGAACGGGGACTCTATGAGAAGATGACCATTGAGCAACAAATCCTTTACTTTGCCCAATTACGGGGCATGGAGAAGCAGGAGGTCCTTAACCGCATTGATGAGTGGATGGACCGTTTCGAGGTCAAGGGGAAACGGACCGATAAGATCAACAGCCTGTCAAAGGGGAACCAACAAAAGGTCCAACTGATTGCGACTTTGATCCATGAACCGGCCTTTATTATCCTGGACGAACCCTTTTCTGGTTTGGACCCAGTCAACGCTGATCTCTTGAAACAAGGGATTCTATACCTACGTGATAAGGGGTCCTCGATTATCTTCTCCAGTCACAATATGAATAATGTTGAAGCGATTTGCGACGATATGCTGATGATCCATGACGGCGAACAGGTCCTCTATGGCAAGATCCGGGAGATCCGGGAAAGCTTCGGTCGCACCCGCATTGAAGTGGAAGCGCCGGATTGGACCAAGGAACAGTTACAATCCTTGGAAGGGGTCGACCATGTGGGGGTTAAGGAAGATAACTACTACCGCCTCTACCTGACCGATGAGTCTTACGGACCAGCTATTTTCCAAACGCTGACCCATGGCAATTACATCCGCCACTTCAGCCAACAACCACCAACACTAGAAGAAATTTTCAAAATGAAAGCAGGTGGACACAATGAGTAAATTATGGGTCGTTATTCGCCAAGTTTATCGAAAGAATGTCAAATCAGGATCCTTTATCTTTATGGTCCTCTCCCCCCTTATCTTTATCGGGATTATCGCTGCAGTAGCCTACTTTGTTTCCCAGAGTGAGACGAGTTCACCGGACCAAATTGCGGTTGTTGATGCCGACCCTGGGATGGTCGAAGTCCTTAAGACCATGGATAATCATAACGTAGACTTCAACTTTGACCAAAATCAAGACCAAGCCCGTCAAGCCCTGGCTGATGGCGAAGTCGATGGTATGCTGAAGTTGAACCAGGAAGATGGCCAGCTCAAAGCAATTTATTACGGGAAGAGCAATCTAAGGCAAAATGCCAAGGTTAACCTGCAACAGACTTTGAGCCAGTACCAAATGATGGTCAATGCCCAGGCTGCTGGGATTAGTCCTGACCAAGTCCAAAGCCTGATGACAGCTCAAGTGCCGATTGAAGAAGTCTCAATTGATGTCAAAGAGGACGGCAGCGTTGCTGAAGAAAACAAGGATGCTATGAATGAGATGGGGCGAAATGGAGTCGCTTCTATTGCTGCCTTTATCATCTTCTACTTCCTGATGTTCTTTATTAATATCATCATCCAAGAAGTGGCAGCGGAAAAAGGCTCACGGATTATGGAAATCATCCTCTCTAGTATTCCTGCTAAAACCCATTTCTATGGCAAACTCTTGGGAGTGGTTCTAATGATCTTGACCCAAGTGGGGATCTATGTCCTCCTCTTTATCCTGTGGCGGATCCTATCCACTCAATTCGGCATTCTCAGCCTACCAGAGGAAATTACCCAAGCCTTTGATCTCAAGGCCTTCCTCTCCAATAACTTGACTATGTTACTGATCAGCGGGCTCTTCGCTTTGATGGGGATTGTGACTTATATCGCCTTGGCTGCTTTCCTAGGCTCCTTGGTGACCAAGACCGAAGATGCTCAAAATGTGTCTCAACCTGTGATCTGGTTAGGTTTGATCGGCTTCTATATTGGTATCTTTGGACAACAGGCTGGAACTGATACCGCCTTCTATCGGATCTCCTCACAGATTCCATTCTTTACGCCTTTCGTGATGCCTTTCCGCTTAGCGGATCATTCAGTGGAATGGCCTGGAGTGATTGTGGCTATGGTTGTTTCTCTGGTGACCATGATATTGATCTTTATCTTTGCTACCAGCCTCTACAAGAGCAATGTCTTGGCCTACAGTGATAAGGGACCTTGGGATACCTTTAAGCAATCCATTTCGCTCTGGAGAAGCGAACGCCAAGTTAATACTAAATAATTAAGCGCTTAAAGCTTAAACAAAAAACCATGTAGGTAAAAAACTTACATGGTTTTTACTATTTTAGGGGGTATTTTCATTGATTAAGGGTTACACTATAAGAGATTAAAAACGATGAGGGAGGATTATGATGGAAATTAGACCGGTTAAGATTGAGGATAGTCAGGCTCTGGCGGCTATCTACCGCTATTATGTGGAAAATACCAGCTTTACCTTTGAAGAAGTGGCGCCCACGAGTGAAGAAATGGCTGAACGGATTCATTCCATCGCAAAAGCTTTTCCCTACTATGTGGCTTGTAATGACCAAGGCCAAGTGCTAGCCTACGCTTATGCTCATCCCTTTCATGAGCGGTCTGCCTACCGTTATAGCGCTGAGATTTCTATTTACAGCCAAGTCAATAAGAGCGAGAAAGGACTGGGCACGGCCCTCTATCAGACGGTAGAGCGGGATTTAAAGGCCCAAGGCATTAAAACCATCCTGGCCCTGGTGACTGCCGATAACCAGGTCAGCATCAACTTCCACCAAAAAAATGGTTACCAATTAGTCGGTCACTTGCACCAGGTGGGGTATAAATTTGACCAATGGTTAGATACGGTTTACTTAGAAAAACATATTTAAGGTACAAAAAAGGAGAGACTTTGAAGACTCTCCTTTTAAAGTCTATTATGAATTAATCCTTAGATAATTTTTAAAAGATATAAAGAGCAAATAAAAAGCACCTAGTAACTAAGGTGCTTATTTCTTTCATAAAGCTTGAGAGCATATAGATGTATTTTTTAATTTACGTGAAATTTACGTGAAATTTGCGTGATTTCTTAGAAATAACTAAAAGACCCTACTTTTTTATACTCTATTCAAACGTGCTCCAGTCACAGGACGAACGTCCACTTCAAAAACTGCCAACACTCAGCTCTGCTGAGCTTATGACAGTTTTCTCCAGTGGTTTCGTCCTCTAATGTGACTGTCGCACTTTATTATGCAGGCGATGGGATTTGAACCCACACTTCAAAGAAACTGCCGCCTGAAGACAGCGCGTCTGCCGTTCCGCCACGCCTGCGCGATGTTACTATTGTATGCCTAAACTTGGGTAAATGTAAAGGAAAAAATCAAGTGTTATTACAAAAGCTAAACTTTAACGCTAAATTTCCTATCAAAAACCGCTTGAGAAGCTTTTTAAGGGCCTTCTCAAGCGGTTGAAGTTAATATTAGTACTTGTTCCAATTGCCAGCGATATTGTCCTTTAGAGGGCTGTTGAGCATGGCAATGAGTTTTAAGCGGGCGTGTTGGCCGTTGAGATAGCCTTGGTCTAAGATAACTCCAACTTTTTCTAACTGGATAGCGGCGCCCTTGCTGGCATAGACCTTATGGACCCCGCCGCGGTTGGCCTTAGCCACTAAAACCACCGGAATTCCTGCTTGGATGACTTGGGCGAGGATATCTTGGAGGACCGGAGGTAAGGATCCTACCCCAAAACCTTCTAAAACAAAGCCCTCAGCCCCTGCCTCAACCAAGGCGGTAATCATCTTGGGATTGAAGTCTAAGCTGGCCTTGACCAAGTAAACGTTGGGACTGAAACTTTGCTCTAAATGAACCGGGAATTTAGCGACTGGGTGATAGTCACGGAAATAGTGGGCTCGCCCTCCGTAAGTGACACCTAAAGGCCCCGCATTGACTGATTCAAAGGCATGAAGGCCGATACTGTTGTTTTTGACCACATCATTCACGGTAAAGATACACTGGTTAAAAACCAGGAGCGTCCCCTTACCGCAACTATCGTCACTAGCAGCGGTCAAGATGGCATCGCGGATATTGGAAAAGCCGTCATAACCCAAGTCCTGACTGGATAATTGGCTACCGGTAAAGACGACGGGAACGGGGGTATCTAGGAGCAGGTCGACAAAATAAGAGGTCTCTTCCATGGTATCCGTTCCGTGGGTAAGCACAATACCCTGAGCACCTTGGTCGATTTCGGCTTCAATGGCTTGGGCAATATCAGCCATATCCGCTAGGCTCATTTCATTAGAAGGGATACTCTTGACCTCTTTAATTTTTAGGTCAACGGCCAAACTGGTCAAGTCCATATCTTTTAGGAGTTCGGCCCCGGTTAAGGACCCTGACTGTAAGCCTCCCGCTTGGGTATGGACACTAGTAATAGTCCCCCCTAAATTAATTAATACAATACGTTTTTTTGTCATCTTTTACCTCCTTTTTATGATTTATGATGATCTAGAAAGGCCCGTAGCCAATCATTTGGGCAATAATTATTAAGGCCATGCTGGCAAGATAAAGAATTCCTAAGAGAGGAAGGAAGAACTTAGCCCAGTCGCCCCATTCAATCTTGGCATTAGCTATGGTGGCCATAAAGTAACCCGAAGTCGGATAGAAAACATTGGTTAAGCCATCCCCTAGGGTATAGGCTAAGACCGCCACTTGTTGGTTGAGTCCTACCATCCGTGCTAGCGGTGAGATGATGGGCATCGCCACAATGGCCTTACCTGATCCAGAGGTGACAAAGAAGTTAAAGATAGTAATAAAGAGAAAGATGGCCAAGGCGGAGAGATAGACTGGAAGTCCTTGGAGAAGATTACCAAATTGGTGGACCACCGTGTCTAAGATTTTCGCCTCATTCATCAAGACTGAAACCCCATTGGCTACCGCAATCAAGATGGCGCCGGATAGGACACTGGAACAACCGTCCATAAAGGCTTGGATCAAGTCATTGGTGGGCATGCGGTCAATCAAAGCGGTAACCACAGCAATCATGACAAAGAGTCCAGCCATTTCAATCATGCCCCAGCCGTTAACCAGGACATTGTAAATCATATAGGCAAAGAGCAGGATCAAAACGATACCGATCACTTTTTGCCGGCCAGTCAGACGCACAGCTTCTTGGCCTTGTCCCAGACCTTGCTCTTCAGACTCGATTAGGCCCTCTTGGTAGGCTTCTTTAAGAACGATTTCAGGATGGCGTTGGATTTTCTTAGCATATTTCATGAGATAGAGACTACAAATCATATAGAAAACAATAAAGACCACCACTCGGTAGCCCATCCCGGAAAACATGGGGAGACCAGCAATTTGGTGGGAAATTCCCACGGTAAAGGGATTGGTAAAGCCGGCGGAGAACCCCACACAGGTAGTAGAAATGAGGACCACACCTGCCGCGGTCAATTTATCAAAGCCTAGACTTAAAATTAAGGGCATGATAATAGGTAAGTAAACCAAACTCAGCTCTGCTGTTCCGATAAAAGCCGCAATTAAGGCAAAGAAAAACATTAAAATTGGAATGACGAGAACCCCATTATGGGAAAAACGGGCCGAGAGATTGGTGACAATGCCATCAATGAGACCTGTCTTCTTTAAGACTTCCACGGTTCCAGCAATAATTAAGGTAAAGGCAATGACGCTAGCACTCTTGGCAAAGCCCTTAGGAATAGCATTCCAAAAGTCCGTAAAACTGGTGGGGTTACTGGGGACATAGTTAAATTGTTCAGGATTAGCCACCTCTTGCCCCGATGGTAAGGTCATGGTGGCAAATTCTCCAGCCGGGATAATATAGGTTAAGCCGGCAATAACAATTAATAGGATAAATAGGACCACTAGGGAATTGGGCATTTTAAAGCGGCGTAGCTTTGGTTTAGTCATAGGATTCCTCCTTTTTCTTCTGTCCGTAATGCATCAATAAGTGAGTAAAGGTCTCCACCATAGTGACCAGAACCGATTCCTCAAAGTCGAATTGAGAATTGTGGTGGCCATTTGCCTTGGCCAGTTCGCTGCCAAAGAGAAAGAAGCAGGCCTTGCCTCCCAGTTCAGCCACCCGGTTCATAAAGAAGACTACATCTTCTGAGGCGCCAAAATGAAAGCCAATGGAATTAGGAATGTCTGCCTGGTCCAGGAGCTCATGGAGTTCTTGGTAGAAGGCTTGGTCTTTTTGATTTAAGGCAGGAGCCTCACCAACTTGTTGGAGTTGGTACTTGCATTGGTACTGCATGGCAGATCCGGCAACCACTTCCTTTACCCGCTGGTTTAAATGGTCATTGATGGCCGACGATGAGCCCCGGGTTTCCATTTCTAAGCGGCAGGAATTGGCAATGATATTCCGCCCTGACCCACCCTGGATCTTACCCACATTGACTCTAGCGGCCCCAGTGGAGTATTGAGGGAGAGTTTGTAGGTTTAATAAGGCGGAAGCGGCAGCCAGGATGGCGTTATGGCCCTTCTCTGGACTAGCACCGGCATGGGCAGATAAACCTGAAAACTGGATATCTGTCTTCGTGGTCGCTAGAAAACCATCGGTACCGATGGTGACGCTATCGGCTGGTGCCCCCATTCCGATATGACCAGATAGAAAGTAATCATAGCCATCAACTAGGCCGGTATTAACCATGGACTTGCCACCCTTGACCCCTTCTTCAGCGGGTTGAAAGATGAGTAAATACTTACCCGTCAACTGGTCTTGGTGGTCGTTTAGCCATTGGGCCAGGTAAAGCCCGACCGTAATATGACCGTCATGGCCGCAAGCATGCATGTAACCCTTGTGCTTAGAGGCAAAGCCTTGGAGATTAGGGAGATGTTTCTTACTCTTACTCTCCTTAATGGCTAAACCGTCAATATCAAAACGCATGGCAATACTTGGTCCGGGCCGTCCCGTATCTAATTCGCACACCGCTCCGGTATAACCCGCTAGGATTTCAGTAATATCAAAATCAAGCTCTCGATTAATTGTTGCGGCATAGGCCTGGGCCAGGTCTTTTTTGGGTTGGCCCATCATACAATCCGGATTGTGGATGACCTTGCCGTACTTCACTTCATAGCCCAGCGCTTTCAAGCGACTGATGATAGAGATGGTGGTGCGGTATTCCATCCAAGCTGGCTCCGGGAAACGGTGATAATACCGGCGCATGGCAGATAGCTCTTGGGCCAATGTCAAGTCTGACATAATGATTCCTCCCTCGTCTTTCTTTTTTTATCTATTTATTATAGCATAGCGCATTTACTAATTCCCTCTAATAGCAGGGATGTTTTGACTAGTCCGATCATTTTGAGTCGTGAGATTTTTGATCGGCATTTTTTGGAAATAACTGTTAGAATAGACTTAGGCAGCGACATTCAGCAGCCTCGACAAAAAATCACCGAATTCCAGATTTTATCCTTGTTATTCCTAGTGGTTTTTGCTATGATTAAAAACTGTGAGTATGAAAATTACTCTCCTTGTTCTTAATTGAATTAAGAACCTTATAGACCAAAAGGAGGTGCGAACTGATGAGTGAAAATGTAACAAAATATGAAGTGTTATACATTATCCGTCCAAACATTGACAGTGAAGCTAAAGAGGCTTTAGTGAAACGTTTTGACGATATCCTAACTTCAAACGGCACAACAATCACTAAATCAGAAGATTGGCAAAAATTGCGTTTCGCATACGAAATCAATGATTTCCGTGAAGGTGTTTACCACTTGATCGAATGCGAAGCTGAAGACGCAGCCGGAATTGATGAATTCAACCGTCTTGCCAAGATTAATGACGACATTTTACGTCATATGATTACAAAAGTTGAAGCTTAGTGATAAGAAGTAATTCTTAAGAGAGGGGTCATTGTATGATTAATAATGTCGTCTTAGTCGGCCGATTAACTCGGGAAGTTGATCTACGTTATACCCAAAGTGGAACTGCAGTAGCCAACTTTACTGTAGCTTGTGACCGTAACTACCGCAATGCCCAAGGTGAAACCCAAACCGATTTCATCAATTGTGTGATGTGGCGTAAGGCTGCTGAAAACTTTGCTAAATTCACACGGAAAGGTTCTTTGGTAGGGATTGAAGGGAATATTCAAACCCGTAATTACGAAAACCAACAAGGCCAACGTGTCTATGTGACTGAAGTTTTAGCCAATAACTTTAGCCTACTGGAACCTAAGAGTGTCACTGAACAACGCCCACAAGCCAGTGACAATGGCAATAACTTTGCCAACCCAGGCAATAATTTTGCTAATGACTCTTTTGGCTCCAATCAAAGCTTTGGCGGCTATAATAATCAACAAGATTCCCCTTCAATGAATGATAACAGCTTTGGTGGATCCAACGACCCATTTGCTGGTGGAAATAATAATCCTTTCCCATCAAATGATAATGACGGATCGATCAATATCGCTGATGATGATCTTCCATTCTAGTGGAATGGATAAAGGAGGATAATGAACATGGCACAAAATCGTCGCCGTGGTGGACGCAGACGTAGAAAAGTATGTTTCTTCTGCGCTAACCATATGGACTTTATTGATTATAAAGATACCGATTTGCTAAGTCGTTACGTTTCTGACAAGGGTAAGATTTTACCACGTCGCGTAACTGGTACTTGTGCTAAACACCAACGTACCTTAACTTCAGCAATCAAACGCGCACGGATTATGGCCCTCTTGCCATTTACCGTTGCTGAATAATAAAATGTTAAAGGAGGCTGTGATAATTACTATCGCAGTCTTTTTTTATTTGGCCCTTTTCTGCTGAGCGCACGAAACTTGCCTAGGCAAAAACTTTGATTCTAATAAAGGCTGTAGGAAAACTTATCAACATGTGGACAAATAAAAATCTAAAGATAATTTGTCTATTATAATTGACAAAATAAAAAAATTCGATTATACTGTCGTATATTACTGACATCGCTGTGAAATGGGTGAGGTGAACAATGAACCGCTTAAAATATTACCGCACACGGTCGGGATTATCGCAAAAAGCTCTAGCTGAAGAAATCGGCGTTGCTCGTCAAACCGTGAATATGATTGAAAATGACCGTTATAACCCGAGTCTAGAGCTTTGCATTGCCTTAGCCAAAGCCTTAGATACTGATTTAAATGCTTTATTTTGGGAGGAAGATGATGATGAGAAAGAAAAATAGTCTCTATATTCGTTTCTTGAAATTCTTTTACGGAGTCGAAGAAATGGATGAATATCGGCTTATTCAATGTGAGCGCATGGGGAACAAGTGTTTTATTTTTCTCTGGTTCTGGGAAGCCATTCTATTCTTAATTGCTCTCTTCTTCCCAGTTGACCAGTCATTGATGGCTTTTAATTTCATTTTATGGGGATCCTTATTGGGCATTGTCCTGACTATGGTCTATATTCTGATCTTTTCGATGAAATTAGGTATTATGGTAAAGGAAATTGATGCCTCTGACTACGCTGCCAATAAAAAGCGGATACGAAAGAAAAGTGCCAAAAGTTCGCTAATCTATGGGATTATCCTTTTTCTATTTCAGAGCTTAGGCCAAAAGGTTAGGGAAGGTGCTGTACAATTTGGCCTGAGAGAAGTTGTTTTTCTCTTGGTAGCGACAGTTACTTTTTATCTCTTCATGTATTATATGAATATGCATTTATTAAAGAAATATGAGGATTCTTAATTTGAAAAGGACCTGTGGATAAGTAATTATTGAATAAAAGTAGTAGAAGCCTAGCCTGATTGCTAGGCTTTTTTTGTGGATAAGTGTTTCACGTGAAACAAAAGAACACAGTAGATTTGCACTTGTGGATAAAGTTGTTAATAAAACTAATGTTCTATCTTAAAACCTTGCTACTAAGCCTTTTGTTGTTGTGGATAAGTGTTCGGATTATGAGTGTTCTGGTAGGAAAAATTCCATGCAGCTGACCTTATCCACAAGTGGATATCACTTACTCATAGTGGATAAAGTGAAGTGAACTTTTTCGTCTTCTTTAAGCTAAATTTGTGGATAAGCTATAAAGTTATTGTCTCTTCTCTTTTTTGAGCTGGAATCTATTTATAGTTTCCCTTGATGCTAGGGAAATATAAAATTCATTACTGTACTGTTTACTGTACTGGTATCCTCTGTTACTTGTCATTATTCTTTCCTAGCTGTTATTTGTTGCTTTGCTTCTTTATTTAGTAAATAAGCGGTGATTGATTGATGAGTCTTTTATAAATAATATGCTGCTGGTGATGGTTATTGAGTCTATATACTCTCTTGCCATATTTTTTTATTTGAACCTGTAATGTAAATAAATCACTAAATCACTTATTACGTTAGATATCAAATAGCTTATTTTCTTACCTAAAAATGATGTTCTCCGCGCTGTTTATTCATAAATTAGCTAAGTAAGTATTAGAAAAGAACTTAACACTAGCACTTTTTGAGAATAAGCTAGAGTTCGGGCTTATAGTCTAGTTTTAGCTATGAGAAATTCGATGTTTCACGTGGAACAGCGTTACTTTGAGTTTTCATCCTAGCTTTTAGTCTTTTCTTATGCTTTATGCAGCCCAAGTCACTTTTTGAGCATAAAGTTATTATAATTTCACTATTATCTATCCTCTTTTTAACTCATAAACTCCCTAACTGACAAATTATTTCCTTTATGGGCTTAATTTAACTTTGCTAGTCTGTACTGTACTAGGCAAAGACTTTTTAAAAGATTTGCTTCTTTTAGTATTAGAGCTTGTACAACTACTAGTTACTCGTTTTTCCAGAAAAAAGGTAATCCTATCCAGTCAGTTCGTGTGATTTGGATATTCCTTCTTCTTATATAGGAGTTATAGAGTTCAATATTTATTTGTTTTACAGTATTGTCCCACGTGAAACATGTAAACAGCTTTGTTTAACTTGTTAATAGGTTTCATTTCCAAATGTTCCACGTGGAACATTTACCCTTATAAGTCTATTTAATTAGATTTGCTTGAAATTGAAATAAGTTATAATCATAGATAGGCTTTATAATGATAGTGAACTTAGCATAAGTAAGCTTTAAGCTTTATCCATCGTTTATTAAGTTATATAGTCCGTAATGGGTAAAATAGGCAATAAAAAAAGCTATTAATAAAATAAAGGAAAGGTAAATCAGTTTAAAATCAAAGAAAAAACGTATTTATTACTATTGTTTCACGTGAAACAATGAGTATATCTTATATAAATTATGTTTTCGCATAAAGAAGGTATTGCAAAATGGCAGCACGGGTTCCAAATTCGCAGCTAGCAAAAATATATAATGATTTTGTGAGGTATTCTTAGCCATAGCTCATATATCTGATGGACTGTGCTGTTTGTTTATTGCTATCTAGATCATACTCATTCAATTTATTCTATTAATATTAGTAATGCTGTAGCCTATTTACACATGTTTCACGTGAAACATTCTCTGTTACTTTGCAATCTTACTGATTCCTTATAATCTATAAGGGGTTATACAGTAAAAAGATATAGAAATTGAAGAATTGCTAAATCTAAATTTATCAAGCTTCAATAAATTTGAAAAGGAAAACTGTTACTCATGCTTTTCTTACCATTTTGCTCTGATCTGCGATATATAATATATATATGTATAAGGTATTTAATTATATGTGTATTTCTCTCCGTTAAATCGTTTTACTCATGTGTCTTACTTATCTTTGCCTAGTTGCTTGATCAAGGAAAATAACAACAATGGGCTATAATTATCTGAAAATTCGCTTATAAATAATTTTCTATGCAAGTAGATGATTAATAGTTCTTTTTTATCAAATCAAGGCGACGGGACACGGCTTTTAAGCTTTAAGTATCTTACTAATGAAAAGTAGTGCTTCAAGCTAGTAAGATATAATAATTTAGTCCTTTACACACTAGAAATATATATTCTTTAAAGCTTGGCATTTAAGAAATAAGAAAGTATGTTTCACGTGAAACATTCCTGAGGGATCTTCAAGTTGCCCCTTCTCCTTTATTTGACTTCTTTTTTCACCCACCTAAAAAAGCCTGCTTTTTCCTTTTTAAGTCAATACTTGTATTATTTAGGCAAATCAAGTCACTGCAATCTCATAAAAGTAGCTTTACTTTGGTAAGCCGCTTTAATAGAAAGCAATTGTTTCACAGTTTAGATTTCTTGTAGACTTACATCGCTCAGGAATAGGAAATCTTTAGAATTTATTAAAAATATGGTAAAATAGAGGATGTATGTATACCTTTATCGTTAACTACAAAGGAGAAAAATATGAAAGATAGTAAACATAGTGGACGGCTGTCCAATATTTTAAATCAATCCAATATTTTTGTGCCTTTGGTTATTGCTGCCATCTTAGTTTTCCTAGCGGTAGGGATGTTGATGCATAACAATCCCTTAATTGCCATGATTTCATTTCTTTTGGTTATTTTTGCTATTATTCTGGTTTATGTAGCTTTCAGGTTGATTGAACAGGAACTGAATAAGCAGGTCTATGACCTCACTGATGATATTCAAACCATTGAAAATGAAATTCTTTTACAGATCCCCCTAGGAATTATTTTGTTTGAAGAGGATGACACCATACGTTGGATGAATCCCTATATGCAAAATTACTTTAATAGTAGTGATACTTTAGGCAATAAGATTGATGACGTGGATAGCGTTTTATCCGATATCTACCACCAATTAAAAGAAAGGGATGAAGATGACGTCACTGGCCACCCGATTTCCTGGGATGACCACTATCTCTCGGTGGGACTTTTGGAAGACCAAAATGCTATGTATATGCTAGATATCACTGAATATGGTCGTATAGCCGATGTGGCTGACAAGAACCGTCTAGTCATTGCTAACATCTTAATTGATAACTATGACGAAACCATCGCTTCCTATTCCGACCGGCGGAAATCCACAGTGGATAACTTTATGACTAAGCAATTATTCGCTTGGGCTAAGAAGTTTGGTTCTTTTATCAAGCGTTTGGATGACGACCGTTTCCTTTTAGTCACTACGTATGGGGAATTGATGGAAATGGAAGAAGACCGCTTTTCAGTCATCGATACCATTCGCGAGACGACCTCTAAGGGCAACTTCCCCTTGACGATTTCCATGGGGATTTCTTACCAAGAAGAGGATGATGAAGCGCCAGATATTGGGAAAATTAACGAAATTGCCCAATCTAACTTGGATTTAGCCCTTAGTCGTGGGGGAGATCAGGTGGTTATTAAGATTGAAAGCGAAAAAGCGCGTTACTATGGTGGAAAAACCAACCCCATGGTAAAGAGAACGCATGTTCGTTCCCGCCAAATTGCAACCACCATTGCCCAAATGATGCAACAAAACGAATCTATCTTTGTAATGGGTCACGATTATCCGGATATGGATGCCATCGGGGCCTGCATTGGGATTCGAAGCATTGCCGAGATGAATGATCGCAAGTGTCATATTATTATTGACGAATCACGGATTAATTCTGACATCGAGAAGTTACTAGTGGAATTGCGTAAGGATGAGGTCATTAGTGAATCCATCATCAGCCCGCAAGAAGCTGAAGAGCTGATTGAACACAATTCCTTACTCTTTATCGTCGATGTTCACCGGCCTTCGATTACTACCGCACCGAAATTGATTGATATGGTGAATGGGGTAGTGGTGATCGACCACCACCGTAAAGGGGAAGAATATCCTGAGAATGTCCTCCTAGAGTATATTGAACCTTATGCCTCATCAACCTGTGAGCTGATCACCGAGTTTTTTGAATATCAGAACGCTTCCTCTAAATCCATTAACCGGATTGAAGCAACGACCATGTTAGCTGGGATCATTATTGACTCCAGGAACTTTACCTTAAGAACGGGATCACGGACTTTTGACGCCGCTTCTTACTTAAAATCCTGTGGGGCCGATTCAATCCTGATTCAAGAGTTCCTCAAGGAGGACTTGTCCGAATACATTAAACGGAATGAATTGATTGAAAGTGTCGACATCATGCCACCTTACTATGGGATCGCTGCGGGGGATGATGACACGGTCTATTCCACAGTGACTGCAGCTCAGGCGGCTGACTCCTTACTATCTATGAACGGGATTGTCGCTTCCTTTGTGGTCTTCTTAAGAGAAGACAAGCGGGTAGGGATCTCTGCTCGTAGTATGGGGAATGTTAATGTACAAACCGTTATGGAAGAACTTGGCGGCGGCGGCCACTTGTCGAATGCCGCTACCCAAATTTCTGATGTTAGTGTCAGTCAAGCCCGTGAGCTTTTAGTTGATGTGATTAAGAAACAAAGTGAGGAAGACTAGGCAGGGAGACTGTCAAAAAAGCAGAGTTTTAACTTTTATTATATAGGAAGGAAGATAATCAACATGAGACAGTCTGGCTCTTGTTGATTATTTTCTTTATCAGGAAAGTAGGTAATTATGAAAGAGAATATTATCCAAGTCGACCATTTAAATATTGCCAGTGACCAAGGGGCTATTATTAAGGACTTGTCTTTTACCATTGCAGCGGGGGAGTTTGTTGGCATTAAGGGACCTTCCGGTTCAGGAAAGAGTACCTTATTGAAATACTTGGCCCAATTGTATGATCCAGCTTTACAGGTTTCCGGGACTTACCAATTAAATGGCCAAAGGATTGAGGATTACCCGCCAACCACTATCCGTAAGCAAGTGTCTTATTGTTTCCAATCCCCGCAATTATTTGGCCACACGGTGAGAGAAAACCTGGCCTTTCCTTTTGAAATTCGTGGGGAAGATTTCGATGAGTCCTTAGCCAAGCGAGGCTTAGAAGCCATGGCCTTGGATACCCGTTTTATCGATAAGGCGATTGATACCTTATCTGGCGGGGAGAAGCAGCGGGTGGCTTTAATTCGGAACCTCTTTTTTGAACCCAAGGTGCTCTTATTAGATGAAATTACCAGTGCCCTGGATGCTAAGTCCCGTGACCTGGTTTGGTCCTGGCTAAAAGATTATCGCGCTAAACACCAGGTGACTTACTTGATGGTTTCCCACATTGATTCGGAACATGAGATGACTGACCGAACGCTGACCTTATCAGCTACGGAAAAAGCGCCATCTGATGAAGATGAATCATCTAGCCAAGAAAAGGCAGGGGGTGAAGTGGGTGAATAGTATGCTCCAAGCCAACCCCCTTTCTCTGATTTTCAGTGCGGGCCTGGTGGTGATTAGTCTCTACATTTCCTACCGCCAACGCTTAGGCTTAGAGGGCGAATTAATCACTTCCGCTTTTCGAGTGGTCCTGCAACTTTATCTCGTGGGATTGGTTCTTTCCTTTATTTTTGATATCAACCACCCACTCTTGACTGCTACGCTGATCGGTCTGATTATTATTAATGCGGCCTTTCACGCAGCGAAACGGGGCCAGGGGGTTGACCACGTTTTTTGGATCTCGCTCTTAGCCATTAGCTTTACGGTGGTCGGGACGCTTTCCTTACTGGTTCTAGGTGGGGCCCTGGCTTTTACCCCTTCACAGGTAATTGCCTTAGGTGGAACCATCGCCGGAAATTCCATGACCGCTCTGGGCCTAGCTTATGGGCATTTACTAACTACTTTCGACCAAGATAGCCAAAAGATCCAAGAACGCTTAGCCTTAGGAGCCAATCCCAAGCAGGCTTCCATGGCAATTATCCGCCAAGCCATGCAAAAAGGGATGCGTCCAACCTTGGACAAGGCCTATGCGGTGGGGATTGTAACCTTTCCGGGGACCATGAATGGTTTGCTCTTTGCTGGGGTAGAGCCTAAGACCGCTATTATGTACCAGATGATGATTATGTTCACCCATATCTCAACGGCAACCATCGCTTCTTACGTGGCCACCCATTTTGCCTATCAGAGTTTCTTTGATGACCGGCAACGCTTAAAATTAAGCGCCCATAGTCGCGATTAGGAGGAGGAATAGCATGGAAAATGTAAGCATGACCCCAATAGCCCTAGCCTTTTCTTTTTCTTTAGTCTTGATTAGTTTAGCGATTTCCTATTTTAACCAATTGAAGTTAGAGAAGGCGATCTTGACAGCAGGGATCAGAATTGTTATCCAATTGTCGATTGCAGCATTGATTTTTCAATTTATTTTTACTAAGGATAATTTTTATTTATCGGCCCTCTTACTCTTGATGATGTTAGTGATTGCGGCTTGGAACGCCTCTAAGCGCGGTGGGCAGATTAAGGGACGCTTTTGGATTGCCCTTGTGACTCTAATGGTGACAGAAGGAGTGACTCTCTTTGTCTTTGTGGGCTCAGGAGCGGTGCAATGGACCCCGTCTCAGGTGATTCCCATTTCGGGGATGATTATCGGTAATGCCATGAATGCGGTAGGTTTGGTCTATTCGGACTTACTGACCTACTTTAGTGACCAGTCGCAGGCCATCTTGGAACGTTTGGCATTGGGCGCAAGTCCTCGGCAAGCGTCACAGGGATTGATCCGGCAAACTATTGCTGATGGAATGATTCCAACCATTGATGGCGCTAAGACCACGGGAATCGTCACCCTGCCCGGAATGATGATGGGCTTACTCTTTGCAGGTGTTGACCCCATGACTGCCGTCCTCTATCAAAGTATTGTCATGTTTATGACCCTATCGACTGCGGCAATTACTACTTTTGTGTCTTCATTATTAACTTATCGGAAGTTCTTTACCGACCGCGAGCTCTTGATTCGCCGTCATTCCTCAGATAAGTAAGTGAAGCAGAAGGGCAAAGCTTGAGCTCTGGGCAATTCTTTATTAGAATAAGATTATGTTTATTCGTGGACAGGTCCAATACACAAAGCCTGTTAGCTATGAGACAAAGACAATTACACAAGGAGGCTTAACAATGAAAGTCATTTTTCTACAAGATGTGAAAGGCCAAGGTAAAAAAGGTGAAATCAAAGAGGTGAATACCGGCTATGCGCAAAACTTCCTCTTCAAAAAAGGGTTAGCCAAGGAAGCCACCAAGTCAGCCGTTTCGGCCTTAGAAGGGAAGAAGAAAGCCCAAGCCAAGGAAGCTGCTGAAGAATTAGCCGAAGCTAAGGAACTGAAGAAAAAATTAGAAGATGAAGAAACCGTCGTGGAAGTCAAAGCCAAGGGTGGCGAAGATGGCCGTCTCTTCGGTTCGGTGACTTCTAAGCAAATCGCCCAGGCCTTGAAGAAACAATATGACATCAAGGTCGACAAGCGTAAAATTGACCTGCCTGAACCGATCCGGGCTTTTGGGTACCGAAATGTGCCAGTCAAATTGCATACTGATGTGGAAGCGACTATCCGCGTCCACATTGTTGAAGAATAATTAGCCGCAAGCTTTGAGAGCCAGGACTGGGGGATTTCACCCACTGGCTCTTTTTCTTGTCTTTTTAACAGAGAAGGATTAGTATATGGTATTTGGAAAAGTTCATGTATAATAGTAGGGATCGGATGAGAAAGGATGGTCTGAAGCGATGGCAGATGAACAGTTAATCGAGCGCATTCCGCCTCAAAGTATTGAAGCGGAACAGGCAGTCTTAGGGTCGGTGTTCTTGGATCCTGAGGTTTTTCCTGCTGTCAATGAATATATCGAACCCCAAGACTTCTATAAACGGGCCCACCAACTCATCTTTGAAAGCATGCGGCAGCTGAACGAAGACCAAGAGGGGATTGACGTGATTACGGTTCAGGATAGCCTCTTAAGTCAAGGCATGCTGGATAATATCGGTGGGGCAGACTACCTCTTCGAACTAGCGACCAATACCCCAACCGCTGCCCATGCGGAATACTATGCCCAAATCGTGGAACAAAAATCGATCTTACGGAAATTAATTCATGCTTCCAATGAGATCTCAAGGGAGAGTTACGAGGAACAATCGGATGTCATGGACATCTTGGACCATGCCGAACGGTCGATTTTAGATGTTTCTCAAAGCCGTAACCGCAGTGGTTTTGTCCATATTGGCAAGGTCTTGAACCAGTCCTTGGATACTATTGAAGAATTATCCAAGAATAAGAAGTCAATTACGGGCCTAGCTACCGGTTATCCCGATTTAGACCGCATGACGGCAGGTTTACATGAAGACGAGTTGATTATTATCGCCGCCCGTCCTGGGGTCGGAAAGACGGCTTTCGCCTTAAATATCGCTCAAAATGTTGCCACTAAACAAGGCGCAGTGGTAGCCCTTTTTTCCCTGGAAATGGGAGCTGAATCCTTGGTTAACCGGATGTTATGTGCTGAGGGCAGTATTGATGCGGGCCGCTTGCGGACGGGGCAATTGCTGGAACAAGAGTGGTCTGATTTAATTGTGGCCATGGGGGCCTTGGGGTCTTCTGAGATTTATATCGATGACACTCCCGGAAACCGGATGGCAGAAATTCGGGCCAAGTCCCGTCGTCTCTACCAAGATAAGGGGAAATTGGATTTAATTGTGATTGACTACTTGCAGTTGATTGAAGGGAGCCGGCGGAGCGAAAACCGCCAACAAGAGGTTTCGGAAATTTCCCGGCAGCTAAAGAAATTAGCCAAAGAACTGTCTTGTCCCGTGGTCGCTTTGTCCCAATTATCGCGGTCCGTGGAACAAAGACAGGATAAACGCCCGGTCCTCAGTGATATCCGGGAATCGGGATCCATTGAACAAGATGCCGATATCGTGGCCTTCCTCTACCGTGAAGACTATTATGAGCGCGAAGATGGGGAAGAGGGCGAAGACCAGGATGAGAATAATATTATCGAAGTTATCATCGAGAAGAACCGGGCCGGGGCTCGGGGAACCGTCAAGTTGATCTTTACCAAAGAGTTCAATAAATTCTCTTCCGTCAGCTTTAGGGATGAGGAAATAATGTAATGACTTAGCTTTGTATAGCTACAATTTTTATTGTAATTGCGCCATCCTATAAGGAAATTGCAATTTTTGACTACTTTTTCCTCCTAAAATGAAAAAAAGCCTTGCATTTTAGGTCAAACAGGAGTAACATTATAAAGGTAGTCAACGGATCCTTAGCTCAGTTGGTAGAGCAACGGACTCTTAATCCGTGGGTCGAGGGTTCGAGCCCCTCAGGATCCATTTGTGAATTTCACGAGATTTGAAAAGTGCTCAAAACCTTGGTAAATAAGCGTTTTGGGCATTTTTTTTGCAATGGTTTTTGACCGTTTTCAGCGGTTTCACGCAAATATCACGCAAATATCACGTAAAAATAGAGGGTTTAAAGCCTACAACCCCAAGGGTTTTATAGGAAAGAATAAATGAGTGGTCATAAGAACCGCTTTTTTTATTGCGTTTATACCCAATTTTGGGCATAAGAAGAAGCCTATCGAAGGGAATGACTTTATCAATTTAATAATGGCAATTATTAAGTTATTCTTTACACTGACAGACTTAATCAAAAACCTTTAGTGCCTTCAGTAAATCGTCAACGTTATCATAAGTTTTAAGTTGGTCACTTTCCGCTTCTGCTCTTACTTGAATATTCGACCCAACTTCTTCATCTTTAAGTTTATTAACGTCTTCCGTAATTTTACTCCTCATTCTAACAGTAACTTATTTCAATTCGGCCATTTCCGGAAACTCTTTATCAAATAATTCTTTTTCTTTTGCTGTTAATTTATCGGGATAGTCTGACCAAAAATTATAGATTTTCTTCCTGTCAAAGCTGAAAAGAAAGGGGCCGAATCTTCCCTCTATATAGTCAATCTGCCATATTTTAGAATCTGGGTTGTCCTTGTACCAGTCAGTGAATCCCACCAAATGGCTTTCAACAAAAACAGAGTGATCATCTTCATAATATTCATCATCTAGCATGACTTTTCCTCTTTAACTCGTCATCAATTCTTATGTTAATTCTAGCCATATAAAAACCTCCTCTGCGATGATTAGATACCGATATTTTTCCATCATTAACAAGTCTAATACATAAAAAGGTGTCTATATTATATCACCGCATTGACATAGAAAAAAAGCGGTCTAAAGACCGCTCAAACATTGAATTATCAACTGCATACATTGGGCTAATAACGGCAATTATTAGCATGATGATTGCCTTGATTCAACTTGTAACAATACTATAATAGCTCCACAAATCGGGTACTCAGTGTAGCCAAACTCTATTTTATGACATTTACTAAAATTTTTCTTTACTTTTATATGTGAAAGTTGTAACATATAAAGGTGACAGTTCGCTGTCACATACCATATTCATTGTGGTCATTCGAATAAGGGTAGCTCCTTGATAGTACTGTTGAAAAAATTCTCAGCGATCTCAATGGGCTACCTCTTTTCGTATTTATAGGTCTTGACCGTTCCATTTAGGGTGAATCAAAGGGCCTTAGTGCGCATGATTTGGCTTTTTAAATTTTTTGAAAGATTGCTTTACTTTCACATGTGAAAGTTGTAACATAATAAATGAAAACGGATACAAAAAGGAAGATTTGAAAGGAAGCTGTATCATGACTTATCGTATGATTCTTAATGAGCGTTCTTATTTTGGGCCCGGAGCCATCCAACATATTCCAGAAGAGTTTCGCGGCAAAGGTTTGACCAAAGCAGCTGTTATTACGGACCGCGGTCTGGTTGATGCGGGTGTGGTAAGAAAAGTAACTGATCTACTAGATGAAAATGACATTCCTTATGATGTTTTTGACCAAGTTGAAGCCAACCCTAGTGTCAACACAGTAAAGGCTGGGGTAGACTTTGTGAAGGAAAGCGGGGCGGATTGTATTATTGCCATTGGTGGGGGATCCTCAATGGATACTTCTAAGGCAGTGGGAATCATTATTGAAAACCCAGAATTTGCCGATGTGGTTTCACTGGAAGGCACTGCACCGACTAAAAACAAGGCCATGATGACCTTTGCAGTACCAACAACAGCAGGAACTGGGGCTGAAGTCACTATCAACTACGTGATTACTGATACCGATAATAAACGGAAATTCGTCTGCGTTGACCCTAATGATATTCCTGATGTGGCCTTTGTAGATAGTGAAATGATGATGTCCATGCCTGCCAAATTGACGGCGGCGACCGGGATGGATGCCTTGACCCATGCTATTGAAGGCTATATTACCCCCGGTGCCTGGGAAATGAGCGACATGGTTCATATCAAGGCTATTGAAATGATCGGCCGGTCGATCCGTAAGGCGGTTGAAGGCGATCCAAAAGCTAAAGAAGACATGGCAACGGCCCAATATATTGCTGCCATGGGTTATTCTAATGTTGGCTTGGGGCTCGTTCATGGCATGTCCCACCCACTAAGTGCTTGGTACGGTATTCCTCATGGTCAAGCCAATGCGATTCTTCTGCCAGTTGTGATGCGCTATAACAAAGACTATACGGGCGAAAAATTCCGTGACATTGCTAAGGCGCTAGGTGTAGAGGGAACAGATGCCATGTCTATTGAAGAAGCCCGTGATGTGGCTTGTCAAGCCACCTTATCCATTGCTCGAGATATTGGCATGATTGCTAAGTTAAGTGACTTGGGAATGAAAGAAGAAGATATTCCATCGGTCGCTAAGGATGCGATGGCGGATGTCTGCACCCCAGGTAACCCACGCCCAGCCCAATTAGATGAAGTCATTGCACTCTATGAAAGTCTGATGTAAGGGTTGTCTTAAAAGTTTATATTATCGAGGTCATTCGAATACAGGTAGCTGAGAAGAGTACTATTTCACTGTTTCGCTTACTCAGCTACCTCTTTCTAACTAAAAAGCCCCCACGTTGAGCAGGGTCTAGAAAGAAGTTTGCTTCACTAATGAACTTTTTCTAATTAAAAATGTCCTTTTGTTTATTTATTTACATAAACAAAACCTAATATTTACTAGAAATTTACAATCGAATGCTAAAGTAAGAGTGTAAGATTATTCGACCTCTATTTTCTCAAGTGTCCTTCTTTAAATGATTGGCAAATTATTTAATGTTTGAGAAAAGGTTATCTTATACCGCTTCTGTTGCAACCCTCCCCATGCGACAGGGGCTTTTTTTAATGGGATTGATAATCATCGTCTTCATAGTATTCATGGTTGTAAGCATCACCCAAGTAGTCACCTGCTTGGTCAGGACTGGCTTGGCTGTGGTGGATTTGGAAGACTTTTTCGGGGTTCATTCGCGCTTCATCACGTTGGCGTTTGACCTTATCTTGATTATAAATATGAATATTATGAATGAGTTTGATAATTGGCCGCATGACAAAAGAGAAACCTCCAATTAAAAAGAGGGTATTGCCATAAATAGCGGGCGCGCCAAAGAAGTTACAAATCGAGCCGATAAAATAAAGACTCCCGGTAAAAATATCATTAATTAATGAAATAATGGTATAGATGTTCTGAAAATATAAACGCAGGGGACCGATCTTGACCACGATGTCTTCTGCTTCTGAATTTTCTTCATAGGTTTTTCTTTTTAATTTTGCCATTGAAATCCTCCTTATATCAAAGATAGAGCAGGAGCCTTTAAAAACTCCTGCTCTTTAAGTATACAACATTAAATTTTTTCATTTTTCTAGTGGGGGAAGAATAGATGCATGATGATAGCGATCACGGTAAAGGCAATGTTAACTAGGACAGTGTAGATAATTCCCCACTTATAAATAACACCAGTCTGATCTTCTGCCTTAGCTGTTGATGCTCCTAAGACCACGTTAGAAGGACCAATACAGTTCCCTACTGATGAAGCTGCTGATTGGTTAGCTATCATCTGGTTGAGACTAAGTTGTGGCATCGATTGTACGACGCTATTGTGGATAGGGACAAATAAAATATTTCCGGAAGTTGTTGACGAGGTCATAAAGGATGAAAAGGTCCCGATCCAAGGAGATAGTCCAGCATACACAATTGGTGAAGAGACGCTGGCGATCCCCATAGCAATCACGGCATTTTGACCAGAATTCACTAATAATTGACTTAACATCAGGAAAAGTAAGGTAGTTAGTGTCGGGGTAATGGCATCATCAACGACTCCCTGAGTAACTTGTTTGCCTAAGTTCTCCTTGTCCTGGTAACTGCCATGGTGACGGTACCAGAGCCAGGCAGCAATGGAGCTGATTAATAAGTAGAAGCCAGGACTAGTTAAGGGAGCAATTGGTGAATAGGCTTGA
Source organism: Aerococcus urinae (assembly GCF_001543175.1). Taxonomy (NCBI): domain Bacteria; kingdom Bacillati; phylum Bacillota; class Bacilli; order Lactobacillales; family Aerococcaceae; genus Aerococcus; species Aerococcus urinae. Next base: position 1,966,417 of record NZ_CP014161.1, read on the forward strand.
CTGCCCTCGGTCACAAAATTATAACCCGTAGAAAAATTATCATAGGATAGTAGGGAGATTTGAAACTGCTCAATATAATTGGCAATGCTTGGTATTCCCAACATGATTAAAGAAATTGCAATCAATAAATAAAAGGGGACAAAGGCTTGGTTGATGGTCAGTTTCCCAGTGTTTTCTTCCCCTCCATCATCATTGTCAAAGTCGTCCTGCATGATTGGCGAATTGGTAACAGTGATTTCCTCGGAAGGTTCTTGATAAAAATCAATTCGTGCGAAGAGAATCATCGCTCCCATGGCCAGGATAGCTGGTAGGACGGCAGCCATTTCGGTATTAAATTGGGCGACAAGGATCTGACCTAGGCCATGGATAACTGAGATCGTTAAAATAATAGGCAGACCTTCTTTAATGGCTTGCCAGCGTCCGTAAATCCAAGCAACAAAGAAACCGCCGATAATATCTGAAACAAATAATAAAATCGTCGTATAGAGCAAGGTTAAGGCTTCATTCTCAATATTGACTAGCCCCAGAGTCGTGGACCAGGCGATCCCTAAGGAACCAAAGAGATTGGACCAGGCCGTTGAAGTCAGGGCAATAATGACCGCAAAAGCGGGCTTGACTCCAATTCCGACTAATAAGGGAGCCACTATGGCGATGGGCGCTCCAAAACCAGAAACGCCTTGTAATAATGAAGCAAAGACCCAACCAAACATTAATATCAGGTAAAGATGATTGGTCGATTTATTAGTGATGCCTTCTTTAATGGCTTCAAAAGCGCCTGCGTGTTTACAGACCTGGTAAAATAATAAGGCGGTCCAAATGACCATAATGATCTCAATAGTATCCCAGGCCCCTTGACCGAGGGAGACGAATAAACCATATAAGGGCAACTTAAAGTAAAAAATGCCGGTAATTAAACCGATAATTAGAGAGATTAATGCTGCTTTGACAGCTGACCACTGCAGAACGACCAGCATTAACATCATGAGTAACATGGGAAGAATGGCAATTAACCAGGCCCCTATAGAGAGGGGTAGATCTGTTCCCATTCCATCACTTCCTTTCTTGATCAAAAATTGCGACTATTCAGAATTCAACTTAACATAGAAATGATCAGATAAAAAACAAAACGGGCTGATTGGATTTTTCAATGGCAATTGTTTTATCTTTGAAAAGCTTTATGATAGATTGAATTTATCGTTGGTAAAAAGATTGAATAGGAGGAATTGAATGTCAATTGATAAGAAAGTGGAATTACTACAGGAAATTATCCAAGCAGATACAGTTAATGGCAAAGAAAAACCTTCAGCAGAATCCTTTGCTGAGCTTTTTGACCAAGCTGGTATTGAAACCAAGCTAGTTGACCATGACGATGAACGGGCGAGTTTAGTGGCAGAGTGGGAAGGTAATAAAGAAGGAAAAATACTTGCCCTAACCGGACACTTTGATGTGGTTGCTGCTGACGATGTTGATGAATGGAGCTATGAACCTTTTAGTGCTGAAATTGTTGATGGTTACATGTATGGCCGAGGGACTTCTGATATGAAAGCTGGTCTTTTGGGACTAGCTTTGGCGCTAGTTGAGCTGAAGGAAGAAGATTTTGAGCTCCCAGGTAGTATTCGCTTCTTAGGGACAGCTGGTGAAGAAATTGGGATGTTAGGTTCTAAGAGCCTGACCGAAGCAGGTTATACTGAAGATATCGATGCTATCTTAATCGCTGAACCGGTAAATCCAGGAGAAATCAATACCTCCCATAAAGGATCCTTGAATTACCAATTGACTGCTAGTGGTCAAGCTGCTCACTCTTCCACCCCACAAGAAGGGATCAACGCCATTGATTTACTTCGTCAAGCTATGGATCATATCCAAGAAAAAATGGATCAAGTGACCGAGGATTATGAAAGTGATGTCCTTGGTCGCACTCTTCATTCCTTTACCGTGATTGAGGGTGGGAGTCAAGAGAACTCTATTCCTGAAACAGCTATCGTTAAGGCCAATGCCCGGACGATTCCTGAATTTTCTAATGAAAAGATAATTGACTTATTAGAGAAAATAGTTGAAGAAATCAATTCTAAAGTTGATGGAGAGCTGAGTCTGGAAGTTACCCAAAATAGTTCTCCAGTCAACACACCAGATGATAGTCAATTAGTCCAAGCTTGCTTGAAGGAATTAGGCGAAGAGACTGAAGTGACTAGCTTCAACGCCGTGACTGATGCCTCTAACTTTACTCAAGTAGAGAAGGACTTTGATATGGTGATTTATGGACCAGGTGACTTAGCCTTAGCCCATAGTCAAGATGAACACATTCTTGTCGAAGACTATGTCGAATTTATTGACCATGTCAAAGCTATAATCAAAAACTACTTTGATAATTAAAACTAAAAAACGAAGCCTTACTTGCCTGGCTCCCACTCTCCTATGGGGCCAGGCATTTTTCTTGGCTTCGTTTTTTATGAGGAAGAAAATGTCTGATTTATTTAGGGAAAATTAGTTAAAACCTGTTTCGTCCTTTGTTGTGCCTGTCGCACTCTGTTCTTTAGCTTTCGAGTATGCGGAGCACTTGGTCGACGTCCTTATCACCACGTCCAGATAGGGTAACGAGGAGGATTTGATCGGCTGTGTACTGAGGAGCGAGTTTTGCGGCTAGGGCGAGAGCGTGGGAAGATTCCAAGGCCGGAATGATGCCTTCTGTGCGTGAAAGCAGCTGGAAGGCGGCTAGGGCTTCGTCATCAGTGATGGCAATATACTCAGCCCGGTGAGTGTCCTTGAGGTAAGCGTGTTCTGGTCCTATGGCTACATAGTCCAGCCCGGCCGAGATGGAATAACTTGGCTTGGTGTTGCCTTCCTCATCGACCAGACAGTAGGTATTCATGCCGTGCTCGATCTTGATGGATCCCAGGTTCAAGGTAGCTGCTGTTTGATCGCTGTCCAGGCCTTTGCCCCCTCCTTCAGCCCCGTAGAGTTTGACGGTGGGTTCGTCTAAGTAATGGGCAAAGGAACCAATGGCGTTTGACCCACCCCCGATGCAGGCAACCACCGCGTCAGGTAAGCGTCCTTCGCGTTCCAGGATTTGTTGCTTACTTTCCTGGCTAATAACACTTTGGAAGTGTTTGACCATGCTGGGGTAAGGGTGGGGACCAACCGCTGATCCCACTAAGTAATAGGTATCTTGGTAATTTTCGATCAGGTCTTCAAAGGCAGCATCCACAGCTTCTTTAAGGGATTGGGCGCCCCGTTTGACACCAACCACCTTGGTTCCCATCAGTTCCATGCGGAAAACGTTCAATTTCTGCCGTTCGACGTCCTTTTGGCCCATATAAACTGTACATTCCATACCAAACTTAGCGGCTACTGCTGCAGTAGCGACCCCGTGTTGTCCGGCTCCAGTTTCAGCAATGAGCCGTTTCTTGCCCATGCGTTTGGCGATGAGGACTTGACCAATGGTATTATTAACCTTGTGGGCGCCGAGGTGGTTGAGGTCTTCGCGTTTGAGGTAAATTTTAGGCCCACCCAAATGTTTAGTGAAGTTTTCAGCATAGTAGAGGGGGTTTTCCCGTCCGACATAGTCGCGCAGGTAGAGGGCGAGTTCTTGCTTGAAGTCGGGATCGTCTTTGATCTCTTCATAGAAGTCAGCGATCCGGTCCAATTCTTCCTTAATAATTTCTGGGACATAGCAGCCACCAAATTCACCAAAAAATCCATTATTAATTTCTGTCATCCTTATTTCCTCCAAATCTTATTTTTGTAAATACTTTTGCTTGGAGTCTACGGCGTACTGAGACGACAAAAAAACCGCATAGATTTTCTATGCGGTCGTGTTTGATTGGGTCACACTCGGCATAGACTCCTTTAACTTCAAGGGTAATAAAGTGAGTCTAAACCGATAAAAGTTCGCTCACTTCCTATGCCATTTTTGCCAGCTTTGGAATGCGTTGTTCATGATGTGACCTCCTTGTTAAATCTTGCTAATATCATAGCCAGTTTCAGTTAAGGAGTCAAGCTCAAATTTAAAATTTATGAATTATATTTTTGCTTTATTAAAGTGACTTCCCTAGAATTCAGTTTACTTCTTCACCCGGGCGCTTTGAGGCAGACCGAAGAGCTTGATAAAGCCTTCTGCATCATTTTGGTTATAGATGGAGTCTTCATTGAAGGTGGCCAGTTCTTCCCGGTAGAGACTATCTGGGCTTGTCACTCCAGCGTCAATGATGTTGCCCTTATAGAGTTCTAATTTGACTTGGCCGTTGACTTGACTTTGGGTGTGGTCAACAAAGGCTTGCATGGCTTGACGGAGCGGGGAGAACCAGAGCCCATTATAGATGAGTTCACTGTATTTCAAGGCCAAGACTTGTTTAAAGTGTAGGGTATCCCGGTCCAGGGTGAGTTCTTCGAGCTTCTCATGGGCATGGAAGAGAATGGCTCCCCCTGGGGTTTCATAGACCCCTCTGGATTTCATACCCACCAAACGGTTTTCCACCAGGTCCAGGATCCCAATCCCGTTAGCCCCACCTAATTGGTTGAGGGTTTGGATTAGGGTAATTGGGTCTAATTTCTTCCCATTAACGGCCACAGGATTCCCACCTTCAAAATCGATAGTGATCGGAGTGGCTTTATCAGGGGCTTGTTTAGGACTGACACCTAACTCTAAGATGGCTTCATAGTCAGGTTTTTGGCTAGGATCTTCTAAGTCCAAGCCTTCATGGGAGAGGTGCCAAAGGTTTTCATCTTTGGAATAGTTGGTTTCCCGGGTAATGGGGAGGGGAATATTGTGGGCTTCCGCATAGTCAAAGGCTTCTTCCCGAGAAGAGATTTCCCATTCCCGCCAAGGCGCGATGATGGTCATATCAGGGTCAAATTCCCGGATCCCTAATTCAAAACGAACCTGGTCATTGCCCTTACCGGTACAACCGTGAGCAATAGCATCGCAACCCTCTTGGTGGGCGATTTCCACCATTCGTTTAGCGATCAAGGGACGGGCTAGGGCGGTGCCTAAGAGATATTTGTTTTCGTACTTGCCCCCAGCGCGGACGGCAGGGTAGATGTAATCGGTAATGAGTTCTTGGCGGAGGTCCTCAATATAAATCTTAGAAGCCCCACATTGGAGGGCCTTGTCATGGATGAAATCAAAGTCATCTTCCTGGCCAACATTGGCGGTCATGGCAATGACTTCACAGTTATCATAATTTTCTTTTAACCAAGTGATGGTGACTGAGGTGTCTAACCCCCCAGAATAGGCGAGTAATACTTTTTTTACCTTTGCTTTCATGGAAAATCCTCCTTAAATTTCTAAAATTTCTCTTGTTATGGTGCCCTTTAGCCGGCTAAGACCAAAACTCTCATCGAATCTTTATTGAGGGATAAAATGAAAAAAGTCCGCCTCTAATAAGAGGCGGACTTATCCACGGTACCACTCTAATATCGCAAAATGCTTGCAATGCTTGACATGGTAACGCCTGGGTGGCGGACTTAGCTAAGGATTCACTAAGTCATCTCAGCAATGCGCTTCCCACTAGGTCTTTGGAAACTTTCCACTAACGTTCCTCACTGCACAAATCCCCTAGCGGTACTCTTTGCTTCATCGATTCTATGATTAATTTGAGATTATTATAGGAACAATTAAAATAATTGTCAAATATATTTATAAATAATTTTGTTTTCTTAATTTATATATTAATTTGTCAGACTATTTAAAATAATCCACTCAATTAACTTGATTTATGATAGAATAGCAATTATCATTTGCTATTTTTTATATTTATTAAAATCCAAAGAGAAGTAAAGGAGAGATAAAAATGACACAAACAGTCTATCAACATGCCAATGTCTTTAACGGAAAAGATGAAAACTTATTAGAAGATGTTTGGTTTGTCGTGGATGAAGAGAGTGGTCGAATTACCGAGATGGGGAGCGGCCAAGCCCCAGATGCCGACCGAAATGTTGATCTCAAAGGGGCTTATGTCATGCCTGGTTTGATCAATGCCCATACCCACATGACCATGGACGCCCATGCCTTGGATTCCGGTTTAGGGGCTAATATTATTCAAACCACTGTTTTAGCCTTGGATAATCTTCAAACCTGTTTGAAATCCGGGGTGACTTATATTCGTGAATGTGGAGCCGCTTATGATATTGACATCACTATGGCTCGCTTAGAGCGCCAAGGGAAAATTAAGCAAGTCCCGGAAATTATGCCCTCGGGCCGGGCTTATTCTATGACAGGTGGTCACGGAGATATGCCTAACTTCTCCTGGTTAGTCGATGACCCCCATGCTATGCGTCATGCCATTCGCCAAGGGATGAAAAATGGGGCCGAAACCATCAAGTTAATGGCAACTGGTGGGGTGATGACCGAAGACGACCACATGTTCCAGCCCCAACTGTCTGTGGAAGAAATGCAGGTAGCCGTTGAAGAAGCCCACCACAAAGGCCGGACCGTTTCTGCCCACGCAGAAGGCCCGCAAGGAATTAAGAATGCTATTGCGGCGGGAGTAGACGGGATTGAACACTGCTTCTATTGTGATGATGAAGACATTGAGAAAATGGTTGACCAAGGCATTCATATTAACCCCACTATTGTGGCTGACTGGATCATCGCTACCAAGGGCGGCGAAGTTCTCCCAGACTTCCAAGTGGTTAAGGCCGCTGATGCCTTAGATGACTTATTAGCTAACCTGAAGAAGGCCTGGGATGCTGGCGTGAAGATGGGACTTGGTACTGATGCCGGGACACCTTTCAATGGCTTTGATATGGCGCCTAAGGAATTGGAATTAATGGTTGAATTACTTGACCGGACGCCTTATCAAGCCTTGATGACCTCCTATCAATCCGCTGAATTTATGCAGATTGACCAAGACTATGGCTCACTAGAAGCTGGGAAGTTTGCTGACTTCTTAGTCCTTAAGAATAATCCTCTAACGGATATTAGCGCGGTTCAAGAGGTAGATAAGGCTGTCTATAAGAAAGGCCAACGTCAATTTTAAATAAATCACTAGATTGATTTAGAGGAGTGATATGATGAATGCTATCTATGCCTTTACTATGATTATGATTGCCATCGCTGTCGGTAATATTATTGCAGTAAAAACCAAGAGTATCGTTTCCATGCTGTTTTCCGTTTCAGTCATCTTCGTGGTGGCCTTTGCTTTAGGGCTGCCACGGACGATTTTTGCGGATTCTAGCTTATTAGCCTTAGGAACGATGCTAATTCCACCGATTCTAGTCCATTTAGGAACGTCGATGAATGTTCGCCAATTGTTGGAACAGTGGCGGGTGGTGATTGTCGCTGTGGCAGCCATTTTAGGCATTGTTACCTTTGTGGTCGGCCTAGGCCAATTGCTTGTTGGTCGACCGGCAGCTTTTACTGCAGCCCCACCAATTGCGGGTGGTATTATTGCAGGGATTCAAATGGGACAAACCGCTGCCGATATTGGTATGCCTGAATTGCAAGTTCTCGCTTCACTCTTAGTGGTGGTCCAAGGCTTTGTCGGCTATCCGATTGCTTCTTTTGTTTTAAAACGCGAAGGGCAAAAGGTTTTATCCGACTACCGACAAGGAAAAATTCATTCCTTGCAGGGTCAAGGAGACCAGGAAGCAAGCGAGCGTATTATTGGTGACATTCATGAGGATTTGAAGTCGGATGAATGGTATCTGGCTAAGTTGGCCTTAGTGGCTTCCCTAGCTGTTTTTATTTCTCAAATGGTGAAAGCCTGGCTAGGTTATAATCTACTCGACCAAAATATCTTGGCCCTGGTTTTTGGGGTTCTGGCTCATCAGGTCGGTTTCTTAGAAAGTAACCCCTTAAACAAGGCTAACTCCTATGGTTTAGCCATGGCCTCACTGACGGTGGTGG